>JBGASC010000024.1:0-77760 GCA_044229935.1 Planctomycetota bacterium | reverse complement strand
AGAACGAAGAGGCGGAGATCGTCACCTTCGAAGAGGACGTGTTCATCCCCACCGAACAGACGCAGGAAGACCTGCACCTGGACCGCGGGGACCCGAACTCGGTCGAGAACCTGACCGCGGGACAGCCCGGCGGCACGGCCATCGGCGTCGGCACGACGGGCCACCACGGCCTGCGCCCCTCGCCCTTCGCCGGACGCAAGCTCGGCGGCGGCAAGCAAGGCCGCGGCGGCGGCGCGACGCAGGGCACCGAGAAGGCCGTGCTCGAGGGTCTGCGCTGGCTGGTGCGCCACCAGAACGCCGACGGCTCGTGGGGCATCGTCAACCTCAAGTCGATCTGCGACCCCGACAAGCCCTGCTTCGACCCCAAGGAGACGTACACCGACCACTACAACGAGGGCCTGACCGCGATGGCCCTGCTGTGCTTCCTCGGCGCCGGGTACAGCCACGAGTCCAAGCAGGACCTGGTCGACACGGCCCGCGCGAAGCGCTACCGCATCGGCGAAGTGGTCAAGAACGGCCTGCAGTGGCTGGTCAAGCGCCAGACCGACCAGGGCTACTTCTCCAAGGACCAGGCCTTCATGTACAACGAGGCCCTAGGCGCCCTGGCGCTGACCGAGGCCTACGGCCTGACGCAGAACCGCTACTGGAAGGAACCGGCGCAGAAGGCGATCACGTTCCTGCAGCGCTCGCAGCGTCCGAACCCCTCGGGCTCGGGCAACTGGGGCTGGCGCTACGCCTCGCGCCAGGCGATCGAGGAGAAGTACCCTGGCGGCTCGATCGACGAGGCCGGCAAGAAGGAGCTCTTCGACTCGGACACCTCGGTGACGGGCTGGGTCGTGATGGCCCTCAAGTCGGCCGTGATCTCCGGCCTGCAGGTCGACAAGAACTCGCTCGACGGCGCGATGGCCTACGTGAAGTGGGCGACGGCCAATGACGGCCTGGTCGGCTACAACGACCCCAAGAACGCCGGCCTGACGGTGCAGGGCCGTGGTGACGACAAGTTCGACTACCACGCCACCTCGATGACCGCCTTGGGCATCTGCATCCGCATCTTCTGCGAGCACGACCCCAACGACGCCTTCTTCGAGCCCGCCGCGCAGCGCATGGTCAAGGACCTGCCGGTCGTCGACAAGGACCGCCGCAAGATCGACTACTACTACTGGTACTACGGCTCGCTCGCGCTGAACCAGCTCGACGGCCCCGACAGCCCGCGCAAGAGCGGCAAGTACTGGGGCCCCTGGAACAAGGCGATGGTCGACGCCGTGGTCGCGCTGCAGGACACCTCCGAGCGCTCCTGCAACCGCGGCGGCTGGATCCAGCCCGACCGCTGGGCGTACGCCGGCGGCCCGATCTACTCGACCGCCATCAACGTGCTGACGCTCGAGGTGTACTACCGCTACGAGAACGCCTTCGGCGGCGGCAAGCGCAACTGAGCGCGCGCCCCCCCGGCCCAACCTGGAGACCGATCCAGCAACCACCAGCACCTGATCGCAGGGATGCGCGCCGGCCCGCGGGCCGGTGCTGCATCCGACGGGCCGCGGCAGGCCCTGCGCGCGGCAACGCGCGCAGCTCGACCGCGACCCGGATCCCGAGACCGACGCCCCCCCCACGAGACCACGATTCTCAGACCTGGCCTGATGAACGTTCGCTGGACCCTCCTCCCTCTCCTCGTCGCCTTCCCCGCGACGGTCTGCGCGCAGAGTCCGAAGGTGCTGGGGCGTGACGACGCCGAGTACGCGCGCAAGCTGTTCGAGAACGGCTACACCGACCTCGCCGAGAAGCTCGTCGCCCTGGTCGAGTCCAGCGGCAACGTCGCCCCGAAGGACCAGGCCAACCTGAAGGCGCTGCACCTCTCGGTGCGCCTCGACCTCGCGCAGAAGGAGACCGACCCCTACAAGCGCAAGGACCTGCTCAAGCAGATCCTGGCCGAGAAGGAAGACCTGGTGAAGCAGTACTCGGGCAGCAGCGCGGCCGAGGACACGGCCAACACGCTGCCCGATTCGTACAGCATGCTGGGCGCGACCGTGCTCGCCTGCATCGCGCGCGAGAAGGACGTCAACCTGATCGCGCAGCTGCAGCAGGAGGGCCAGAAGACGTTCAGCACGGCCGAGGAGACGCTGCAGAAGCGCATCGAGGAGCTCAAGGAGAAGAAGGACGAGCCCGCGGTCGAGGGCACCTACATCACGGCGCTCTTCAACCTGCCGAAGACGTACTACTTCCACGCGCTGCTCTACCCCGCCGGCGAGTGGAAGAAGAAGGAGCTGCTCGAGAAGGCCATCAGCGCCTTCCAGGAGTTCAGCCTCGACTACAGCGACCGCCTGCTGAACTACGAAGGCTGCATCTTCGCCGGGCTCAGCTACAAGGAGCTCGGCTCGAAGGAGGACGCGGTCAAGTCCTTCGACGAAGCGATCGCCCTGCGCGAGCTGTTCGAGAAGGACCAGAAGGGCGTCTACCAGCTCGACCAGGCCTCGGCCGACGTGATCTCGAAGGCCGTGCTGCAGAAGGTCAACATGCTGCTCGAGGGCGGCACGCCCAAGCAGGCCGTCGACACGGCGAAGGACTTCTTCGCCACGGTGCTCTCGCCCTACGAGACCAACAACGGCCTCGCCGTGCTCGCCGCGATGGGCAACTCGCAGATCTCGATCGGCGACGACAAGGGCGCCGGCGAGACCGCCGACAAGCTGATCGAGCTCGACGGCAACGGCATCTGGGGCCAGGCCGGCCGCGAGATCCAGCGCAAGCTGGTCGAGAAGGGCGGCGGCTTCGACGCCGCGGGCCTCTACAAGATCGGCTCCTCCTTCGTCGTGCGCGGCCAGGGCGAGAAGGCGCTGCCGCTCCTGCGCCAGGCGATCCAGGCCTGCAAGAACTCGAAGGAGGACAAGGCGGTCGCGCTCGACAGCTGGCTCCTGATCGGCACCGTCTTCGTGCAGCGCGGCTGGAACCTCGAGGCCGCGCTGGCCTTCGACACCGGCGCCGAGCGCTACCCCGACGCCGAGAAGGCGCCCGAGGCGGTCTACCAGGCGCTGATGCAGTACGTGCAGCTCTTCTCGCTGGAGAAGAAGCCGCTCTTCAAGACGCGCATCGAGGAACGGCGCAAGACGCTGACGAGCAAGTACCCCACGCACGACCGCGCGGCCTTCGCGCAGCTGGTCGAGGGCGACCAGCTGGTCGCCGAGGGCAAGTTCCTGGATGCCGTCGAGTCGTACAACAAGGTGCAGGCCTCGAGCCCGAGCTACTTCGACGCCCAGCTCAAGATCGGCTCCTGCTACTACCAGCACGCGCGACGCCTGGACAAGGACAACAAGAAGCAGGAGTCGGCGCAGTTCTACACGCAGGCCGAGACGATCCTGAAGAAGTCGATCACCGACTTCGACAAGCTCTCGGCCGAGACGGTCAACCTCGAGAAGCAGTCGCGCTACGAGAACAACGGCTTCAACGCGCGCCTGATGCTGGCCGACCTGTACCTCGCCACGGGCAAGTCGGCCCTCGTGATGCCGCTGCTGGAGAACGCCGACACCAAGTACGCCAACGACGCCGACAAGCTCAGCCAGGTCTGGAGCCTGCGCATCCGCGCGCTCAAGGAGCAGAAGAAGCTCGACGAGGCGATCAAGCTGCTCGACGCGCTGGCCAAGAAGGACCCCAACTCGAAGGCGATCGGCGGCGCCGCCGGCCTGATCGCGCGCGAGCTCGACGCGCAGGCCCAGGCGACCTCGGACGCCAAGAAGCCCCAGGACGCAGACAAGCTCTGGCGCCGCGCGGCGGACTACTACGCGATGAGCGGCCGCGCGCTGCTCAAGGGCGACTCGATCCGCCCGGCCGAGGTCTCGCAGATCGCGCAGCGTCTGTACGTGCTCGGCCTGACGTTCAACGGCGTGCCCGAGGGCCAGGACACGTTCATCGGGTTCGACACGAAGAAGATCAAGGACACCAAGCTGTGGGAGCTCTCGGCCGAGCTCTACGTCGCGAGCCTCAAGGTCTCGCCCTCGACCGAAGGCCAGCTCAACCTCGCGCGCATCTCGGGTTTCCTCGGCCGCTGGAAGCAGGCCGCGGACGCGTTCGACGACTACATGCGCGGCGCCGGCTCGCCCTTCAGCCCGCAGGGCAAGCTCGAGCCCAACACCAGGCCCGAGCAGATCCTCGCCTACATCGAGATGGGCGTGTGCGAGCTGATGGTCGCGACGGCCGAGAACGACAAGAACCGCTTCTCGCTGGCCGAGGACACGCTCGACCGCGCCTACAAGGGCCTGCCGCCCGACTCGCCGATGTGGTGGTACTCCTGCTACTACCTGGTCAAGGGCCGCTTCGACCGCGGCGCGTACCGCGAGGCCTGCGACACGCTCAAGCTGGTCAAGCGCTCGACCAACACGCTCGGCGGCACGACCTCGCTGGTGACGGCGTTCAACGATCTGGCCAAGGAGATCGAGAAGAAGTGCCCCTAGCCGCGCGCTCCAGGCACGCGCGGCGACTGCGACGCTCTCCCCCCTTCACCGACACGCACACCGGCGCGCAGCTCGCGCCGGACTCGAAACGACGATGCAAACCCACAACGACCTGATCCCCGGCACGAGCGCCCTGCGCCGCGTGCGCGTCCTCGCCCTCGCTTCGCTGATCGGCCTCTGCGGCTTCGCCTTCGCGGGCTCCGGCACGCCGGCGCCGCAGCAGAAGGAAGACATCGTCAAGAAGAAGGACGGCACCGAGGAGGGCGGGCGCATCAAGGCCGAGGAGTACGGCGGCCTGCAGCTCGATCCGGCCAAGGGCCAGCCGCACACGATCCCCTGGAACGAGGTCGCGCAGGTCAGCTACCAGAACGGCGACGCGTACGAGGCGGCCAAGGACCAGCTCAACCAGGGCAAGCTCGAGGACGCGCTGACGCAGTTCACCGAACTGCTCAAGCCCGAGGCCAAGCTGCGCGGCATGCTCAAGCAGCATGTGCTCTTCCAGATCGCGACGCTGCAGAACCGCCTGGGCAAGCCCGACGCTGCGATCGAGGCGTACAAGGCCCTGCTCAAGGACTTCCCCAAGTCGCGCTACCTGCCCGACGTCGCCGACGGCACCGTCGCCGCGTACGCGGCCAAGGGCGACCTCGAGGCGGCCAAGAAGGCGCTCGAGGAGCTCAACAACGGCGCCGTGACCGCCGGCGTCGAGTCCAACTTCTCGGCCGTCGTGGCCGTGCAGCGCGGGCGCATCCTGGAGCGCCAGAAGAAGTGGTCCGAGGCCTTCTCGGCCTACAACGCGGCGCTGACCACGAGCGGCGTGACGGCGCTGGCCGCGCAGCTGGCGCGCCTGGGCCAGGGCCGCTGCCAGATCGAACAGAACAAGCCCTCGGATGCGGAGGCCCTCTTCCGCAAGCTGACCAGCGAGGACGCCTCGAACATGATCCTGGCCGGCGCCTGGAACGGGCTGGCCGACATCACCAAGGCCGAAGGGCGATCCAAGCGCGATGCCAGCGTCCTGCTCGATGCCCTCTACATGTACCTGCGCGGGGTCGTGCAGTACGGGCCCGTCCCCGGTGAGCCGACCAACGAGTACGAACGCGCCCTGGCCGGCGCCGCCGAGTGCTTCGGTTTTCTTTCCGAGGTCGAGAGCAACAAGGAGCTCAAGGCGCGCTACGCTCAGAACCGGGATGCCCGCAAGGCGCAGCTCGCCAAGGAATTCCCCGGCTCCCCCTACCTGGTCAAGTGAACACCTCTCCGCGTGAGCCTTCGAGCGAGGGCCGCGCGGAGGCGGAGATCATCCTCCCCCCATCCCCCCAGCCCCTGTCCCTCCTGAAGAGATGAAGCCGTCCCGCATCAAGACCCTGTCCCTGGCCGCCATGGCCATGGTTGCCCTTTCCACCTTGGCCCTTGCCCAGGAGGCGGGGCACAAGCAGCAGTCCGCCTGGGAACTCTTCCAGCACACGGGCATCGTCGGCTGGATGATGGTGCTCTGTTCCGTCTCGGGCATGGCGCTCGTGATCGAGCACATCGTCAACATCCGCCGCGAGAAGCTTGCGCCCACGCCGCTGATCCAGGACCTCGAAGCCCTGATCAGCGAGGGCAGCTACGACGAGGCCGTCGAGATGTGCGAGCAGGAAGGCGGCTACGTGTCGACGCTGGTCAAGGCCGGCCTCTTGATGCGCAACATGGGATACGAGGAAGTGATCAACAGCGTGGCGCTGGCGGCCGAGGAGGAGTCGTTCAAGCTGCAGGCGAAGATCTCCTACCTCTCGCTGATCGGGAACATCGGGCCTCTGCTCGGCCTGCTCGGCACGGTGACGGGCATGATCACCTCGTTCCAGAAGATCGAGCAGATGAAGGCGCCGACGCCGAAGGACCTCGCCTCGGGTGTGTACGAGTCGCTCGTCAACACCACGATGGGCCTGTTCATCGGCATCACGTTCCTCACCTGCTTCTTCATCTACAAGAACATGGTCACGCGCATGACGCTGCAGATGAACCTGCAGGCCGTCGAGCTGATGCGCTCGCTCGCCGACAAGGAAGCCTCGGGCGGCAAGCACTGATCCTTCGCGCGCCGCAAGGCGCGCGGCCTCCCAACTCCTGACGAGGAAACGGATCCATGAGCCACAAGAAGAAGCACAAGCCGAAGCTCAAGGAGGACATCTCCCCCAACGTGGTGCCGATGATCGACATCATGTTCCTCCTGCTGCTGTTCTTCATGCTCGGCGCGGACATGAGCCAACGCGAGGCGATCGAGATCGCCATCCCGAAGGCCAGGAACGTGCCCGAGCCTCCCAAGGAAGAAGACAAGACCAAGCGCACGCTGACGATCAACATCCACCACGCGACGCCGACGGGCGCACCCTGCCCGATCAACGACAACGGGGGCGTCTGCCGCGAAGCCGACCACTGGCAGTGGCAGATCCTCGGCATCGACTACCCGCGCGAGGAGATGAAGAAGCAGCTGGTGATCATGGCGCAGGACAACCTCGACCCCGTCGAGGACCCGGTGGCCAAGAAGAAGCTCTCGGCGCTGTTCCTGCTGATTCGAGCCGACGAGCGGGCACCCTACGGCGACATCCAGAAGGTGACCGAGTACGCCGGCGCTGCCGGCATCTACAAGATCCAGCTGGCGGCCAACAAGCCGCTGCCGGAGAAGTGATCCGGGACGCGCGCCCGGGAATCCGACCCTCCCCCAGAACCTGATCGACGAAACGGTGACCTCATGGCCGGCGGCGGCGAAGCAGAAGACAACCCTCTACCCATCAACGTCGTACCGATGGTGGACATCATCTTCTGCCTGTGCGTGTTCTTCATGTGCTCGTTCAAGTTCCGCGAGACCGAGGGCAAGTTCGACTCGTGGCTCCCCAAGGACAAGGGCGAGGGCGGCAACCCCGATCCGGGCCCGCTGCAGGAGATGCGCGTGATGGTCGTGTGGGACCAGAACACGAGCAAGCTCTCGCGCCAGT
This sequence comes from Planctomycetota bacterium, assembly GCA_044229935.1. Taxonomy (GTDB): domain Bacteria; phylum Planctomycetota; class UBA1135; order UBA1135; genus JADJLZ01. The sequence continues at coordinate 70,355 of JBGASC010000024.1, read as the reverse complement.
ACCAGCACCGCATCGTCAAGGACGACGCGGACCTCGAGGGCATCCTGCGCGAGGCGCATGACGACTACCTCTCCAAGAACAAGCCCGACGTGCCGCTGATCATCGACGGCGGCGCGGGCGTGCCTTGGAAGGAGATCATGACGATCGTCAACATCGGCAAGGCGCTCGACATCAAGAACATGGAGTTCGCGATGGGCGCCAACGATCCGGGCGCGAGCAAGTAGCGCAGGCCGGCCTCGCGCCGGCACGGGGACAAGCACTGGCGGGCCGGGGACTCCCCGGCCCGCCTGCTTTTTCGGTTCCGTCGCGCGCGAGGCTGGATAGCAGCTCTCGACAACACGACGCGCGCGAGTGAGCCCCCGCTCCGCGCCGGAGATCGCGCATGGATGCTTCCCGACGATCCAGGCCCGCGCCCAAGCAGGATCTGAGCCTGCAGGTCGTGCCGCTGATCGACATCATGTTCCTGCTGCTCTTGTTCTTCATGCTGGGGGCCGACATGAGCCGGCGCGAGGCGCCCGAGCTCGAGCTGCCCGCGGCACGCGCGCTGCGCCCGGATCCGGAAGCGCCGCTCGAGCGCACGCTGGTCGCCAACGTGCACCACGTCTCGCCGTCGGAGTGCGCGGTCCACGCGCAGGGCGGCGAGTGCCGCCTGCGCGAGCACTGGCGCTCGTCGATCCTGGGCGTCGACCTCTCGCGCGCCGAGCTCGCCCGCGAGCTCGTGCTCGCCGCCGCCGAGAACCCCGAGCCGCGCGAGGGCGCGCCCGGCTCCGCTGCCCTCGCGGCGCCCGGCTCCGCGGCCCTCGCGACGCCCGGCTCGCGCGCCGCGAGCGCGCTGCACCTGCTCGTGCGCGCCGATGCACGCGCGCCCTACGACGCGGTGCAGTCTCTGATCCAGTCCGCGGCCCCGGCGGGCCTGTACCGCCTCGAGCTCGCCGCGGCGCGGCCCGCCGATGCCGCACGGCGCTGAGCGCGCCGCACGACACGGAACGCGCCGCGACACGCGGCGCGAAACGCGAACCGCGGCCCGGCTCGCTCGGCGCGGCCGCCGCGTTCGAGCGCAACCCGACACCACACACCCCGGAGCTCCATCCCATGGCCACTGCCCAGTCCGACGAGAACCCGCTGCCGATCAACGTCGTACCGATGGTCGACGTGATCTTCTGCCTGTGCGTGTTCTTCCTCTCGAGCTTCCGCTCGCGCATCGACGAGGCACGCATCGACACGTGGCTGCCGAAGGACCGCGGTCCGGGCGCGACCAGCCCGGGCGCACCCCTCTCCGAGCTGCGCGTGGTGCTCGAGTGCCGGCCGGGGAGCTCCCAGGTGCGCTGGCGCTTCCTGCACCACGATCTCGCCGGCCCGCGCGAGCTCGAGCCGCTCTTGCGCGAGGCCCACGACGAGCTGGTCGCCCGCAGCCAGCCCGAGCGCCCGCTGATCCTCGACGCCCAGCCCGGCGTGCCCTGGTCGGCCGCGATGCAGGTGGTCGACCTGGGCCGCGAGCTCGGGATCCCCGAGCTGCAGTTCGCGCTGGGCCCGGCCGAGCGTCCCTGACCCCTCGGTCCTGCGCCTCTGCGTCCGCTGCCGACTGGCGCTCGAGCCCGCCGGCGGTCACAGTCTTGGGGGCCGGTTCGTACCTCCGACCGGCCCGCGGATGGTTTTTCGGTTAGGAACCCCGTCCCGGGCACTAGCTAGCAGGAGAGCTCCATGACCGACGCTCCCACACCCGCCCCGGTCCAGCCGCCCACCGACAAGCACACCGAGCGACTCGAGGAAGCGCGTCGGCGGCTGCTCGAGCCCCCGCCGCAGCAGTCGTTCTGGCGCACGGCCGAGTTCCAGCGCGTCGGCGGACTGCTCTTCCTGCTCGTCGTCGCGGGCATCGGTGGCGCGCTCTACTACTGGTCGCAGATCACCAAGGAGGAGCAGGCCGCCCGCGAGGAGGCCGAGCTCGCGACGCAGGGCGCGCCCGTGCCGCCGGATCCCGCGCTGCGGGATCAGCGCATCAGCACGCTCTTCCAGGGCGCGCTGGCGGACTCGAAGAACGGCGAGGACTTCCGCGAGTCCGGCGGGTACGGGATCCTGCTGCGCGAGCTCGCCAACTACGCGCCGGACGAGGTCAAGACCAAGGCCAAGCGCTGGCTCGACTACGAGGGGTGCCTCAAGGACCCCGACGGCTGGCGCGGCGAGTTCGTCAAGCACCGCGGCCTGGTCAAGGCCCTGCGCGCCACGCGCCTGGACACGCCCGTGATGGGCATGAAGGACGTCTGGCGCGGCTACATGCAGGAGATCGACGGCAGCGAGAAGCTGGTCTTCGACCTGATCGGCGACCCGCCCGTGGTCGAGACCATGTACGACGCCTGGGACGTCGAGGGCGTCTTCTACCGCACGGTCCGCTACGAGGACAACGAGGGCAAGGTGCGCGAGATGCCCTACCTCCTGGTGCGCAACCTGCATCTGCGCGAGGTCCCGCCCAGCCGCCTGGGGATCCTCAACCACCCCTTCGTCCTGCTCATGGCCGTGGTCGGGCTCGCACTCTTCCTGGCCCGGCTGCTACTATTCCTCTCCAAAAATCGGCGCCAGGCGCCGGCCAGCGCAGGTGCCGAGATCCGCCGGCTGATGAAACAGCAGCAGGCGAGCAAGCACTCTCCCCCGACTCCCCCCGCGTCCTCCTGATCGGAGCGAGACGATCCCACGATGTCCACGGACAAGAGCCAACCCTCCCAGCCCGCCGGCCAGCCTGCCGGAGACAAGGGCCCCAGCATGAAGGAGCGCCTCCTGGCGCAGCGCAAGGCCGAGGCCGAGGCCGCCTCGCAACCGACCACCGTGGCCGAGCCGGCCTGCCGCCGCGCCTGCGCCGAAGGCCGCGCCGCCGCGCCCAAGCCGGCCGCAGCAGCAGCCGAAGGCCGCGCCGAGTGCGCGGCCCGCGGCCGCGCGCGAAGCCGCCGGCGAGGAGTCGCCGGCCGCGCGTCGCGCCGGCGCGCGCCACGCGGCGGTCTCGCCGGACGTCAAGCGCGAGGTCGAGCTGCTCAAGCAGCGCGAGAGCAAGGTGATGACCTACGTCTGGATCACCTGCGGCGTGCTCTTCCTCGTCGCGGGCGGCGTGCTCGGCAACACCATCCTCAAGCGCAAGGCGGAGGAGGAGAAGATCCGGCTCTACGAGGAGTCGCTCAAGAACCTCCGAGACGAGTTCCTGCGCTTCGACCCGCAGAAGGAAGGCGACGCCAAGCAGATCCTGGACCTGGGCGCCAAGCAGGAGAACAAGGATCTCTACAAGCGCTCGAAGATCGAGGGCGACGTGGTCAAGGTGATGACGGTCGCGCAGCGCACGATCGACAACGCCACCGAGCGCAAGGACATGACCGAACGCCTGGCCCAGCTCGAGAGCGGGAGCGCCAACGCCGAATCGCTGCCGATCGACCAGATCAAGACCATGCGCCGCACGGCCACCGATCTGAACGAGAAGGCGTCCATCATGGACGACGACTACCGCAAGCGTCTGGCCGACGTGCGCGACCGGCTCGACAAGTCGTACCTGACCAGCCTGATCCGCGACGCCAAGGCCAAGGGCAACACGCGCGAGGCGCTGACGGCCTTCACCATGGCCGAGATCGAGATCCGCAACGCGCTCGACACCACGCTGCGCGGCAAGGTCGATCCCGAGCGCAAGAAGTGGTACACGGACCTCTTCAAGCAGCTCGTCACCGACTCCGACGCGGCGGCGACCACGGTCTTCACGCAGTCCTACATCGACGGCGAGGCCTGGAAGGACGGGCTCACGGCCGACGACAAGAGCTGGACGCGCTCGCAGGAGGGCATCAGCGGCTTCAGCCTCAAGGACGGCATGCTGCAGGTCGTCGGCCCCAAGGCCGGCTCCGGCAAGAACGGCATCATCTCGATCGGCGACCGCGAGCAGCTCAAGGACATCGTCGCGCACATCGAGTTCACGCCGGTCAAGGGCAACGTGGTGTTCTACTTCCGCCTCTACAACCGCGCGGACAACAACGTGCCGAACTACGGCATCCGCACGATGGGCAACAACGCCGAGTTCAAGCCCGGCCAGAGCTACTCGATGGACGTCAGCATGATCGGCTCGAACTTCGTCGTGAAGTTCCCCAACACCGACATCACGGCGCACGAGGAACCGATGGCCGCCTCCAAGCAGCGCTACGGCGCCATCGGCGTCGAGTTCGCCGAGGACAGCGAGGTCAAGTTCACGGTCTTCAAGTACAAGGAGCTGCGCTCCAACAAGAAGCCCTGAGCCCGCGGGCGGGCCCGGTCGCCCCGGAGCCCGTTCCCTGACGCGACGCAGCCGTCCACGCGACGGCTGCGCTCGTTTCGGGACCCTGCGGAGGCCCGGGATGGCCCGGACGAGCGCCCCTTGGCCCCCGCAGCCGCGGCCCGCCCGGAGGAGCCCGCTCCAGGCTTGGCATCCTGGCCGCCAGCCGCTACAACCTTTGCCCTCATTCCCCGGGGCAGAGGCCCCGGGACGGGTCCCCCCACCGACGGAGATTCCGCCACGATGTTCTCGTCCACACTGGCGCTCGCGACGAGCGCTTTCGCCCCCCTGGCCCAGGCCGCGGAGCACACCAAGAGCGAGTTCGACCTCGCGCTGCCCGATCTGTCGAAGGCCCAGTTCCTCGGCACCGACGGGCACACGCTGCTGCTCTTCGGGATCGGGATCTGCCTGCTCGGGATCATCTTCGGGCTGGTGATCTACAAGCAGCTGCGCGACCTGCCGGTGCACAAGGCGATGCTCGAGATCTCCGAGCTGATCTACGCCACGTGCAAGACCTACCTGATGACGCAGATCAAGTTCATCGTCATCCTCGAGGTCTTCATCGGCGCGATCATCCTGGCCTACTTCGGCCTGGTGCACCACAAGCCCGCCAGCGAGCTGGCGCTGATCATCGCCTTCTCGCTGATCGGCATCGCGGGCAGCGTGGCGGTGGCCGCCTTCGGCATCCGCATCAACACCTTCGCCAACTCGCGCACGGCCTTCGCCGCGCTGCGCGGCAAGCCCTATCCCGTCTACCAGATCCCGCTCAAGGCCGGGATCTCGATCGGGATGCTGCTGATCAGCATCGAGCTCCTCCTGATGCTGATCGTGCTGCTCTTCATCCCGAGCGACCTCGCCTACAAGTGCTTCCTGGGCTTCGCCATCGGCGAGTCGCTGGGCGCGAGCGCGCTGCGCATCGCGGGCGGCATCTTCACCAAGATCGCGGACATCGGGTCCGACCTGATGAAGATCGTCTTCAACATCAAGGAGGACGACGCGCGCAACCCGGGCGTGATCGCCGACTGCACGGGCGACAACGCGGGCGACTCGGTCGGCCCCACGGCCGACGGCTTCGAGACCTACGGCGTCACGGGCGTGGCGCTGATCAGCTTCATCCTGCTGGCGGTCCCCGAGGGTGCCGGCAAGGAGCTGACGCAGGCCTCGCTGATCGTCTGGCTCTTCGCCATGCGCGTGATGATGATCGTCGCCTCGGGCGTCTCGTACCTGATCAACGAGCAGATCTCGAAGGCGCGCTACGGCAACGCCGACCACTTCGACTTCGAGGCCCCGCTGACCTTCCTGGTCTGGCTGACCTCGATCATCTCGATCGGAATCACCTTCGCCGCCTCGTACCTGCTGATCCCGACGCTGGGCGACGGCACCCTGTGGTGGCGCCTCTCGGCGATCATCACCTGCGGCACGCTGGCCGGCGCGATCATCCCCGAGATGGTCAAGGTCTTCACCTCGACCAAGTCGGGCCACGTGCGCGAGTGCGTCGAGGCCTCCAAGGAAGGCGGCGCCTCGCTCAACGTGCTCGCCGGCCTGACGGCGGGCAACTTCAGCGCCTACTGGATGGGCGTGGTGTTCACGCTGCTGATGGGCGCGGCCTGGTGGCTCTCCGCCGATCTGGGCACCGTCGTCAACTACGCGCCGATCTTCGCCTTCGGCCTGGTGGCCTTCGGCTTCCTCGGCATGGGCCCGGTCACGATCGCGGTCGACAGCTACGGTCCGGTGACGGACAACGCGCAGTCGGTCTACGAGCTCTCGCTGATCGAGGAGGTCCCCAACGTCAAGGCCGAGCTGCAGAAGGACTTCGGCTTCGCGGTCAACTTCGAGAAGGCCAAGGAGTACCTCGAGGAGAACGACGGCGCGGGCAACACCTTCAAGGCGACGGCCAAGCCGGTGCTGATCGGCACGGCGGTGGTCGGCGCGACGACGATGATCTTCGCCACGATCATGTCGCTCAAGACGCAGTACGGGGCGACCGAGGTGCTCGAGAAGCTCTCGCTGCTCAACCCGGGCTTCCTGCTGGGCATGATCATGGGCGGCGCGGTGATCTACTGGTTCACCGGCGCGTCCACCCAGGCCGTCTCGACCGGCGCCTACCGCGCGGTCGAGTTCATCAAGAAGAACATCAAGCTCGAGGGCGCGACCAAGGCCTCGACCGAGGACTCCAAGAAGGTCGTCGAGATCTGCACGATCTACGCGCAGAAGGGGATGTTCAACATCTTCCTCGTGGTCTTCTTCTCGACGCTGGCCTTCGCCTTCGTCGACCCGTTCTTCTTCATCGGCTACCTGATCGCCATCGCGCTCTTCGGCCTGTTCCAGGCCATCTTCATGGCCAACGCGGGCGGCGCGTGGGACAACGCCAAGAAGGTCGTCGAGACCGAACTGCGCGCGAAGAACACGCCGCTGCACGCGGCGGCGGTCGTCGGCGACACCGTCGGCGATCCGTTCAAGGACACCAGCTCGGTCGCGATGAACCCGGTGATCAAGTTCACCACCCTCTTCGGCCTGCTCGCGGTCGAGCTCGCCGTCGCGATGAAGGAGAACCCCTCGCTGGTCCACGGGCTCGCGCTGGGCTGCTTCCTCGTCTCGTCGGTCTTCGTCTGGCGCTCGTTCTACGCGATGCGGATCAAGAGCAGCTGAGTCGCGCAGCGCGACGCGCACACGCCGGCCGGGTCCGCCGAAGCGCGGGCCCGGCCGGCTCGCATTCGAGCGCGCCTCAGCGGTCGTAGCGCGCCGCGATCGCTTCGACGCGCGCGAGGTCCGCGGGCAGGGCCTGCACCACCCAGCTGTTCGTGCGCGCGTCGCATTCGAGCTTGACCACGCCCTCCATCGGCGGCTGGCCGAATTCGGCTCGTGCATGGTTCGCCGCCAGGCGCGCGTCGGCGTGCTGGAACGGGATCACGCGCACGTCGAGGCCCTGCGCCGCCGCGCCGGCGCGCCGGGCGTTCTCCTGCTCGGCGGTGTTCGAGCGGCAGGCACACACGGTCAGGCTGGCGAGCAGCAGCAGTCTCACGGGTATCGAGCGCATGGCGATCTCCTGGCTTGGGGGCGGGAAACGGGGCACGTGACGCGCACCCCTCTCCCCTACCGACGCGCGGCCCAGGCCTGCCTTCCGCGAAACCACCTGTGCGCGGACTGGGCCGTCCGCCGCGCACGACTCCGGCGGCCTCGTGTTCGTGCGCGCACCCCGCACGAACGTGCGGCTGCCCGGCGCCGAGGAGCGACGTACGCTCGACTCCCAGGAGATCGAACCCATGCGCACGCCGTCCCTCGCCGTCCTGTCCACACTCGCCCTCGCACTGGCCGCTGCCGCCTGCTCGTCGTGCAGCGCGGACGAGGCCCGGAGCTCGCCGCCCGCCGCAGCAGGCCTCTCGCCCGAGAACCAGCGCGTGTGGGACGACGCGCGCGCACACGACGGCCTGGGCGCGCTCGACGGGCGGGCCTTCGCGATCGAGGTCGGCGAGCAGGGCAAGCCCGCGGAGCAGCACGAGGTGATCGAGTTCGCCGGAGGCCGCTTCCACTCGCGCGCCTGCGACGAGTACGGCTTCGGCACCGGGCCCTACGCGATCGAGAGGGACGGCGACGTGCTCGCCTACCGCGCGACGTGCACGAACGGCGAAGGCTCGGAGAACCGCTGGCACGGCCGCGTGCACGGCGACGAGATCGAGGGCGGGTTCACCTGGACGCCGCCGGGCAAGTCCCCGGTCGAGTTCTGGTTCCGCGGCCGCGCCACGCGGCCCTGAACTCGCGCCGCGCTCCGGGCGCGCACGCGGCGGCGAGCGGATGCGGCTGCGTTCAGGCGCGCTCCGCCGCGCGCTTGTCGGTCAGGCGCAGCATCGCAAAGTAGAGCAGCGCCAGCACGACGCAGCCGACGACGATGATCAGCATGTTGGACTTGATCGCTCGCCCGAGCGCGTCGGCGTCGGTCAGGAGATCGGGCTCGGCGCCGAGCACCTTCTGCCCGAACCAGGCCAGCACGCTGCACCACAGCGCCGACCCGACCACCGTCCACACGGCGTAGGGCACCACGCGCATGCGCACGATGCCGGCCGGGATCCCGATCAGGTGGCGCACGACGGGCAGCAGCCGCGCGAAGAAGATCGCGCCCTTCTCGTAGCGCTCGAGCAGCCGTTCGGCGCGCTCCAGCTTCTCGGGCGTGATGCGCACCCAGCGTCCCCAGCGCAGCACCAGCGGGCGGCCCAGCCAGCGCGAGAGCGCGTACATCACGATCGCGCCGACGAACGAGCCCGCGGTGCCCGCGAGCACGATCCCGGCGAAGGTGAAGCGCCCCTGCGCGGCCCAGTACGCGGCAGGCGGGATGACGACCTCGCTCGGCACGGGCAGGATCGAGGACTCTGCCGCCATCATCAGGAACACGCCGAGGTAGCCCCAGTCGCGGACGAACTCGAGCACCCAGACCACCAGCGCGTGCATCCACTCGTGCATGGTGGCGCAAGCTAGGCGCCCGCCGTGTCGCTGTCAAAGCCGCGCCCGCTTCCGGCGCGTTCGGGGCGAGCGCGCTAGCATGCAGGTGCCATGCAGCCGCTCCTCCTCCCCCTCGCCTTGGTGCAGCTCTCCTCGTCGCAGGGCACCGCGCTCGGCACGGCGCAGTCCCCCGCGCAACCCGAGCCCGAGCGCGTGCGCTTCGCCGTGATCGGCGACTTCGGCGTCGACAACGCCGACGAGGCGGCCGTCTCCGCGCTGGTGCACGGCTGGCAGCCGCAGTTCGTGATCACCGTCGGCGACAACAACTACCCGCTGGGCGAGGCGGCGACGATCGACGCCAACATCGGGCGCTACTACCACGACTTCATCGGCAGCTACGCCGGCAGCTGGGGGGCAGGCTCGGCCACGCCGCGCTTCTTCCCGTGCATGGGCAACCACGACTGGTACAGCTCGCCGCCGGGCGCGCCCTACCTCGGGTACTTCACGCTGCCGGGCAACGAGCGCTACTACGAGCTGCGCCGCGGGCCCGTGGCGCTCTTCGCGCTCGACAGCGACGCGAACGAGCCCGACGGGATCGCGTCCGGCTCCGCGCAGGCGCAGTGGCGACGCGCCCTTCCGCCTGGTGTACTTCCATCACCCCGCGTACTCGTCGGGTCCGCACGGACCGACCGGCAGCGCGCAGTGGCCCTTCGCGGCCTGGGGCGCGGATGCGGTCCTGCAGGGACACGACCACCTCTACGAGCGCTTCGAACGCGAGCTGCCCTACTTCACCGCCGGCATCGGCGGACAGTCGCTGACCGGCGTCGCGCAGCTCCTCGCCGGGAGCGAGGTGCACTTCGCGGACGACCACGGCGCGCTGCTGGTCGACGCGACCGCGGAGATCGCGCACGTGCAGGCCGTCGGCGCGAACGGGACCGTGATCGACGAGCGCGTGCTCTTCCCCGAACCCGTGCCGCGCGCGAGCGTGACGCTGCTCCCCGCGGGCTCGGTCTGGAAGTACAAGGACGACGGCGTGGCCCCGCCCGCGAGCTGGTTCACGACCGGGTTCGACGACGCGGGCTGGGCGAGCGGCCCGGCGCAGCTGGGCTACGGCGACGGCGACGAGAGCACGCTGGTCAACGGCGGGCCCGCGGGCGCGCACTTCATCACGACCTGGTTCCGCAAGAGCTTCACGCTCGCCGATCCCAGCCCCTACGGCGCGTTCGAGCTCGAGCTCCTGCGCGACGACGGCGCGCGCGTCTACCTCAACGGCCAGGAGCTCGTGCGCAGCAACCTGCCGGCGGGGACGATCGGCGCGCAGACGCTCGCGGTCGCCGCGGTCACGGGCCTGGACGAGGGCGTCTTCACGCCCTTCGAGGTGCCCGTCGGCCTGCTCGTCGCGGGCAGCAACACGCTCGCGATCGAGATCCACCAGTCCGACGCCGCCAGCAGCGACATCAGCTTCGACGCGCGCCTGGTGGGCACGAGCTACGGTACGCGCCTGGTCGCGGCCGGCGCGACCTGGAAGTACAAGGACGACGGGATCGCGCCGCCGGCGAACTGGACCGCGCCGGGGTTCAGCGACGCGAGCTGGTCGAGCGGGCCCGCGCAGCTGGGCTACGGCGAAGGCGACGAGGCGACGCTGGTGCAGAGCGGTCCCGCGGGCGCGCACCACGCGACGACCTGGTTCCGCCGCGCGTTCAGCGTCGGCAATCCGGCCGCGTTCCACGCGCTCGAGCTGCGTCTGCTCGCCGACGACGGCGCGGACGTGTACCTCAACGGCGAGCGCGTCTTCCGGCGCTTCCTGCCGCAGTCCGGCGTCGGCCCGTCGACGCTCGCGGGCTACGCGCTCGAGGGCCCGGACGAACGGCGCTTCGTCGGCACGCTGGTCGACCGGCGCCTGCTCGTCGCGGGCACCAACGTGCTCGCGGTCGAGGTGCACCAGGTCGATCCGGCGAGCGACGACCTGAGCTTCGACCTCGAGCTCTACGGCCGCTGACCCGAGGCGGTGCGTCTCCCGGGGCCGCTGCAGAGCGGATGCGCGTCGCGCTCAGGCCGCGCGCGTCTCGCGCCGCGCGTCCCACCAGGACTTGACGATCGTCGCGGCGAGGATCAGAGCGCCGCCGAGGTTCGCCCACAGGCCGGGACGCTCGCCCTGGAACACGAAGGCCCAGAGCGGGTTGAGAACCGGCTCGACCAGGAGCAGCACGGAGACCTCGAAGGCCTCGAGGTGCCGCACCGCGCGCGTCACCAGCGTGTAGGCGAGCCCGATCTGGAACACGCCCAGGTACGCGACGAGCAGCCAGCTGTTCGTCCCGGCCTGCGACAGCGTCAGCTCGCCACGTGCTCCCGCCAGCGCGAGGCAGACGACGCAGGCCAGCGTGTTGCCGGCGACGACCGCCTCGAGCGAGCTCGCGCTGCTGCCGCCGCCGCGTGCGAGCCAGCGCAGGCCGATCATCGTCAGCGCCCAGGCGAAGCCCGAGTACAGACCGAGCTGATTGCCCAGCCCCGGATTGCTGGCCGTCGCCTGCGGCGGCGGATTGTCCTGGAACAGGCAGGCCACGCCCGCGCCGATCGCGAGCAGGAAGACGAGATCGCGCGCGCGCACGCGCTCCTTCAAGAGCAGCGGCGCGAGCAGCAGCACGTAGATCGGCGCGCTCGACTGCAGGAAGATCGCCAGCGCCGAGGTGGTCAGCTTGTTGGCCAGCACGAACGCGATCAGCGTCGAGGCGTAGGCCACGCCCACGAGCAGCGCACGCGGGCGCGGCACGACGCGCGCGCCGGGCAGGAAGGCCAGGAAGGCCAGCACCGCGACGCCCGAGCGCAGCCCGGCCAGCTCGAGCCCGCCGAAGCTCGTGCCCTTGATCGCCGCGCCGCCGGTCGAGAACAAGGCCGCGGCCGCGAGCAGGGCCCAGCGCGCCTTGGATCTCTCGGACATTCCGGGACGATGCCAGACGCACGGGGGCGGGCTCAAGACCCTAGAATCGCGCCCGTGCGTCGATTGAGCTGGGCCAGCGCCGGGAGCTTCGAGGAGCTGTGCGAGCTCGGCGCGCGTTTCGTCGAGGGACGCCTGCGCCGTTTCCCCGGCTGGGGCGCGCCCGCGCTCGACGAGGAGAGCGAGGCGCTCGTGCCCGTGCTCGCGCGCCTCAACCGCGCCGGGCTCCTGACGCTCGCCTCGCAGCCCGCGCGCGCGCGCGATGCGGGCGGATACGAGCAGCGCGCCTTCGCCAGCGGCTTCGCGCAGAGCGGTTCGGCGCGACGCTGGCAGGCGCTCGCGCGGCGCGGCCTGCGCGTGCGCACGTATGCGCGCGGCGTGCGCGGCCGCGCAGCTGTGGCCGTCAGCCGCCAGGGCGGCCAGGCACGCGTGCTCGCCGGCCACGACGCCTTCGAGATCGAGCTCGAGCTCTTCGCCGCGCACGTCGGCGCCGGCGCGAGAGCCGAGCTCGAGCGCTGCGTCTACTGGAGCGCGTGGGATCCGGCCTGGGGCCGCGAGGAGCTTCTGTGGAGCGCGCTCGAACGCGCCTGGTGCTGATCGGCGCCAGCAATCTGTGGCTGGGGCTGCCCGCGCTGCTGCGTTCGCTCGACGCGCGCAGCGGGCCGTACGACGTGTTCGTCGCAAGCGGACACGGGCGCTCGTACGGAGCGTCCAGCCGCTACCTCGCGCGCGACCTCGGATCGATCCTGGAGTGCGGCGTGTGGAGCGCGCTCGCCGCGGTGCGCGGCCCGTGCGCGGCGCTGGTCACCGACGTCGGCAACGACCTCGCCTACGGCTCGAGCGCGGCGACGATCGCGGGTTGGTTCGACGAGGTGCTCGCGCGGCTCGCCGCCGCGGACGCGCGCGTCGTGACGACGGGGCTCCCGCTCGCGAGCCTCGAGGCGCTCTCGCCGCTCGCCTTCCAGGCCGTGCGCGTGCTCGTGTACCGCGGCCGGCCGCTGCAGCGCGAGCTCGTGCTGCGCGAGGCCCGCGCGCTGGAGCAGCGCCTGGCCGAGCTCGCGCACGCGCGGGGCACGACGCACGTGCGCGTGCCGCGCGAGGACTACGGCTGGGACGGCATCCACCTGCGCCAGGCCGCGCGCGCGCGGCTCTTCGCGGCCTGTCTGGGCGCGCTGGCGCTGGCCCCCGCGCCGGAGCACGGCTGTCGTTTCCGCGGGAGACCGAGGCCGGCCCTGCGGCGCCTGTTCGGCCGCGAGCAGCGCTTCGCGCAGCCCTGTGCCAGCTCCGCCGACGGCAGCCGCCTGTGGGTCTTTTGAGCGCCGCGCTCACGGCTCGCGCGTGAGCCGCGTAGACGCGGGCCATACAATGGGCGCTTCCCCCGCCACCTCTTCTCCACGATGAGCGAGACCACGATCCCCGACTCTCCGTTCGCGCGCTGGACGCTGCGCCTGTGCGCAGTGTGGCTCGCCGCGGGCGCGCTGGCCAAGCTCGTCTACGGCACGCCGGCGCTGCTGCCCGAGGTGATCCGCAAGGGCACGCCGATCGGACTGGACCTGACGTACACGCTGGTGATCGGCATCGAGCTCGCGCTGGTGGCGCTGGCCTTCCTGCGCCCGCGCCAGGCCTGGCCGCTCTTCGCCGCGCTGTTCGTGTTCTTCGACTTCGTGCTGACGACGCAACTCGCGGCCGGCGCGGAATCCTGCGGCTGCTTCGGCGGCGGGCTGAAGGTGCCGCCGGTGCTGATGATGTGCGTCGACAGCGCGCTGCTGCTCGCGCTGCTCGTCGCCAAGCCCTGGAGCGCGCTGCGCCGGGGCGGCGCGGGCTGGGGGCTCGTGCTCGCGGCGCTGATCCTCTCCTTCGCGCTCCCCGCGCTGTGGATCCGCGTGCGGCAGGGCGCGCAGGACACGCCGCCGCCGGCCAAGGGCACGCCCGGCACGTCCTCGACGCAGGATCCGCCCAAGCATCCCGACTGGCTGACGCTGGATCCGTCGGCGTGGGTCGGCAAGAGCGTGTTCGACATCGACGCGCTGACGAAGTGGATCCCGGCCGAGAAGCTGCCCACCGACGGCAAGATCGTGCTGTGGCGCCAGGGCTGCACGCACTGCGCCGAGCACCTGCGCGCGATGGCCAACGGCGACAAGGGCGAGCAGCCGATCCTGCTCGTGCAGATCCAGGACGACGAGCGCGACAGCCGCGCGGTCGACGCGATGCCGCAGGGCGCGCACGTCGCGACCGCCGAGTTCCCCAAGGGCATGTCGGTCGTGCTCGAGACGCCCTGGGACATCACCGTCGCGGGCGGCAACGTCACCGCAGCGCTCGACCGCGCGGCGCTCGAGGCTCAGCCCAAGTAGCGCGCCTCAACCGCGCGCGACGAGGTAGGCGATCAGCCCGACGCAGTCGCGGCTGGTGCGTCCCTGCTGGTCGAGCTTGAACCGGCCGTTGCCCTCGCCGTCGGGCCGGTCGGTCTGCTCGAAGTACGCCTCGACCTGCGCGAAGCCCGCGTCGTGCAGCGCGTCGCGCACCTCCGGCAGCGACCAGTAGCGCCAGTCGTAGCGGAAGCAGCGCTCGAGCTTCGAGCCGTCCTTGAAGCGGAAGTGGATGTAGCAGGTGTACTCGCCCGTGCCGGGCCAGTAGCAGTCCTGGTCCCACACGTACGTCACGCCGCGCGAGAGGCGCTTGGTGTCGCTGACCTCCGCGGTCGCCTCCGTGCCCCCGTAGATGTCGAGCGCGAAGAGGCCGTCCTTGGCCAGGCTCGCGCGCGCGGCGCGGAAGTAGCCCACGAGCTCCGCGCGCGTCTTGAAGACGTAGTAGGAGAAGTTCTGCGCCAGGCGCAGGTCCGGCTTGCGCACCCCGGGCAGCCGAACGTCCTTCTGGTGCAGCGTCACGCGCTCGGCTGCCTTGCCGATCGGAGCGAGGTTGTGCGCGCGGCCCCAGGCCAGCGGCTCGGCGTCCAGATCGAAGCCCTCGGCCGTGTGTCGCGGAGAGCGCTGCACCCAGGTGGAGCTGAGCAGCGCCGTGCCGCAGAAATCCTCGCGCAGGTGCAGCGGCTCGCGCCCGGCATGCTTGCGGAAGATGCGGCGCAGGAAGGCGAAGTCGTCCTCGGGCGACTGCACGGCCTCCTGGTAGAGCTCGTAGCGGTCGGCGGTGCGTGCCGTCAGCGGGCGCTGCTTGGTTCGTCGGGCCATGGATCCTCCGCGCAAAGAGCGCGGATCCTAGCCGAGTCGCGCGAGAGGCGGAAGCACGCGGCCGCCGCGTCGAGCTCGCGCGAGAGCCGTCCACCTCGCGGCGGCGGCGCAGAGGAACGCTCGCGCCTACTTCGCCGGCGGCTTGGAGCGCGCGTCGCGCTTCGCCTGCGCTTCCGCGCTCCAGGCCGGCACGACGCGCCCGTCGAGCACCATCGTCACCGCGTCGCTCGCGGTCCGCGCGCACTGCGTCAGGTGCTCGAAGTCGATCTTGTCCGCCTCGTCGCTGACGTGGTGGTAGTCGGTGTGCAGGTTGTACGTGGAGAAGGTCTGGCCGATCACGCCCTTCATCACGAAGGCGTAGTTGTCCGAGCGCTCGTAGAAGTGCTCCTTGGGGCGGGGATCGACCGCCACCGGCACGCCGTTCTTCGCCAGCGCCTCGCCCAGGCTGGTCTCTCCCCAGCCCGTGAGCCACATCCTGCCCGCGCCGCCGACCAGCGGATCGGGCCGGCCGAGCATCTCGAAGTTCAGGTTGGCCAGCGTGTTCGCCAGCGTCACGGCCGGATGCTCGAGGTAGTAGTTCGTGCCCACCAGCCCGATCTCCTCGCCCGTCGCGAGCAGGAACACGACGCTGTGGCGCCGGTGCTTCTGCTGCGCGAGCGCCCCCGCGAGCTCGAGCACGATCGAGCAGCCCGAGGCGTCGTCGTCGGCGCCGTTGAAGACCTTGTCCGCGCCGGCCTCGGCGTGGTTGGTGTCCTCGCCGAGGTGGTCGTAGTGCGCGCTGAGCACCAGCGCCTGCGCGGCCTCCGCGCCCTCGCCGGGCAGGATGCCGACCACGTTGTAGGCCGGCAGCTCGCGCAGCTTCACCTCGAGCGTCAGCTGCTCGAGCACGCCCGCGCGTACGAGGTGCAGCAGGGTCCCGGCGGCCTCGAGCAGCGGCATCGAACTGCGCTGCAGCGCGTCGCCCGGCATCGGCACGAGCAGCAGCCCGATGCCCTTGCCGCGCGGATGCCCGGAGCTCGAGAGCCAGTCGCGCTGCGTGCGCCGCGAGGGCTCGTCGAGGAACAGCGCCACGTTCTCCAGGCCCTCCTTGGGGATCTGGTCCGCCGACTTCGCCGCACGCACGCGCAGCACGCGCTTGGAGAAGCCGGGACCGGCGTAGCGCCAATCCCGCTGCCAGACGCATTCGGGCTGCGAGCCATCCTTCGTGTCCAGCTCGAGGCTCGGCGTGCCCTCGATCTCGTTCCTCGAGAAGGGCACGCGCTGCAGGAAGGACTTGTCGTCCCCCGCGGGCTGCACGCCGTAGTGCGCGAGCACGTCGGCGAGGTAGCGCGCCGCCGCCTCGGACTCCTTCGAGCCCGTCGGCCGACCCAGCAGCTGGTCGCTCGCCAGGAAGCGCACGTGGTGCTCGATCTCCGCGCGCGTGATCTCGGGAACGAGCGCGGGCAGATCGCTGCGCCCGACGAGCGTCTCGTCGGTGTTGCCCTGCTGGGCCTGCACGGGCAGCGCGAGGAGGAGCGTGAGAACGGAGCGGCAAAGCATGCGGCCCAGGCTACCAGAGCCCGGGCCGCACCCGTGTTCGCGTCGTGTGTGCGCGGGTCAGCGCTGCAGAACGGCTTCCTTCAGCGTGCGCAGCAACTGCTCGTTGGTGCGCGGATCGGCGACCTGGATGCGCACGGCGCCGTCGACCTGGCGCGGCACGCTCACCACGCCGGGCGAGAGCTTGCGGTTGACGCGGCGCGCGAGCTCCTGCGGATGCTCGACGTGCAGCAGGATCCAATCGCCCACCGAGGGCATCGGGCGGATCCCGGGAATCGTGGCCAAGCGCGAATAGAAGCGGTCCTTCTCGTCGATGAACATGCGGACTCCTGCGGCTCGCCCCGGGCGGTCGGTGGGCAGGCGCATCGCGCGGACGGCCCGCTGCCGTCCACGTATCCCCTCGCGCCAGCCCACCCCGCCGGTCCAGTTCGACCCCCGGTGGTTGCCGAGGCCGTTTGACCCTCCGGAGCCTGTCCGAGCGGGCCGAACGGCCGGGCCACCCCCCGACCTCGCGTTCGGTTCCGCTCGACACGTCTCCGCGCGGGCGTGAGGCCCACGGTATCTGGTGTGCCGAGGAGCCTCAAGCGCGAGATGCAGCGCATGTGATCGGATTGTGGATCCTTCCCGTGTTTGGGACGGTGTGACAGCCGAGTCAGAAGCCTCGACCGCAAGCCGACCCGCGCGCACAATCCGCGGCAGGGAATTGCCCACCATGACTCCACACGAGCGGGACTGGGTCGGGCTCCGCGTGCGGGTACCGGCCTCGACGTCGAACCTCGGCCCGGGCTTCGACTTCCTCGGCCTGGCGCTGTCCTTGTACCTGGAGCTGCGAGTGCTCGGCACGTGCGAGGCGGGCGGAACACGCATCGTCGAGAGTTCGGGCACGGCGGTCGACTGGCCCGCGGGACCGGAGAACCTCGTCGCGCGCGGCTTCGAACGCGCGACGCGCGGGCTCGGGCCGCAGGTACCCGGGCTGCTCCTCGCCGCACACAGCGAGATCCCCGTCGCACGCGGCCTGGGCTCCAGCGGCGCCGCGATCGCGGCCGGGCTGCTGCTGGCGACGCGCGGTGCGGAGCTGCGATCCAGCGAGGACGAGCTGCTCGCCTGGGGCCTGGAGCTGGAGGGACACCCGGACAACGCGAGCGCCTCGCTGCTGGGCGGCTGCACTCTCTCCGTCCCGGTGGGCGCGGGCCGTCTGCGCGTGGTGCGCGCGGAGCTCTCGCCCGAGCTCGGCTTCGCGCTGGCCTGGAGCGAGCGCCGCCTCTCGACGCGCGAGGCGCGCGGCGTTCTCCCCTCGAGCGTTCCGTTCCGCGATGCGGTCGAGAACCCGCGGCGACTGGCGCTGCTGCTGGAGGGACTCAAGCGCGCCGACGGCGAGCTGCTCGCGCTGGGCATCGAGGACCGGCTGCACGCTCGCTACCGCCTGCCGCTGATCGCGGGCGGGGCCGCGGCGCTCGAGGCGGCACGCGCGAGCGGCGCCTGGGCAGCGACGATCAGCGGCAGCGGCTCGGCACTGATCGCGCTCGCTCCGCGCACGCGCAGCGCCGTCGTGGCCGAGGCGATGGCGGCGGCGTTGCGGGCGGCGACGGGCAGCGCGACCGCGCGCGTGGTCGAGCCGGTGCACGGCGCACCGCGCTGCGATCACTCGCGCGCGTAGCCGTGCCGGTAGCCTTCGACCAGCGACTGCATCTCGGCCTGGCACGAGGCGCGCGCGGCCAGCGTCGCGTTGCGCCGCGCCGTGCGCAGATCGATGCGACCGAGCGTCGTCAGGAAGTCCTCCAGCCCGACAGGCGCGATGCAGAAGTGCTTGAGGCCCGCTCCGAGCAGGAAGGGCAGGTTGACCGGGCTGACCGCCGTGACGCCGAAGACCGAGAGCGAGCGCGCGGCCTGCTCGCAGACCTCGACGATCTGCAGGATCAGCCGCAGCGCGAAGGGATGCACCGGCTCGAAGCAGCCGCGCAGCTCGTGGTTCTCGCGGTCGGCCGCGACCAGGTACTGCAGCAGCGAATCCAGGCTGAGCACGAGGAAGTCCGCCTCGCGCGCGAGGTCGCGCGCCCCCAGCGCGGCGACCGGCGTCTCGATCACCGCGCCGAGCTCGACCTGGTCCTGGAACGGCACGCCGGCCTTGCGCAGCGCGTAGCGCTCCTCGAAGAGGATCTCCTTGACGCGGCGCAGATCGGCGCAATCCGAGACGAAGGGCACGGCGATGCGCGCGCGCGTCGTCGACGAGGCCGGCGCGGCGCGCAGCAGCGCCTGCAGCTGGCGGCGCAGCACCTGCTCGCGCGCGAGCAGGATGCGCACGCCGGCGCGGCCCAGGCCCGGGTTGAGCTCGCGCGCCTCGTGCAGGTACGGCACCTCCAGGCTCGAGTCGACGTGCAGCAGGCGGAACGTGACGCTCTCGCCGCGCGCGTGCTCGAGCACCGCGGCGTAGTGCGCGGTCAGCGACTCGAGCGAGGGCTGTTCGCGTTCGACGAGGTAGAGCAGCTCGGTGCGGTACAGGCCCACGCCGGGCAGCCCGAGCTCGACGGCCTGGTCGACCTCGGGCAGGTTGCCGCAGCTGGCGCCCAGCGCGATGGCCTGGCCGTCGCGGGTGCGCGCGCCGCGACGGGCGAGCAGCGTCTGCTTCTCGGCCGGGGGCAGGCCGGCCTCCTCGCGCCGCACGATCGCCGTCGAGGCGCGAAACTGCGCGCGCACGAGCTCGTCGGGGTTGACGCGCACGGTGCCCTCGGTGGCGTCGACGATGACGAAATCGCCCTCGCGCACCTTCTCCAGCAGGCCCGCGACCGCGGTCAGCGTCGGGATGCGCATCGAGCGCGCCAGGATCGCCGCGTGGCTGGTCAGGCCGCCGGCCTCGGTCAGGATCCCGAGCACGTGCTCGTTCTCCAGGTTGAACATGTCGACGATCGAGAGCTCGCGCGCGACCAGCACGTAGTCCGCCGCGACCGGGGACTTGTCCTCGACGGCGACGCGCTCGAGGTTGCGCAGCACGCGGATGCCGACGTCGCGCAGGTCGACCGCGCGCTCGCGCAGCGTCTCGCTCTGCACCAGCCGGAAGATGCGGTCGAAGTCCGCCACGACCTTGCCGATCGCGGCTTCGAGCGCCATCTGCTCGTTGATGATCAGGTTCTCGACGTCCGAGAGGAACACGCCGTCCTTGAGCAGCGCCGAGTGCGTGTCGAGGATGCGCACGTGGTCCGCAGAGACCTTGCCCTGCAGGCGCGCCTTGAGGTCCTCGAGCTGGCGCTTGGAGTCCGAGAGCGCCTTGTGGAAGCGGTTCAGCTCGCGTTCGACCTGCTCCAGCGGCACGCGCTGCCGGGGAGCGTGCGTCAGCTCGTAGTCCTTGATGTGCACCGGACCGAGCACGAGACCCGGTGAGACGCTGGTGCCCTTGAGTTGCACGCCGGAGGGTGTCTTGCCGCCATCGCGCTCCGCTCCGGCCGGCGTTGCCGGGGGTTTCTCGCTCATGTTGCCGCTATCCTATCGAGTGCCATGCTGCGCTTCACTCCGCACGAGTTCCTCTCCCGCGCCTTCCTCGTCCTGCTCGCCGCGAACGCGGGCTGTCATCCGGCCGACACGGTCGCTCCGCCGCAGTCCGGAACGGCCGCACAGCTCTCGACGGCCGCGGCTCCGGCCGGCGCGAAGTCGGGGCGGGAGGCGCCGAAGCTCGAGGCCGCCGAATGGGACGCGATCACGAAGGTGGTCGACGGCGACACGCTGCACGTCAAGCGCGCGACCGGCGACGCCAAGCTGCGCCTCCTGTGCGTCGACACGGAGGAACGCCTGCACCCGGGCCAGGCCGCCTCGCCCAGCAAGCCGCAGACGGTGTACGGCGAGGAGACCGGCCAGTGGGCCGAGCACTTCTTCGCCGGGCTGGCCGCGGCGGGCGAGCGCCCCAAGGTCGGGCTGTGCTTCCCGGGCGGGCGCGAGGAGCGCGACGTCTACGGGCGCCTGTTGTGCCACGTGCTGCTGCCCGACGGCAGCGACTACAACCTCAAGCTGGTGCGCGAAGGGCGCAGCCCGTACTTCAACAAGTACGGCAACAGCGAGCTCGAGCACGAGGCCTTCGTCGCCGCGCAGGCCGCCGCGCAGGCCGAGAAGCTCGGCATCTGGAACCCCGAGACCAACGCGGCCAAGACACCCGGCGCGCCTTCCGCACGGCGCCCCTACCCCGAGCTGGTCGACTGGTGGAACGCGCGCGCGGCGGCGATCGACGACTTCCGCAAGCGGCATGCGACCGGCGAGCGCACGCTGGCCGACGGCGCGGACTACGAGGCGGTCGAGAAGCTCCTGACGCTGCCCCCCACGCTCGACGCCGAGCTGTTCTGCGAGATCGAGAAGCGCGTCAACGAGCCCAACGGCGAGCTGACGCTCGAGGTGCGCAGCTCGCGCCGCGACCGCCGCGTGCGGCTGTTCGTCGCTCCCGAATCGCGCGAGGCTCTGGCCGCCGCTCGCCTCGACGACCTGACGATGGAGTACCACCAGAACTTCGTCTACGTGCGCGGCAAGCTGCGCCGCGGCGAGCTCGGCCTGGAGATCCCGCTGGTCGACGCGACGCAGGTCCGCCGCGCGGGCCCCGAGCCGAAGCTCGGCGCGCCCAAGCGCTGATCCGAACGACGGCGCGCGCAGCGCAGGGCCCGGCGCCCGTCAGGGACAGAACGTGACGCTCAGGCCGTTCGAGAAGTTGAAGTTCGCGCCGCCGGCCGCGGGGTCGCGGAACCACAGCACGAAGTTGCGCACGTCGCCCGCGTGGATCTGTCCCGCGCCCGGCAGCGAGTTGTAGTCGAGGCCGTAGGAGGCGGTGCCGCCGCTGGAGGTCGCGAAGGCCGGCAGGCGGATGAAGGGCGCGCCGATGCAGAGGATGCCGTTGCCGGCGGGCGTGTTGGCCTGCGTCGCGCTGTAGGCATAGAGCGCGAGCTTGTTCGCCGGCGCACCGCTGGTCTGCAGGACGAGGTTGTTCGCCGCGATGCTCGTGCTGCCGGACCAGGCCATCAGCGCCGGACCGCCGGTCGAGTTGTTGGCCGCCGTGCAGTAGGTGTTGGGCTGCGGACAGCCGGCCGGCTGGGACCAGACCTGTGCTTCGCCGGCCAGGCTCTGCAGGTTCGAGCGGTTGGGGATGCCGAGCACGAACTCCAGGCGCCCGTCGAGGTTGGCGTCTCCCATCCCGTCGAGCGCGGCTCCCACGCGGTCCGAGGCCGAGACGCCGTTGAGCGTGTAGAGCAGCGCGGAGGTCGCGCCGTTGTAGACCTTCGCGTAGCCCGTGCCGCCGAACGCGTACTGGTCGGCACCGACGAGGATCTCGCTGCGACCGTCGCCGGTGAGGTCGCGCGCATCCGCGACGCTGATGCCGAAGCGATCGCCGGCGGCGAGGCCGTTGAGCGTGTAGATCAGCGCGCCCGTGGCACCCGAGTAGACGTTGACGTAGCCCGGCCCGGGCGAGAACAAGCTCCCGTCCTGCGGGGCTCCGATCGCGACGTCGCGCACGCCGTCGCCGTTGACGTCGGTCAGGCCGGCGACGCCGACGCCGAGCCGATCGAGCACGGGCGCGCTGAACGTGCGCAGCACCAGGCCGGTCGCGCCGGAGTAGATCTTCGCGCCGCCCGTGGAGGAGCCCACGAGGACATCGGCCTTGCCGTCGCCGTTGACGTCGCCGGCTCCATCGACCGAGAGGCCCAGGTGCTCGTTGTTCGTCGTGCCGGTGAAGGTCCAGAGCAGGGCCCCGTTGAGCCCCGAGTAGACGCGCGCGTAGCCGCGCTCGGTGCCGCCGACGTCCGCCAGCGGCGCACCGACGACGAAGTCGGGCTTGCCGTCGTTGTTGACGTCTCCGCAGCCGGCGACCGCGAGGCCGATCTGATCGTCCAGGTTCGAGCCCGCGACCGTGAACAGCGGCGCGCCGCCCATCGCCGGATAGACGTAGGCGCGGCCCTCGAAGTTCGCGCCGGCGCCGGGTGCGCCGACGATGAACTCCGGTCGGCCGTCGCCGTTCAGGTCCCCCACGGTCCCGAGCGCCGAACCGAACGCGTCGGTCGAGAGTGCGCTGCCCTGGAGCGTGAAGAGCGCGGTGCCGGTCGCGCCCGAGAAGACGCGCACGTAGCCGGGGCCGAGGTTGAACACGTTGGCGTCTTGCGGAGCTCCCACCGCCCAGTCCGCGCGTCCGTCGCCGTTGACGTCGCCCAGTCCGACGACTGCCGTTCCGAAATGGTCGTCGGATGCCGAGCCGCCGACGTCGTAGAGCAGGGTCTGCGCCTGCAGGCCGGCGCTGACGACGGTGAGCGCGCACAGGCCGAGGAAGGGGTCGCGAAGAAGCTTTTTCATGGTGTGGATCGAGGCTGCGGGGCTCCCTCAAACCTACCCCGACCCGGACGATCCAGGGGCGGAAAGTGCTCCCGCCGCGCCGGGCCTGCGCGCGAGCGAGCCGAGGGACCTCAAGCTCGTGCCGCGCAGGGCCCGAAACCTGACCTGGCCCCTAACCACGGAACCCGCATGACGCTCGTCCAGATCGACAAGCCCGGACTGCTGCTCGACATCGACCCGCTGCTGCTCAACTCGGTGATCCAGGGCGTGCAGGGCGGTTTCACGATGACCGGCCTGAAGCCCACGCCGATCGGCGCCTCGCGACTCTTCGGCTCCTCGCAGTCGATCGCGGTGATCGTCGGCCTGTGCGGCCTGTCGAACGGCACGCTGACGCTCAACCTCTCCGAACGCGCGATGCTCCACATCGCCAGCCAGCTCACCGGCGAGGAGGAGAAGGCCCTCAGCGAGGGCAACCTCGACGCCGTGGGCGAGGTCGGCAACATGATCGCGGGCTGCACCAAGGACGCGCTCATGGGGACCGACTACGAGCTGACGAACATCTCCGTGCCCTCCCTGATCCTGGGCGCGAACTACGACTTCTACTTCACGCGCGGGTTCAACACGGTCAGCGTCGAGTTCGAGCTGCCGGGGATCCCCGTGACCTACCAGCGCGACCGCTTCTTCACCGTGACCATCTCGCTCCTGCGCCGCATCCTGAAGTGAGGCGACGGGGGCTGGTACGCCCGAGCCGGCGGACCCGCGGCACGCGCCGCGGGTTCCGTCGTTTCAGGCCCCGCGCGGACCGCGGGCCTGCGCCGCGAGGTGACCGGCCTCGGGCAGCACGATCTCGCGCATGGCGAGCCCCAGCGCCTTGGGAGAGCCGGGCAGCGCGAGGATGACCTTGCGCTCGAGGATGCCGGCCGTGGCGCGCGAGAGGATCGTGGCGCTGCCGATCTCGCGCAGCGACAGCGCGCGGAAGAGCTCGCCGAAGCCGGGGATGTCGCTCTCGAAGAGGCGCTGCAGCGTCGGGTAGGTCACGTCGCGCGGCGCGATGCCCGTCCCGCCCGTGGTCAGCACGAGATCGACGTCCGGCTGCGCCACGGCGGCGCGCACCTCGCGCTCGATCTCCGCGGCTTCGTCCTTGACGATCGCGCGCCGCGCCACGCGATGGCCCGCCGCGACGAGGGCCTCGACCAGGAACGGCCCCCCGCGGTCGGTGGCGGCGTCGCGCGTGTCGCTGATCGTGATCACGGCGAAGCCGAGCGCCGGCGGCGCGTCCGCGCGGTGCTGTTCGAGGCTCATCGCGCACTCCCCCGACCCAGGCGGGCGAACAGCGCGGCGAAGGCGCGCACGCGCGCGGGGTCGACCGGAGCGGCCACGCGGCCGCCGCGCTTGAGCGCCGTGCCGACGATCGCCCCGTGCGCGTGTGCCAGGAGCTCGGGCGCGTTCTCGAGCGTCAGGCCCGACCCGATCAGCACCGGCGCGCGATCGGCAGCCCCGGCGGCCTCGGCGACGCGCTCCGCGCTCGGCGCGGAGCCCGTGGCGCGCCCCGACACGATCACCGCATCGGCCAGCGCGCGCTGCACGAGGTCCGCGACGCACTGCGCCAGGCTCTCCTGCGAGAGCTGCGTGGCGTGCTTGACCTGCGCATCGGCCCACAGCGCGGCACGGGAGCCCAGGCGCGCGCGCTCGCGCAGCGTCTCGCAGGCGCGGCCCTCGATCAGGCCCTGGTCGGTCACCGCCGCGCCCGCGTGCACGTTGACGCGCAGGAAGTCGAGCTCCAGCGCCGCGCACAGGCCGAGGGCGGCGCGTGCGTCGTTGCGCAGCACGTTGACGCCCAGCGGCGTGCGCGGGTGCGCCGCGCGCACGGCGAGCAGCGCGCGCGCCATCGCGGCGACGCTCTCGGGGGGCACCGCGACCGGATGGAAGGGCGTGTCGCCGAAGTTCTCGACGATCAGCGCGTCGCAGCCGCTGCGCACGAGCGCCTGCGCATCGCGCAGCGCGGCGTCGACGACGCGGGTCATCGAGCCCGCGAAACGCGGCGCGCCGACGAGCGGCGCGAGGTGGACGACACCGATCAGGATCGGACGGCGCTCGAAGCGGACGGGCGGCATGCGCGCGGCATGCTAGACGCTGGAGCGCGCGCCCGCGAGGGCACACAGCGCCCGCCGCAGCGCCCGGTGCCGGTCGAAGGCGCGCACGTAGCCGAGCTCGTCGACGGAGCCCTTGGCGCGCGTGACCTCGGCCAGCGCGCGGCGCTCGGAGCGGGTCCAGCGCGTCAGCCCCGGCAGCGCCAGCACCATCGGGGCCCAGCGCTCGAAGGCCTGGCGCTCCTCGGCCGTCCAGCCCGCCTGCGAGCGCACGTCGAGCAGCTCGGCCGCGCGTTCGGCGCAGGCGGTCTCGCCGCCGTGCTCGGCCAGCGGGGCCTGGCTCGCGAGCGCGATGCGGCCCAGGTCCAGGCGTCCGATCACGTCCGCACGAGCCTCGCCGGCCGACCAGTACACGTTCGCGCGCGCGAGCCTGCGCAGCGTCGGAATCGAGGAGCGCTGCCCGGGCGCGCGCTCGAGCCGCGCGAGCTCGCGGCGCATCAGCGCCAGCACGGCCCGCTCGTCCGCACGGAATCCGAGCTTCTGGTAGAACCACCACGCGCCCGAACGCAGGCCCTCCTCGTTGTGGTCGCCGAGCTGGTAGGGATAGACGGTGAACGTCTCCGCGCCGAAGAGCGCGTGCAGCATCGCGAGCACGCGGCCGTAGGTGTGGGCCGCCTCGGCGCCGCGCCAGGTCTCGAAGACGTTGTAGGCCACCTCGCACGATCCGAAGAGCGCGCTCGAGAGCACGTAGCCGACGGGCACGCCGTTCTTGAGCGTCAGGAAGGCATGCACGGCCTCGAGCGGCAGCCGCTGCGCCGGCCGCACGCCGAGCATCGCGAAGGCCAGGCCCTCGCCGCAGTCGACCAGCCGCACGTCGCGCACGTCGGCGTGCATGAAGGCGTCGAGGTCGCGGGCGCGCGAGACCATCGCGTCCTGCGCCAGTTCGACCAGCGCCCGCGCCGCCGCGCCGTGGACGCGGCGAATCGAGCGCGGCGGGACGCGCAGCGCCTCCGCGAGCATCGGCCGCCCGTGGCGCAGCGGCTGGCGCTGCCAGCACACGCGCAGCCCCTTGGCGCGCGCGCGGGTGCGCAGCCCCAGCGCGGGATCCGGACCGAGGACGAGCGGCGGATCGAGCTCGTCCCACAGCTGTGCCTGCACCTCGCTCGCCGCGGCGAGCTCGGAGAAGCGTCGCGCGAGGAAGGCTCCCTCGGCCTCGCCGCGCGCTCGGCCGCGCTTGAGCCAGCTTCGCGCGTCCAGGCGCCCCTCGCCGAGCGCACCGCCCTCCGCCGTGCGCGCGAGCAGCGGCGCGAGCGACTCGAGCCGGGCGAGCTGCGCGGGTTCCCACTCGGGCCAGTCGACGTGCAGCGCTCCGGGGTGCGCGCGCGCAAGGCGCGCCGCGGTCGGCAGGTAGAAGCGGAAGTGGATCGACGTGCCGGCGATGCCGCTGTCTTCGAGCTCGCCCCGGAAGCGACGCAGGTCCGCGCGCCGAGGGAACTCCGCCAGGAGCGCGCGCGCGGCCTCGAGCACGGCGCGCGAATCGGGACAGGCGCACAGGAACAGCGCCAGCTCGTGCAGCGCGCGCACCTCGCGCGCGGAGCGCAGCCTCGTGCGGCGCAGGGTGCGCAGGCAGGCGAGCTTGCGCGCGGCGGGGCCGCTGCCGAATTCGGCGTGCACGCGCTCGAGATCGCGCAGGACGCTCACGGCGTGCGTCGCGCGCGGCGGCGCGGACTCGCGCACGTGCGCGTGAAGGCCGAGGTGGAGCCAGAGACGGGATTTGAACCCGTAACCCCCGCTTTACGAAAGCGGTGCACTACCGTTGTGCTACTCTGGCTTGCGAAGGAGAGCCCCTCTTTCGGCATCAGAAGGGCTCCCATTTGAACGTCGACCGTGCCCTCTGGCCAGAGAGCACGGTCGAGAAGTTTCTGCCGGGTCCCCACCCTGAGTCGGGAGAGCACCGGTTGGCTGCGCTCAGTGCGCCGCGCCTGCGCCCATCTGCAGGTGCATCTGCAGCATCGAGCGCAGCTTGGGATCCATGTCCGCCAGCGCCAGGGCGCGCGAGGCCGCCTCGCGCACGCCGGCCGGCGCGGTGGAGGTCGCGACCTTGGCGACCGTGGTCAGCGCGTCGACGTTCAGCATCTGCGCGTTGCGTCCGAGCATCGCCGCCAGCGAGAGGCCCGCGGCGCGGCGGACGTCCTCCGAGCGCGCCTCGTCGGCGAGCACGGCGACCACCGCGGTCGCCTGTTCGGCGGAGCCGCAGCAGCCGAGCACACCCAGGGCCGGGACGGCGACCGAATCGGGACGGTTGGTCAGCGCGGCGCCGACGGCGGCGAGGACGCCCGGGTTGCAGGTGCAGCGTCCGGCCTGGCACAGCTCCCGCAGCGTCGTCGCCGCGCGCGCCGCCAGGTCCTCGGCCAGGGCGCGATCACCGGTCATCTGCTGCGCGAGCGCATCCATGACGGGCTTCATGTCGTCGGTGCCGACGAGCGTGCCCTTGATCTTGTCCCCGAAGGTCGCGGCCGCCTGCTCGGCGTTCGCGGCGAGGACGATCACCGGCACGTTCGCCAGGCGCTCGTCGGCCTTGAGACCGTCCAGGACTTCTGCGGCGGTGATGTCCGGGAGGGATTCGGCGAGCAGCACGACGTCGATGCCGCCTGCGCGGCGAGCCTGCACCAGCCCGAGGGCGCCGGACTTCATCTGCGTGACGAACGTTCCGCTCTTCTCCAGCGCCGCTGCGACCTTGGCCGAGCGCTCGGCATCGGCGTCGATCACCAGCGCGATGCGGGCGACCTCGCGGCCGACGGACTCGGCGAGCAGGTTGATCACCTTCTCGTCGGCGGTGCTGTTCGTGCGCTGCGCGATCGAGGCCAGGGCCAGCGCGCCCTCCGAGCGCAGCGCGCCGTCGTTGCTCGCCGCCGCCGCGATGAGACCCGGCGTCGGAGCCGGAGCGATCGGGCCGAGCACGCGGCAGAGCGCGCCGCCCGTGGTCGAGTCGCCGCTCTTGACCGACCAGCTCAGCGCCATGTCGAGGGCGCCCAGACCGGCTGCGTGCACGGCGGCCAGCGCCTGGTCGGCCTTGGCCTTCCACTCGCCGACGTCCTTGCCCGCCTTCTCCAGGCGCGCGAGCTTCTGCTGCTCGTCGCACCACGCGCGCGCGAGGCCCGCGAGGGCTTCGGTCGAGCCCGGGTTGATGTGGAGCACGTGCAGGTAGCACAGCTTCGACATCTCGGCCGGGTAGAGCTCGCGCGGGACCGGCGTGGCGACCAGCGCGCGGTCCTTCCAGCTCCAGAGCACGTCGCTCCACATGTCGTCGCTGAGGACGTTGTCGTGGCGCAGGAAGTAGTCGTTGCCCAGCGCGAGGAAGGTCGAGGCCGCGTCGCCGTGCGCCTTCATGCCCGCCAGGCCTTCCGCTGCGGCACGCTTGACGGTCTCGTCCGCATCGTTGGCGGCAAGGAACTGCAGCGCGCCCGTGGTGCGCACATCGGCGATCGTCGAGAGCACGAGCGCGACGTTGCGGCGCTGGACGGCGTCCTCGCTGTGCAGGGCAGCCAGCAGCGGCACGATCGCGTCGTGGCCGAGCTGGATCAGCGTGTGCTTGGCCAGCACCTGGCGGTCTTCCTGGCCTTCGGTCGAGAGCAGGCCGATCAGGAACGGGACGGCGTATTCGCCATGTTCGCTGGAGAGCGTGCGCACGGCCTTCGCGCGTTCGAGCGGATCCCCGTCGTTGTCCGTCGCGGTCTTGACCAGCGCCTGGATCGCATCCTTGTCGGCCTTGTGCGCGGCGCGCTCGGCCAGCGAGAGGTGCATCAGGCGGCGGGCGATCAGCTGGAAGTCGCCGCCCTCGACCAGGAGGTCGGTCCAGATCTGGGAGGGGGTGTTCTTCCACAGGTCGTAGGCCTGCTGGCTGGTCGGGCTGAGGCCCAGCAGCTTGCGGAACGTGGCCAGCGACTCGTCGCGGCGACCACGCTGCAGCAGGTCGACGCCCTGATTGAAGGTGTCCTGAACCTCGTCAGCCCTCGCGCTCGCCACCCAGGGGGAGGCTTCGATGGCGGCGAGAGCGGCCAGGATGCAGAAAGTCCGGCGCAGTCCGGTCATGGGGGTTCCTTTGGCGTCGAAGAGTGCGTCTAGCAGAACGCTGTGCAGAGGGGGGGGACCTGAGGCGCCAGACGAGGCTGTCCACGCGCGGCGGACAAGCCGTGGCGCTGCAAAGGGTTGCGGGATGATACCGGGGAAGGGAGCGAGGTCAAGGCAGGAAAGCCCGACCCGAGCCATCCCCTACCCGCGCAGCCACTCACGGCAACCGGAAAGCTGTCCGGGAGCGGATCAGCCCCCGGCCGCGGGCAGGCTGATCTTCCCCAGAACCCGCCCGGAGCACGCGCCGGTCGCCGTGCTCGAGCTGCTGGGGATTCCCAACACGGCCCGCGCGGCGAGGACGGCGAAGACCAGCCCCTCGCGCGCGTCGGGATCGACGCCGCGCTCCGCGCTGCTCGCGACCGGGACACCGCAGAGCTCGGCGATCCGGCCGAGCAGCGCCGCATGGTGCACGCCCCCGCCAGCGACCAGCAGCTCGCGGGGCTTCTCCGGGGCGAAGCGCGCGAGGCCGAGCGCGATGCACCGGGCGACGAACTCGACCGCGGTCGCCAGGAGATCGGCGGGATCCTGACCCTCGCGCCAGAGGCCCTCGGCCACCGCTTCGCGCAGGCGCTCCTCGACCCAGGCCGCGCCGAAGGTGTCGCGCCCCGTGCTGCGCGGCGGCGGACGATCGAGGAACGGGTGCAGCATCCAGCGCCCCACGAGCGCGGCCGAGGCGCGGCCGCGCGCGGCCGTGCGCCCTTCGGGGTCGTAGTCCTGGCGCAGCGTGCGTCGCGCGAGCCCGTCGAGCAGGCTGCCGGCCGGACCGGTGTCGAACGAGAGCACGCTCGCCGCGCGGGAGAGCAGCGTCAGGTTGCCCATGCCGCCCAGGTTCAGGATCGCCACGGGCCGCTCCAGGTGCGCGAAGACCAGATCGTCGGCCAGGGCCGAGATCGGCGCGCCCTCGCCGCCGGCGGCGAGATCGCGTTGCCGGAAATCGCTGACGCAGGCGCAGCCCGCTTCCTCGGCCACGTGGTCGCCGTCGCCCAGCTGCAGGCTCGCCGGTCCGCTCGGCTCGCACCCGTCGTGGTGGTAGACGGTCTGTCCGTGGCTCCCGACGAGGTCGAGCGCGAGCCCGCGCGCGAGAGCGAGCTCGCGCGCCGCGCGTCCGAAGGCACGGCCGAGATCGCGCGAGAGCAGCGCGCTGCCGCGCAGGTCGCAGGGCTCGCCGTCGAGCACGCCGCGCACGCGACGCGCCAGATCCGGCGGGAAGTCGAGCGTCTCGAAGAGCAGCAGCTCGGGCGGCGCGAGCGCGCCCTCCCGCAGGCGGAAGCGGCACAGCGCGACGTCGATGCCGTCGGCCGACGTGCCCGAGAGCACGCCGGCGACCAGCGCGCCGCGCGTCGCGAAGGCCGTCTCCAGGCGCTCGAGCGGGTGCATCGCGGCGAGAGTAGGGTGTCGCGGTGGCGCGCGGAAGTGCAGCGTGGCATCCTGCGGGCATGGCCGCCGCCGACAAGGACAACCGCACCGTCGTGCTCGTCGTCGACGACGATCCGGACATCCGTCTGGCGCTGGAGATGCTGCTGGGATACGAGGGCTACGGCGTCTGGACCGCCAAGGACGGCGAGGAGGCGCTCGCGCGCCTGGAAGCCGAGGCGCAGAAGGGACGCCGGCCGGGCGTGGTGCTGACGGACCTCAAGATGCCGCGCCTGGATGGGCTGGGGCTGCTCGAGCGCATCCGCGCGCGGTCCGACGGACCGCCGGTGATCCTGATCTCGGGCCACGGCGACATCCAGACCGCGGTCGAGGCGATGCGCCGCGGCGCGCTCAACTTCCTCGAGAAGCCGCTCTCCGAGGAGCGCGTGCGCGTGACGATCCGCGGCGCGCTGCGCGAGACGCGCCTGGCGGCCGAGAACGTGCGCCTCAAGCGCCAGCTCGCGGACCGCTGGGAGCTCGTCGGCGAGAGCGCGTCGATGAAGCGCCTGCGCTCGCAGGTCGAGCAGGTCGCGGCCTCCGAGGCCTCGGTCCTGATCACCGGCGAGAACGGCACGGGCAAGGAGGTCATCGCGCGCAACCTGCACTTCGCCTCGGCGCGCGCGGGCGGCCCGTTCGTGACGGTCAACTGCGCGGCGATCCCCGACGAGCTGATCGAATCGGAGCTGTTCGGCCACGAGAAGGGCAGCTTCACCGGTGCGCACGAGCGCCGCGTCGGACACTTCGAGGCCGCCGACGGCGGCACGCTCTTCCTCGACGAGATCGGGGACATGCCGCTCGCGGCGCAGGCGAAGGTGCTGCGGGCGCTGGAGACGCGCGAGGTCACGCGCGTGGGCGACAGCAAGCCCGTCGCGGTCGACATCCGCATCCTGGCCGCGACCAACGCCGACCTGACGGCCGCGGTCGAGTCGAAGGCCTTCCGCCGCGACCTCTTCTACCGACTGAACGTGGTTCCGCTGCACGTGCCGCCGCTGCGCGAGCGGCGCGAGGACGTGCCTGCGCTGGCGCGACATTTCCTGGCCGAGATCGCCAGCCGCTCGGGCCGCGCGGCGCGCTCGATCGCGCCGGATGCGCTCGCGCTGCTGGGCACGCTCGACTGGCCGGGCAACGTGCGCCAGCTGCGCAACCTGCTCGAGGGCGCCAACGTGTTCGCGCAGGGCCAGGAGATCGTGCGCGCGGACCTGGAGCAGATCCTGGAGAGCGGTCCCGGCCTCGCGGGCCCGGCGAGCAGCGCGACGAGCCCGCAGCCGGGCGAGGATCCGTTCCGCGCGCGCACCTTCGAGGAGTTCAAGGACCTCTCCGAGAAGCTCTTCATCCAGCTCAAGCTGGCCGAGAACGAGGGCAACGTGAAGCGCACGGCCGAGAACCTCGGCATGCAGCGCAGCCACCTCTCCCGCGCGAATCCCCGACGCTGGTTGCGCTCGCGATCAGGGCAGCTTGAGCTCCATCCCGTCGCGCAGCGCTTCGGGAGTCTTGAGCTTGTCCTTGTTCGCGTCGTAGATCTCCTTCCAGCGGTTGCCGTCGCCGAGCTCGGCCTTGGCGATCTTCCAGAGGCTCTCGCCCTTGCGCACGACGTGCACGCGGCCCGCGGCGGAGGCGACCGGCGCCTTCGCGGACTTCTTGGATGCGGCTCCCTTGGTGGTGCTCTTGCCCGCGTCCTTGGCGGCCTCGGTCGGCGCCGCGGCGAGCGCATCGCCCGGGACGTTCTCGACGTCGAAGATCGGCACGAGGATCTTGTCTCCCGGCTGCATGTCGTCGCGGCCGTCGTTGGCGTTCTTGAGCAGCGTGAACTTGGCCGGCTCGCCGTAGAGGCGCGTCGCGAGCGCGACGTAGCTGTCGCCGCTCTTCCAGGTGTAGACGAAGCGCTTGTCGTCGAAGCCCTTGCCCAGACCCTCCGTGCTCTTCAGCGGCGAACCCGCGGGAACGGTCAGGGCCTCGGGCGCGGGAACCTGCGTCGGCGTGACGCCCGGCGCGGCCTCGGGCTTGGCCGCCGCGTCGGTCTTGACGTTGGCGGAGAGCAGCGGGCTGGCCTTGGGGTCGGCCGCCGTCGCGCCCTTGTCCGCCAAGGCGGCGGTCTTGACGTCAGCGCCGCCCGCAGCCGGCGGCTTCTCCCCCAGCACGGCGGCGTTCTTGGTGTCGAGCGGGTTGTCGGTGGTCAGCGAGACCACGAGGATCACCGCGATCAGGAACAGGACGGACAGGACTGCGATCTTCTCTACCTTGCCCATGGGTGCTCGATTGCTTGGTCGGTAAGTCCCTGTTTTCAGTGGACTTGCGTTGTTCGATGAGCGCGCGCGACAGGTGCAGCGACTCGTGTGGCGGTTATGGGAAACCGCGCAGGCGATCGTCAAAGGGAAACCTGCTCTTTTTGCCAGCTTTCCACAAGATGAGGTGTGCTGAGGATCACCTCACACAGGATCAGGTGGCGTGTGGAGAAGTGGGTAGAAAGCCCGCACCCACGGTGCCCGCGGACGCGCGACGTCGCTAGGATGCGCCCGCCGCGACGATGGCCTTCCTGCGCGAGCTCCTCCTGCCTCCCGAGAGCGCGACGCCCCTGTTCGACGCCGAGGGCAACTCGTTGCCTTCGCTGCGCGACAAGGGCGTCTGGCTGCTGCTCGGCTGCGCGCTGAGCCTGACGCTGCTCGCCTGGCATCTCTCCGAGGGCTACCCGATCGCGGATTCGGTCGAGTACATGGAGCGCGCGCGCACGCTCGTGCGCGGCGAGCGCATCATCGACGCGGGCGCCATCCGGCCCTTCGGCTTCTCGCTGCTGCTCACACCGGTCTACCTGCTCGCGGACTGGATCGGCCTGCTCGATCCGCGCCCGGTGCTGTGGGCGATCTGCCTGGTGCAGATCCTGCTCTCGCTGCTGCTGGTCTACGCCTGCGTGCGCCTGGGAGCGCGCATCGGCGGGCGACGCACCGGGCTGGTCGCAGGCTTCCTGGTCGCGACGAACCCGATCTTCCTGACCTACTGCGCGATGCCGATCTCGGGCATCGGCGCCGCGGTCTGCATCGCCTTCGGGCTCGAGTCGCTCTGGGAGCGCGGCAACGCGCGGCGCGAGTGGATCGGCGCGCTGTGGCTCGCCGCCGCGGTGCTGATGATCTACCAGTGCGCGCTGATCGTGGGCACGATCGCGCTGTGCCTGGTGCTGCGCGATCGCCGCCAGTCGCTGCGTCCGCTGCGCTCGATCCTGCTGGCGCTGGTGCTGGCAGTGCTGGTGCAGGTGCTGCTCGACCGGCTGGTGTACGGCGCCTACGGCATCAGCGTGCGCACGTACCTGTTCCAGAAGCCGTTCGGGATGCTGAGCTCGCTCTCGGTCTGGCTGCTCAAGTTCACCGGCTGGGGCTTCTTCAAGCGCGCCGCGCTGTGGTTCAACAGCATCGCCTTCTCGCAGCAGGGCGACAGCTACACGCTGGCCGAGGATCTCACGCCGCACTCGATCCAGCCGCCGCTGTGGTACTTCCAGCACCTGCCGCAGATGCTGGTCTGGCCGGTGCTCGCCCTGCTCGTGTGCGCGCTGGTCGCGGCCGTGCGCCGCCCGAACTGGCGCGCGAGCTTCCTCTGGCTCGTGTTCCTGTTCAACCTGGCCGCGCTGACGCTCAACAGCTCGAAGGACTTCCGCCTCTGGCTGCCGCTGATGCCCTGCGTCGCGCCGCTGTGCGCCTGGGGCGGGCGCTTCGGGTGGAGCTCGTTCGGCGAGCACGCGCGCGCGCGCGGCGAGAACACGTTCTGGCGACGCATCTTCACCGTCTCGATGGCGGGCGCAACCGCGGTGCTGGCGCTGACGCCGTTCCTCGAGCTCAACCGGCGCGAGTTCGGCGGCTACTGGCGCGCGATGGACTACGTCAACACGATCGTGCGCGAAGCCTACCCCTCGCGCCGTGCGCAGGCCGAGCGCACGGTCGAGGGCGCACCGCCGCCCAAGGTCCGCGTCGCGTTCGACTACAACTGGGCCGTGTTCCAGCGCGAGTCGCCGCTGGTCGACCTGGTCAAGCTCCCCTGGCAGCTCAACCTGTGGAAGAACCGCATCCTCACCGAGGCCAAGAAGAACGAGCTCTACTCGGTGCTGCCGGACTTCGACATCCTCGTGCTGCACGATCCGATCCTGCGCACCAACCCCGACCTGCACGAGTGGGTCAACCGCCACTACCAGGTCTGCGGCGCGCTCTACGACCAGCGCACCTACGCCGAGGGCCTGGGCCCGATCTACGTGCTCTCGCGCCGGCGCGGCTCGTCGGCGGACAACATCTTCTTCGACGTCAAGCACGAGGACGCGCCCGCGCGCTTCGAGGGTCTGCGCGGCCTCGAGCACGGACTGGACTTCGCGCGCGAGGACGGCAGCGAGCGTCTCGAGCTCCTGGGCTGGGAGTACCGGCGCCTGCCACCCGAGGGGCTGGGCTGGATCATGTACCACTGGTACTCGCCCACCGGGCTGCACACGCCCTGGACGCTGCTCGACCGCCTCACCTCGGCCGACGAGAAGAACGCCTGGCAGAACAACCACGGCCCGGCCTGGGGCACGCTCCCGAGCGAACAGTGGCCGGCCCAGACACGCGTCAGCGAGGGCTACCTGGTCGTGCCCTCGACCGATCCGTACCGCTACGGCGCGCCCTACCGCCCCATCGGCGGCGGCTTCCGGCGCGGCGACCTGATCCCGGTGCGGCTGTGGATGCGCGTGGTGTACTACGACCCGCTCGAGCTGGCGAAGGACAACGATGTCGTGCTCGATCGCCTGCAGCCGGTGATGCGCTCGGACAAGGGGCCGCTCTCGCCCAACGGCGACGGCACGTTCCAGAGCCCGGACGGGACCCAGTGGAGCGTCGACGACATGGTGCGCGTCGGCAGCTTCTTCATCCCGGTGCAGGAGGCCGCGCGCG
This sequence comes from Planctomycetota bacterium, assembly GCA_044229935.1. GTDB lineage: Bacteria > Planctomycetota > UBA1135 > UBA1135 > JADJLZ01. The sequence continues at coordinate 35,172 of JBGASC010000024.1, read as the reverse complement.
TGCCCGACGACGGCCGACCGATCCCCGAGGACCACTAGCGCGCGCTTGGAAGATCGCGGGAGGGGCGATACCCTGCACGCATCCGCATGCGCTCCGCACGATTGCTCCTGGCCGCCCTGCTCGGGATCGCCGCCGCCTGCTCCGGCCCCGGATCGAACAAGGCCCCGTCCCTGAAGTCGCCCGAGCGGGCCGAGCCCGTCAGCGACGAGGACTGGAACGCCGCCAAGGCGCCGCGTCCGCGCGGCGAGCCGCTGGGCTTCCGCTTCATCGACTTCCGCAGCGAGCGGCGCCTGGGGCTGCTCAACGAGTCGCACACGGATCCGGCCGAGTTCTACTCGCAGCGCAAGAAGCTCGAGGAGTCGATGACCAAGGTCGGCCACGACGACGTGGTCGGCGCGCTGCTCGAGCGCTTCGAGGAGCACGGCTGGTTCAAGCTGGCACAGCCCGGTCCGATGCCCGCCGCCGGTGCGGGCGTGTGGACCATGGCCCTCGAGCTCGAGCGCAAGGGCGTGACCACGCACATGGCGCTGGGCGCGGGCTCCAGCGCCAAGGAGCGCGAGGTCTTCGGCGCCTGCCGCAACGACTTCGTGCTGCTCTACAGCAACGTGCTCGGGCTGCAGTCGGTCGAGCGCGCGCCCGAGTGGCAGACGCAGAAGCCCACGGGCATCCCGCCGAAGCACTGAGATGCCGCGCGCGCTGGCGATCATCCCGGCCCGGCTGTCCTCGAGCCGGCTGGCGCGCAAGATGCTGCTCGAAGCCGGAGGCCTGCCGCTGGTGGCGCACACGGCGCGCAACGTGCTCGCGAGCGGCGCGTTCGCGCGCGTGGTGATCGCCACCGACGCCGAGGAGATCCTCGCGCGCGTGCGCGGCCTGGGCCTGGAGGCGGTGCTGACGCGCGCGGACCACCCCAGCGGCACCGACCGCGTGCACGAGGCCTGGCGCGGCCTCGCCGCGCTCGGCGAGCGCGCCGAGGTGGTGGTCAACGTGCAGGGCGACGAGCCCGAGCTCGAGCCGCGCGATCTCGCGGCCCTGGTCGCGGCCTTCGCCGACCCGTCCGTGCGCCTGGCGACGCTGGCCGCGCCGCTGGCCGACCCCGAGCTGGCGCGCAGCCCGCACGTGGTCAAGGTCGTCACCGACCGCCGCGGCGACGCGCTCTACTTCTCGCGCGCCGCGATTCCCGCCGACGGCCACGCGCGCGCGGAATCCGCGCCGGGCGGCGACAAGGCCGTTCACCAGCGGCACATCGGCGTGTACGCTTTCGTTCCGGCCGCGCTGGAGCAGTTCTGCGGACTGCCCCGGGGCGTGTACGAGATGCGCGAGAACCTGGAACAGCTGCGCTGGCTCGAAGCCGGAGAACGCCTGCGCGTGGTGTGCGCCACGCGCGTTCCCGTCGGCATCGACACGCAGCAGGACTTCGAACGATTCGTGGAGCGGCTGCGCGCACGCGCTGCGCACGCCGGCCCGAGCTAGGCGCGAGGAGAGGGGCGGAATGGCCAAGCACATCTTCATCACGGGCGGAGTCGTGTCGAGCCTCGGCAAGGGGCTGACGTCGGCGGCGATCGGCATGATCCTCGAGCGCCGCGGGCTGCGCGTCTCGATGCAGAAGCTCGATCCCTACATCAACGTCGACCCGGGCACGATGAGCCCGTTCCAGCACGGCGAGGTGTACGTCACCGACGACGGCGCGGAGACCGACCTCGACCTCGGCCACTACGAGCGCTTCACCCACGCGCGCCTGACCAAGGCCTCGAACTACACCACCGGCAAGATCTACAGCCAGGTGATCGCCAAGGAGCGCCGCGGCGACTACCTCGGCCGCACGGTGCAGGTGATCCCGCACATCACCGACGCGATCAAGGAGGCGATCCACGAGGGCGTCGCTCGCGCCGAGGAGGCGGCCGGCGCGCCGGTCGACGTGGCGATCACCGAGATCGGCGGCACGGTCGGCGACATCGAGAGCCTGCCCTTCCTCGAGGCCGTGCGGCAGTTCGCGCTGGAGAAGCCGCGCGGCGACGTGCTCTTCGTGCACCTGACGCTGCTGCCCTACCTGCGCGCCTCGGGCGAGATGAAGACCAAGCCCACGCAGCAGTCGGTCGGCAAGCTGCGCGAGATCGGCATCATGCCGGACATCCTCGTCTGCCGCACCGAGCAGCCGATGACGCGCGAGATGGCGCAGAAGATCTCGCTCTTCTGCAACGTGCGCCCCGAGGCCGTGATCGAGGAGCGCGACGTGGACTTCTCGATCTACGAGGTGCCCACCAACCTCGTCGACGCGGGCCTGGACCAGCTGATCTGCGAGCGCCTCGCGCTGCCGCGCAGCGAGCGCACCGACTTCGACGACTGGCGCCGCATGCTGGCCGAGATCAAGGACACGCGCGAGACCTGCACGATCGCGCTGGTCGGCAAGTACATCGAGCTGCACGACGCCTACAAGTCGATCTACGAGGCCTTCAGCCACGCCGGCATCGCCAACCGCTGCAAGGTCGAGGTGCGCAAGGTGCGCGCCGAGGACGTGCACAGCGAGGGCCTGGCCCAGCTCGAGGGCGTGCACGGCATCCTCGTGCCCGGCGGCTTCGGCGAGCGCGGCATCGAGGGCAAGATCGCCGCCATCCGCCACGCGCGCGAGACCGGCATCCCCTTCTTCGGCATCTGCCTGGGCATGCAGTGCGCCGTGATCGAGTACGCGCGCAACGTGCTCGGCCTGGAGGGCGCGCACACGCTCGAGCACTCGCCGCACACCCCCCACCCGGTGATCTCGCCGATGGAGGAGCAGAAGAAGAAGGTCGACAAGGGCGGCAGCATGCGCCTGGGCGCCTACCCCTGCCGCATCGAGCCCGGCTCGCTGGCCGAGAAGCTCTACGGCTCGACCTCGATCTCCGAGCGCCACCGCCACCGCTACGAGTTCAACAACGATTACCGCGCGCTCTTCGCGCACTCGAAGATGCGCCTGTCGGGCGTCAACCCCGAGCGCGACCTGGTCGAGATCGTCGAGCTCGCCGAGCACCCCTTCTACATCGGCGTGCAGTACCACCCCGAGTTCAAGAGCACGCCGCTCGTGCCGCACCCGATCTTCCGCGGCTTCGTCGCGGCGGCGCTGGCGCGCTCGCGCAACGGCGGGCGTGGCCGCGTGCGCAGCATGGAGCACGCCTAGATGCCGGGCGAGCTCAAGGCCTCGGACCTGCCGCTGCCGGGCGGCAACTTCCGCCTCTTCGTCACGCGCCTGTCCTTCCAGGCGATGATGTCGCTGGGCATGCTCGAGAACCCGATCACGGGCACGCGCCGCATCGACCTCCCCAGCGCGCGCATGCTGATCGAGGACCTCAAGATGCTGCAGGACAAGACGCGCGGGAACCTCGAGGACGACGAGCAGGAACAGCTCGACAAGAGCGTGCGCGACCTGGACTACGCCTTCGCGCGCATCGAGCGGCAGGGCGTCGCCGAGGCCTGAGGGAACGCGCTCAGCCGCCTTCCAGGCGCGCCTCCAGGCGCTCGAGCACGTACTCGCCGAAGCTCTCGCCGGGCAGGAAGAGCATGCGCCCGGTCAGCGAGTCCTTGGGCAGCAGCACGTAGAGGTCGTTCAGGCCCGGCTCGAGCGCGACGCGGAAGCAGCGCCGCGGGTGGTAGCTCGGCGCGCGCGTGGTCTGGTACCAGAAGCCGGCGCTGGTGCGCTCGGGGGCACGCAGCACCAGGTGCAGCACCAGCGAGGCGCGCGGCGGCTTGGTCCAGGCCGGCAGCACCAGCTTGTCGTGGTAGAGCCTCGTGCGGATGCGCAGCGTGCCGTCCGGTTCGCGCGCGAACTCGGTCTCCTTGAAGCTCTCGATGCGCGCGAGCACGTCCGCGCCGCCGCCCTCGAGCCCGGCCGGCGCGAGGCGCTCGAACTGCTCGCGCGAGAGGAGCTGCGTGCCCGACTCGAGCCACTCCGGCGTCAGGATCAGCCTGCGCTCGGTGTACATCTCGATCACGACGCGCGGCGCCTCGCTCGCGACGCGATCGGGCGGGAGCTCGCCCTGCCAGAGCGTGACCAGGCGCGAGGCGTGCTCGGCCAGCGCGCGGCGCATCCAGGGCCCGAACGAATCGTGCACGAGCAGCATCACGGGCAGCTCGGGCGCGTCCTGCTCGTGGCGCGTGCCGTGCGTGTCGATCGTCTCCACGGCCGGATCGCACAGCTCACTGCGCCAGCGCGCGGGGCGGAAGTCGAAGAGCGGCTGGCGGTAGAAGTCCTCGACGCTCAGGTTCTCGGCCCAGGTGTCCTCGATCCCCTCGCGCGGCAGCGAGCGGTACTCCTCGCGCGCCGCGGGCGCCAGGCCGGCGAGCTCGGGGTAGAGCTCGGAGAGGCGCGCGACGATCGCCTGCGACGCGGCGAAGCCGCCGCGCTCGGTCCAGTGCGTGCCGTGCGGATGGAAGACGAAGTCGCCGGCCTCGGCCCGGTCGTGGACGCGCTCGGCGATCAGCGCCGGCCGCAGGTCGAGCAGCGGCAGCGCCGGATCGGCCTCGGCCGCGCGCGCGAGCACGTCCAGCGGCGTCGGCCCGAACGAGCGCTCGCTCGCGGGCAGGTAGTCGGGGTAGACCGACTCCTTGTTGGGCGCGACGACGTAGAGGTAGGCGATGCCCTGGCTGCGGAACCAGCTGGCGCGGCTGCGCACGGCGGAGCACCAGTCCTCCGCGAGCGTCGGCGGGATCGGGTAGAGGCCGCGCCAGATGTCGCGCGAGTCCTCCGCGGTGAAGAAGATCCAGCCCGCGTGCCCCATCAGGAGCCGCGGGTGCGGCGCCTTGTTCCACAGGACGAGCGCGCACAGGTTCTCGAGCGAGAGCAGCGGCTCGCGCAGCCCGAACGTGTCCGCGTGCCAGGCCTCGACCGCCGCGGGAAAGGCCAGCGTGCTGGCGAGGTCGCCCGGCCAGCCCGGCAGCGGCGCGGGGTTGCGGTTCTCGCGCCGCACGCTCGTCCAGGCCGTCGGGTGCACGCGCCGGGCGACCAGCGGCGCGAGCAGCGCCGCGGCGAAACCCAGCACGACCAGCACTGCGCGGCGGGAGGACATCGCTGCGGGGCAGTCTACTGCCGCGGCGCCGCGCGCGCCTCGAGCGTGCGCAGCACGTACTCGCCGTGGATCAGTCCCGGCTCGAGCAGCACGCGCCCGCGCAGGTCGTCGACGGGCAGCTCGACGTAGAGCTCGTTGCGCCCGGCCGAGAGCTCGAAGGCCAGGCGCGTGCGCTGCTCGTACTGCGGCTGCGTGGCGCTCTGGAACCACAGCAGGCCGAGCGTGTCCGCAGGCGAGTCGAGCATCAGGTGCAGCGCGAGGTGCGTGCCCGGCGGCGGCACGAGCGGCGGCAGGAGCAGCTTGTCCGCACCCTCGCGCGCCGCAAGACGCAGCACGCCCGCGGCGAACTCGATCCTGGTGCCGCGGTAGCCCTCGACGCCGGCGAGCAGCGCGCGCGGATCGGCCTCCGCCAAGGGCGGCAGGCCGAGGAACTCCTCGGCGCTCAGGACGCGCAGGCCCTCGCTCAACGGACGCGGCAGCTCGATCAGGTGGCGCTCGACGTAGAGCTCGATCACCGCCTGCGGGTGCGCGCTGACCAGCTCCTGCTGCGGGATCGAGCTGCGCCAGGCGAAGACCAGGTGCGAGGCGTGCTCGGCCAGCAGCGGATGCACCCAGGGCCCGAACGAGTCGCTGACCAGCAGCAGCGACGGCAGCTCCTGGCGCGGGTTCTCCCAGGTCGCGGAGTGGTCGGTGTAGCGCTTGCCGCCGCCGCGCGCCACGCAGCGCGCCGCGGGTTCGCGCGGCGCGAAGTCCCACACGCGCTGGCCGAGCACGTCCTCCAGGCTGAGCGACTGCGCCCAGCTGTCGCCCGGATCGCCGCGCAGCTCGCGCCGCTCGTAGTCCTCGCGCCGCGCGGGCGCGAGCGCGGGGAACTCGCGTGCGAGGCGCGCGACGATCGCCTGCGTGGCCGCGAAGGCACCGCGCGCGGTCCAGTGGCTGCCGCGCCGGTGGAACACGAAGTCGTCCTCGGACGGGACGTCGTGGCGCTTCTCCTCTTCGAGCACGTCGACCAGATCGAGCAGCGGCAGCGGCGGGTCCTCGCGCGCGAAGCGCGCCAGGAGCTGCTCGCGCGGGCTCGGGCCCAGGCGCACCTCGCCCGCGGGCAGGTGCTCGGGGTAGAGCGTCTCCTTGTTGGGCGCGATCACGTGCAGGAAGCGCATGCCGCGCGCACGGAACCAGCTCTCCCGAGCGTGCAGCGCGCGCACCCAGCCCTCGACGAGGCCGGGCTCGAGCACGATCCGCCCGCGCCAGGCCTCGCGCGAGGAGTCGCCGGTGAGGAAGATCCACCCCTCGTTGCCCAGGCAGAGCGTCTCGTTGGGCGCGCGGCGGAAGCCGAACAGCTCGAGCGCGTTGTGCGCGCGCAGGAGCTGGTCGCGCAGGCCGAGCGTGTCGGCGTGCCAGGCCTCCGCGCGCGCGGGCCACTCGATGCACTCGTCCAGGCTGCGCGGCAGCCCCGGCAGAGGCGCGGGACGGCGCATCTCGCGCTCGATCGCGGCCGCGGCCGCGCCCGGACGCAGCGCGCGATCCGCGAGCGGCGCCGTGAGCGCCAGCGCGAAGCCCCAGACGAGGAGGCGCAAGGCTGGGAGTCGCGGCCGCATGCACGGGCGAGTCTAGCGCGCCGCGCCCGTTCAGGGCCCGAGCGCGCGCAGCTCGAGCGCGCGCACGCGCACCTCGCCCGGCGCGTTGGTCGGCTCGAGCAGCAGCTCGCCCGGCGGCTCGACGCCCGGCACGACGATGCGCACCTGCACGCGTCCGGGCCCGAGCGTCAACGCCACGCGGCGGTGCGCGCGGAAGGCCGGATCGGCCTGCGTCTGGTACCACAGGAACAGGTCGCCGCGCGCGGCGAGCTCGAGGTCCGCGGCCAGCACGGCGCGCGCGCCGCGGGGCAGCGGACCGGCCGGGAGCAGCAGCTTGTCGGCGCCGACGCGCGGCTCGAAGCGCAGACCCTCCACGTCGCGCGTGATCGCGGTCGACAGGTGCGGCCGCGTCGCGGCCAGCATCTCCTCGCGCCCGCGCACGAGCGGCAGCGCCTCGAAGGCGCGCGCATCGAGCTCCTCGGCGCGCAGCTCGAAGGGCTCGGGCGGCTCGTGCAGGTGGCGCTCGGTCACCAGCTGCAGCACGAGGTCGGGGTGCAGCTCGCTGATCTCGTTGAGGGGCATCAGGTAGACCCAGCGCGTCCAGGTGCGCGAGGCGTGCTCGGCCAGCGCGCCGCGGATCCACTGCCCGAAGGAGTCGTGCAGCAGGTAGATGCCCGGCAGGCCGGGATCGTCGTTCTGCGTCTCGCTGCGGCTGGGGTGCGTCGGGTCGCGCTCCTCGAAGGCCTGCGAGAGCACGCGCGCGTGCTCGCCGCCGACGCGCTGCCACTCGATCTGCGGCTCGTGCGCCTCCTCCTCCAGGTGCATCGAGCGCACCAGCGAGTCGTCGTGGTTGTGCTCGTCCAGGCGCACGGAGTTCCAGGCCTCGCGCGGCAGCGGCACGAGGCCGCGCACGCGCGGCGCGAGCTGGCGCGCGACCTCGCGGGCCGCGGCGACGCCGCCGCGGTAGCTCCAGTGGCTGCCCAGGCGCAGGTAGGTCCAGTCGTCGCGCGCGGGATCGTCGAAGGCGCGCTCGGCGCGCAGCGCGGGCCGCAGGTCGAGCCAGGCCGGTTCGTGGCGCTCCTCGCACAGCGCGGCGAGCTGCTCGAGCGGCGTCGGGCCGTGCGCCTCCTCGCCCGGGTGCAGGAACTCGGGGTAGATCGCCTCCTTGTTCGGCGCGATGCAGAAGGCGTACTCGATGCCGAGCTCCGCCAGCGCCTCGCGCCGCGCGCGGATCGCATCGGCCCAGGCCACGACCGCCTCGCGCGAGAGCGGCCGCTGTCCGCGCCAGGTCTCGCGCGAATGGTCCCCGGCGTAGAACACGAAGCCGTTGCGCCCCAGCTCGAGGTTGGGGTGCGGCGAGCGGCCGAAGACGCACACCGAGAGCCAGTTCGCGCCGTGCACGAGCTCCTCGCGCAGGCCGAGCGCGTCGCCGAACCAGCGCTGCAGCCGCTCGGGCGCGCGCACCCAGTCCTCGCTGCCGTCGAACGCGGGCCAGGGCGCGGGGTTGCGCAGCTCGGTGCGCACGAGCGTCCAGCGCTCGGGCCGCAGGCGCCGGTCGACCAGCGGTGCCGCCAGCGCCGCGACGAAGAGCGCGCAGCACAGCACGGCGGGGAGCTTGCGCACGAGCATGGCGTTCAGCGCAGGAAGCGCCGGCAGGCCTCGGCCAGCGCCGCCAGCGCCGGCGTGTTCGCGCGCACGAAGGCGTCGCCGTCGGGGTGCGGCGTCCAGTCGTAGGCCAACGGCTCGATCCCCCCGCGGCTGCCCTCCAGCGGCACGCGCAGGATCCCGCCCGGCAGCCACAGGCCGAGCTCCTCCCAGCCCGCGATCACGCGCACGCGCTGCGCCGGCGGCGCGAGCAGGCTCTCGCCGTTGGAGTACGAGCCGCGCGAGGAGGCCGGCACGCCGACGGCCTCGAGCAGCGTCGGCACGAGATCGACGTGCGCGGTCGGGCGCGTCTCCTCGCCGGGCGGGATGCCCGGGCCGCCCAGCACGAAGGCCACGTGCACCTGCTCGGGCGTGAAGTCGCTCGTGTGACCGAAGCGGCCGTGCTCGAGGAACTCCTCGCCGTGGTCGCCGGTGACGCACACCAGCGTGTGCTCGAGCTCGCCGCGCGCGGAGAGCTCGTCGAGCAGCTCGCCCAGCACGTGGTCGGCGTGGTGCACCGCGTTCTGGAAGCGGTTGCGCACGGCCTGGACCTGCTCCGGGGCGGGCGAGGAGGACATCGCCACGTAGTCGACCTCGCCGGCGCTGGGGCGGAAGACCTCGGCGCCGGGCGGATAGGAGTAGGCCTGGTGCGGCGAATCGAGCAGCACGAAGGCGAAGAAGGGCCGCTCGCCGCCGAGCAGGCGCCGCGCCGCGTTCCAGTGGCGGAAGCGCTCGGCCAGCAGCGTGTCGCGCGCATGCTTCTCCGTGCCGGGCAGCTCGTCCTCGACCTGCGCCTCCATCGAGACGAAGACCGTCGAGCGGAACTCGGGCGAGGAGAGCGAAGGACCCGAGAAGGCGTGCACGTCGTAGGAGAGATCCTGCAGCGTGCGCACGAGCTGCGTCGGCGCGTTCTCCTCGAGCACGGGCTTCCAGTAGGCGCCGTGCAGGCCGTAGAGCAGCGAGAAGATCCCGAAGCGCGTCGCGTTGCCGCCCGAGACGTGGTCGCGGAAGACGCGCGCCGTCTGCGCGTAGCGCGAGAGGTTGGGCATGATCTCGTTCGTCAGCGCGTCGGCGCGCAGCGAGTCGATCACGACGATCAGCACGTTGGGCCGCGGCGCGCTGGCGGCGGGCACCAGGCGCTCGAGCGGATAGCGCAGCAGCAGGCCCTCGCCCGCCAGCGCCACGCCCGGCCGCGCCTCGAGCTTCATCCCGAACACGCGCGCGGCCAGGCGCTCGACGGTCAGGCGCTGGTAGAGCGGGAAGCAGCGCGCCAGCGCGGTCACGTTGCGGTCGCGCACGAGGTCGGCGCGCGCGAAGAGGCCCTTCTCGAGGAGGAGCAGCGCGGCGAGCGTCCACGCGCCGAGCGTCACCGCGCGCGAGGCGCGCGAGAGCGGCGCCCACCAGCCCGCGCTGCGCCGGAAGAGCCAGCCCAGCGCCAGCGCCAGCAGCAGCGCGCCCAGGCCGGCCAGGATCCAGTTCGAGGCCGGGATCTGCACCGCGTCGCCGGCGCCGCCGGTGGTGAAGAGGTTCCAGACCATCCCGTTGAAGTGGTAGCGGAACAGCGCGAACACGCGCGTGTCGGCGTAGAGCGCGAGCGCGAAGAGCGACCAGACCAGCGCCTGCACCCAGGCCTCCCCGCGCAGCGCGCGGGCGCGCAGGAAGAGCGGCAGCAGCGCGAGCGCAGGCACGAGCGCCAGGATCGCGACCGAGCAGACCAGCGCCGCGTGCGCGAAGATCCAGGCCTGCACGCCCAGCAGCGGGGCCGCGCTCAGCCAGGAGAGGCCGACCAGGCTTCCGATCGTGAGGCCGACCAGCCACGAGAAGCCGAGCGCACGGACGCGCTCGCCCCGGCTGCGCGCGCGCGGTTGCGACATGGCTGCAGGATACGGGAGCCGCGCGCGCGGGCTCAAGCCGCGCCGCCCGTGCGGCACAGCGCGATCTTGAGCGGCGCCTCGCCGTCGCGCGCAGGGAAGTCGGCATCGGGCCCGAGCATCTCCAGGCCCGCCAGCGGCCGGCCGGCCTTGCGTGCGCAGGCCTCCAGCTGCGCGGCGAACTGCGCGCGCGTCACCGAGGCGAGGTGGTTGGTGGCGAGGATCGTCCCGCCCGCGGCCGTCGCGAGCAGCGCGGGCTTGAACAGGCTGGCGTAGTCGCGCGCCACGTCGACCGCGCCGAAGGGGCCCTTGGACCAGGCCGGCGGGTCGAGGAAGACGAGGTCGAACTCGCGCGCGTCGAGGCGGCGGAAGCTGCGCGCGCGCGCGCGGCCCTTGACCTCCAGCCCGGCCAGCTGGCGCACGACCGGCAGCACGTCCTCGTGCACGAAGGACAGGCGCGCGGGATCGAGCCCGTTGTGCGCCGCCGAGCGCCGGCCGACCTCCAGCGCGCTCTCGGCGAAGTCGACGTTCCACACCTCGCGCGCGCCGGCGCGCGCCGCGGCGAGGCCCGCGCCGCAGGTGTAGGCGAAGAGGTTGAGCACGCTCTTCCCCGGCGCGAGCGCGGCGAGCGCGCGCCGGCCCGCCCGCAGGTCGAGGAAGAGCCAGGGATCCTGGCCGCGGTGGCGCGCGCGGAAGCACAGCGCGAGGCCGCGCTCGTGCACGAGGCGCTCGGCCAGCGCGGCCTCGGAAGACTCCTCGCCGGGCAGATGCACTCCCGCCTCGCGAGGGCCGCGGTGGTTCCAGACGAGGTGCGCCAGCGCCGGCTCCGCCGCGCGCAGCGCGCGCTCGAGCGCGGCGAGCTCGCCCTCGGCGAGCGGCTCGCGGAAGGTCTGCAGCAGCGCGATGTCGCCGTAGCGGTCGATCGAGAGGCCCTCGCGTCCCTCGGCCGCGCCGTGGAAGAGCCGCCAGCAGTCCGTGCCCTCGGCCGCGAGCGCGCGCGCCAGCGCGGACCGCGCGGCGAGGGCGCGCTCGACTCGCTCGACGAGCTCCATGCTCAGCGCGCCGGGCGGCCCGCGCCCTGCCGCAGGACGTGGATCTTCCCGGCCGCGAGCGGGCCGAAGGTCTCGCTCGTGCCGTCGCTCCAGCGCACGCTCGCGCGCCGGAGCTCCTCGTTCGCCGCCAGGGCGCAGTGCACGCGCGGGTCGTCGCCCGAGCAGTAGCTCGCGCAGACGTGCACCTCGCGGCGCAGCGTGCGTGCTCCCAGCTCGAGCAGCAGCGTCGCCGCCAGCGCCGGCGCGCCCGCGCGGTTCTGCACGTCGAGCTCGATCCAGCTCCCGCGCCGCGGTGCGACGTTCTTGAGCAGGCGCAGGTGAGCGTTGTTCTCGTTGACCGCCACGTCGACGTCGCCGTCGTCGTCGTAGTCGCAGAAGGCCGCGCCGCGGCTGTTGCCGAGCAGGTCCGTTCCGGTGCCGCCGTGCGGGATCTCCTCGAAGCGCTTGCCGTCGATGCCGCGGAAGAGCTGCTTGGGCTCGGCATACAGGTCGGTCTGCGAGTAGTACGGCTTCCAGAAGCCCACGCGCCCGTTGACCACGAAGAGGTCCAGCACGCCGTCGAGGTCGAAGTCGAAGCAGCCGTCGCCGAAGCCGGTGAAGGGCTGGCTGGCGGTGGCCATGCCGGTGCGCGCGCTGACGTCGCGCAGACGGCCCTTGCCGTCGTTGTCGTACAGCGTGGTCGACTCGCCGCGCAGGTTGGTGATGAACAGGTCCGAGTCCCCGTCCTGGTCGAAGTCCCCCACCACCGTGCCCATGCTGGCCTGGCTCGCGCCGTTGCGGTTGACCGCACAGCCGCGCACGAGCGCCTCGTCGGCGAGCCGGCCGCCGCCGCGGTTGATCCAGAGCTGGTTGGGCATGCCGTCGTTCGAGACATAGACGTCGGTGCGCCCGTCGAGGTCGAAGTCGGCGAAGGCCAGCCCCAGCCCGTTCCCGAAGGCGGCCGCGAGCCCGGCCTGCGCGCTGCCGTCGTGGAAGCGGCCGTTGCCGTCGTTGACGTACAGCACGCACTGCGAGGGCGCGTTGTAGTTGTTGGGCGCGCAGTAGTCGCGCTCGCCGTAGGGCGACTTGCAGGCCAGCTCGAGCTCCTTCTTCCAGCGCACGTAGTCGACCACGAAGAGGTCGAGATCGCCGTCGCCGTCGATGTCGACGAAGCCGCAGCTGGTGCCCCAGCCCGCATCGCCCACGCCCGCCTGCGCCGTGACGTCGGCGAAGGTGCCGTCGCCGCGGTTGCGGTAGAGCACGTTGGGCCCGACGCAGGTGACGTACAGGTCGACGAAGCCGTCGCCGTCGTAGTCGCCCGCGCTGCAACCCATCCCGTAGCCCGGGTGCCCGACGCCCGCGCGCGCCGTGACGTCCTCGAAGCTGCCGTCGCCCTTGTTGCGGAAGAGCTTCGATCCCGGCACGCTCGCGCCGGCGGGCTCGAGGTCGCCGCTCTGCACGCAGAAGAGGTCGGGATGGCCGTCGCGGTCGTAGTCGAGCCAGCACAATCCCGCGCCCATGATCTCGGGGAACCAGAAGCGCTGCGTCAGGGCGCGCACGTGCGTGAAGTCCAGGCCGCTCGCCGCCGCGACGTCCTCGAACCAGATCTCGGGCTTGCCCGCGGGCGCGGACGGAGCGCCGGCCGCAGGATGCGCGGGCTCGCGCGAGCAGGCCGCCAGCGCCAGCAGCGCCGTCGAGGCTCGCGGGATGCAGGTGCGCGCGCGCATCGGATCACTGTCCCAGCTTGGCCAGTTCGGCGCGCAGCGCCGCCGTGCGCGGGTGATCGGGCGCGAGCTTCTCGAGGGCGTCGAGCGCCGCGCGCGCCTCGGCCAGGTCGCCGCCGCGCAGGGCCAGCATGCCCTGGTTGTAGCGCGTCGGCACCTGGCTGGGGTCGAGTTCGAGCGCCTTGCGGCACCAGCTGCGCGCCTCGTCGAGGCGCTTGAGCGAGGCTGCCATCTCGGAGAGCGCGACGAAGGCCCTGGGGTTGCGCGCGTCCAGCTCGACCGAGGTCTTCATCTCGCGGTAGGCGCCCTCGATGTCCTTCTGCAGCGCGAGCACCAGCGCGCGCTGGTAGTGCGTGCGCCCGACGGTCCCGCCCAGCTCGACGGCGCGGTCCGCCTCGCGGCGCGCGAGATCGAGCTCCTGCTTGCGCACGTGCAGGTCGGAGAGGTTGAGGTGCACCGGGAACGAGTTCGGCGCGAGCGCGAGCGCCTTGCCCAGCACTTCGGCCGCGCGATCGAGGCGGTTCAGCTCGAGCAGGTTCGCTCCGAGGTTGTTGAGCAGGTCGGCGTCCTCGGGCTTGCGCTGCGAGAGCTTCTCGTAGAGGTCCGCCGCGCGCGCGCGGTTGCCGCTGCCCTCGGCCGCGACCGCGTCGTCGAGCAGCGCGCTGGTCGTCAGGCGGTAGCGCGCGAACTCGGCGGAGAGCGGATCCTCGATCCAGCGCACGCGCGCGTTGAGGCCGCTGGCGAGATGGCCCTTGGCCTCGCTCTCGCGCCCCAGCCCGAGCAGCGCCTGGCCCGCGGCGTAGTGCGCCGGCCGATAGCCCGGCTCGCCGCGCAGCGCGCGCCGCGCGAGCGCCAGCGCCGGCTCCCAGCGCTCGCGCGCCAGTTCGACGCCGGCCAGCCCGGTCAGGCACTCGGGGCGATCGGGCATGCGCGAGAGCGCGCGCTCGAAGGCCGCACGCGCGCCCTCGGGATCGCCGCCCTCGAGCAGCCACTGTCCCAGGCGCTGCTGCACGCCGGGGATCTCGGCCGTCTGCGCGGCCGCCGCGCGCAGCGCGGCGAGTGCCTCGTCGGCACGCCCGCCCTCGCGCAGCGCGAGCGCGCGGTGGAAGAGCCACAGGGGCTGGCTCGCGTCGATCGCGATCGCGTGCGCGAAGCTCTGCTCGGCCGCGTCCCACAGCCCGTTGGCCTCGTAGACCAGCCCGAGCGTCGCGTGCGCCTGCGCGTCGGACGGCGCGGCCCGCACCGCGGCGACCTTCTGGTCGACCAGCGCCAGCACCTCCGCGTCGAGCGAGCGCGTCTCGGCCAGCAGCGCAGGCTCGAGCGCGGGCGGTTTGCTGCAGGCGCCGAGGAACGGGAACGCGAACACGAAGCAGGCGAGGGGGGGCCGTCGCATGCCCTGCAGCATAGTTCCTCGCGCCCGGGATCGCACCGTCCCCGCAGGGAAGCTAGGCTCCGGCGATGGCGCGTCTGGCGGGGATCGAAGTCGCGGGCGTGTCGATCGCCGGCCTGGAGACCTCGATCGACCTGCCCGAGTGGAGGCTGTGCTTCGACCTCGGCCGCGCGCACTACTTCGCGCTGGCGCGATCGACGGTGCTCTTCACGCACCCGCACATGGACCACCTCGGCGCCGTCGGCTGGCACTGCGCGACGCGTGCGATGCGCGGCATGCCCCCGCCGACCTACGTCGTCGGTCGCGAGTACCTCGCGCCGCTCGCGAAGCTGTTCGAGGCCTGGCGCGAGCTCGACGGATCGCGGCTGCCGCACGCGCTCGTCGCGCTCTCGCCCGGCGAGGAGTTCGAGCTCGGCCACCAGCGCTTCGCGCGCGCCTTCCGCTCCTTCCACCGCGTCCCCTGCCAGGGCTACGTCCTCGGCGAGCGGCGCCAGAAGCTGCGCGAGGAGTTCCTCGCGCTCCCCGGAGCGGAGATCGCCCGGCGCCGCGCGGCGGGCGAGACGGAGCTGTTCGAGCTGCAGGAGATGCCGCTGGTCGCCTTCTGCGGCGACACGCTGATCGAGGTGCTCGAGCGCGAGGAGGTCCTGCGGCGCGTGAAGCTGCTCGTGCTCGAGTGCAGCTTCGTCGACGATGCGGTCAGCGTCGAGGAGACGCGCGCCATGGGACACGTGCACCTGGACGAGATCGCCGCGCGCGCCGAGCTGTTCGGGAACGAGGCCGTGCTGCTGACGCACTTCAGCGAGCGCTACTCCAGCGCCGAGATCGTCGCGGCGCTCGACGCGAAGCTCCCGCCCGCGCTGCGCGCGAAGGTCACGCCGCTGCTCGCGGGGCGGCGCGCCTGAGCGCGCGCTCAGGCATCCGCGCGCCCCGATCGCACGACGACGATCGCGCGGGTGATCTCGTCCCACCAGCGCCGGGCGTAGGGATGCAGCCAGCGCGCGGGCAGTCGCCGGCCGAAGCGCTGCGCGCGCAGGACGCGCTCGGTCAGCGCGCCGAGCTCGTAGCCGGACCAGTGCGGCGCGGGCAGCGCGAAGAGGTTCCGCGAGACGGCCGGTCGCACCTCGTTCCAGTAGATCGCCTCGAGCTCGTCGAGCGAGTAGGTCGAGTCCGCGCACACGCGCGCCATGTGCAGCACGAGCTCGGCGACGTCGGTGTCCATCCAGACGTGCTGCAGGCAGTCCCAGACGGGCTGTCGGCGCGCGAGATCCAGTTCGGGCGATTGCATCGTGCGCGGCGTCGCGCGGCTCAGGCGCCGGGCCGTGGCAGCGCGAGCCGATCGGAGACTGGGGGCGCGCCCGCCCGCCCGCGCGGAAACGCCGCCAGCCCGAGCAACACGAACGAGCCGAGCCAGAGCCAGTAGCCCACGTACAGGTCGGGCAGCGCGCCGCGTTCGAAGAACCAGAACGTGTCGATCGCAGCGGAGGCGAAGAGGATCCAGCTCCAGATCGTCGTCCGCGGCGCCTCGCGCCGGATCCAGCGCGCGAACGCGACCACGAAGACGAGGTTCGTGAGCCCGGACCCGACGCACAGCCACGCCTCGATCCGCGAACCGCCGAAGTCGCCGGGCCAGATCGGCGAGAACGACACGCGCAGCGCCTCCCAGCCCGGCAGCACGCCGTCGGAGAGCGTCGCACCGCCCTGGACGACCTGCACGAACCACGCGAGCGCCCAGACCGCTCCGCTCAGCGCGACGAGCGCGCGTCTCACGCCTTGGTCTGCTCCCAGTGTGCGCCGGGAGAGTACGTGCCGAAGTACCACTCGTTGCCCTCGGGATCGCGCGCCATGTAGCCGCGCGAACCGTACTCCTCGTTCTTCAGCGGCTGCGTGATCTCCGCGCCCGCGGCCTTGGCGCGCGCGAAGTGCGCGTCGGGATCGGCCACGCGCACGCACAGCGCTGCGCTGCGCGTCCTCTGCGTCGAGGCGCCGGCCCAGTTCCGCTCGGGCTTGGGGGAGCTGACCATGATCACGCCGCCCTCGTACTCCAGCTCGGAGTGCATCACGGTGCCGTTCGGGCCGGGAACGACGAGGCGCTGCGTGAAGCCGAAGGCGCGCACGAGGAACTCGATCGCGTGCGGCGCGTCGCTGTAGCAGAAGGTGGGGTAGAGGTTGCCAGAGGAGGGTGTGGCGGTCGACATTCGGACTCCCGGAGAGGCGATCGATCGGCGCCGGGCAGGGCACCAAGGCGCGTACGAGCCTGCCGTACCGCAGGCCGGCGGGGAAGCGCGCCGCGGATCAGTCGGCCGGCACGCCGGATGGCGACCAGCGCAGCAGCTCCGCGCGCAGGTCGTCGAGCGTGACGGGCTTGCTGAGGAAGCCGTCCATGCCCGCCTCCAGGCAGGCACGACGATCGCTTTCGCGCACGTTCGCCGTCAGCGCGAGGATCGGGACGCGCAAGCCCGATCCGTGCTCGCGCGAGCGGATCCGGCGCGCGGCCTCGAGGCCGTCCATGCCCGGCATCTGGCAGTCCATCAGGACGACCTGGAAGTTCTCGCGCTCGCTGGCAGCGATCGCCTGCGGCCCGTCCTCGGCCAGTTCGACGCTGCAGCCGAGCAGCTTCAGCATTCGCTCGGCGACGCGCGCGTTGACCGCGTTGTCCTCGACGAGCAGCACGTGCAGGCCAAGCGCCTCCGCAGCGCGAGCGCGCGGTGCGCTGGTCGCGGCCGCAGGCGCCGGCAATCCCGACTGCCCGGCCTCGGGCACCGCAAGCGGGAGGGTGAACCAGAACGTGCTGCCCTGGCCGGGCTGGGAGCGCACGCCGATCGTGCCGCCCATCAGCTCCACCAGCCGCGCTGAGATCGCCAGCCCGAGCCCCGTGCCGCCGAACCGGCGGGTGATCGAACCGTCCGCCTGCGAGAACGCGACGAAGAGGAGCGCGCGCGCCTCCTCGGAGATGCCGATGCCCGTGTCCTCGACCTCGAAGAGCAGCGTGCGCGTCCCGGCGCCGCCGGGCTCGAGCCGCACGCGCAGCACGACGCGTCCCTGTGCGGTGAACTTGAATGCGTTGCCCGCAAGGTTCGTCAGCACCTGCCGCAGGCGCACGCCGTCGGCAAGGATGCAGGCCGGAACGGCCGCATCGACGTGCGTCGAGAGCTCCAGCCCCTTGCGCCGCGCTTCGGCCTGGAACAGCTCGACGATCTCGCGGAGCTGCGCGCGCGGATCGAGCGGGCGGGGCTCGAGGTCCATGCGCCGCGCCTCGATCTTGGAGAAGTCGAGGATGTCGTTGATCAACCCAAGCAGCGACTCGCCCGAGTGCCGCAGCGTGCCCACCATCTCGGCCTGCTCGTGGTCCAACTTCGAGTGCTGCAGCAGCTCGCTCATCCCGAGCACGCCGTTCATCGGCGTGCGGATCTCGTGGCTCATGTTGGCCAGGAACTCGGACTTGGCGCGGTTGGCGTCCTCGGCCGCCGCACGCGCAAGGGAGAGTTCGCGTTCGGCCTGGCGTCGCTGCTCGACCTCGGCCGTCAGGCGCGCGTTCGCCTCGTGGGCCAGCAGCAGCTGGGCGCTGCGAAGCTGTCCCTCAGTGCGGCGTCTGGCCAGCCGATGGAGCAGGAGCGCGAGCGCGAGGAAGGCCGCGAGCAGCACGAGCCCCACCGTCCAGCGGGCGCGTTCCTGGTTGCGTGCAACGGCCGCCCGGGCCGAGCCCTGGGAGAGTTCGAGGACGCGGGTCAGGGCGCCGAACGCCGGGTCGACCTCGCTCTCGTCCGTCTCGTGCGCGAGTTCGATCTCCTTGGCGCGGATCTGCTCGAGTTCGCGCTCCAGCGCCGTGCGGTAGGTATCGAAGGCCGAGACTAGTTCGGCGCGCGCAGCACCCGCTCCCTCGTCTGGCAGTGCGTCCAGTTCCCTGCCGATCTGCATCTGGAGGGCGCGGATTTCGTCCTGGTCCTCGTCTTCGACGCGACTGGCCGCGAGGGCCTTCCACTCGAGCGTGGAGAGCGCCTGGGCCTGGCAACGGATGCGCCACTGCGTCATCTCCGCGTCCCACAGGCCCTCGGACTGCCGGCCCAGCCGATCGATGACCAGCAGCGCGAGCAGCACCACCACCAGCACGCAGCCCAGGACAGGTCGCGTGTGCGACGGCGTCGCCAGGGGTGGGCGGGCAGGGGGCGTCATGCACGGTCAGCCCGCGGCGCGGACTGCGATCTGCGTGCATCGACCAGCGCACCCGTGCGTCTTGACGCCCGCGGGGGGCCGCAGCCGGAAAACCGTTCCGCTCTCAGCGGTAGGCCGGGATGCCGGTCAGCTCGTGGCCGATCGCCAGCGTGTGGATGTCGTGCGTGCCCTCGTAGGTGACGACCGACTCGAGATTGCACATGTGCCGGCCGGTCTGGTACTCGAGGCTGATGCCGTTGGCGCCGAGCATGTCGCGGCAAACGCGCGAGATCTCCAGCGCCATCATCACGTTGTTGCGCTTGCCCATCGAGACCTGCGCCGGCGTCAGCGTGCCCTTGTCCTTCAGGCGGCCCAGCTGCAGCACGAGCAGCTGGCCCTTGGTGATCTCGGTCGCCATGTCGGCCAGCTTCTTCTGCGGGATCTGGAACGCGGCCAGCGGCTTGTCGAACACGATGCGCGACTTCGAGTACGAGAGCGCCTCGTCGAAGCAGGCGTAGGCCGCGCCGAGCGCGCCCCAGGCGATGCCGTAGCGCGCCTGCGTCAGGCACGAGAGCGGGCCCTTGAGGCCGGTGATGTTCGGCAGGAGCGCGTCCTCGCCGACGCGCACGTCCTCGAGCACGAGCTCGCTCGTCACCGAGGCGCGCAGCGAGAACTTGTGCTTCTGCTCGGGCGCCGAGTAGCCCGGCGTGCCCTTGGTCACGAGGAAGCCGCGGATCACGCCGTCCAGGCGCGCCCAGACCACGGCCACGTCGGCGACGGTGCCGTTGGTGATCCACATCTTGCGGCCGTTGAGCACGTAGCCCTTGCCGTCCTTCTTCGCGGTCGTGAGCATCCCGCCCGGGTTCGAGCCGAAGTCGGGCTCGGTCAGGCCGAAGCAGCCGATCGCCTTGCCGCTGGCGAGCAGCGGCAGCCAGCGGCGCTTCTGCGCCTCGCTGCCGTAGGCGTGGATCGGGTACATCACCAGGCCGCCCTGCACCGAGACGAAGGAACGCAGGCCGGAGTCGCCGCGCTCGAGCTCCTGGTAGATCAGGCCCGCCGCGACGTTGTTGAGCCCGGCTCCGCCGTACTCGGCGGGGATCGTCGGCCCGAAGACGCCCAGCTCGGCCAGCTCGGGCACGAGCTGCATCGGGAACGTGCCGGCCTCGAAGTGCTCCATCGCCAGCGGCAGGTAGCGCTCGGTGACCCAGCTGCGCACGGCGTCGCGCACCATGCGTTCGTCTTCGGAGAACTGGTCCTCGAGGCAGATGTAGTCGAGCTGCTGGAAGGGCGTCATGGCGATACCCGCTGCGGAATCGGGGGATCTGGGGTCGGTGGGTGAAAGCGGGCATTCTATCCTCGCGCCCCGCCGAGCGACACCTCCGCATGCAGCCCCAGCCCTGCCGCACCTGCGGCTACCACTCCCCCAGCGAGGACTGCGCGTGGTGCGCGCACGCGCCGCGCGACGCCGCGCTCCTGCGCGCGCGAGCGCGCGGGCTGGCCCGTTTCGGCGAGGGCTTCGCGGCGCTGGGGCACGGCCTGCGCGTGCTGCTCGCCACGCCGCGCACCAAGCGCCTGCTCGTCCCGCCGTTCCTGCTCAGCCTGACGGCCTTCCTGCTGGCCTTCGCCTGGGTCTGGTCCTGGACCTCCGGACTGCTCGCGGATCTGGAGGCCGGGCTGGAGCTCTCGAGCGCGCGCCTGCCGGGACTCCTGCGCCCGAGCGTCGAGTGGCTGCTGCGCACGGGCGCGCTGCTGGTCTCGGCGCGCCTGCTGGCGCTGGTCGTGCTCGTGCTCGCGGCGAGCTACGTGTTCCTGTGGTGCTTCTCGATCGTGTACGAGGCGATCTGCGGGCCCTTCCTCGATGCCGTGCACGCGCGCGTCGAGGCGCGCTGGTTCGGGAGCGATCCGCGCGCGGGGCTCGACGCGGAGCGCCGCGGGTTCTGGCCGCGCGCGCGGCGCGAGCTCGGCACGTGGATCACCAGCCTCAAGGCCTCGCTGCTCGCGCTGCTGATCCTGCTCGGCTTCCTGTGGGTCAAGCTGCTGCCGCTGGTCGGCCTGCCGCTCTTCGCGCTGATCGCGGGCTTCGCCACGGCGCTGACGCTGCTCGACATCCCCTTCTCGCGCCGCGGCTGGACGCTGGGCCAGCGCCTGGATTTCCTGCAGGCGCACCTGCCCGAGCTGGTCGCGCTCGGGCTCGCCAGCGGTCTGGTGTTCCTCGTGCCGATCCTGGGTCCGCTGGTCGGCGTGCCCGCGGCCTCGGTCGGCGGACTGTGGCTCTTCGTGCGCCTCGACAAGTCGCACCTGCGCACGCGCGGCACGCGGGGGTGACAGGCAGGTCATTTCCCGCGCTCCCGCGCTTGGCGTATCCTGGGAGCGAGGATCCCCTATGCGCCTATTCGTCGTCGACGACGACCCCAAGTTCCGCGCCTACGTCTCTGCCGGCCTCGAGCAGTCCGGCAACGAGTGCGAGACGGCGCCCGACGGCGGCGCCGCGCTCGAGCGCCTGTCGCAGCCCGGCCTGCCCGGCTTCGACATGATCCTGCTCGACGTGATGATGCCGGTGAAGAACGGCTGGGAGTTCCTGCACGAGATCCGCGAGCGCGGGCGCGAGACGCCGGTGATCTTCGTCACCGCGCGCGACTCGGTCGAGGAGCGCGTCAAGGGCCTGCGCCTGGGCGCCGACGACTACATCATCAAGCCCTTCGCCTTCGAGGAGCTGCTGGCGCGCATCGACAGCGTCGTGCGCCGCCGCAAGTCGCTCGGACCGATCGAGCACGGCGACCTGCGCCTGGATCTGGCGCACCGCAGCGTGCAGCGCGGCGGGCACAAGGTCGACCTCTCGCCGCGCGAGTTCGACCTCCTGCGCGTGCTGCTGACGCAGCCCGAGCACGTCTTCACGCGCGCACAGCTCCTGCACGAGGTCTGGGGCATCGACTTCGACCCGGGCACCAACGTGGTCGACGTGCACGTGGCGCGCCTGCGCCGCAAGCTCGAGCACACCGGCGGCTCGGTGATCCAGACGTCGCGCGGCGAGGGCTACCGCATCGCCCCGGTCACCGAATGGGCGAAGCAGGCTCCGCGCACCTGAACGGTTCGCCGCCGGCGAGCCCGCGCTCCTGGTCGCTGGCGCGGCGCCTGACCGCACTGTTCCTGCTCAGCACCTCGATGTTCGTGCTGGCGATCAGCGCCACCAGCGCCTGGTTCCTGCGCCAGTCGGTCGACAAGGAGGTCGACTCGCTCGTGCGCGAGGAGCTCGACGAGATGAAGCTCGTCTTCTCGCACAATGCGCTGGGCATCGAGCGCAGCGCCCTGCCCGAGGAGAACGAGGCCCGCGCGCCGACGCAGGAGAAGATCAAGCAGATGGTCGACTCGTTCCAGGCGGAGCACAAGGAGTGCCGCTTCGCCTGGCGCTTCTGGCCGCCGAGCGCCGGCGTGCGCAGCGACGCGGAGCCGCGCTGGGTCTTCGACGAGGCGCACCTCCTGCGGCCCGGGGCCCCCGGACTCGACACGCTCGAGGAGCGCGTCGAGCTCGAGCAGGGCCTGCTCTGGCGCACGGAGGTGACCGACACCGGCTGGCACATCGGCCTGCTCGTCGACGCCAGCTCGCACTACGAGAAGCTGCGCACCTACCTGCTCTACGCGCTGGGCCTGATCCTGGCCAGCCTGCTCCTGGCACTGACCTTCGGTCGCTACTTCTTCCTGCGCGTCTCGCGCCTGCTCGAGCAGGTCGCGCAGCGCGCGCGCGAGGTGCGCCGCTTCGAGGAGCCGCAGTCGATCGACGTGCCCGACGCGCCCGTCGAGATCGCCGCCATCGCCGACGCGCTCTCGCAGATGCTGGCCAAGGTGCGCACCGAGACGGGACAGGCGCGCGTGTTCACGGCCGGCCTGGCGCACGAGCTGCGCTCGCCCGTGCAGAACCTGATCGGCGAGACCGAGGTCGCGCTGCTGCGCGAGCGCGACGTCGAGACCTACCGCACGGTGCTCGCTTCGAACCTGGAGGAGCTGCGCTCGCTCGGCGACGCGATCGACAACCTGGTCACGATCTGCTCGGCCGGGGACAGCGGGCGCTCGCGCCAGCGCGAGCGCATCGACCTGGGCCAGGAGTCGCGCATCCGCCTGGCGCGCGAGCGCGCGCAGGGCGTGCGCCACGGCGTGCAGCTGGAGCTCGACGTCGCGGGCGACACGCACATCTGGGGCGACCGCGAGGCGCTGCTGCGCGCGATCCGCAACCTGGTCGCCAACGCCGTGCAGTGGAGCCCGCCCGGCTCGCGCGTCGAGGCGCGCATCCAGGGCTCGGCGCAGGCGATCGAGGTCGTCGTCGAGGACGCCGGGCCGGGCGTGCCGCCCGAGCTGCGCGAGCGCATCTTCGAGCCCTTCTTCCGCGGCCCGCAGGCCGGCGGCCGGCGCATCGGCTACGGCCTGGGCCTGGCGCTGACGCGCATGGCCGTGGCCGAGCACGACGGCACGATCGAGGTCGGCGCCTCAGCGCTGGGCGGGGCGCGCTTCCGCGTGCTGCTTCCCAAGCGCGAGCCCGGGCTGGAGTCCGACGACGACCGCACGACGCGCCTGACCTCCTGAGCGCGGCTTCGTGTTCGTCCTGGTTGCGCGCGCGCCCGGGAGGACGATGCGCGGCATCGCGAACGCGAGGCGCTTGCGCATCACCGCCAGCGCCGCGCGGCTGGAATCGACCAGCACGCACTCGCGATCGTTGCGCGCGGCCGCCTCGCCCAGCGTGCCGCTGCCGGCGAAGAAGTCGAGCAGGCGCTCGCCGGGCCGGGAGTGCACGCGCACGATGCGCTCGAGGATCGCCAGCGGCTTCTGCGTCGGATAGCCGGTCTTCTCCCGGCCGGTCGGGCTGACGATCGTGTTCCACCACGTGTCGGTGGGCGTCTTGCCGCGCGCGGCCTTCTCGGGACCGACCAGCCCCGGCGCGAGGTACGGGATGCGGTCGATCGCCGCGTACTCGAAGGTGAAGCGCGCGGGGTCCTTCGCGTACCAGAGGATGTTGTCGTGCTTCCTCGGCCAGCGCGAGCGCGTGCGCGCTCCGTAGTCGTAGGCCCAGACGATCTCGTTCTGGAACGAGGCGCGCCCGAAGAGCGCGTCGAGCAGCACCTTGACGTAGTGCACCTCGCGGCAGTCCAGGTGCACGAACAAGCTGCCGGTCGGCGCCAGCAGGCGGCGCGCCTCGACCAGGCGCGGCTCGAGGAAGGCGAGGTAGTCGTCGAAGCGGTCGGCGAAGGAGTGCGAGCCGAGCGTGACGCTGGAGTAGCGCGCGCCGCGGAAGCCGGTGCGCGACGCCGACTCGTCGCGCCGCGCGCGCGAGCTCGTGCGTGTCTGCCGCTTGCCCGTGTTGAAGGGCGGATCGATGTAGACCAGCGCGAAGCTCGCATCGGGGAGGCGCGGCAGGACCTCGAGGTTGTCGCCGAGGTGGATCTCGATCCGGGGCATGGCCGCAGAGCCTAGCGCCCGAGGCCCCTGGAGCGCCTCAACCCTCGGCCGGCCTCCGGCGCGGCGCGAAGGCGAGGTAGAGCGCCGGCAGCACCAGCAGCGAGAGCAGCGTGCTGCTCAGCACGCCGCCGATCACGACCGTCGCCAGCGGCCGTTGCACCTCGGCCCCGACCCCGCTGCTGAGCGCCATCGGCACGAACCCCAGCGCGGCGACGAGCGCGGTCATCAGCACCGGCCGCAGCCGCGTCGCGCAGGCCTCCTCGATCGCCGGCCCCAGCTCCATCCCGCCCGCACGCAGCTGCCGGATGCGCGAGACGAGCACCATCTCCGCCAGCACGGCGACGCCGGAGAGGGCGATGAAGCCGACGGCGGCCGAGATCGAGAAGGGCATGCCGCGCAGCCACAGCGCCAGCACGCCGCCGATCGTGGCGAAGGGCACCCCGCTGAAGACGATCAGCGCGTCGCGCAGGCTGCGGTAGGCGAGGTAGAGCAGCGCGCCGATCAGGGCCAGCACGGCCGGCACGACGAGCATCAGGCGCTCGCGCGCGCGCTCGAGGTTCTCGAACTGCCCGCCCCACTCGACGCGGTAGCGGCCCGGCGGGAGCGCGATCTCGCGCGACACGCGGCGCTGCGCCTCTGCGACGAAGCTGCCGACGTCGCGGCCGCGCACGTTGAGCTGGACGGTGATGCGCCGCTGGCCCCACTCGCGCGTGATCGTCGAGGGCCCTTCGACCTCCTCGATGCGCGCCAGGCGCGCGAGCGGGATGCGCTGGCCCGCGGCGGTGCTGACCGTGATCGCGCCGATCGCGGCCGCGTCCTGTCGCTCGCGGTCGGGCAGGCGCACGACCAGCGGGAAGCGCAGCTGGCCCTCGACCACCTCGCCCAGCGGCTTCGAACCGATCGACTCGACGATGTCCATGACCGCCTTCGAGGGCACGCCGTAGCGCGCGAGCGCCTCCTGGTCGGCGCGGATCTGGAGCAGCGGCTGGCCGGTGATCTGCTCGGTGTTGAGGTCGGTGGCGCCCTCGATCCGCCCGAGCAGCGCGCCGATCTCCTGCGCCTTGGCCGTCAGCACGCCGAAGTCGTCGCCGTAGAGCTTCATCGCGACGTCGCCGCGCACGCCCGCGACCATCTCGTTGATGCGCATCTCGATCGGCTGGCTGAGCGCCAGGCGCTGGCCGGGCATGTCGCGCAGCTCGCGCTGCACCAGCACGGCGAGGCCGGCCTGGTCGGAGGCGCGCGTCCACTGCTCGCGCGGCCGCAGCGCGAGGAAGATGTCGGAGAGCTCGACGCCCATCGGGTCGGTGGCGACCTCGGCCGTGCCCACGCGGCTCCAGACGTGCTCCAGCTCGTCGGGGAAGGCACGCAGCAGCGCGCGCTCCATCTGCGTGTTGTAGCGCACGGACTCCGCGAGATCGGTGCCCGCCAGCCGCGCGACGGTGACGACGAAGGCACCTTCGGAGAGACGCGGCACGAACTCCGAGCCCAGCCCGCGCGCGACGATCGCCGCGGCGCCAAGGGCCGCGAGCACGCCGCCCAGCAGCGCGACGCGCTGGCGCATCGCGAGGCGCAGCACGGGCCGGTACAGGCGCTGCAGCACGCGCACGAGCAGCGGCTCGCGCTCCTCCGCGCGCCGGGGCAGCAGGAAGCTCGCGAGCACGGGCATCACCGTGAGCGACAGGACCAGCGAGCCCGCCAGCGCGAGGATCACCGTCAGCGCCATCGGCCGGAAGAGCTTCCCCTCGACGCCCTCGAGCGTGAGGATCGGCACGTAGACGAGGATGATGATCAGCTGGCCGAAGAGCGCCGGCCGCAGCACCTCGGCCGCGGCGGCGCGCACGATCTCGGCCAGGCTGCGCCGCCCGCGCTCGTCGCCCATGCGGCGCACCGAGTTCTCGACCTGGATCACCGCGCTGTCGACCACCAGGCCGAAGTCGAGCGCGCCCAGGCTCATCAGGCTGCCCGCGATGCCGAACTGCAGCATGCCGCTGAACGCGAACAGCATCGACAGCGGGATCGCCGCGGCGACGATCAGGCCCGCGCGCAGGTTGCCGAGGAAGAGGAACAGCACCGCGACGACGAGCAGCCCGCCCTCGAAGAGGTTCTGGCGCACCGTGTCGATGACGTGGTCGACGAGGTCGGTGCGGTCGTAGACCGTCGCCAGGCGCACGCCCGGCGGCATCAGGCGCTTCAGCTCCTCGAGCTTGGCCTTGAGGCGCGAGGTGACCTCGTGCGTGTTCTCGCCCATCAGCATGAAGCCCAGGCCGAGCACCGCCTCGCCGCGGCCCTGGTAGGTCACGGCGCCGCGACGGATCTCCGCGCCGATCTCGACGCTGGCGACGTCGCGCAGGCGGATCGGCGCGCCGTCCTTCGCCGCGACCACGATCGCGCCCAGCTGCTCGAGGTTCGCGACCGAGCCCAGGCCCTGCACGAGCAGCATGTTGCCCGAGGACACCAGGCTGCCTCCGCCGGCGTTGCGGTTGTTCTGCTCGACCGCCTCGACGACCTGGTCGAAGGTCAGGCCGTGCTTGACCAGGTGCGCGGATTCGATGCGCACCTGGTACTGCTTCTCGAAGCCGCCCCAGCTGTTGACCTCGGCCACGCCGGGCAGCGCGCGCAGCGCGGGCTTGACGATCCAGTCCTGCACGGTGCGCGCCTGGGTCAGGTCGCCCGTGTCGGAGCTGACGACGTAGTGGAAGACCTCTCCCAGGCCCGTCGCGACCGGCCCCATCTGCGGCGGCGCGATCTCCGCGGGGAGCTGCACCGTCGCGAGGCGCTCGCTCACCAGCCGGCGCGCGAAGTAGACGTCGACGCCGTCGCCGAAGGTGACGACCACCTGCGAGAGCCCGAAGCGCGAGGTCGAGCGCACCGACTCCAGGTGCGGCAGCCCGCTGATCGCCTGCTCGACCGGGAACGTGATCTGCTGCTCGACCTGCTCGGGCGCGAGGGCGGGCGCGACGGTGTTGATCTGCACCTGCACCGGCGTCGTGTCCGGGAAGGCGTCGATCGGCAGGCGCGCGAGCGAGACCGCGCCGAGGACGGCGAGGACGAGCGCCGCGCCGAGCACGAGCCCGCGGTTGCGGAGCGACCAGCCGAGGATCCAGTTCAGCATCGCGGCCTCGCGCCTCTCACTCGTCGGCGCAACCCGCGCCCAGACTGCTCCTGAGGATCTCGGACTTGAGCACGTGGCTGCCGCTCGTCGCGACGACCTCGCCCGGCAGCACGCCGCCGAGCACCTCGGTGAAGGCCGCGTCGCGCGCGCCCAGGCGCACCTTGCGCGTCTGGAAGAGGGTCTCGCCGACGCGCACGAAGACGATGTAGCAGCAGCCCTCCCACTGCACCGCCCCGGTCGGAACGGCGATCGCCTGCGGGCTCGCGCGCACGACGATCTGCGCGCGCCCGAACGAGTGCGCGCGCAGCGCCCCCGCCGGGTTGGGGACCTCCGCGCGCACGCGCACGGTGCGCGTCATCTCGTCGACCGCGGTCGAGATCCAGGCCACGCGGCCGACGGCGACCTCGTCGCGCGCGTCGTCGGGCCGGAAGATCACCTCCTCGCCGAGCGCGACGCGGTGCGCGTCCGCCTGCGGCACGTCGAGCGTGACCCACATGCGCGAGGTGTCGGCGATCTCGAACAGCGCTCGCCCCGGATCGACCGTCTCGCCACGGACGACCGCGCAGCGGACCAGCGTGCCGGCGAAGGGCGCGCGCACGGGCGAGCAGGCCTCGGCCTGGGGCTGTGCCCCTGCGGCCGGCGCCTCCAGGCCCAGGCGCACCAGCGCCGCGCGCGCGTTGCGCAGCCGCAGCGCGGCCGCTTCCGCGCGCGCCTCGGCGTCGAGCCGCTCGGCCTGGGTGCGGAAGCCCTCCTCGCTCGAGCGCTGGGCACGCTCGAGCGCGCGCGACGCCTGCCCGGCCGCGGCCTCCGCCTCGAGCAGCTCGGCCTCCGCGCGTCCGATCTCGGGCGCGTCGACCAGCGCCAGGAGCTCCCCTTCCGGCACGCTCTCGCCCGCGTCGTGCAGCACCGCGCGAGCCGTTCCGGCGACGCGCGGCGCGAGCCGTGCGAAGCGCGTGCGGTCGTAGTCGACCTCGGCGTTGACCACGATCGAGTCCGACATCGGCCGCTCGACCACCGGCCCGAGCTCGACGCCGCACTTCGCCAGCGCGGCGGTCGAGGCGAACTGCACCTTGAGCGCGTGCTTCTGGCACGTGCGCGGGTCGCGGATCGCGCTCGCCGCGCCGGGGGACGTCCCCTGCGGATGGTCGGAGGCGCGCTCGTTCTCGTGCGCGCCGCGCGTGACCTCGACCGGCTGCGTTTCCGCAGGCAGCGTGCCCTTCCGCGCGAGCTCCGGCCGGCAGATCGTGCAGCCGGACTCGGGCAGGCCGTGCTCCTCGCACCAGTCGCCCGCGACGCCGGTGACGAGCAGCTCGGGATGGCAGGCGCTGTCGCGCGCCTCGGGCACGCCGTGCTCCGTGCACCAGCCCGCGGGATCCTCGCCCGCGAGCTCGGGATGGCAGGCGACGCACTGCGAGGCCGGCACGCCGTGCAGCACGCACCAGTCCTCGTGCTGCGCGGCCGGCGATCGGCCGAGCAGCTCGGCAACGCTCGGTGCCCTCCAGCCCGTGTGGTGTCCCCAGGCTGCGACGGCGGCGAGCGCGCCGAGCACGAGCAGCGTCGGAAGGGCGGCGAACAGGGAACGGATGCGGTTCTTCATCGGGGTGCGCCTGGGGTTCATCGATCCGGCCTGTGCGAGGGGTCGCCCACGTCCGCGTGCACGACCGCGACGAGGGGCGAGCCCAGCGCGGCGTCGAGGTCCACGGCGGCGCCGGCGTAGCTCGCCAGCGCCTCGAGCAGGTCCTGGCGGGCCTGGTTGACGCGGCTCTGCGCAGCGAGCCACTCGAAGACGGTCCCCTCGCGCGCGCGCAGCGCGCCCTCGAAGAGCGCCTGGGTGCGTTCGGCCAGCGGCACGACCTCGCGCTCCCCGAGCTCGACCTCGCTGCGCGCGCGCTGCAGCTCGGCGCGCGCGGCGTGCGCCCGCGCGCGCAGGCCGTGCAGCGCGGCGACGTAGCTCGCGCGCGTTCGCGCGCGTTGCGCCTGCTTCGCCAGGATCTCGCCGCGATTGCGGTCGAAGAGCGGCAGCTCGAGCGCGAGGCCGAGCCCGAGGCTCGCGCCGCCTTCGAGGTCGCGCTCGTAGCTCGGCCCGAGCGCGATCCCGGGGTACTGCCGCGCGACCGCGAGGCGCAGCTCGGCTTCGGCGCGGCGGTAGTCTGCCGCCCGGGCGCGCAGCTCGGGCGCGTCCTGCAGGCGCGCGTCGATCTCCGCGTCGGAGGGCTCGGCGACGAGCGTGAAGACGAGCCCGGCGCCGCTTCCGGCGAGCGTGAGCTCGAAGGCGGGCGGCAGCCCGAGCAGCTCGTTGAGCGCGCGGCGCTCGCCCGCCACGGCGGAGCGCCGCGCGCGCACCGTCCGTTCGACCGCCGTCCGCTCGAGCTCGAACAGCGCGAGCGAGAGCTCCGTCGCCTCCCCCAGCTCGCGCTGCCGGCGCACCAGCGCGACGGCCTGCACGCGCAGCGCGAGCTCGCGCTCGTGGAGGCGCAGCGACTGCTCGGCCGCGAGCAGCGCCAGCCGCGCGTGCCGCACGCGCGCGACCAGCGCGAGCTCGAGCGCCGCGAGCTCCGCGCGCGAGCGCTCGACCTCGCTGCCCGCCAGGGCGCGCCGCGACGCGCGTTCGTCCGGCCGCGGGAGGCGCAGCAGCGCGTCGAGCCCCAGCGCCGTGCCCGAGCTGCCGCCGGCCCCCGTGCGCACGAACGCGCCGAGCTCGGGATCGGGCAGGAGCCCGGCGGAGACGAGCAGGGCCTTGGCTTCGCCGATCGCCGCGCGCTGCGCCCCGAGCTCGGGGCTCGCGGCGAGCGCGAGCGCGGCCAGCTCGGCCTCGTCGAGCCCGTCGCGTGCGTCGAAGAGCTCCTGCGGCGCTGCGCCGGGCGAGGCTCCGCGCACGTACTCGATGCGCAGCGCCGCGGGATCGCGCGCGGCGAGGCGCGCGAGCTCCTCCGCCGGATCCAGCGGGCGGGCCGAGTAGCTCGCGCACGCGCCGAGCGACGCGACCAGAGCACAGGCAGGGAATCGGAACAGGGACACGCACGACCTCCGTCAGCAGGTGACCGGGGTGCCCGGGCCGAGGTGCCCGGACACGAGACCATCCGCGCCGGCGGCTCGAGGCCGCGCGGCGCACGACGATGGCGGGCGCCTAGCGGAGGATCACGACGCTCGCGAGGCAGGCGAGCTCGTCGGGAGGCCGCGGCGTGGGCCGCGGCGGCGAGGCGAGGTGCGGCGCGACCGAGGCCTGGGGCTGCAGCAGCGGCTGCGCTTGCGGACGGGACCAGACCACGCTCGCAGGCTCGAGCGACCTGGGCAGCAGGCGTGCGCTCCGCGGCGCCACCGGCAGCACGAGGTCGAGGCACGGGCACTCGCTCGGATCCGCGGCGTTCGCCTCGTGCCGGCCGCGCGGTGCATCGGTCGCGCTCTCGGAGTGCTCCTCGCACGCGCCGCATCCGCTCGCGCCCGATCCGAACTCCATGCGGACGCAACCATCCGGCTCGAGGCACACGACGAAGCCGCTGGCCGGCGTGGCACCGGTCAGGAGGGCCACGACGAGGCACAGCCAGGCGGTCAGGCGCTGGAGCGGGAGCAGCATGACGCGGTCGATCCTACGTCCATCGGCCCGAGTCGGGCAAGGACTGGAGCCGCCGGACGCGGCTCGCAACCGGGCACGTGAGCCCGCATCATGGTGGCGTGAGCCCCTCCTCGAAGCCCCGCTACCTCGTCACCAGCGCGCTCCCCTACTGCAACGGTCCGATCCACTTCGGCCACGTCACCGGCGCCTACCTGCCGGCCGACGTGTACGCGCGCACGCTGCGCATGCAGGGCGAGGAGGTGCTCTACGTCTGCGGCGGCGACGAGCACGGCACGGCGATCACGATCAACGCCGAGCAGGAGGGCGTGCCCTACGCCGAGTACGTCGCGCGCTGGCGCACGACGATCAAGGACACCTTCGACCGCTTCGGGATCCGCTTCGACGTCTGGTCGGGCACGAGCCTCTGCCCCGAGCACGCGGCGACGAGCCAGGAGTTCTTCCGCAGGCTCGACCAGAACGGCTATCTCGCCAAGCAGTCGAGCGAGCAGCTCTACTGCCCCAAGGACCGCATCTTCCTCGCCGACCGCTACATCCTCGGCACGTGCTACTTCTGCGGCCACGAGGCGGCGCGCGGCAACGAGTGCCCCAAGTGCGGCCAGGAACTCGACGCGCTGCGGATGAAGGTCGCACGCTGCAAGATCTGCGGCACCACGCCCGAGAAACGGCCGACGCTGCACTGGTACCTCGACCTCGCCAAGCTGCGCGACGAGCACATCGGCGCCTGGTTCGCCGAGCACCCCTGGAAGCCCAACGTCACGGGCTTCATCGGCAACCAGCTCTCGCAGATCGGCCTGCGCCCGATCACGCGCGACATGAGCTGGGGCGTCCCCGTGCCCGAGGATCGCGCCGGCGGCGAGACGGGCAAGGTGCTCTACGTCTGGTTCGACGCGCCGATCGGGTACGTCTCGTTCACGCAGGAATGGGCGCGCCTCTCGGGCAAGCCCGACGAGTGGAAGCGCTGGTGGCAGAGCGAGGACACGCGCCTGGTGCACTTCATCGGCAAGGACAACATCTCCTTCCACTGCGTGATCTTCCCCTCGATGCTCTTCGGGGTGAAGCAGGGCTACGTGCTGCCCTGGCAGGTGCCGGCGAACGAGTTCTACAACCTGCAGGGCGGCAAGTTCTCGACCTCGGAGAAGCGCACGATCCCGATCGAGGACTTCTGCACGCGCTTCGACGCCGAGGCCGCGCGCTTCTATCTCCTCGCCAGCGCGCCCGAGACCGCCGACAGCGACTGGCGCTGGGAGGACTTCCAGGCCTGCGTGAACTCCTCGCTGGCCGACAAGATCGGCAACCTCGTCACGCGCGTGCTGCGCTTCCTCGAGAAGAACTACGAGGGCCGCATCCCGCCCTGTGACGCGGCCACCGCGGCCGAACTCGACCGCGTGCTCTTCGGCGAGTGCGGCTCCTTCGGCGACCCGGCCGTGCACGTGCGCGAGTTCAAGTTCCGGCGCGCGGCCGAGCAGCTGGTGCAGAACGCCGTGCTGGCCAACGTCTTCGTCGACCGGCTCGCGCCCTGGACGCTGCGCAAGACCGATCCCGCACGCGCCGGCTCCGTGCTCGCGACCTGCTGCGAGTGGATCGCGCTGCTCGCGCGCTGGATGGTGCCGTTCCTGCCCGGCAAGGCGCAGGCGATCTGGGAGATGCTCGGTCAGACCGGCCGCGTCGACCAGAGCGGCTGGCCGGCGCTGCCGGCCGCGGGAAGCTGGCGCACGCTCGCGGCGGGCCAGAAGCTCGGTGCCGTCGCGGCCCTCTTCGCCAAGATCGAGAACGAGACGGTCGCGGCGGAGCTCGCCAAGCTGCAGGGCTGAGCTCGCGCGCCGCCCGGGTCGCCACGAAATGCGGTCGGCCGGCCCCCGGGTCGAGCCCAGGGACCGGCCGAATGCTGGTTGCGGTCGTTCAGGCGGTCAGAAGGATTCCTTGAGGGCTTTCCCCACCCGGAACCCGACCCGTTTGCCGGGAGCGATCTGGATCGGCTCACCGGTGTGCGGGTTGCGCCCAACGCGCGCCTTGCGCGCCTTGAGCTCGAAGGTCCCGAAGCCGGTGAGCGTGACGCTCTGGTCCTTCTCCAGACCCTTCCGGATCCCGCCCAAGACCGTCTCAACGAGGAGAGCGGCCTGGAGCTTCGATGTCTTGAGCTCCTCAGCGACCAGATCGATCAGGTGGCTCTTGTTCATTCGAGCCTCCCTGCTCTCTCAGATCACTTCTTCTTGCGGCTCGCCTTGCGGCGGCCCTTCTTGGCGGCCTTGCGAGCGCCCTTGCGAGCGCCCTTGCGCGCAGCCTTCTTCCTCGTCGCTTTCTTCATTGCCATGAGTCGGTCTCCTTTGGGACGTATCGTCCAGTGTGACGCGCCCGGGATGGGCATCGCCACGACATCACGAGGTTCATCGGCGCGCACCCGGAACTCCTTGCCAAGCTTCTTTGAAACTTTTTGAGCGAGAGCGTCCCTGCCGTGCGCTTCGCGCTGCAGTCGCGCGAGCACAGGAGCTTCCAATCGTGCCTGCGCGCCGCGTCGAGCAGCCACGCCGTGCGGAGCCACGCAGGGATCTTGCTTTGACGCTCGCGAGGAGCAGCCGCAGCGTGCATCGACGCTGGATTTCCCGAGCAAGAACGCGTGGGCGCTCCGGGCGGCAGCGCGCCAGCGCGCCGGCGCGCCGCGCCCGAGCACGGCAACGCAGCGCCGCGCGCTGCGCTGTCGCAGCCCCCGGCTCGCGCGCGCGAACCGCAGACCGGGTGCGAGCGACGCGGCGTCCCGGACGTGGGAGGACAAAAGCACGCGAGGCGCCTCGCGGGAGGCGCCTCGCGCAGAACGAGCGGCCGCGCTCGCGGATCAGGCGGCCGGCTTGGGCTTGGCGCGACGCGGCTTCTTCTGCACCGCGCCCGACTTCAGGCAGCGCGTGCACAGGCGCACGCGAACGGGCTCGCCGTCGATGACCGCGCGCACCTTCTGGATGTTGGGCTTGAACTTGCGGAACGAGTGGCCGGTGGTCTTGAGACCGACGCCACCGTCCTTCTTGGCGAGACCGCGGCGGGCGATCTGGCCGCCGGACTCGGTGCGCTTGCCGCAATAGGTACAGACGCGTGCCATGGGAGATGGGCCTCGAAACGGAGGGATTCGTGAAAACGAGGGCGGAGGAGGGTATCGCACGCTCCTCCGCCTGGCAAGCCCCCCGCTCGCAGGAAGGCTAGAACAGCTTGTCGAGGGCCGCTGCGGCGCTCTGGCCGAAGTTCGGCAGCAGGGACTCGGCCTCCCCCGCGGGCGGCGGGGCCTTGGCCATCGCCTCCAGGATCGAGGCGAGCTTGCGCGTGGTCTCGACCGCGTAGTAGCGCACCAGGCCCAGGTTCGTGCGCTGGTCGAAGACCATCGCGAAGAGGGCGCGGTCGCCCACCAGCGAGACCTGGATCGAGTCGCGCGAACCCTGGTGGAAGAGCGTCGAGAACTGGTCCTCGCCCAGGAGTCGGGCCAGCTCGCGCGTGGCGGCGAACGAGCCGGCGACCAGCGCGGAGATCGACTCGAGCGAGCCCTGCACGGTGTCGCCCCGGCGCGTGACGAGGTGACCTTCCTTGTCGATCAGGAACGCGCAGCGCGCGCCCGAGAGCTCGAGGAAGCCGTCCAGCTCGCCGTCGATGCGACCGACGTCCTTGGCGTAGAACACCAGGCGGTCCTGGCGCAGTTTGGCATCGGAAATCTGACCCATGGGATGTGCCTCCGTGCAGCCTCAGAACATCGAGAAGACGACCTTGGCGACCACGGCACCGATGGCCAGCGCGCCGACGACGAAGATGGTGGTGTAGAGCATCGCCTTGCTCTTGGGCTTCTGCACCGGAGCGGGCTGCGCCGCGCCGCGCGGCGCGGGCCGCGGGCTCGTCGAGCGCTCCGCCACCGCGGTGCGCGGCGTCGGCAGCGTCGGGCGCTTCGCGGGAGCCGCGTGAGCCGTCGCATGCCCGGCCGCGGGC
Organism: Planctomycetota bacterium; assembly: GCA_044229935.1. Taxonomy (GTDB): domain Bacteria; phylum Planctomycetota; class UBA1135; order UBA1135; genus JADJLZ01. The sequence goes on along the minus strand of JBGASC010000024.1, from coordinate 662 downwards.
GCGCTCTCGACGCGCGGGCCGTGCATCTGCAGCGAGCCGCCGCCCGCGCCCTGCGGCGCGGAGCCGGCCGGAGCCATCGAGAGCGAGGCCGCGGGCGCCGGCGCGGGTGCCGGCTGGCTCGAGGGCAAGGGCGCCGCGGCCGGCGTCATGCCGAGCGCGGGCGAGGTCGGGAAGCTCGGCACGGGCGGCCGCGCGTTCTGCGGCGGCGCGTGGATCGCGGTGCGGGAGAGCGGTTCGCCCGTGTTGCCGCCGAAGCTCGGCGTCGGCGGAAGCCCTGCGCCCGTGCGCGGCACGCTCGCCGCTGCGCGGTAGCCGGTCTGGGTCAGCGGTCGCGACGCGGCGGCGGCCGCGGCGGGCACGGCCGATTGCGCATGGAAGCCGGTCTGGCCGGTCCCCACCGCGACCGGCGCGGCGGCCGTCGGCATCGCTGCGGCCGGAGCGGGCGCGGCAGCGGGCGCCGCGGAGGGCTTCTGACCGCCGTGGATCGACTCGAGCACCTTCGCGGCGAGCGCCTTGAGCGTCGGGAAGACGCCCTGGCCCGTGTTGGCCACGGCCTCGAACCAGGTGCAGCCGTTGGGGTTGAGCACGCGGTTGAGCTCCTCCACCGGCAGCGCGTCGGGCAGGTCGCGCTTGTTGTACTGGATGATCACCGGGATCGAGGT
>JBGASC010000084.1:0-11255 GCA_044229935.1 Planctomycetota bacterium | reverse complement strand
CGGTCGCCGGCAAGAAGTGGTTCGACGCGCGCGCGCCGTTCCTCCATCCGTCCGCGGACGGCAGCGACTGGAACACGGCCTACCAGCTCGCGATCGACAAGGAGTGCAGGGAGCTCGGCCTCGCGAACGACTCGCCTGCCTTCCTCGACGCGCTCGCCGCGCGCCTGGCGAAGGACGAACACGACGCGCTCGCCGCGACGCTGCTCGCGCGCTACGTGCCCGAGGTCGAGCCGCAGGCCTTCGGCGCCTGGCTCGCGCAGGACCGCGAGAAGCTCTACTTCACCGAGGCCGGCGGCTGGGTCTGGCGCGTGAAGGGAACGCGCGCGAAGAGCCCCGCGCTGCGCAACACGGGCGCGGCGGACGAGCTCGTCACCCTCAAGGCCGAGGCCAGCGAGACCACGCTCGTGATCACGCTGCGGATCGCGAAGGGCTGGCACGTGTACGCGCCCGGGGCGAAGGGCGGCAAGCCGATCCGCGTCGAGATCGGCGAGGGCTCGGCCTTCGAGCTGGCCGGAGCGCCCGGGTACGACGCGAGCGAAAACGGCGAGATGAGCGGCTACGTCGAGATCAAGCTCCCGATCCGCCGCGTCGCGAAGGGCGAGGCGCTCGTCGTCGACGTGACGTACACGGTCTGCGACGAGAAGGCCTGCAAGCCGGCGAAGACCGTGCGATTGACGCGCTAGGCGGGTGCCGCGGCACCTGGATTTCTGTGCACTCGATGCACAGTTGTCCAGGTGGGCCAGGGTTCGCGCGGACGCCGAGCTGCGCGCGGAGTGCATCGAGGCTCCTCGCGCGCACCCGGAGATTCGGTATCCTCTCCGCACCATGCCCCGTCCCCTCTGCCTCTTCACCGGCCAATGGGCCGACCTGCCCCTCGAAACCCTCGCCCAGAAGGCCAAGTCCTTCGGCTACGACGGCCTCGAGCTCGCCTGCTGGGGCGACCACTTCGAGGTGCAGCGCGCGATCAAGGACAAGTCCTATGCGAAGAAGCACTGGGAGCTGCTCCAGGACCACGAGCTCGTCTCGCTCGCCGTCTCGAACCACCTCGTCGGGCAGGCGGTCAGCGATTGCGTCGACGAGCGCCACAAGCAGATCCTGCCCGAGCACGTCTGGAAGGACGGCAAGCCCGAGGGCGTCAAGAAGCGCGCGCAGCAGGAGATGATCGACACGGGCAAGGCCGCGCGCGCGTTCTTCGACGCGGCGCCGAAGTCCGTGAAGGAGCAGCTCAAGAGGAGCGGCCGCACGACCGTGGTCGGCTTCACCGGCTCGCCGATCTGGCACATGGCCTACGCCTTCCCGCCGCACACGCCCAGCGCGGTCGAGAAGGGCTTCGCGCAGTTCGCGGCCGACTGGAAGCCGATCCTCGACGCGTACGACAAGCTCGACGTCAGCTTCGCGCTCGAGGTGCACCCGACCGAGATCGCCTTCGACACGCACTCGACGCGCATGGCGCTCGCGGCGCTCGGCAACCACAAGCGCTTCGGGATCAACTTCGACCCGAGCCACTTCGGCTACCAGGGCGTCGACTACCTCGCGTTCCTCTCCGAGTTCGGCGCGCGCGTCTGGAACGTGCACGTCAAGGACGTCTGGTGGAGCGAGAAGCCGATGGGCGCGGGCGTCTTCGGCGGGCACGCGGGCTTCGGCACGCGCGAGCGCTTCTGGGACTTCCGCTCGCCCGGGCGCGGCCGGATCGACTTCGAGGGCATCGTGCGGATACTCAACCACGTCGACTACCAGGGCCCGCTGACCGTCGAGTGGGAGGACTCCGCGATGGAGCGCGAGCACGGCGCGAAGGAATCGGTCGCGTTCGTGCGCAGGCTCGACTTCGCCCGCAGCGGCCGCGCGTTCGACGCGGCGTTCGCCGATTGATCCCTCCACCTCCGTCGAGCCGAGCCCGCCCAAGATGAAGAGCGCCCCCCCCGCGCTGATCCCGCGCCTGTCGGTGATGATGTTCCTGCAGTACGCCATCTGGGGCGCGTGGCTGCCGTTCCTGTGGTCCTTCCTCGCCGGACACCGGCACATGGAGCCGGCGCAGATCGGCAACATGTTCGCCGCGGGCGCGGTCGGCGCGATCCTCGGGCCCTTCATCGCCGGGCAGGTCGCCGACCGCTGGTTCGCGACGGAGAAGTTCCTGGCGCTCTCGCACCTCGCCGGCGCGGCGCTGATCTGGCAGCTCGCCTCGATCGAGAGCTACGCGGACTTCCTGCTCTTCTCGTTCGTCTACGGCCTGGTCTACGCGCCGACGCTGGCGCTGACGAACAGCCTCGCCTTCACCCACCTCACCGATCGCGACGCGCAGTTCGGGAGTGTGCGCCTGTGGGGCACCTTCGGCTGGATCGTCGTCGGGCTGGCGATGGGGCAGTGGCTGCACGTGCACTACGGCGCCGCCGCGAGCTCGGAGGCGGAGCACCTCGCGGCCGTCGTCGCGGGCAAGGCCGACGCGTTCCGCCTCTCGGCGATCCTCGGCGCGGCGATGGGCTTGTACTGCTTCACGCTGCCGCACACGCCGCCCGCGCGCGGCGCGAGGAGGAACGCGACCTTCGAGGCGCTCGGCGAGGTCAAGCGCCAGCCGCTGCTGACGCTCTTCCTCCTGGCGGTGCCGGTCAGCTGCATCCACCAGTTCTACTTCGTGCACACCGAGTCCTTCCTCGGCGCGAAGCAGGCCAGCGCGCCCGCGTCCTTCCAGACCTTCTTCGGCGAGGGCGGCGGCGGGCTGATGACGATCGGGCAGATGAGCGAGGTGCTCGTGCTCGGCGCGATCCCGTTCGTCGCGAAGTCCCTCTCGCGCAAGACGCTGCTCGCGGTCGGGCTCTGCGCCTACGCGCTGCGCATGGCGCTCTTCGCCTACGTCGACGTGCTGCCGCTGCCGACGATGCTGACGCTGGTGCTCGGGATCGCGCTGCACGGCTTCTGCTTCGGCTGCTTCATCTTCGTCGCCTTCATGGTCGTCGACGAGGAGACCTCCAACGACGTGCGCGCCAGCGCGCAGAACCTGTTCAACCTGGTGATCGTCGGCATCGGCGTGATCGTCGGCAGCCTGATCGCCGGCAAGGTGGCCGAGCTCGCCTCGAGCGAAGGCGCGCTCGACTACCGCAAGCTCTTCTCGATCCCGATGTGGGCGGCGCTCGCGTGCCTGGCCGCGCTGCTCCTCTTCTACCCGCGCGGGCGGCCGCAGCGCGCGGCCGCGAGCTGAACCATGCTGCTTCGAGTCCTGCTCTCCCTCTTCGCCTGTGCCTCGCTGCAGGTCCCGCCGCCGCCCGAGCGCGGCCGCGACCCGTGGGTCTTCCGCTGCGTGCTCGACCAGCATCCGCGCATGGTCGTGATCGCGCTGTCGAAGGAGCTGTGGTGCGCCTACGACGCGCAGCACTGCAGCTTCTACGCCGCGTGGAAGGGGCGCGCGAAGCTGCAGGGCGCGGTCTACGACACCGTGCACGGCCCGCAGCCGGTGATCGAGGGCACGCGCTACGCCAGCGGCTTCGACGAGCACGCCTGGGAGGTCTACGTCGGCGACAAGATCGTCGCGGCCGACGTGCGCTGGGGCGGCTACTGGATGCACGACGGGCGCTGCACGCTGCTCTACGAGGTCACGCTGCCCGACGGACGGCACTTCCAGGTGCGCGAGACGCCCGAGTTCGTGCAGCCCGAGCAGCTCTTCCCCGAGGAGCAGATGCAGGACTTCGTGCTGACCAGGGGCGACACGGGCCTGTGGCGCTCGTTCCAGTTCGTCGATCCGCCCAAGGACGTCAAGGTCTGCGTGCGCATGTCCTTCGCCAACGTGCGCGGCAAGTACGTCGAGGTGATGGAGCGCGAGGAGGCCGTGCAGCACGAGGGCTGGATCGTGCTGCTGCCGGATCGGCCCTTCGTCAACGCGCTGCTGTTCTGGAAGCCGATCGAGGACGCGCCGAAGGAGCCGAAGTAGCATGCTCGCCGCCCTCGCCCTCGCGCTCCTCGCGCAGGAATCGCCGCGCGAACACGGCGTCAGCGTGCGCTGGTACTTCATCGGCGAGCCGCAGGAGAAGCTGCAAGCGCTCGTGCCGGGCCAGACGCCCAACGTCTCGAAGATCCTGCCCGTGCTCGACCTCCAGAGCGACGCGCAGGATCGCGTCGGCGAGCTGCAGTACACCTTCCTCGCGGTCTGCGACGGCTGGCTCGACGTGCCGGCCGGCGGCAAGTACACGCTGCGCCTGACCAGCGACGACGGTTCGACGCTCGATCTGGACGGCAAGCGCGTGATCGACCACGACGGTCTGCACGCGACGAGCGCGAAGGAGGCGGAGCTCGACCTCGCGCCCGGGCAGCATCCGTTCCTGATCCGCCACTTCCAGGACTACGGCGGCTGGGCGCTCAAGCTCGAGTGGAAGAAGCCCGGCGACGCGGGCTTCGCGCTCGTGCCGAACTCCTCGCTGTGGTGTCCTTCCGGCGAGGTGCGCGTCACCGCGCCGGGGCCGAAGAAGCTGATCCGTCCGCTGCCGCGCGGCACGCCGGGCGACGGCATGCCGCTGGACCGGCTCAACCCGGCCTACGCGCTCGCGACGCTGCGGCCCCCTGGCTTCGAACCCAAGGTCGGCGGGCTCGCCTTCACGAGGGGCGGCGACCTGCTCGTCTCGACCTGGGATGCGGAGGGCTGCGTGTACCGCCTCTCGGGCGTGCAGTCGGGCGACGCGTCGAAGGTGACGATCCAGCGCATGGCGAGCGGGCTGGCCGAACCGCTCGGCCTGTGCGTCGTCGGCGAGCGCATCTTCGTGCTGCAGAAGCAGGAGCTGACCGAGCTGATCGACCTCGACCACGACGGCCTCACCGACACCTACAGCGCGGTGTGCAGCGCGTGGAACGTGAGCCCGAACTTCCACGAGTTCGCCTTCGGCCTGGTCTTCCAGGACGGTTGGTTCTACGCCAACCTCGCGGTCGCGATCGATCCGGGCGGCAAGAGCTCGCGCCCGCAGATCGCCGGCCGCGGCGAGACGATCCGCATCGAGCTCGCCGACGGGCGGCACGTCGAGACTGTCGCGCACGGGCTGCGCACGCCCAACGGCATCGGCATCGGCGTCGACAACGAGATCTTCCTGACCGACAACCAGGGCGACTGGCTGCCGAGCTCGAAGCTGCTGCACCTGGCCAAGGGCGCGTTCTACGGCTCGCGCGCGGTGCTGCTCGACCAGGCCAAGGATCTCGCGGTGACGCCGCCGGTCCTGTGGCTGCCGCACAACGAGATCTCGAACAGCCCCTCGACGCCGCTCGTGATCCCGCCCGGCCACGGCCCGTACTCGGGCCAGATGTGCCACGGCGACGTCACCTACGGCGGCCTGCAGCGCGACGTCGTCGAGAAGGTCGAGGGCCAGTACCAGGGCTGCGTGCTGCGCTGGACGCAGGGCCTCGAGGCCGGCGTCAACCGCATCGTCTTCGGTCCCGACGGCGCGCTCTACCTGGGCGGCATCGGCGGTCCGGGCAACTGGGGCCAGGAGGGCAAGCTGCGCTACGGGCTGCAGCGCCTCGCGTACCGCGGGCCCGCGCCCTTCGACCTGCTCGCGCTGCGCGCGCGCACGAACGGCTTCGAGGTCGAGCTGACGCAGCCGCTGGCCGAAGGCGCGGGCTGGGATCCGCAGTTGTGGGAGGCGCGTCAGTGGCGCTACGTGCCGACCGAGCAGTACGGCGGCCCGAAGGTCGACGAGGAGGCGCTGCACGTGCGCTCGGCGAGCGTCGCCGCGGACCGCACGCACGTGTTCCTCGAGGTCGAGGGCCTGAAGGAAGGCCGCGTGGTGTACCTGCACGCGCTCGGCCCGCTGCTCTCCGAGGGCGGCTCTCCGCTGTGGTCCAGCGAGGCCTGGTACACGCTCAACCGCATCCCGCGCGAGCTCCCCGGCCGCGTGCTCGCCGCGCCGAAGGCGGAGCACAACCGCCTGGGCGACGCGGAGCGCGCGCAGGGCTGGAAGCTGCTCTTCGACGGGACGAGCGTCGCGCAGTGGCGCGGCTACAAGCAGGACGCGCTGCCCGCGCACTGGTCGGTCGAGGACGGCGCGCTCGCCTGCGCGGGCGGCGGCGGCGATCTCGTCAGCCGCGAGGAGTACCAGGACTTCGAGCTCGAGCTCGACTGGAAGATCGCGCCCGGCGGCAACAGCGGGATCTTCTTCCACGTCAGCGAGGACCACGACCACGTCTGGGAGAGCGGCCCCGAGATGCAGATCCTCGACGACGAGCGCCATCCCGACGGGCAGAACCCGCTCACCTCGGCGGGCGCCAACTACGCGCTGGTCGCGCCGCCGAGCGACGTGACGCGCCCGGTCGGCACGTGGAACCACGCGCGCCTCCTCGTGCGCGGCAGCCACGTCGAGCACTGGCTCAACGGGGTGAAGCTGCTCGAATACGAGCTGTGGAGCCCCGAGTGGAAGGCCCTCGTCGCGCGCAGCAAGTTCGCCTCGATGCCGGCCTACGGCCTGGCGAAGATGGGCCGCATCGCGCTGCAGGACCACGGCGACCGCGTCTGGTTCCGCGACATCAAGCTGCGAGCCCTCGTACGATAGGGGACATGGCCGCGCCGCTCCGGATCGGGAAGGGCACGCTGCACGTCGTGCTCGCCTACGACGTGGGCTTCTCGATCGACCTCGAGGCCGCGCGGCGCTCGGTGACGGACCTGACCGAGCTCGCCAGCATCCGCCACAAGGGCTTCGCGCCGGCCTACTTCCAGTTCGATCCGCTGCCGGTGCGCGTGACGCAGCAGATCGTGCCGCTGGAGCTCGGCCGCTACGCCTCGAGCGCGGAGGTCGAGCTGGTGGTGTACGACTTCGGCGGGATCTCGGTGATCTACGACGTGCCGATCGCCGGGCCGCTCGAGGAGCTGGTCGAGCTCTCCTGCCGGCTCTCGACCAGCGCGCTCTTCCGCGACGACGCACGCACGCGCGTCGAGCACCTGCTGGGCGTGATCGAGCCCTCGGTGACGCGCGCCAACATCCAGCCGCTGACCGAGGAGTACCTGATCTTCCAGGTCGGCGCCTTCGAGAACGCGCTGCGGCCCGAGGAGCTCGTCGCCCTGCACGCGCAGGACCTCGCGCGCCTCTTGCGTTCGGAGCGCGACCCGCTCAGCGAGCAGGAGATCGCCGACGCGCTCTCCTCGCGCATCTCCTTCGGCCCGGCCGACGTCGCGATCGTCGACTGGAACGCGGCGCTGCTCTTCGACGCCGAGCCCCAGGACGTGATCTCCGTGCTCGAGTTCGCCAACCTGCAGCTGCTCGAGCTGCGCTTCCTCGACGCGCGGCTGGACCGCGCCCTGGACCGCAGCCACGAGATCCTCGGCGCGCACCGCGGCTGGACGCAGCTGCGCCTGCCGGGGAAGACGCGCGTCGAGCTGCGCCGCGTGGCGCAGTTCCGCGTCGACGGCGCGATCCTCTTCGAGCAGGTCAACAACGCGCTGAAGCTCGTCGGCGACCAGTACCTCGCGCGCGTCTACCGCGCCGCGGCGCAGCGCTACCGCCTGACGGAGTGGAACGCGGGCATCCTGCGCAAGCTCGAGACGATCGAGGACATCTACGAGAAGGTGCACGACCACTCGACCGAGATCCGCATGGAGATCCTGGAGTGGATCATCATCGTGCTGATCGCGCTCGAGCTGGTCATGCCGCTCTTGCGCGGCGGGAGCTGATCAGATCGCGGGAGGCGGCGTCTTCGCTCCCGAACGAGCGATCACCTGCCAGACGGTGTAGGCGCCGAATCCGAAGACGCCGAGCAGCGCGATCAGCAGCAGGACGCCGCCGCCAAGGAACAACCAGCCCGAGCGCTGCATCGCATCCGGCGCGGTCACGACGCCGTCGAGGTGCGCGGCGATCGCCGGCACGCGCGTCGTGGTCATCCCCAGCAGCGCGAGGAGCGCCACGCTCGCGCAGGCGACGACGGCGCGGAATCCGCGCGCGCCCGCGACGTTGCCCGAGCGCATCAGCCTGTGCAGGACGAAGATCGCGACGAGCAGGCCCGCTCCCGCCAGGATCGCGGTCAGGCCGAGCAGGGGAGCGAGGACCGCGACGAGCTTGGCCGGGCTCATCGCGCCACCGCCCCGCCCTGGGACGGGACGGGCGGAGGCTGCTGCGTCGAAGCACCCGCGGGGTTCGCTGCGGGCGCGCGGATCACGCGCCAGACGGTCCACAGGCCGAAGAGCGTGCCCGCGAACGCGGCCAGCAGCGAGAGCATGCCCAGCGCGACCAGCACAACCACGAGCATCGGGTGGTTGTCGACGTAGCCCGGCATGCGCCGGTCGCGCAGCGCGAGCGAGATCAGGAGCGCCAGCCCCGAGGTGAACGAGAGGAACGAGACGCAGGCCGAGACCACGCAGCCGAGGAAGGTCTTGAAGGCGGCCTCGTGCCTCGAGCGGCGCAGCCAGAGCGCGACCATCACGCCCACGATCGCGAGCGGCAGCCCCACGAACAGGCACAGGAGCACGACCGGAATGATGACCTCGGGCATGCCGTCATGCTCTGCCGATCCGCCCCCGAACGCAAGGACCGGCACTGGGCCGGCCCTCGCACCGGCTGCGCGTCGACCCTACCCCCGGACGCGCCAGCCGCGGTGCCGCCCGCCGCAGCGAGCGGCGCCGAGTCAGCCCTCGCGCGGCGTCCCCGTCGCGGGCGCGGCGGGATCGAAGCGCTCGCCGCGCGCCTTCCACCACGCCACCCAGGCCTTGTTCGTGTCGCCCGGATGCTCGCCGGTGAGCCTGGCCAGCGCCTGGCGCACCGTGGCGTTCTCGACCTGGAACTGCACGTCGGCGACGCCGCTGACCGCCGCGTCGGTGACCATGCCCTCGAGCACGACGTTGACGATCGGGTCGGAGACGGCCTGGAACTGCGCGACCTCGACGTCGAAGTCCTGCACGTAGGCCGTCTGCCGGCCGACGAAGATGTGGCTGTGCGGGATGCGGCCGGTGCTCGTCGCCTGCGGCGGCGAGGCCAGGCGCGCGACCAGCGGCGCGACCGCGGCTGCGTTGCCGATCACGCCCAGCGCCTCGGCCGCGTTGGCGCGCGCGGCGCTGGAGCTGGAGTCCTCGAGCGTGCGCACGAGCGGCACGATCCAGCGCTCCTCGCCCGAGGCCTTGAGCGCGTGCGCGCAGGCCAGGCGCACGTCCGCGGAGGGATCGTAGACGGTGTGCAGGAGCAGCGACTTGCCGCCCGCGCCCGGGAAGAGCCGGTGCAGCGCGTGCGCGGCGAAGCTGCGGCGCACGACGATCTCGGAGCCGAGGTCCTTGGTCAGCGCCGTGCGCAGCGCGTCCTTGTCGGCGCTCTTCGAGAGCTCGACGAGCGCGATCTCGCGCGGCGCGGCCGTCAGCGGCGCGGCGAAGCGGATCAGCGCCTCGCGCGCGGCGAGCTCGTCGCTCGCGCCGGAGATCGCCGGGACGTGCACGAGGTCGTCGCGCCGCAGCGTGGCCAGCGCGCCAGCGTGGTCGGGGTCGGCGAGCAGCACCGCGTCGAGCTCGGCCAGCGCCTCCTGCATCAGCCCGAGCGCGAGCGCGCGGTGCGCGAGCTCGACGCGCGCGCCGAGGTTGCGGCGGTCGGCGTGCGTGGCGAGCGCCTGGAACTGCGCCAGCGCCCCGGCCTCCTCGACCGCTCGCGTGACCTGTCCGGGGGCGAGCTCCTGCCAGCCGCGCTTGTTCTTGTACGTCCAGTGGCCGTCGACGAACTTCGAGACCACGCGGATGGTCTGGCCGTTCTGGAGGGTCAGGATCCGCCGCAGCTCCTTCGCGTCGTCGGCCGCGCGGGCGGTCGAGGCGAGGAGCAGCGAGGCGACGAGCAGGGTGAGCGAGAGGCGCTGGTTCATGGGAGCTCCGGATGGGCGCTCCGGGCGGAGCAGACGGCGTGCCAGGGCGAGAAGCGCGGCTGTGCGGCCGCCGGCTGGCAGGATACCGCTCAGCGGGCGAGCGGCAACGCACGGCCGAGGGCCTCAGTGTCCGAAGAGCGCCTTCGCGTCGACCAGGAAGCGCGCCAGCTCGGGGTCGATGCCCGATTGCGTGCCGATCCAGGTCGTCGCGCGCTCGTACCAGAGCTTCGCCTCGCCCGAGTTGCCGAGCTTCTCGTTCGCCATCGCGAGGAAGAGCCAGTCCATCGCCTGGCCCGCACCCTGCAGGCGCACGGACTGCTGCAGCGCCGCGATCGAGCCCTTCCAGTCGCCCGTGTAGTAGAGCGCGACGCCGAGCGTGTTCCAGGCCTCGAAGGAGTTCCCGAGCTCCGCCCCGCGCCGCGCGAGCTGCGCGGCAGCGGCGTAGTCGCGCATCTTCTCGTTGGGCGTCGAGCACAGCACCCAGGCGAGGTTGTTGAGCACGTTGGGATCGGCCTTCGACTCGCCGAGGTACTGCTCGACGAGCTTGCGGCGGTCGTCCACCGAATCACCCGAGAGCACGGCCTCGAACAGGGCGGCGCGGAAGGGAGCCAGGTTCGGGTTCGAGTCGAGGGCGACCTCCGCGAGGCGCTTGGCTTCCTTGGTGTCGCCGCGCAGGAGCGCGCAACGGCTGACGGAGAGCGCCGCCCAGCCGTGCACCCACTCCGGATCCTTGCGCTCGATCAGCGGACGCAGGATCGCCTCGGCCTCGGGGCTCTGTCCCAGGCTGTAGCGGCCGACGCCGAGGTGGAACAGGAAGGCCCCGTCGTCGGGCCGCTGCTTGAGCAGGATCGTGAACTGCTCGACCGAGCGGTCGAACTCGCCCAGCTTGAAGTAGAGCCGGCCGAGGTAGTAGCGCGAGACGATGCTGTCGGGCCGCAGCGCGAGCGCCGCGCGGTAGTTCTCGACGGCCTCGCGCATCTCGTCGGTCGGGCCGCTGTCGAGCTCGGGCGGCGTCAACAGGCGCCCCAGGCGGTAGTGCAGCGAGAAGTCCGCCGGGAAGCGGTCGATGCCGCGGCGGTAGACCGTGCGCGCGAGATCGCGCTGCTTGAGCTCCTCGAGCGCCGAGCCGAGCAGCTCGACCGTGATCGGCGGCTGGTCCTCGAAGCCCGACTGCACGATGCCGCGCAGCACGTCGAGCGCGCCGGCGGCGAGCGCCTCGCGCAGGTCGGCGCGCAGCGGGTCGGGATCGACCGCGTGCGCCACGTCGAGCGCGCGCGCCGTGCCCGCCTCGTCGCGTTCGCGCCGCCGCAGCGCGGTCAGCGAGTCGAGGAAGAGCGCGATCTCGGAGCCGAAGCCGCGCTGCTTGAGCACCGCCGCGACCTCCTCGGGCGTGCCCGCGTCGATCTCGATGGCGTGCGCCCGGAAGGTGCGCACGTACGCTTCGGACGTGCCGGCGCGCGCTC
>JBGASC010000083.1:0-13098 GCA_044229935.1 Planctomycetota bacterium | reverse complement strand
CACCAGCGGCGGCCGCTTTGGCATGACGGCGATCACCGCGGGCGACGTCAACGGCGACGGGCGCTCCGACCTGTTGATCAACTCGAACGAGGGCAGTTGCCCGCCGAACCCCGTGCCCACCGAGGGCTACGCCGTCCTCTACTACGGCCAGCCGACGTCGGATGCGCTGGTCGCGCCGAGCGCGCCGGGACATCCGACCACGTTCGCGGGCGCGACCACCTCGCGCTTTGGCAGCGCCCTCAGCGCCATCGGCGACGTCAACGGCGACGGCTTCAGCGATCTGCTCGTGGGCTCGCCCGAGTTCGACACCACCAACGGCGATGCGGGCAAGGTCGAGCTGCACCTGGGCTCCAAGGATGGCGCAGCGACCGCGAGCGTCTGGTCCGTGACGGGAGCAGCACCCGGTCGCCGCCTGGGCAGCGCGGTCGCCTTCGCCGGCGACGTCGACAACGACGGCTTCTGCGACGTGCTCGTGGGCGAGCCGAACTTCAGCGGCGCGTTCACGAACCAGGGCCGCGTGCTGCTGTTCCGCGGCAACGCGAGCGGCGCGCTCTCCGCGACGCCGGACTTCACCTACTCGCCCGCGGAGGCGGGAGCGCTGCTCGGCAGCTCGCTCGCCGGCGCGGGCGATCTCAACGGCGACGGCTTCGCGGACGTGATCGTCGGCGCGCCGGGAACGCACGGTGGCGTGCTCGATCGCGGTGCGGTGTACGTGTTCTACGGGCAGCGCACCGCGCCCTACCTCAACCCGGTGCCGACGCTGCTGGAGCCGGGACCCGCCAGCATCCGCTACGGAGCCTCGGTCGCGCCCGCCGGCGACGTCAACGGCGACGGCTTCAGCGACGGCGGTTGATTGGCGCGCCCAAGGGCGGATCGCTGAACGAGGAGGGCGTCGTCTACGTGCACCTGGGCTCGATCGGCGGCGTCGTCACGGGCGCGAACTGGAGCTACTCGCCGTTCAGCACCGGCGCCCACCTCGGCAGCGCGGTCTACGGGGCGGGCGATGTCGACGGCGACGGTCGATCCCTGCCGGCGCGCCGGACATCAACGCGGGCTCGAACGGTGGCGCGGTCTTCGTCTTCCGCGGCCGCAGCGGCGCGGCCCCGAACATCGTCGAGCCGCCGGTCGCGACGCTGCTCGGCTCGCAGGCGGGCTCGCGCTACGGCGCGGCGCTCGCGCCGGTCGGCGATCTCAACGACGACGGCTTCTGCGACATCGCCATTGGCGCGCCTGAGTACAACGCGGGACAGGCGAGCCAGGGACGGTACGAGGTCTTCCTCGGCAACTCGAGCGGTGTTCAAGCCCACGCCCGCCTTCGCCGAGTCGGGCAGCACCGCGGGTGGAAACCTCGGTGCGAGCCTGCCCTCGGGCGATCTCGACGGCGACGGCTTCAGCGACCTCGTCTGCGGCGGGCCGGGACTGGGCGGCGGCAGCGGCGCGTTGACGCTACGCGAGGGCGGAACGGCGCAAGGGCGTTCACGCCAACCAGCAGCGCCGCGCGGGCGACACCTTCGCGATCCAGCACCTGTGCCTGGCGGACTCGACGACGAACATGCTGCTCAAGGTGGTGGCGAAGACCTTCTTGAACGTGCCTTCGACCGTCGCGGGTCGCGAGCGCATCCGCCTGGAGTGGAGCTCAAGCGCATGCCGCTGCCGTTGGACGGCACGAGCTTCCAGCACGGCACGGGCCTGCCGTTCCCGAACGACCAGTGGGTCGACTGCGGCGTGAGCTCGACGCTGGCGGTGCCGGTGCCCAGCCTGCAGCCGCAGTTCGGCTACCACTGGAGGATGCGCATCCAGAACAAGAACCCGCTCTTCCCCACACTCGCGCTGGGTCACGATCCAGGGCAGCGGCAGACAGGAGAAGAAGTTCGGCACCGGCTCGGACTGCAACGCCAACACGGTCCCCGACGATCTCGACATCGCCAACCTGACCAGCGCCGACTGCGATCCGATCGGGCCGCTCGGCCCCAACGGGATCCCCGACGAGCGCGAGCTCATCGGCAACGATCTCAATGCGGACGCGATCCCCGACACCTGCGAGGCGCAGATCCCCTTCTGCACGCCCAACAGCGGCGGCGTGATCGCCTGTCCCTGCAACAACAACCCGACCGGCACGAACCGCGGCTGCGAGAACTCGCTGGGCACCGGCGGCGCGGCGATCAGCGGGACCGGCAGCGCCAGCCTCGCGAACGACGCGCTGGTGATCACGGCCACGGCCATCGGCCACGCCGGCACCAGCTGCGCGGGCTCGGTCGCGAACGTCACCTGCATCCTGATGCAAGGTCCGACGCTGCTCGCCTCGGCGTCGGCTTCGGCGACGGCGTGCGCTGCCTTCGGCGGCGCGCTCAAGCGCCTCAACACCGCGAGCTCGGTCGCCGGCGTCTACACCTTCGGCCCCGGCGTCGCGCAGCGCTCCGCGCAGCTGGGCGATCCCATCAGCGCCTTCACGCCGCGACACTACCTCGTCTACTACCGCGACTCCTGCGCCGCCTTCTGCCCCGCCTCGAACTTCAACTCGAGCAACGGCTGGCGCGTGATCTGGCAACCGTAGCCGTGCGTCGCCGCGCCGAATCGGCGCCTTGCCTCTTGGATCCGGGTCCGCGCAAAGGTATGCATCTGGCCCCTTTTCCGGCATCCACGCCGATCACGCACCCGGAATGAACAACAAGAAACCCATGGCAGCGACCACCCGCAAGACAGCCCGTTCCCCGAAGACTGTTACCCTCCGCCCCGCGCCTGCGCGCGGGCGTGGCGCACTGCGCGGGCGGGAAGCCGCCGTCGGCACCAAGCGAGGACGAACGATGAGCGAAACACGACGCGACCGTGACGCGGCCACCGAGGCCGTCGAGGACCTGACCGCAACCAGCCTGGACAAGGTGCGCGAGATCCTGTTCGGACAGGAGATCCGCAAGAACGACCAGCGCTTCTCCAAGATGGAGGAGCGGCTGATCAAGGAGATCACGCTGCTCGGCACCGAGACGAAGAAGCGCCTCGACGCGCTCGACAGCGTCTCGCACGCCGAGATCGACGGTCTGGCCAAGACGCTCAAGCTCGAGCAGGCCGAGCGCGAGGCGCTCAGCAAGGAGTTCGCCCGCGCCAGCGTCGAGATGGCCAAGGCGCTCGACAAGAAGCTGGCGCAGCTCGACGCGCAGTTCGTCAAGTCGCTGCGCGAGGCCCAGGCCGAGCTCTCGGCCGAGGTGCGCGGCCTGCGCGACGAGATGAAGAAGGCGCTCGAGGAGTCCTCGAGCGAGCTCAGCGCGCGCACGCGCCAGCTCAACGCGACCAAGATCGACCGCTCGCAGCTGGCGCAGCTCCTGATCGAGCTCGCGCACACGCTCGAGAAGGACAAGCCCGCGGCCAAGTGAGCCGCTCCGGCCCTGCGCCGGATCCGACGCGCGCTACCGTCGACCCGCGAGGTCCTCGGAGCGCGCGTCGTCGTCGAGGCGCCGGGCGGTCTCTCGCGCCTCGGCGTCGCCGGAGGCGCGCACGAGGCACAACAGCGGCGCACAGCGTGCCAGCGCCGCGAGCTGCAGCCGCGGATCGACGTTGGTGAAGACCATCCGCGTGTGATCTTCGTGCGACACGAGCGGCGTGGCGCCCTCGTCCAGGCCGAGGGCCCAGGCCGCCTCGAGGTGCTCGCGCGTCTCCGGTTCGAGCAGCGCCAGCGCCACCTCGCCCGCGCCCTCCAGCTGCGCGAGCAGCGCGCTGGTGAAGCGCGAGAACGAGCGCTCGTGGCACACGACGCGCCCCAGAGCCCCCTCGCGCTGGCCGCCGAGCGCGCGCACGCGGCCGAAGGCGCGCTGCACGGCCTCGCGCGCCGCCGCCTCGGGATCGTCCTCGCGTCCGACGACCAGGCTCGTGTTGCGCAGCACGCGCAGCTCGCGCTCGACCTCCGCGGCGCACGCGCTCGCGCACAGCTCGGCCAGCGCCTGCACGCGCGCCGGCGGGCCGCTGGCCTCGACGCGCCCGATCGCGCGCGCGCCGAGCGCCTCGCGCAGGCACCCGAGCCCGTCGTCGACGACGACCGCGAGCGCGCGGCACTCGGCACCCGCCCACGCTGCGGCGAGGTGCGCGAGCGCGGGCAGGTTCCCGGGCACGACGAGCAGCACGCGTTCGCCGCGGGCGAGGTGCGCCCCGGCGCGCGCGAGCGGCGCGAGCACGAGCTCGCTCGCGTGCGGCACGCAGAGCACCACGCCGCCGGTGCTCGCGTCCGCGAGCTCGACCGCGGGCCAGGGCTCGCCCAGGTGCTCGCGCCACTCGTCCGCGCTCCAGCCCGGCGCGGCTCCCGTCTCCGGCTCGGCCCGGCGCAGGCGCTCCGCAGCGGCGCCGGCATCGAACGCGCCGCCGGAGGGAGCGAGCGCCGCGAGGGCGAGCTGGAGGCGCGACGGTGAGGCCAAGCGCCGCGTATGCTAGTCGCCCGACCCGCGCGCCACCAATGCGCGCGCCGCATGCCCCGCCCGCTCTCCTATCCGCGCCACCTGCGCCTCGTGCGGCGCTCGGACTTCGAGCGCGTCTACCGCGAAGGCACGCGCCAGCGCGGGGCGACGCTGCTCGTCGTCGCGGCACCCAACGGGCTCGCGCACGCGCGCCTGGGCCTCTCGGTCGGCAAGGCGATCTGGAAGAGCGCCGTCGCGCGCAACCGCGTGCGCCGCGTCTTCCGCGAGGCCTTCCGCCTCGAGCAGCACGCGCTGCCCGCGGGCTGGGACCTGATCCTGATCCCCGGCCGCGCGAAGCTCGAGCCCGAGCTCGCGACCACGCGCCGCGAGCTGGTCGAGCTCGCGCGCCGCGCCGAGCAGCGCGGACCGCGCCCGCCGCGCGAGGCGCGCCGATGAGCTGGCTCGCGGAGGTCGCGGTGCTCCCGATCCGTCTCTACCGCAGGCTCGTCTCGCCGCTCAAGCCGCCCTCCTGCCGCTTTTCGCCGACCTGCAGCCAGTACGCCATCGAAGCCCTGCGCGCGCACGGTATCCTGCGCGGAACCTGGCTCGCCACGCGGCGGATCCTGCGCTGCCATCCGTTCTGCGAGGGCGGCCACGACCCGGTCCCCCCGCCGCGCGAGCGGCGCGCCTGAATCCCACTTCTCCCCCATGCGACGCATCCTCCCCGCACTGCTCCCCCTGCTCTCGGCCTGTCACGTCTCGATGGGCGGAGGCCAGATCCACGCCGATGCCGACCTCGATCTCGCGCACGCGCTGCCGCACGGCGTCCCGCTCGCCGGCGGCGTCGCCTGCGACAACCTGATCCAGCCGGGCGAGAACCACCTCGCGCACCTGTGGATGCTGACGAAGAACGTCACGCAGGCGGCCGAGGGCTACTGGTCGAACGACGGCACGCGCCTGTGCTACCAGGGCATGCCCAAGGGCGTCGACTGCGACCAGATCTTCGTGATCGAGCGCGACGGCACGCACCGCCGCATCTCGAACGGCAACGGCGCGACGACCTGCTCCTACTTCCTGCCCGGCGACCAGTCGATCGTCTACGCCTCGACGCACGCCTGGATGCAGGACTGTCCGCCGCGCCCGGACATGAGCAAGGGCTACGTCTGGGCCGTGCGGCCCGAGTACGACCTCTACGTGCAGGACCTTGGCACCGGCAGGGAGCGCGCGCTGACGACGACGTACGGCTACGACGCCGAGGCGACGATCTCGCCCAAGGGCGATCGCATGGTCTTCACCTCGACGCGTTCGGGCGATCTCGAGCTGTGGAGCGCGAAGCTCGACGGCACCGATCTGAAGCAGATCACGAACACGCCCGGCTACGACGGCGGCGCGTTCTACAGCCACGACGGGAAGTGGCTCTGCTTCCGCTCGACCTCGTTCACGCCGGGGAAGGAGAAGGAGGAGCTCGCCGACTACTACGAGCTGCTCTCGCGGTGGCTCGTGCGCCCGACGCACATGGAGCTGATGCTGATCCGGCCGGATGGCACGGAGCGCACGCAGGTGACGCACCTGGGCGTCGCGAGCTTCGGACCGTACTTCTTCCCGGGAGATCAGCGGCTGATCTTCTCGACCAACAAGTGGGCCAAGAACCCCAAGGGCCCGGACTTCGATCTCGCCGCGATCGACGTGAAGGGCGGCGAACCGGAGCGCCTGACGACGTACGAGGGCTTCGACGGCTTCCCGATGTTCAGCGCGGACGGGAAGTGGCTGGTGTTCTGCTCGAATCGCGGCGGCGGGCCGCACGAGACGAATTTGTTCCTGGCGCAGTGGAAGTGAGCGCAGCGCGCTAGCTCTTCGACGCCGCGAGGAATACCCCGGAAGCCTCGCGCGTCGTAGGCTGAACGCGTGAGCTCCCTTCCCGAGAGCACGGCTCCGTTTCGTTCGCGCGGCCGCGCTGCGATCGCGATCGTCGGCGTGTTCGTCGCGTTGCTGCTTGCGTGGCTCTTGCTGCGCTCGCGCGAAGCGAACTCGCCTCCCCCGCCGGCCCCGAGTCCCGCGCAGGCGAAGTCGATCGCTCCGATCGCGGCCGATCCTCAGCCGAGCACGCGCGTCGAGTCGAAACCCGAGCCCGCTCCGGTTCCCGCTGAGCCCGAGAAACCTGCAGAGCTGCGCGTCGTCGGCCGCGTGCTCGATGGCGACAAGGAGGCGCCGCTGGCGGGCGCGCAGATCGAGTTCGAGGACGTTGTCTGGAAGAAGGGGACGCACGAGCCGAGGTGGAAGCGCGAGACGGTCTCGGGCGCGGACGGGAGCTTCGCCTTCGAGGGCGTGCCTCCGGCGCAGTACTGGCTCAGCGTTCACCGCGAGGGCTACACGCGCGTGAAACGTCGCTTCGACGTCCCCGAGGTCGCGCGATCGGCGCTGAATGAAGGTGCGAGCGTGTCTGCCGGTGACCTCAGCCTGTACCGCGGAGCCCACATTCGGGTCCGGGCGATCGACGCCGCGACGCAGGCCGCGGCCCCGGGTGCGAGCCTGTACCTCCTCGACGGCGTGATGGCGAGCGATCGCCGCCCGCTCAGCTTCCTCGGCCGAACCGACGAACACGGGGCGCTCGACGTCGCGGAGCGCGTCTCGATCCGCGGCGAGGCCGCGACGCTGCTCGCGCTCGGCGAGGATGGCCTCGGCCTTCTCTCGCTCGCATCCGGCGATCGTCTCGCGACCGAGCGCGAGTTCGTCATCCCGATCCAGGCGGGCGCGGACTTCCTCGTGCACGTGCGCGACGACCACGGCGCGCCGCTCGAGGGTGCGAACGTCGGCGCGAGCACGTACGCCTTTCCGATCGGGCCCGCCACGCTCGGTGTCGACGGCGTCCTCGATCTCTCGCGCACGCACGACGAGGGCGGTCGACTGCACGATCGGTTCCACGGCCGGACGAACGCGAACGGAGAGGCGCGGTTGCACGGGCTGCTGGCGCTGGAGGATCCGCGCGGGTACCGGCTCGGTGCCTCGAAGGACGGATACGCAGGCGAAGGGATCGACAAACAGCAACCCGAGCGCGAACCGACCGCGAAGGAGATCACGCTCGCCCCGCGGAAGACTGCGACGCGCCTCGTGGGAACGGTGCGCACCGAGGACGGCTCGCAGTTGCCTGCGGTCACGGTGCGCTGTGGCGGGCGCACCACGACGGCCGTTCCCGAGACAGGGCACTACGAGCTCTCCGACCTCGAGTTCTCGAGCTTCGACTCGTGGCAGATCCAGGCGACCGCAGCCGGCTGGGCGAACGACAAGACCAACTTCAAGGCCGATGGCCCGGACCCGTGCGTCCAAGACCTCGTGCTCTTCCGCGCCGGAGAGATCCGCGGCGTCGTCCTCGACGACGCAGGTGCCCCCGCCGCCGGAGTCGCCGTGTACTACCGCCCCTACGCCGAAGGCGGACGACGCGCCTCGGGCGGATCCCCCGCGGAACCACGCGCGACTCTGACCGACGGCCGCTTCGTGATCCGCGGCGTGCGCCGCGGCGAGTACCGGTTGGAGGCCCAGTCGCAGGAGAGCATGGGGATGTTCACCGCGGGTCCACTCCCCCCGCTGAAGTTTCCGACGGTCGTGGCGAGCGCGGGCGACACCGACGTGCGCATCCGCGGCTGGCGCGACAGCTCGACCAAGGGCAGCATCCACGCGACCGTGGTCGACGCGCGCACGCGCGCGCCGGTCGACATCGCCTCGGCGACGCTCGTGCCGCCCGGCGAGAACTTCAGCGTGAGCCGCCCGCGCAGCGCGTCGTTCACGATCCGGATCGGCGAGATCGACATCCCCTCCGTCTCCGTCGGCCGCTGGGGACTGTGGGTGATCGGCACGCACGGAGGCGCGGGCTTCACGTCGTTCGAGACCTCGGAGCAAGCGCCCTCCGCGAACATCGAGGTGCGCGTCGCGCAGGAGCGCCGGCTGAGCGGCAGGCTCGTCACGGCGCAGGGGGCGACACCGCCCGCGACATGGGAGGGAATCCGCGTGCTGGCCCGCCGACGCAACGACTGGCAGGACCCGATCCTCTGGAGCAAGCGCTTCGATTCGGACGCGCCCACACGCGCCCAGGCCGACGGGAGCTTCGCCTTCGACGGCCTGCTGCCGGGTCGCTACGTCCTGCAGGCCGATGCCGGGAAGCTCCACGGGAGGATGGACGTCGAGTTCGTCGAACCGGAGTCGAAGACGGTCGAGTTCGTCCTCGCGCCTCCCGCCGTCGCCGCGATCGCGATCGAAGCGCCGATCGAGCTCTTCGACGGCTTGACGATGCTGCGCTACTGGGAGCGCGGCGAAGTTCTCGACGACTTCCCGCTCAAGGCCGACGTCGCCGGCCAGAACCGGCGCACGATCCGCGTCGAGCCGGGCTCGTTCCGCATCCAGGCCTCGCGCCGCGCGAACGCGACCGACACGTCCGAGCCCAGGAGCTTCTTCTTCGACGAGAGCTTCGCGTTGAAGGCCGACGAGACGCGCACGTTGACGCTCTCCTCGCCGCGCTGATCCCCTACTGCGGGCTCGGATTCCGGATCGCGAGCGTGACGCGCGTCTCCATCTGCTTGCCGTCGCGCAGGAACACCACGCTGACCGTGTCGCCCGGCTTGTAGTGCGTCAGCGCGTACTGCAGATCATCGATGGCCTCGATCTTGACGTCGGCGATCTGCACGACGAGGTCGCCCTTCAGGAAGCCCGCGCGCTCGGCGGGGCTGCCGTTGGACGTGCCGTCGAGCAGCACGCCCTTGTCCTCGCCGGTGTAGGTCGAGGCGCTCGGGATCGCGCCGAACCAGGCGCGCGTCGAGTTCTTGTCGGGCGCGGCCGCCTTGGCGCCCTTGGGCGGCTTGACGTCGACGAAGGCGAGCCTGCCGGCCGCGCACAGGCGCTCGACGACCTCGACGCCCAGCGTCGCGACCTGCGCGGCGCCCGCGGCCTCGAACTTGTCGGCGTCATCCGAGGGCTTGTGGTAGTCGCTGTGCAGCCCGCTGAAGAAGTGCAGCGCGGGGATCTGGTGCTTGAGAAAGCTCTGGTGGTCGCTCGATCCGCCGAGCGAGGTTCCGCTCGTGGAGACCGCGAGCTCGAGCCCGCTCGCGGGCTTGGCCGCGTCGAGCAGCGCCGCGAAGCCGGGCGAGGTCCCGGCGCCGAGCACCTGCAGCTTGCCGCTGGAGACGCGCCCGACCATGTCGAGGTTGAGGTTGGCCGCGACCTTCTCCAGCGGCACGGTCGGGTGCGCGACCCAGTGCTCGCTGCCGAGCAGGCCCTCCTCCTCGCCCGACCAGAGCGCGACGAGGAGATCGCAGGCCGGCGTGCCGCGCGAGCGCACCAGGCGCGCGATCTCGAGCACGGTCGCGCTGCCGCTGGCGTTGTCGTCGGCGCCGTTGTGGATCTGGTCGATCGCGTCGGGCGCGAGCGAGCCCTCGCCGCCGCGGCCGAGGTGGTCGTAGTGCGCGCCGATCACGACGGTGCGCGAGCGGTCCGCGCCGGCGATGCGGCCGAGCACGTTGTAGGCGACGCCCTGCTGGCGCACGACGTCGGCGTAGAACATCACGGGACGGCGCGCCTGCGCCTCGAACGGCGCGGCCGGAGCGCTGGGGAACACGCCGCTGGTGACCGCGACGCAGGGGATGCCCGCGCGGCCGCCGCGGCTGGTGTCGAACGCGGGCAGATCGTGCGCGTCCTTGCAGAGCAGCAGCACGCCGACCGCGCCGCGGCGCTTGGCGTTCATCACCTTGGTCAGGATCGCGGCGTCGTTGCCCCAGCTCTTCGGATCGCTGCCGTCCTCGGGCGTGCCGCGGCGCACGAGCGCGACCGCGTCCTTGAGCGCGAGGCCGTCGAAGTCGTTGCGCTTGTGCGCGTCGTTGTCGACCTCGATGCCGTAGCCGCAGTCGACGAGCTCGCCGGCTGCGTCGCCCGGTTCGCTGCACGAGAGCGGGACGAGCGCGTCCAGGCCGCTCGACTTCTTCTCGCCGATGCGCACCCAGCTCTCCGTGCCCGCGCGCGGCGAGAGCGCGATGGCGAACTCCTGCAGGTAGCTCTTCGTGCCCGCGGGCTCGAGGCCGAGCGCCCTCATGCGCTCGGCGATCCACAGCGCGCACTGGTGCGCCGGTTCGGTCCCGGCGCGGCGGCCCTCGCGCGCGTCGTCGGCCAGCCAGCGCACGTCCGACATCAGACGCGCGGCGTCGGCGGCTGCGGGCGCGGAGGCGGCGTTGGGCGCGTGCGGGGCCGCCGTGCAGGCGGCGAGGACCAGCGGGAGGAGGACGAGGAGGGAGCGGCGCGTGGCGGGGACCATGCGCGCATCGTAGCGGCGCCGCGCGCTGGATTCCTGCCGCTACGACCGGCACCGTAGTCGGCGTGATCCCCTGGCGCCGAGCGCTCGTGCTGCTCCTCGTCGCGCTGGCGCTCGTCGCCGCGCTGCGCCTCTTCGCGGGCGAGCTGCCCCCGCGGACCGACGAGGTGCTGCTGCGCGCGGGCTGGCTGCGCGGCGAGCTGCCGGGCTGGGATCCGGGCGAGGGCCTGGGCCGACCGCTCTGCGGCGCGACCCACGCGGGCCCGTGGTATCCGCTCAACGCGCTCGCGCTCGTGCTGCCGCTCCCGGCAGCGGACGCCGTGCGCCTCGCGCTGGCGCTCGGGCTCGCCGGAGTCGGCGCGTACCTCTGGCATGCCGCGCGCTTCGGCGAGCGCGCCGCGCTCCTCGACGCCTGCGCGGCGCAGATCGCCACGGCCTGCTGCGCGCAGCGCTTCGGCGCGAGTGCGCTCGACGCCGTGCTGTGGGCGCCGTGGATGCTGCTCGCGATCGAGCGCTGGAGCTCGCGTGGCGCGCCGCTCGGCCTCGCGGCCGCGGCGACGCTCGCGATCCTCGGCGGCGAGCCGCTCGCGAGCGCACTCGCGCTGCTGGCCGCGCTGCTGGCCGCGCTGCTGCGCCAGCGGCGCGCGCTGCTCTGGATCGCGCTCGGCGTCTTCGGCGGCGCCGTGGCCTGGATCCCGCTGCTGGAGAACCGCGGCTGGAGCACGCCGCCGGGCGAGCGCGCTCCGCCCGTGCTCGCCGGCGATCCACAGGCGCGGCTCTTCCAGCGCCGCGAGGCACCCGACCGGCTCGACGTCGAGGTCCAGAGCGCGCGCGGCGGACGCCTCGTGATGCACGAGGCCTTCCACCCCGGCTGGAAGGCGGCCGTCGACGGCGAGGACGCCGACGTCGTGCGCGCCGAGGGCGACCTGCGCGCGGTCGACGTGCCGGCCGGCCACGTGCTCGTGCGCACGAAGTTCGAGGCCTTCTCGCTGCGCCTGGGCGCCTGGACCAGCTTCAGCGCGCTGCTCGCGGCGCTGCTGCTCGCGCGCCGGCGCGTGCTCGCGTAGGCTCAGCTCGTGCAGCTGCAGATCCTCTCCTCGGGCAGCGAGGGCAATGCGACGCTCGTGCGCGGCGGCGAGACCACGCTGCTGGTCGACGCGGGCCTGGGCCGCGTCGAGATGGAGGCGCGCCTGGAGGCGGCGCGCGTCAGCCCGCAGGGCATCGACCATGTGCTGGTCACGCACGGGCACCTCGACCACGCGCGCTCGACGGGGCTGATCGCCAAGCGCGCGCGCGCCACGCTGCACTGCGCCGAGGCGATGATGACGCACCCCGCCGCGCGCCGCGCGAAGTCGCTGGCGACGCTGCGCATCGGCGCGCGCTACGAGCTGGAGAACCGCGCCGGTCGCGACGCGATCTCGATCCTGCCCGTGCCGCTGCCGCATGACTGCGACCCGACCGTCGCCTTCGGCTTCGAGCAGGGCGGCCGGCGCTGCGTGATCCTGACCGACATGGGCCGGCCCGACGAGGCGGTGGCGCGCGCGCTCGCCGATCCGCACGTGCTCGTGCTCGAGTTCAACTGGGATCCCGAGCTGATGCAGCACGGCCCCTACCCCGCCAGCCTCCGGCAGCGCATCACCGGCGACCGCGGGCACCTCTCCAACGGGCAGGGCGCCGCGATGCTGCAGCTGCTCGCGGGAGCGAACCTGCACACGCTCGTGCTGGCGCACCTCTCGCAGAAGACGAACCTGCCCGAGCGCGCGCTGGAGGCGGCCCGCGGCGGGCTGGAGCGCGCGGGCCTGGGGCACGTGCGCACGCTGGTCGCCCGACAGGACGTGGCCCTGGATCCGCTCGAGGTTTGACGACCAAGCCTGCAACGCAAGCCCCCCGGGCGACAAGGACCGCGCGATGCGCCCCGACAAGCAACGACAGGCCTTCGAGCGCTACCGCAGCGAGGGCGACGTGCGGGCGCTGGCGCAGGTCTTCGACGCGGTCGCGCCCGAGCTGCTGCAGGTCGCGCGGCACCTGGAGGGCGGCGGCGAGGCCGAGGATCTCGTCCAGAGCACGTTCCTGACCGCGATCCAGCGCGCGGCGAGCTACGACTCGACGCGGCCCTTGATGCCCTGGCTGCTCGGCATCCTGGTCAACCAGGCGCACCTGGTGCGCCGCCGGCGCGGGCGCATGGTGCCGACCGACGAAGAGAGCCTGCTCGAGGGTTCGTCGGAGGATGCGGGGGCGCAGTCGCAGGAGTTCGTCGCCGCCGTGGCGCAGGCGCTGCGCCAGATGCCGGAGACCTACCGCGACGTGCTCGTGGCGCACCTGCGCGAGGGCAAGAAGCCCGGCGAGATCGCGGCCGAGCTCGGGCGTCCGCCCGGGACCGTGCGCGCGCAGCTGCACCGCGGGCTGCGGCTCCTGCGCCGCGCGCTGCCG
>JBGASC010000082.1:0-11830 GCA_044229935.1 Planctomycetota bacterium | reverse complement strand
CGCCGGGCCGAGACCTCTCGCTCGTGGATCGCACCCGCGCCCGGACCTGGGTTCGAGCCTGCATGCGCGGGCGACACACGCGAGGCATCCGAACTGGTGCGGACCACACCTGCGCACGATGTTCGGCGAAGCTTCGGGCGATCCCGTGCAGGCGGGAGACAAGATGCAAACGACCGCGTGTGCGAAGAAGGTGACCAAGATCAACTGCAGACGCAAACGAACGGCGTGGATGGCTGTGCTTCCCGGTACGGTCGCAATCGAGGTACGATAGAGCCCGTCGACCGCGACGGCTGACGCTCCAGGCCAAGTGCCATGCAACCTCAACGTGGAGACACAGTCGACTCCAGCAGGCTGCGCTGGAACGATCCTGTGCGATGCAGATCAGGACTCGCTCGGGTGCGGCGGGTGGACCCGATGCGCACCTGGTCTCGTGGCCGGTACCGTCAACGCTCCATTTCGATCGCGTGCGACGAAGGCCGCATTGACGTCATGGACACGCCCGGCCTCGCGATGGGCTTGTCGACCAGGACGGTGATCGAAGGAACCACGACCCTGACGCAACTCATCGTCGGAGATTCACGCTGCGGCGTGAGGGTGTACCAATGAGAGATTCGTGGCATGTCCCTGGAAGGTGGACTTCAATCGGTGGCTGGCGAATTGCGAGCCTCGCTTTCGCGATCGCCGGAAGTGCGCTTGCGGGCCGGGCGTCGGCGCAATGCATGCAGTGGGATGCGACCGTTGCGATTCCTCCCGTCGGGCACGGGTACGACAACATTCATGCTCTCCACGTATTCACCACGGGTGGCCAGCCCACGCTGTATGTCGCGGTGGAAGATGGGGTTTCGGCCTGGCAGTCGTCGGGCTGGGTCCCCAATGGTGGCTGGGGCTTCAACGACACGGTGAGGTGCCTGTGCACGCATGACGATGGGTCGGGTCCGACGCTGTATGCAGGCGGATTCTTCACTGGCGATGACTCTGGGGCGACGTTGACGTTTCTCGCAAAGAAGGTCGGACCGGCCTGGGTGGGAGTCCCTGCGCTCTACAATCCCCCGCATTCGGCTGGGGCCGTCCTCGCCCTGGAGTCGTACGACGACGGCAGCGGCCCCGCGCTTTACCTGGGTGGCGCTTTTCCCTACCACGTCGGCGCTGTCAATTCGCCGAGTCTCGTACGCTGGAACGGTTCGACCACGAGTGGCGTCGGCGGCGGGATTCCACCGGACTCCGTCACAGGGTTCGGGGAGGTAGACGACCTGCGTTCCTTCGACGACGGCAATGGCCCGGCGCTGTGGGTGGGCGGGTACTTCACCTCGGTGGGCAGTATCCCGACGAACAGCCTCGCCAAGTGGGATGGCACCTCGTGGACGACGTTTGGAGCCGGCCTGACCTACCAGGGGAATCCCGGTGCAGCACTCGCCTTCGAGGTGTTCGACGATGGCGGCGGCCCGGCGCTCTACGTCGGAGGGGTGTTCGACCACGTCGGATCGGTCGCGGCGAACAGTGTCGCCCGCTGGAACGGAACGACGTGGTCGGCCTTGGCCGGCATCCCGTCGACACCCTCGTTGCATGTCCATGCGCTAGCCGTGCATGACGACAATTCCGGGCCTGCGCTGTACATCGGTTCCGGGGCCCAGATTGGCCAGGGAGGAACCGGTGGCGTCGTGCGCTGGGACGGCCATCAGCTTCATTCCCTTGGTAGCGGCGCGGCCTGGGCTCTCGACGCGCTCGCGTCCTTCGACGACGGCAACGGCCGCGGTCCAGCGCTGTACGCGGGCGGCCACACCTCCGTCTTTGGCGGCAACCTGCGCTGGGTCGACCTCGCGCGCTGGTATGGCACCTGCAACCACCGCATCGACCCGCTGTGCTTCGGCGACGGGACCTTCGCGCGCTGCCCTTGCACGAACCACGGCGCTCCCGGGCGCGGCTGCGCGAACTCGGCTGACGGCCAAGGCGCGCTACTGGACCACTCGGGCACGCTGAGCCCGGACACGCTCGTGCTGGACACCTCCTTCGAGCCCGGCAGCAGCCTGACGATCTTCCTGCAGAGCCAGTCGCTGCTCCCGCTGCAGGTCTCCTTCGGCGACGGCATCCTCTGCCTCGAGGCGCCCCTGCGCCTCTACGCGAAGAATGCGATCTCTGGAGTGGCGAGTGCGCCGGGCAGCGCCGACCCGTCGATCACGCAGCGCTCGGCCGCCCTCGGCGATCCCATCGCTCCAGGTACCGCGCGGTACTACCAGGCCTGGTACCGCGACGGTTCGAGTCTCTGTGCGGCCGGGAACTACAACGTCACGAATGGCCTGCGGGTCGTCTGGTAGAGGTGCACTCATGTCCAACCAGCAGCAGCGAACAGCCGAGTCACCTCGATGTCGTGACGACAGAGGAGGAACGACGCTGAGGCGATCTCGCGCTGGCGGAACCGCCGCAGCGAGCCAGGCGAACTCCGCGTCCAGGACCGAGTTGGGGACGACCCGCCTCCCGACGTTCGCGAGCGGCGGCATGCTGCTCGCGCTCGCGGCGCTCGGACTCCACGCGGCGCCCGCGGAACCCGCTCAGACACGCCGCGCGAGCAGCACCAGCGAAGGAGTGCAGGCGAACGGAGCGAGCTCCTATCCATCGCTCTCGTCCGACGGTCGCTTCGTTGCCTTCACCAGCGAAGCCACCAACCTCGTCGCTCTCGACCAGAACGACGCCGCCGACGTCTTCGTCAAGGATATGGCGACCGGCGAGTTGCGCTGCGCGAGCCTGTCGGTCGCAGGTCACCCGGGAAACGGTGCGAGCTCCTCGGCCTCGATCTCCGGCGACGGCCAGCGGGTCGCCTTTGCCAGCAGCGCCGCAGATCTGGTCGCTGGCGACACCAACCAGCTCGCCGACGTGTTCGTGCGCGATCTCGCCGCCGGCACGACCGTGCGCCTGAGCGTGGGGCCGGGCGGCGTACAGGCGGATGGCGCGAGTTCGGGCCCTCGGCTGTCCGCGGACGGCCGCTGGGTGGCATTCTCCAGCCGCGCCACCAACCTCGTCGCCGGTGACGCGAACGGCGTCGCCGATGTCTTCGTGTGCGACCTCCAGACGGGCGCGATCGAGCGCGCGAGCCTCGGCGCGGGCGGCGCGGAGGCGAACGGGCCCAGCGAAGGACCCGCGCTCTCGGCGGACGGCCGCTTCGTCGCGTTCGCGAGCGTGGCTCGCAATCTGATTCCCGGTGAAGGACCTGGAGCGCCGGGCACCTGGAACGTCTACGTGCGCGACCGCGCGAATGGGACGACCGTCCGCGCGAGCGCGCGGCTGGGCGGAGGCAACGGTGACGGACATAGCTTCGAGCCCGCGCTCTCGGGCGACGGGCGTTGGGTGGCATTCACGAGCTACGCGCGCGATCTCGTCGCGGTAGACACGAACGCCCGGCGCGACGTGTACCTGCGTGACCTGCTGCTGGGGACGACGCTGCGCGTGAGCCTGGGCGCGGGTGGAGCGGAGCCCGACCACGACAGCTCGCGGCCCGCGCTCTCCGCGGACGGTCGCTTCGTCGCCTTCGAGAGCTCGGCCACGAACCTCGCGACAGGAGCCGCTCCGCCGGGGAGCACCTGGGTCTTCATCCACGACCGTTCGAGCGGGATCACGGCGCGCCTCTTCGCCGCTCCCTCCACGCCGAGACCCGACGGCGGCGCTGGCCTCGCCGCGATCACCGCCGACGGACGGTTCGTCGCCTGTTCCTCGGGCGAGCCCGCGCTCGTCGCCGGCGACACGAACGAAGCCGAGGACATCCTCGTCCGCGGGCCTCTCGACTGAGAGCCTGGTTGCGGGGCGCCTGGCGGAAATGCCGATCGAGGGCGGTTCGGACTGTGCCGAACTGCATCGGGCACTGCGCGAGCGATCCCAACGCATCCGCTCCGGACACCGAGCTGGCGGTTCCGGCCGAGCGCCGTCCGCCCCCAGCGCGGCCCAGTCGCTGAAGCGCAGTCCGATCGCTCGCGGTGCGCAAGCCATCGCGCCCGCGAGCCTTGCTTCGATGCCGCACTCGCGGCCCTTGCCGACACGCGCCGGCGCGGCGATGCTCGCATGCGCGTGGAGATGCTCGAGGAGATCGAGGGGCTCTTCTCGGAGCTCGACCGCCGCCGCGGCCGCGCGTACTTCGCCGAGGGGCGCGTCACGCTCGAGGAGTGCGGCCCGCGCGGCGTGCTGGCGCGCGTGCGCGGGAGCCGCGTCTACCTGGCGAGCCTCGCGCGCTCCGGCAGCGGCTGGAGCGTGATGTGCACCTGCCCGGCCTTCGAGCGCGAGAGCACCTGCAAGCACCTCTTCGCCACGGTGCTGGCCGCGCGGGCGCGCCGGCTGGAGGTCGCGCGCGAGTCCCGCGCGGGTCGCGCGCCGCGCAAGTCCGCGCGCAGGCCGGCCTGGCAGCGGCTGCTGGAGGAACTCGAGGGCGCGGGTGCGCTGGCGGCGGAGTTCGAGGAGCAGCGCCTGGCGCGGATCTCGGTGCGCTGGGTGCTGCGCGTCGACCCCGCCGGCGCGGAGCCCGGGCTGCACCTCTTGGAAACGCAGCTCGCGCGGCGGCGCGCGAACGGTTCCGCGCCGGCGTGGCGCGCCGCGAACCTGCGCGCAGCGCAGCGCGACGAGCTGGACGAGGAGGAGCGCGCGCTGGTGGCGCTCCTGTGGGGCCTGCGGCGCGAGGACTACGGCACCTGGGACGCGCTCGAGGCACAGACGCGCGTTCCGGCGGAGCTGCAGGACGGTCTCCTGCGCCCGCTGGCCGCCGCGGGCCGGTTGCACCTCGGAGCGTTCACGGAGAGCGAGGCCGTGCCGCTCGCTCTCGACGAGGGGCCGCCCTTCGCGCTGGAGCTCGCGCTCGAGAACCGCGCGCAGGAGATCGGCCTGTGCGCCCGCCTCGTGCGAGGCGAAGAGCGCCTCGCGCTCGATGCGCGG
The DNA here is from genome assembly GCA_044229935.1 of Planctomycetota bacterium. Lineage (GTDB taxonomy): Bacteria > Planctomycetota > UBA1135 > UBA1135 > JADJLZ01. The sequence continues at coordinate 6,922 of JBGASC010000082.1, read as the reverse complement.
CTCGTGGTGCTCGAAGGCGGGCTGTGCGTCGCCGGCGGCCGACTCGCACGCGTCGACTGGCGCGGCGCATGGCGCTGGATCGGCGCGCTGCGCGCGGTCGAGGCCTGCCCGATCCCGGCCGCCGAGCTCGGCCGCGTGCTCGACTTCCTCGCCACGCTGCCCGCGGCGCTGAGAATCGAGTCCGAGTTCCTCGAGCGCGTCGCGCACGAGCCGCGCGGCTCGCTGCGCCTCTTCTTTCCCGGTGGAACGACCGCCGCCGCGCCGCTGCGCGCCGAGCTCGGCTTCCGCTACGCCGAGGAAGTGCTGCGCCCGGGCCAGCGCGGCGCGCGCGTGCGCCGCGAGGCGAAGCTGCTCGAGATCGCGCGCGACGAGTCGCGCGAGCGCGCGCTCGAGCAGCAGTTCCGCGAGGCCGGCGGACGCCTGGCCCACGACGCGCGCGGCGAGGGCCTCGTGCCGCGCGCACTCTTCCCGGCGCTGGTGCGCGCCCTCGACGCCGCGGGCTGGACCATCGAGGCCGAAGGCAAGCCGGTGCGGCCGGCCTCCGAGCCCACGATCCGCGTCGCCTCGGGCATCGACTGGTTCGATCTCGAAGCCGAGATCGAGTTCGGGCCGGTGCGCGCGAGCCTGCCCGAGCTCCTGCGCGCGCTCGACGCGCGCGAGCCTTTCGTGCGCCTGGCCGACGGCAGCCGCGGACTCCTGCCCGAGCGCTGGCTGCGCTCGATGGAGACGTTGCGCGCGCTCGGCACGCCCGAGGGCGCGGGCCTGCGTGTCGCCGGGAACCGTGCCTGGCTGCTCGAGGCCTGGCTCGAGGCGCAGCGCGAGGTCGATGTCGATGCGGGCTTCGCACGCGCGCGCGCACACCTCGCGCGACTGCGCGAAGTCACGCCGCGTGCGGCGCCGGCCGGCTTCCGCGGTGAGCTGCGCGGCTACCAGCGCGAAGGGCTGGGCTGGTTGCACGCACTCTCGGAGAGCGGTCTCGGCGGCTGCCTCGCCGACGACATGGGCCTGGGCAAGACCGTGCAGGTGCTGGCGCTCCTCGTCGAGCGCCGTGCGCGCGCGCGCGGTCCGTCGCTGGTGGTCGCTCCCTGCTCGGTGCTGTTCAACTGGCAGCGCGAGGCGCAGCGCTTCGCTCACGAGCTGAACGTGCTGCTGCACCATGGCGCGGGCCGCGCGAAGCGGCGCGAGCCGCTGGAGGACGCCGACCTCGTGTTGACGAGCTATGGCACGCTGCGGCGCGACGCTGCGCTGTTCGCGAAGCTCGATCTGGACTGTGCCGTGCTCGACGAGGCGCAGGCGATCAAGAACGAGGCGAGCCTCTCGGCCAAGGCCGCTGGCGTCCTGCACGCCGACCTGCGCCTGGCGCTGACCGGCACGCCGGTCGAGAACCACCTCGGCGAGCTCCATTCGATCTTCGGCTTCCTCAACCCGGGCCTGGTCGACCGCGCACTGGAACGCTCGGGCCTGTTCGAGCGCGGTCTCGACGATCCGGAGACCGCGCGCTGGCTTTCGCGCGCGCTGCGGCCCTTCCTCTTGCGGCGCACGAAGGAACAGGTCGCGCCCGAGCTGCCGCCGCGCACGGAGCAGGTGCTCGCCTGCGAGCTCGAGGGCGCCGAGCGACGCGCGTACGACGAGCTGCGCGAGCACATCCGCCGCGAGCTGCTCGGCAAGATCGACGCGCTGGGCCTCGAGCGCGCCGGCATGAACGTGCTCGAGTCGCTCTTGCGCCTGCGCCAGGCCGCCTGCCATCCCGGGCTGCTCGACGAGCGCCGCGCGCACGAGAGCTCGGCCAAGCTCGAGGCGCTGCTGCCGCTGCTCGACGAGGTGCGCGAGAGCGGGCACAAGGCGCTGGTCTTCTCGCAGTTCACGAGCTTCCTCGCGATCCTGCGCCGGCGCCTCGACGCCCAGGGCGTGCGCTACGAGTACCTGGACGGCCGGACGAAGAAGCGCGAGGAGCGCGTGCGCCGCTTCCAGGAGGACGCGGACGTGCCGCTCTTCCTGATCAGCCTCAAGGCCGGCGGCACGGGGCTCAACCTGACCGCGGCCGACTACGTGTTCCTGATGGATCCCTGGTGGAATCCCGCGGTCGAGGCGCAGGCGATCGACCGCACGCACCGCATCGGCCAGACGCGCGCGGTGACGGCCTATCGCCTGGTCGCGCAGGACACGGTCGAGGAGAAGGTGCTCGCGCTGCAGGAGAAGAAGCGCGCGCTGGTCCAGGCGCTCTTCGAGGGTGGCGGCCGCGGCGGGGGAGCGACGCTGCGCGATCTCACGCGCGAGGACCTGGAGTGGATCCTGGGCTGAGCGCGAACGACAGCGGGCGCCCCTCGCGAGGCGCCCGCTCGTTCGTCGCGGATCAGCAGCCGCTCACTGGCAGCTCTGCAGGCTCGCGCACTCGTCGAAGGCGCGGTTGACCGCGTCGACGGCGCTGTTGATCGTGCCCAGCGAGACGCCGCCGGTGTTGCCGCCGGCCAGCGCGTGGTTGGCCAGCGCCAGCAGGTTCGCCACGCCGTGGCCGCCGCCGTACTGCACCATCGCGGCGATCACGGTCGAGTCGATCAGGAACACGCCGTTGGTCGTCGTCATCTGCGTGCAGACGACGAGGTTGGCGAGCGCCGGATCCAGGCGCAGGTTGAGCGCCAGCGTGATCGTCTGGCCCAGGAGCACGTTGCGGAAGTTGCCGTTCTGCTCGGGCAGCGGCGGCGTGGTCTGGCAGGTCGTGTTGCTCAGCGTCTGGTCGCCGAAGGCCGGGAACGCGGCCGGCGGACCGCCGGCGGGCAACTTGGCGATGATGCAGGCGGCGCTGGCCGAGCCCGAGGGGATCGTCAGCGAGCGCCCGGGCTCGCCGAGCACCAGCGGACCCTGCGCCAGGAGGCTGGTGATCAGCTGCGTGCGATTCATGCCGTTCCACTGGCCGTTGGGGTTGCCGTAGGCGCCCTGCGTCAGCGTGCAGTACGCGCCGCCGCAGTTGGAGAGCGAGAGGCGGCAGCAGCTGGTCTCCGAGCTGCACGCGTTGGAGACCTGCACGCACCAGATGCCGCGATCGTTGAGCGTGACGTTGGTCAGCGTGAGCGTGTCGCTGGTCGCACCCTGCACCGTGCGGCCGCCGTGCGTCCAGGCGTACTGCAGGTTCGAGCCGGTGGCCGTGACGTGCAGGACGACCGTGTCGCCCAGGCAGCCCTGCTTGCTCTCCAGCGGCTGGGTGATGTTGACGGCGATGCAGCCGCCGGCGCCGCCCTGCTGGGCGAGGAGTGCGGGTTCGGGGGAGACGGGGGCGCTCGGGCCGAGCGTGAGCGCGAGCGTGAGGAACGAAGCGAAGAGCATGAAGTCCATCCTGGGTTGACGTCTGGCTGGCTCTCCCGCGCCGGCGGCGCGAGGGCACGAATTCCCGAAGCTACCACGGCCCCGGAGGGACGGAAACCGCCCCCGTCGGCCTGCGGGAGCTCGATCCCGGAAACTCCTTCCCACCCCCGGCCCCGTCCTCGCTCCGCGCGGAGGGAATCGTCACAATCTCCGGCGAACCGGTCGATGCCCTGCCGGTGACCGGTCCGCCTCCCGGATCGGACCGCTCTCCTGGTCACGCATTCCGCGTCCGGCCGCATACCGGACCGCTCCCCGCACCCCATGGCGCACCAAAGCTCCCCGTCGGTCGACACGCTCGCCATCGACACGATCCGCACGCTCTCGATGGACGCCGTCCAGAAGGCGAACTCCGGGCATCCGGGGACGCCGATGGCGCTCGCGCCGGTCGCGTACACGCTCTGGCAGCAGTTCCTGCGCTACGACCCGGCCGAGCCCAACTGGCCCGATCGCGACCGCTTCGTGCTCTCCTGCGGGCACGCCTCGATGCTCCTGTACTCGACGCTGCACCTCGCGGGCGTGCAGGAGCTCGACAAGCACGGCCGCAAGACGGGCAAGCCCGCGGTCTCGATGGAGGACCTGCAGCGCTTCCGCCAGCTCGATTCGAAGACGCCGGGCCATCCCGAGTTCCGCCACACGACCGGCGTCGAGACGACCACCGGTCCGCTCGGCCAGGGTGTCGCGACCTCGGTCGGCATGGCGATGGCGCAGCGCTGGCTCGCCGCGCGCTACGACCGGCCCGGCTTCGCGCTCTTCCGCCACCGCGTCTGGGCGCTCTGCGGCGACGGCGACCTGATGGAGGGCATCTCGAGCGAGGCCGCCTCGATCGCGGGCCACCTCCAGCTCGCGAACCTGTGCTGGATCTACGACAACAACCGCATCACGATCGAGGGCGAGACGCACCTGGCGTTCAGCGAGGACGTCGCCGTGCGCTTCCTCGGCCACGGCTGGAACGTGCTGCGCGTCGCGGACGCCAACGACACCGTGCGGCTTGCGCAGGCCTTCGAGCGCGCGCGCGCCGAGACGCACCGGCCGACGCTGGTGATCGTCGACAGCCACATCGGCTTCGGCGCGCCGAAGAAGCAGGACACGCACTCCGCGCACGGCGAGCCGCTGGGCGAGGACGAGATCAAGGGCGCCAAGCGCAGCTACGGCTGGCCCGAGGACGCGAAGTTCCTCGTGCCCGCGGGCGTGCGCGAGCGCTTCGCCGAGCTCGTCGGCGCGCGCGGCGCCGCGCAGTCGGCCGAGTGGCGCGCGGCCTTCGAGAACTACCGCAAGTCGCATCCGGCGCTGGCCGCCGAGCTCGAGGCGCTCTGGCGCGGCGAGCTTCCCGCGGGCTGGGACAAGGCGATCCCGATCTTCCCCGCCGACGCCAAGGGCGTCGCGACGCGCGACGCGGGCGGCAAGGTGCTCAACGCGATCGCGCAGAGCCTGCCCTGGATGGTCGGCGGCTCGGCCGACCTCGCGCCGAGCACGAAGACGCGGTTGACGTTCGAGGGCGCGGGCGACCTCCTCGCCGGCAGCGCGGGCGGGCGCAACCTGCACTTCGGTATCCGCGAGCACGCGATGGGCGCGATCGTCAACGGCCTGGCGCTCTCGGGCCTGCGCGCGTACGGCTCGACCTTCCTCGTCTTCCTCGACTACATGAAGCCGGCCGTGCGCCTCTCGGCGCTGATGGAGCTGCCGGTGCTGCAGGTCTTCACGCACGACTCGATCGGCGTCGGCGAGGACGGCCCGACGCACCAGCCGATCGAGCAGCTCGCCTCGCTGCGCGCGACGCCCGGCGTGTACGTGATGCGCCCCTGCGACGCCAACGAGACGGCCGAGTGCTACCGCGTCGCGCTGCAGCAGAAGCGCCGGCCGGTCGCGTTCGCGCTGACGCGCCAGGCGCTGCCCACGCTCGACCGCACCAGGTACGGCTCGGCCGCGGGTGCGCAGAAGGGCGGCTACGTGCTCGCCGACGCACCCGACCACCACCCGCAGGTGCTGCTGCTCGCGACCGGCTCGGAGGTCCACCTCTGCGTCGCCGCCTGGGAGAAGCTCGCCGCCGAGGGCGTCTCCGCGCGCGTCGTCAGCCTGCCCTGCTGGGAGCTCTTCGCCGAGCAGCCGCAGAGCTACCGCGACGCCGTGCTGCCGCCCGAGGTCACCGCGCGCGTCGCGGTCGAGCAGGCCAGCCCCTTCGGCTGGGAGCGCTGGACCGGCGCGAGCGGCGCGATCATCGCGATGCAGGGCTGGGGCGCCTCCGCGCCGTTCAGCGATCTGCAGAAGCGCTTCGGCTTCACCGTCGAGTACATCGTCGAGCAGGCCCGGCGCCAGCTGGCCCTGGCCACCGCGTGAGGACGCAACCATGAAGAACCCGCTGCAAGAGCTCCCCTCGTTCGGACAGTCGATCTGGCTCGACTTCATCAGCCGCAGGATCCTCGACGACGGCACGCTGGCGAAGCTCGTCGCCGCGGGCGAGATCCTGGGCGTCACGAGCAACCCCTCGATCTTCGAGAAGTCGATCGCCGAGGGCGTCGAGTACAAGTCGATCCTGGCGCGGCTCGCCGCGGAGCGTCCGGCGGCGGGCGCGTTCGAGCTGTACGAGGCGGTCGCGATCCGCGACATCCAGGACGCGGCCGACGTGCTGCGGAGCGTGTGGGAGCGCACCCGCGCCCGCGACGGCTACGTCTCGCTCGAGGTGACGATGCACGAGTGCGAGGACGAGGCCGCGATCCTGAAGGAGGCGCGCAGCCTGTGGTCGCGCGTCGCGCGGCCGAACCTGATGATCAAGGTGCCGGCCGTTCCCGCGGGCATCGCCGCGGCCGAGAAGCTGCTCGGCGAGGGCATCAACGTCAACGTGACGCTGCTCTTCGCCGTCGAGACCTACGCCAGGGTCGCGCAGGCCTACGTCAACGGCGTCGAGGCCTTCGCGAAGAAGGGCGGCGACGTGTCGAAGCTCGCCAGCGTGGCGAGCTTCTTCGTGTCGCGCATCGACACGCTGGTCGACAAGCTGCTCGCCGAGAAGCACAACCAGTCGCTGCAGGGCAGGATCGCGATCGCCAACGCCAAGCTGGCCTATGCGCAGTACCGCGAGATCTTCGGCACGTCGCGCTGGAAGGCGCTGGCCGCCAAGGGCGCGCAGACGCAGCGCGTCCTGTGGGCCTCGACCGGCACGAAGAACAAGGCCTACAGCGACGTGCTCTACGTCGAGGAGCTGATCGGCCCCGACACGGTCAACACCGCGCCGCCGCAGACGATCGACGCCTTCCGCGACCACGGCAAGCCGCGCGCGAGCCTGGAGACGGGCCTCGACGCGGCGCGCGCGCAGATGGCCGAGCTGAACCGCACGATCGTCCCGATCCAGAAGGTCACCGACCAGCTGCTCGCGGAGGGCCTGAAGCTCTTCTCCGACGCCTTCGTCAAGCTGCTCGCGGCGGTCGAGGCCTCGAAGAGCGCCGCGCCGGTGCGCCAGCCGATGAGCTGGAAGCTCTCGGACGCGCTCGCGGCCTCGGTCACGAACCACCTCGAGGAGTGGAAGAGCTCGAAGAAGGTCGCGCGCCTGTGGGCCAAGGACGCCTCGGTC
>JBGASC010000023.1:0-84438 GCA_044229935.1 Planctomycetota bacterium | reverse complement strand
CGGCCACGGCCACCAGCGTCTCGAAGCTGATCGCGTCGGCATGGCGGTTGTGCGCCACGCCGATCGAGAGCGAGATGCGCAGCGTGCGCCCGTCGCGCTCGAAGCGCAGCTTGCGCGCCGCCTCGAGCAGCTTGCGCGCGAGCAGGCCGCCCAGCTCGGGCGGCGTGTGCGGGAAGAGGGCCAGGATGCGGTCGTCCTGCAGCGTGCAGACCAGGTCGTGCTCGCGCGTCGCGTCGCGCAGCGCCTCCAGCGACGACTCCAGGATCTCGTCGCGCGCCTCGCTGCCGTAGAGGTCCTGCAGCGTGCCCAGGCGGTCGACCCCGATCAGCAGGCACACCAGCGGCAGCGAGTGGCGCTGGCTGCGCTCGAACTCGATGCGCATGCGCTGCTCGATCTCGCGCGGCGAGAACAGCCCGCGGCCGTGCTCGCTGAATCGGGCGTTCTGGAAGGCGGACATGCGTGCGCTGCGGGGAGGCTGGAGCCCGTCCAGGGAAGCGGCGCGAGCCCCCCGCGTCAACAGCGGAGCGCCCGGGCGCATTCAGTGCGGGTCCAGGGAGCCGCTGTCGGCTGGCGGTCGAGCCCGTCTTGAGGCACTTGGAAGTTCCTTCGCCGCCCCTCAGGCGAGCCAGCCGCCGGCGACCTCCAGCTCGGCGCCGGTGACGTAGGAGGCCTCGCGCGAGACCAGCCAGGCCGCGGCGCGCGCGAGCTCCTCGGGCGTGCCCGGGCGGCCGAAGGGCAGGCGCGCGGCGAGCGCCGGGTCGAGCGTCTGCGCGGCGGCGTGCTCGTGCGGGATCACGCCGGGCGAGACCAGGTTGACGCGCAGGCCGAAGGGCGCCTCCTCCAGCGCCCAGGAGCGCACCAGCACGCACAGGGCGCTCTTGGCCGAGGCGTAGGCGGCCGTCTCGCGCCGCCCGCGCAGCCCGGCGAGGCCGGCCGTGCCGAAGAAGAGGGCCGCGCCGCGGCTCTCGCGCAGCGGCGCGCGCGCGGCGGCGAAGAGCGCGGCCGAGCTCTCGACGTTGCTCTGCCAGAGCGCGCGCAGCGTGGAGAGCGGGCACTCGTCCAGGCGGCCGGCGGCGAACTCGCCCACCGCGTGCACCAGCTGGTCGAGCCGGCCATCCTGCGCCACGACGCGCGCCACGAGCTCCTGCGCCGCGCGCTCGTCGCCCAGGTCGGCGCGGTGCAGGCGCGCGGGGAACTCGGGCTCGATCTCGCGCGCGAGATCGGCCGAGCTGCGCCAGACGACGTGCACGCGCGAGCCGCGCGAGGCGAGCTCGCGCGCGGTCGCGAGGCCCAGGCCGCGCACGCCGCCGCTGACGAGCGCCACGGGAGATGCCGCAGGATCCACGCGCGGAGCTTAGGCTCCCGCGCGCGTCGCGGGCAACTACTCGATCACGCCGACGCGGCTGGGCGGCCAGACGCGCAGGTCGACCTTGCCGACCAGGTTCTCGCGCGGCACCTGCCCGAACTCGCGGCTGTCGGAGGAGTGCGGGCGGTTGTCGCCCATCACGAAGAAGTGCTCGGGCTCGACGCGCACGCACAGCTCGCCGCGCGGATCGGGCTGGCTGATGTAGGGCTCCTCGATCACCTCGCCGTTGACCGAGACGAAGCCGCCGCGGATGCGCACGAGGTCGCCGGGCAGGCCGATCACGCGCTTGATGTAGTCCAGGCGCGGATCGAGCGGATAGCGCAGCACGACGATGTCGCCGCGCTGCACGTCGCTGAGCACGTACGAGAGGTGGTTGATCAGGATGCGGTCGCCGTCGTGGATGCCGGGCGACATCGAGCTGCCGCGCACGACCGAGAAGTTGAAGACCAGGCCGTAGACCACGAACAGCACCAGGCCGATCTTGAGCGGCGTCAGCAGCGTCCGCAGCAGCGCCAGCGCCGGCTCGCGCGCGGGCTGCGCCTGCGCCTCGCGCAGGAGGTAGCGCAGCCGCGGCTGGCGCGCCTCCCAGGCCTGCGCCGACTCGCGCGCGCGCTGGCGCTCGCGCACCGTCGTCGCCAGCAGCGCGGCGCGCGCGCTCGTGGCGCCGCTCTCGCCGGGCGTCGTCGTCGGCGTGGGGTCGGGGATCGGCATGCCGCCCGTATCGGGCACGATGCGCTCGCGGGTTGAGCACGGGGCGGTCGGGCGGATAGGGTTCGCACCCTGGAGACCCCGCCATGAGCCTCGATCCGCGCCCCGGCGTCCCGCATCCGCACCTCTCGCGCCGCGCGCTGCTCGCCACCAGCGCCCTGGGCGCGCTGGCCTGCCAGTCCGCGCGCCGCGCGAGCCCGCCGGCGGGATCCGCAGCCGCGGCGAGCCGGCCGCCGGCGCCTGCGGGTGCCGACGAGGGCCCGCTCGCCGCGCTGACCGACCAGCGCGGGAGCGTCGCGCCGATCCGCGACGAGCAGCGCGCCGCGCGGCGCGCGCGCTGCGGCAGGCTGCTCGGCGAGCTCGGCCTGGACGCGCTGCTGGTCGAGAGCGGCAGCACGCTGCAGTGGCTGAGCGACGTGCGCTGGGGCCGCTCCGAGCGCCTCTTCGCGCTGCTCGTGCTGGCCGACGGCTCGCACCTGTGGATCGTGCCCGCCTTCGAGGCCGGCAAGGCGCGCCTCTCGATCGAGCGGCCCGGCGGTGCGGGCGGCGAGATCCTCGCCTGGGACGAGGACGAGTACCCCTTCCGTCCGCTCGCCGCCGCGCTCGCGAAACGCGGCGCGAAGCGCATCGCGATCGAGCCCTCGCTGCGCTTCGGCTTCGTCGAGCGCCTCGCGGCCCTCGTCGGCCGCGACGCGATCGCGGACGGGCAGGAGCTCCTGGTGCGCCTGCGCGGCGTCAAGGAGCCCGAGGAGCGCGCCATCCTGCGCCGCGCCAGCGAGCTGACGCAGCTCGCACTGCAGAGCGTCGCGCGCTGCGTGCGCCCGGGCATGAAGGGCGGCGACATCGCGCGCCTGATGGAGCGCGCGCACACGCGCCTGGGGATGAGCGGCAGCTGGTGCCTGCCGCTGGTCGGGCCCGCCGCCGCGCTGCCGCACGGCGACGCCAGCGACGAGGCGATCGCGCGCGGCAGCGTGATCCTGGTCGACACGGGCGCGACGCTGCACGGCTACGAGAGCGACACCACGCGCACCTGGGTCTTCGACGGCGCGGCCGGCGCCGAGGTCGAGCGCGCCTGGCACGCCGTGCACGACGCGCAGCAGCGCGCCTTCGAGACCATCCGTCCGGGCGTGCGCTGCCAGGAGGTCGACCGCGCCGCGCGCGCACTCGTCACCGAGCGCGGCTACGCGCCGGGCTACCGCGACTTCACGCACCGCCTCGGCCACGGCATCGGCATGGACGGCCACGAGGATCCCTACTTCGACGGAGCGAGCCAGGTCGTGCTGCAGCCGGGCATGACCTTCACCGACGAGCCGGGCCTGTACTTCCCGGGCCGGTTCGGCATCCGCATCGAGGACGTGATCGAGGTCACCGCCAGCGGCGCGGACCACTACGGCAGCTGGCAGCGCTCGCTCGCCTCGCCGGACTGAACGCGGGCGCGCACGAGGTTCAACGCAGCCGCGGATCCGCAGGGCCGCGCGGGGGCGCGGCGGGGATCGCGGTTCCATCGCGTATGCTCTGCTGCCTTCCTTCCGCCGCACACGCACGAGAGAGAGCCAGCCCGATGGACCCCACCGCACCGCTCCAGATCTTCCTCGTCGACGACCAGTCGATGATCCGCGCCGGCATCCAGAGCATGCTGGCGAGGAACCCGCACTTCCGCGTGGTCGGCCAGAGCGGCGATGCGCGCAAGGCGATCCCCGCCATCGCCGCAGCGCTGCCCGACGTGGTGCTGCTCGACATCTCGATGCCCGAGCTCTCCGGCATCGACGCGATCGCGCAGATCCGCAAGGTGCACCCGCGCGCGCGCATCGTGATGCTGACGCACCACGAGGGCGAGACCTTCGTCGAGCAGGCGCTCAAGGCCGGTGCGGACGGCTACCTCTCGAAGGACTCCGACCCCACGGAGCTGATGCTGGCACTGGACTCGGTCAGCAAGGGGCAGATGTACCTCTCGCCGCGCGTCGCCGGGATGCACGTCAGCCGCGCGCGCGGCGCGCCCGGCGTGCAGATGGCCACCAGCCGCGTGCAGTCGCTGACGCCGCGCGAGCGCGAGGTGTTCCAGCTGCTCGCCGTCGGCAAGAGCAACAAGGAGCTCGCGCGCGCGCTGGGCATGAGCCTGGGCACGGCCAAGAAGCACCGCGAGAACCTGCAGCGCAAGCTCGAGTGCCACTCCGCGGCCGAGCTCGCGCTGCTGGCGATCCGCGAAGGCCTGCTCGCGAGCTGAGAGCGCGCTCAGCTCGCGGAGACGATCCCGGCCACGCCCGCGAAGCCCAGCAGCGTGCCGATCCAGGCGCGCAGGCCGTGGCGCTCGCCGAAGAAGCCGCCCAGCAGCAGCGTGAAGAGCGGCGTCGTCGCCAGCAGCACGGCCGCGATCGCGGGCTCGAGCTCGCGCAGCCCGTAGTGGAAGAGCGGCAGGCCGACCACCGAGCAGAGCGAGGGCGGCACCAGCCTGCGCCACAGCGCCGGTTCGCGGAACGGCCGCACGAGCTCGGCCAGCGCGCGCGCGAAGGGCACGCCGCGCGCCTCGAAGGGCAGCACGAGGAACGCGCCGCCCATGCCGGAACACACGCGCGTCAGCGAGCCGGCGAAGAGCGCCACGCCCGCAAGCCCCCGGTGCCCGAGCACGATGTTGACCGCGTAGGCCGCCGTCGCGCACCAGGCGAGCACGAGGCCGCTCCGCCGCAGCTCCGGATCGCGCGCCCCGCGCGCGCGACCGTCGAGCAGCACCAGGCTGACGCCGGCGAGCACCAGCGCGATCGCGCCGACCGAGGCGAGCGCGAGCCGGTTGCCGAAGAGCGCGAAGGCGAGCAGCGCCGCCAGCGGCACGTGCAGCTGCACGACCATCGCCGCCGCCTGCACGCCGGCGCGCGGCAGCGCCGCGAGGTAGAGCATGTCCCCCAGCGAGAAGCCCAGGAACCCGCTGGCGGCGAGCCAAGGCAGCGCGGATGCCGGCGGAAGCTGCGCCCCCTCGCCGATCCACAGGAGCGCCAGCCCCGCCGCGGCGAGCGTGTTCTTGAACAGGTTCAGCGCCGACGGCGTCGGACGCGCCGGAACGTCGGCATGCTCGAGCACGCGACGGAAGAGCAGCGAACCCAGACCCCAGGTCAGGGCCGCGCCGAGCGCGCAGAGGATCGCGAGCGAATGCGAGGAGAGAGGCACGCCTTAGGGGCGGCGCTCCCGGGCGCTCACTTCGCCTTGGTCTTCGGGTTGCGCGCCTTCAGGATGGCGCGGCCGGAGCCCATGCCCATCTTCTTCGGGCGGCGGCGGCCGGCGGTCGGGCCGTAGGTCTTCACTTTGGACTTTGCCACGGGAATCCTCTTCTTCGGTTCGCGCGGCGAGCGGTCGTGCCCGCCGACGGGGGCGGAGGTTGTACCCGAGGTCCGCGCGGGTCGCAAGCTCGCGGGCCGCCATGCCCCGCCTGCTGCGCGGCGCGCGCTCGGGGCGCGCTACGCTAGAGGCGTGAACCTGAGCGAGCACGACGTGATCTCCTGCCTCCTGCGCGGCGAGGGTCCGCGCCTGGAGTTCAAGCGCCGGCTGCCGCGCGAGGATCGCACCGCGCGCACGCTGGTCGCCTTCGCCAACACGCGCGGCGGGCTGCTCCTGGTCGGCGTCACCGATCGCGGCCGCGTGCACGGCGTGCACCACCCCGAGGAGGTGCGCGCGGCGCTGCTCTCGATCTCGCGCCAGTACGTCGAGCCCGAGCTGGAGCTCCAGATGCAGGTGCTCAGCGTGCGCGGGCCCGCGGTGGTCGCCTGCTCGGTGCCCTGGTCGAAGGATCGCCCGCACGCGCTGGTGCAGCCCGACGGCGAGCGCGTCTTCCTGGTGCGCGTCGGCGCCTCCAACCGACCGGCCGAGGGCCCGACGCTGCGCGCGCTGGGCCACGCCGGGCGCTCGACGCGCGGGCTCCTGCCGCTGGAGCGCGCGGCGCTGGAGTGGGTCGCGCTCGAGACGCGCCACGCCCGGCAGCCCGGCGGCAACGCGACCGTGGCGCGCTTCGCGCGCGCCCTCAACGTCGGCGAGGCGCGCGCGCGGCGCGCCTTCGTGCGCCTGGAGATGCTCGGCCTGGTCGTCGGCCACGGCGCGGGCCGCGCGCGCATCTTCCACGCGACCTGAGGACACGAGCGAGCACCGCACGCGCATGAAACGCCGCATCTTCGTCGGGGACGTCCAGGGCTGCCGCGTCGAGCTCGAGCTGCTGCTCGAGCACCTGCGCTTCGATCCGGCCGGCGACGAGCTGCATCCGGTCGGCGACTTCGTCAACCGCGGCCCCGACTCGGCCGGCGTGCTGCGCCTGTGCCGCACGCTCGGCGCAGGCGGCGTGCTGGGCAACCACGACGTGCACCTCTTGCGCGTGGCGCACGGCCTGCGCCGCTGGCGCGCGCGACAGCGCGCAGGACGTGCTCGCCGCGCCGGATGCCGCGGAGCTCCTGGCCTGGCTCGCCGCGCGGCCCTTCGTGCGCGCCTTCGACGACGCGCTGCTCGTGCACGCGGGCATCAACCCGGCCTGGCGCGATCCGCTGGCGGTGCTCGGGCGACTCGACGCGCTGCGCGAGGACGCCGACCTCGCCTTCGCGATCTCGGCGCGCTACTGCGACGAGCGCGGCGCGCGTCCCGCCGAGGACTGGCCCGAGCCCGGCCCGCCCTTCCGGCCCTGGCACGAGTTCTGGCCCGCGCGCGCGGGCGAGACGCGCACGGTCGTCTTCGGCCACTGGGCGCGCGCGGGGCTGGTCGTGCGGCCGCGCGTGCGCGGGCTCGACACCGGCTGCGTCTGGGGCGGCCAGCTCAGCGCCTGGATCGCCGAGGAGGACCGCATCGTGCAGGTCGACGCGACGCGCGCGTGGGCGCCGTACGACTGAGCGCACGCTCAGCGGAACTCGCCGAACAGGCGCCGCGAGAGCGCGGTCTGGAACAGGTTCTGCGGGTCGAGCTCGCGCTTGAGCGCGGCGAAGCGCGCCAGGTTCTCCGGCGGGAACATGCGCCGCGCCTGCCCGGCCGTCAGCGTCGAGTCCTTGGCGAAGTAGAAGCGACCGCCGGCGGCGAGCACGAGCTCGCTGAGCGCCTCGCAGTGCTTCCAGAGCGCCTCGCGCCGCTCCGGCACGACCTTGAAGTCGAGCGCGAGGCTGTAGCCGTCGACGGCGTGCGTCAGCCAGAACGGATCGGGCCGGTGGCGCTTGAGCACGCCGAGGTAGGGCACCCTTTGCGCGGCCTGGCTGCGCTCGAGGATCTCGCGGTAGACGCGCAGCGCCTCCGCGCGCGGGACGAAGGCCTGGTACTGGATCAGCCCGCGCCGCTCGCGGCGGCCGTAGGCCCACTTCCAGTTCGGCACGTAGTCGAGCAGGAAGGCGAAGGCCGCGTGGGGCTGACGGTACGGTCCCTTCCAGACCTCCAGCGCGCTCGAGTGGAACTTGAAGGCGTTCAACGCGCGCATGCCGGCGTCGCGGTTCAGGAGGCGCAGCGCGCGCCAGGCCTCCGACTTGGGCACGCCCAGGATCGAGGGCGGCAGGTCCTGGTGCGCGAGCGCGAGCGTCGCGGCCGGATCGGGATCCTCGCCGGGCTCGAGGTAGCGCGCTTCGTGGATCAGCCCGCGACCGAGCGCGCGGCCGCGCGCGAAGGCGTCGATCCAGGCGACGAGGTAGTCGCAGCGCTCGCGCTCGCTCTCCAGCCAGTCGAGCGCGAAGGCGAGATCGGGAGCGCGCACCGCACGCACCTCGACCTCGCCCGAGTGCACCCTCTTCGTCGCCAGCTCCAGGCGCGTGAACACGCCCAGCATGCCGAAGCCGCCGATCGCGGCGTGGAAGAGCGCGGGGTTCTCCTCGCGGCTGGCGCGGCGGATCTCGCCCGAGGCGAGCAGGATCTCGAACGAGCGGATCGCATCGCCGAGCGTGCCGGCCTCGTAGTTGTTCTTGCCGTGGATGTTCATCGCCGCGGCGCCGCCCAGCGTGGGGAACATCGTTCCCGAGACGACGCGCGGCCACCAGCCGTCGGGCAGGCTGCGGCGCCAGAGCGCCTCGATCGTCACGCCCGGCTCGACGCTGGCGATGCCCGAAGCGCGGTCCCAGGCGAGGATGCGGTCCAGCCGCGAGAGCTCGAGCACCTCGTCGCCGGTCGGCAGGCTGGCGTCGCCGTAGCTGCAGCCCGCGCCGCGCAGCGCGAGCGGCCGGCCCGCGGCGCGCGCGCAGAGCAGCAGCTCGCGCAGCGCCTCGATCGTCGCCGGCCGGTGCACGCACGCCGGCCCGCCCAGGCTCATGCCCCAGCCCTCGACGTACTCGAGGCTGGTGCGCGCGCGGCTCTGGTCCTCGCGCAGCGCGAGCAGGCTCTGCAGCGTGCGGCTCACACGTTCAGGTGGCGGAAGAGGAAGGAGGGAATGCAGCGGATCACGCACGCGACCAGCCACCACTGGCGCGGCACGAAGCGCTCGTTGGCGCGCGCGCGCGCGGCCTTCAGCACCAGGCGCGCCGCCTCGTCGGCGGAGATCAGCCAGAGCAGCTTGCCCATGCCGCGCGTCATCGCCGTGTCGACGAAGCCGGGCTTGATCGTGCAGACGTGCACGCCGCTCTCCGCCAGGCGGTTGCGCAGCGCCTCGAGGTAGGTGTTCATGCCCGCCTTGGTCGTGGCGTAGACCGGGTTGCCCTTGCGCCCGCGCTCGCCGGCGATCGAGGAGATGCCCACGATCGTGCCCGCGCGCTGCGTGCGGAAGAGCTGCGCCGCGGCGTTGCACCAGGCGATGCAGCCGCCGAGGTTGACCGCCAGCTGGTCGATGTCCTTGGCCGTGTCGTACTCGTCGCGCGCGATCTTGGGCATCAGCGCGGCGGCGTAGATCAAAAGCTCCAGCCCGCCGAGCTCGCGCACGAGCTCCTCGAAGAGCTGCGGCACGCGGTCGAATTCGCGCACGTCGTGCACGCGCACGTGCACCGCGCCGGGGAGCGCCGCGCAGCGCGCGCTCAGCGCCTCGAGCTCGCTCGCGCGGCGTGCCAGCGCCGCGACCTGCCAGCCCTCGGCCGCGAGGCGCTCGACCAGCGCGGCACCGATGCCCGAGCTCGCGCCGATCACGAGCGCGCGGCGGGGCGAGGAAGCGGAGGCCTTGGACGAGGACGGGACCATGCGGGCGGAGAGGATAGGGAATCGCTGATCGGCGCGCCGAGCGGCTTTCCTGAACCGCCGCGTATTGCCCGTGGCCGGCGCAGCGGGTACAGGGAGCCTCCCCCGCCCCACTGCCCGAGGAATCCGTGAAGACTCTCCGCCTGGCTCTCGCCTGCCTCCCGCTCGCGCTGCTGTCGTCCTCCTGCCCCAAGGAGCCCGCGCCGGATCCGCGCGCGGAGGAGCTCGTGCGCGAGCGCGCCGCGGCCTGCTTCGAGAAGGGCCAGTACGGCGAGGCGCGCACGGTGATCGCGCCGCTGGCGACGCGCGCCGACGCGACGCTCGACGACCTCGTGCGCGGCGCGGCGGTCGAGTACTCCGACAACAAGCCCGACGCGGCGCGCGCCCTGCTCGAGCGTGCGCGCAAGCTCGACCCGAAGAACGCCTCGGTCAACTACCTGCTCGGCCAGCTCGCGCGCGACGCGGGCGAGTTCGCCGCCGCGCTGCCCTTCCTCCGCGAGGCCGCGGCCGCCGCGCCCGGCGACCTGCCGCCCGCGCTCGCCCTGGCCGAGCCGCAGCGCGAGACCGGCGACACCGCCGGCGCGCGCGCGCACCTGGAGTCGATCGTCGCGATCGGGCTGGAGAACGGCACGGTCTGGTACGCCGCGGCCGTCTACCGGCTGCTGCGCATGCTCAAGGAGGAGGGCCTCGACGCCGACGCGCAGAAGTACGAGCAGATCTACAACCACCTCGCGGCGCTCAAGATCAAGGCACCCGACGCGGGCGTGATGGGCCGCGGCAACCTCGGACGCCTGCGCCCGCCTCCGCCGCCGGGCAACCAGGTCGCGGGCACCCCGCGCCTCCCGGGCTACCAGGCGCGCGCGGCCGTGCTGCCGGAGTTCGCGCACGCGACGCGCCTGGGCGCGGCCGACCTCGACGGAGACGCGCGCACCGACCTGTGGGCGATCACGCCCGAGGGCCTCTTCGCCGCGTTCAACAAGGACAACCGCTTCACGCTCGTCCAGGTCGCCAGCGGCGCGATCACGCTCGCCTGCGCCTTCGACCTGGACAACGACAACGACCTGGACTTCGCCGTGGTCGAGGGCAGCACGGTCACGCTCTACGTGCAGGACAAGGGCGCGTTCACCAAGGCCGCGATCCCGCTGCCGACGCTGCCGGGCGCGCCGCGCGACCTCGTCGCGGTCGACTACGACCACGAGGGCGACCTCGACCTGGTCTTCGCCGGCGACTTCGGCGCGCGCATCTGGCGCGACGACGGCGCAGGGATGCCCGAGAAGGACGGCAAGCAGGGCCAGTACACCGACGCCACGGCCGAGTCGGGCTTGCCGACCGACAAGCGCTTCGCCTGGTGCGTCAGCGAGGACCTCGACGGCGACAACGACGTCGACCTGCTCTTCGGCGGCGAGCAGAGCCTGTACCTCGCCGACAGCCTGCGCGCGGGACGCTTCGCCGACAAGAGCCGCATCTTCCCGCAGGGCACGGGCGCGCTCGCGAAGCGGCCGGTGGTCGCGGACTTCGACGGCGACGCGCGCGCGGACCTGTGGACCGGCAGCGTGCTGCTGCACCAGCAGAAGGACACGAGCTTCGTCGTCGCGCCGAGCAAGGCCCCCACCGGCGTCGACAGCTCGCGCGTCGAGGCGCAGGACCTCGACCTCGACGGCACGCTCGACCTGGTCTGGCCCGCGGGACCGGGCCACGCGGCGCAGGCCGTGCTCGCGATGGGCCTGCCCAGCGAGACGCCTGCTGCGCTCGACGCCGCGGTCCAGCCCAGCGCCGAGCTCGCGCCCGCGCCGGCCGACTTCGACGGCAACGGCACGCTCGATCTCGCGCTCGTCACGCCGCAGGGCGTCGTGCTGCTGGCCGCGCAGCCGAACGCGAACAAGGCCAAGCCGCTCGGCTTCCGCGGGCTGCGCGACAACAAGCGCGCGGTCGGCTCGGTGGTCGAGTACCGCGCGGGACCGATCTACCGGCGCCTGTACTGGCGCGGCGGACCGCTGCTGATCGGCGTCGGCACGCAGCCGCGCATCGACGTGCTGCGCATCACCTGGCCCAACGGCACGGTCAACACCGAGCTCGACGTCGACCTGGTCGCGCAGACCAGCGTCGACGATCCGGGCGCGGCCTTCGACTCGATCCTGCAGCCGCCGGCGCAGGTCGGCTCGTGCCCGTTCCTCTACACCTGGAACGGGACGAAGAACGTCTTCGTCTCCGACGTGCTCGGCATCACGCCGCTGGGCCTGCCGATCGAGCCGGGCGTGTTCGTGCCGCCCGACCACGACGAGTACGTGCTCGTGACCGGCGAGCAGCTCGCCCCTCGGGACGGGAACTACGAGCTGCACTTCACCGAGGAGCTGCGCGAGGTCACCTACCTCGACCAGGCGCGCCTCCTGGTCGTCGACCACCCCGCCGGGACCGAGATCTACCCCAACGAGCGCTTCACGTTCCCGCCCTTCCCCGAGGCGCACATCCACACGGTGCGCGGCGCGCTCGCGCCGGCGAAGGCGACCGGCAGCGACGGCAAGGACTGGACCGGCGAGCTCGCGAGCATCGACGACCGCCACGCCGTGCCGTTCACGCTGCAGCCGATGCAGTTCGCCGGCCTGTGCCAGCCCTGGTTCGTCGAGCTCTCGTTCGACAAGGCGACGCTCGCCGACGCGAAGAAGCTGCGCCTCCTGCTGACCGGCTGGTTCTTCTGGAGCGACGCCAGCGCCAACATGGCCAGCGCGCGCGCGCCGGGCGTGGCCTTCATCCCGCCGATCCTGCAGGTGCCCGACGGCAAGGGCGGCTGGAAGGACAGCGGCCCGCCGGTCGGCTTCCCCGCCGGCAAGACCAAGACGATGGTGATCGACGTCAGCGAGATCCTCGAGCGCGACGACCCGCGCATCCGCGTCTTCACCACGCTGCGCCTGTACTGGGACTCGATCCGCCTCGCGGTCGATCCCGACGACGCGCAGACCAGCGTGCACGCGCTCGACGCCGCGGGTGCGAAGCTGTGGATGCGCGGCTTCAGCGCGCCGCTGGGCGGCGGCGACGCGCGCAGCGCGCTCGGCGCGCAGACGCCCGAGCGCTTCGACTGGGACAAGCTTGCCGGCGAGCCGCGCTGGAACCAGCACCCCGGGATGTACACGCGCTACGGCGACGTGCTGCCGCTCGTGCAGGCGGTCGACGACCAGTTCGTGATCCTGGGCTCGGGCGACGCGCTCACGCTGCGCTTCGACGGGCACGACGTGCCGCCGCCCGCGGCGGGCATGCGCCGCGACTACCTCGTCTACCTCGACGGCTGGGCCAAGGACCGCGATCCGAACACGATCCAGGCGCTCGAGGTCGAGCCGCTGCCCTTCCACGCGATGAGCGGCTACCCCTACCGCGCCGACGAGCACTTCCCCGACGACCCGGCGCACCGTCAGTGGCGCGCGCAGTGGAACACGCGGCCCGGCTTCGAGTGGATCCAGCCCGTCTCCGCGGTGCGCGAGCGCGAGTGGCTCGGTGGCGCACTCGCGCGCTAGACGCCTCGTCCGCGCGCTGCTCGTCTGCGCGGCGAGCGCGCTGATCGCCGACCAGCTCGTGCAGTGGACGCTGCTGCGCGACGGCTGGTTCGCCGGCCGGCGCATCGCGCCCTTCGATCCGCCGCTGTTCACGCCCGAGCAGCAGGCCGCGCTCGAGCGCGTGCGCGCCGCGGTCGCGGGCGGCCCGCCGCTCGCGGGCTTCGCCTTCGACCGCGAGCTGGGCTGGAGCGTGCCGAGCGACGGAGGCCGCGGCGAGTTCCGCTTCGACTGGGCCGGCGCACGCCTGGCCGAACAGCCGCTCGCGCGCACGAAGCGCGCCGGCGTCGAACGCCTCGCCGTGCTGGGCGACTCGTTCACGCTGGGCGACGAGGTGGCCGCGAGCGAGAGCTGGCCCGCGCGGCTGGACCGCGCGGACGACGCGCTCGAGGTCGCCAACCTCGGGCTCAATGCGTACGGGCTGGACCAGTCGGTGCTGCGCCTGGAGCGCGACGCGTTGCCGCTCTCGCCCGACGAGATCTGGCTCGGCCTGGTGCCGAGCACGCTGCTGCGCGTGGTGACGGTCTACGTGCCGGCCTGGCGCCACGTCTCGCCGATGCTCGCGCTGAAGCCGCGCTTCCGCCTCGCTGCGGACGGCGAGCTGGGCGCGTGCGTGCACGCCTGTGCCTCGCTCGCCGAGCTCGCGGCCGTCTGCGGCGATGCGGATGCGCTCGCGCGAGCCGCGGGAGCCGACGACGCCTGGATCGCGCGTGCACCGGCCGCCTACGCGGTGCGCGGCTCGAGCTGGACGCACTGGTTCGCGACGACGCGCGTCGCGCTGACGCTGGTCGAGGGCCGCGGGCGCGATCCGCACGAGGCCTGGTGCGACGCGGCGAGCGAGCCGGTGCGCCTGGCCAGCGCGCTCGTACGCCACGCCGCGCGCGCGAGCGCGGAGCACGGGGCGCGCTTTGTCTTCCTGGTGCTGCCCGACCGCGGCGATCTCGCGCGCAGGGCGGACTGGCAGCCGCTGCTCGCGGAGCTGCGCGCGCAGTCGGTCGCGTGCTTCGACGCGAGCGAGGCGCTGCTCGCCGCGCACGCGGATGCGGAGGACGCGTGCTGGGCGCCGCGCGGGCACTACTCCGCGCGCGGCAACGCGATCGTGGCCGAGGCGCTGGCGAGGTTCCGGCGCGAACGCCGCGCGCCGCGCTGAAGCTTCAGGCCAGGCCTTCCAGCTGCGCGATCGCCCGCCGGAACTCCTCCGGCATCGCGCGCTTGGCGCCCGTCGCGGGATCGTAGAGCACCAGGCGCGCCTCAGCCTCGGCCCACACGGCCCCGCTCGCGCCGTCGCTGACGCGGTAGAGCTGCGTGAAGCTGGTCGTGCCCAGCTCGACCGTGCGCGCCGCGATCTCGACCTCGACGCCGCCGCGGCCGGGCGCGACGAAGAGCACGTTGGTCTGCGCCAGGAGGAACGGGAACTGGTTCCCGCGCACGAAGCCGAGCTCGGTGAAGTACGCCAGGCGCGCCTCCTCGAAGAGCGTCAGGTAGATCGCGTTGTTGAGCACGTGCTGGTTGTCCTCGTCGGACCAGCGCGTGCGTCGGCGGACGCGGAAGCGGATCTCAGCGGGCTGGAGGCTGCGCGGTCGTTCCATGGTCGGTCTGCGGTTTGGGTTCGCTGCGCGTCGCGAGCCAGATGCCGGGGAAGAGCAGCGCGGCCGAGAGGCCCATCAGCGCCGTGACGTGCTCGTCGAGGATCCACCAGGCGGCGAGCGCCGTGCCGAAGGGCTGGGCGTAGATGTACACCGCCGTGGTCGAGGAGCGCACGCGCGAGAGCGCGAAGACGTTGAAGAGGTACGCGAGCGTCGTCGGGAAGACCAGGATGAAGCCGAGCGACCAGAGCGCGCTCGGGGTGGCGCTCGAGGGCCAGAGCACCTCGCGCAGCACGAACTCGCTCGCGCCGCGCGCGGCGTGGTCGCGCCAGAGCATCAGCGGCACCCACGGCAGCGAGAAGACGAACATCCAGGCGATCACCGCCAGCGGCGGGTGGCGCCGCGCCATCGAGCGCACCAGCACCAGGTACGCGGAGTAGCCGGCGCAGTTGCCCGCGATCAGCAGGTTGCCCAGCACGTGCTCGGCGCCCAGCTCCGCGTGCCCGGCGACGAGCACCGCCGCGCCGGCGAGCGCGAGCACCAGGCCCGCGATGCGCCGCGCGCCGAAGCGCTCGTGCCCCAGCACGCCGGCGATCGTGAAGGTGAAGACCGGGATCAGGCAGATCATCAGCGTCGCGTTGCCGGCCGTCGAGCGCTTGAGACCCTCGAGGTAGAGCGTCATGTTGGCCGCCACGCCCAGCACCGCCAGCAGCGCGATGCGCCCCCACTCGCGGCGCGGCGGCAGGGCCCGGGCTCCGTGCAGCACCAGCGCGAGGCCGAAGAGCGAGAGCGCGCCGAAGAGGATGCGCGCCACGCCCACCGCCAGCGGCGAGTACACGCCGTCCTGGAAGGCCAGCTTGCCGAAGACCGGGAAGAGCGCGAAGAAGACCTGGACCGCGACGAGCGCCGCGTGCGCCGCCCCCTCGCCGTGCGCGTGCGGCGTGTCCGTGGCCTTTCCCCTCATCCCGTCACGCTAGCGGGCGGCGCGCCGCGCATCCAGTTGCTAGGCTCGCGCCTCATGGCCTCCGATCCGCAAGCGCCGGCGCCGCGCCCCTGGCCGCACCTCTCGAGCGAGCACGGTCCGCACATGATGATCTTCCGGCCGCGCTACGACATGCTGCGCAACCCGCGCACGGACGAGGTCTTCCGCCGGCTCGTGCTCGAGACGCCCGACTGGGTCAACGTGGTCGCGCTGACGCGCGCGAAGGAGCTGGTGGTCGTGCGCCAGTACCGCTTCGGCAGCGGCAGCATCACCACCGAGATCCCCGGCGGCGTGATCGACGCGGGCGAGCAGCACGCCGAGGCGGCGCGCCGCGAGCTGCGCGAGGAGACCGGCTTCACCACCGAGCGCTGGACCTACCTCGGCGCGGTCGAGCCCAACCCGGCCTTCCACACCAACCTGTGCCACCACTGGCTGGCCGAGGACGTCGAGCGCACGCACGAGCTCGAGCTCGACCGCGGCGAGGACATCGTCATCGCCACGATCCCGGTCGACGAGGTGATCTCGCGCATCCGTTCGGGCGAGATCCGCCACGCGCTGGTGCTGACCGCGCTCTCGCACGTGCTCGACCTGCGCCGGCGATGAGCGCGCGTGACCTGCCGCCGCGCCCGGGCTACCGCGCGCGACCGCTCCGAGAACGACGATGATGCTCGCCCTGGCCCTGCTGCTGCTCGACTCCCCCGCTCCCGCGCCGCTCGCCGCGCAACGGGGAACGCTGGTGCTGTGCGGCGAGGCCTTCGAGCTCCCCGCAGCGCTCTCGCGCGAGCTCGCCGGGAACGCGCCGCACGCGCTGCTCGCGACCAAAGGCGACGTGCTCGATCCGCTGTGCGGCGGGGACTCGCCCGCGCGGCGCGCGGACCTCGCCGGCGATCCGGGCAGCGCGCGCGAGGCGCGCGCCCTCGCCGCGCTGGAGGGAACGCGGACGATCGTGGTCGAGGCCGCGACCTGGCTGGAGTGCTGGCAGCTCTTCAAGCCCGAGTTCAAGGACTCGCGCCTGGAGCTCGAGCTGCGCCACGCCTGGCAGAACGGCTGCACGGTGATCGCCTGCGGCGCCGCGGCCTCGTACCTGGCCAGCTGGTCGATCGTGCCGCGCGAGGAGATCCACCGCGCGGTGCGCAACCCGCGCCACGCCGAGGCGCAGCTGATCGCGAACGGACTGGGCCTGTTCGACGGCTGGGCCGTCGACACCGCGGCGCAGGAACCCTCGGGCGCGGCGCGCCTGCTGGGTGCCTCGCGGCGCTTCGGCAACGCGCGCGCGCTCTACCTCGCCGGGCCGGTGGCCTGGATCGTGCGCGAGGACGGCCGCGCGGTCGAGCTCGCCGGCAGCGGCCTCGCGGCCGTGTTCGACCTCTCGCACGCGCGCCGCTCGCGCGAGGACCTGCGCGAGGGCCGGCTCGTGCTGCTGGGCGCGGGCGAGCGCCTGCGCATCGGCCGCGAACTCGAACTCGCCAGCGCCGACCCGCGCGCACCCGAGGATCCGGCCTGGTCGACGGGCGCGCTGGCCCGGCTCGCGCTGCCCTTCCAGCCCGTGCGCCTGCCGCGTCCCGGCCTCGAGTACGTCTTCGACTGGACCGCTCAGCGCTGACGCGCGAGCTCCCTCGCGCGGGCGAGGTCGAGCTTGCCCGTCGGCAGGCGCGGCAGCGCCGCGAGCGCGACGAAGTCCGCCTCGCGCGGGCGGAAGAGGTTCGGCAGCTCGCCCGGCTCGAGCGCGGCGAGCCACTCGTGCGGGTTCATCTGCGCGTGCGCGTGCAGCACGACCAGGCGCTCGCCGCGCGAGGCATCGGGCAGGGCGACCAGCGCGAGCTCGAGCTCGTGCGCGCCCTCCGCCGCCGCGCCGGCGCCCCGCGCGTGCGCCGCGCGCAGCGCCTCCTCGACGCGCGCGTGCGGCACCATCTCGCCGCCGATCTTGCTGAAGCGCGCGAGCCGGTCGGTGATCGAGAGGAAGCCGTCCTTGTCGAGCACGCCGACGTCGCCGGTCGCGTACCAGCCGTCGCGCAGTGCGGCGGCCGTGCGCTCGGGATCGCCGTCGTAGCCCGCGAACACGTTCGGCCCGCGCACGAGCAGCAGGCCCGGCTCGCCCGGCGCGCGCGGCGCGCCGCTCTCGGGATCGACGATGCGCAGCGCGACGCCCGGCAGCGCCCGACCGACGCTGCCGGGCCGGTGGTTGACCTGGCGCGCGCCCCCGCGCTCGAAGTCGGGCACGTTGACCGTCGCGACCGGCGCGAGCTCGCTCGCGCCGTAGCCCTCGAAGAGCTCGAGTCCGAACTTCGCCTGCCACGCGCGCGCGAGCTCGGGCGCGAGCTTCTCCGCTCCGCACACGCACAGGCGCAGCGAGGCGAAGCACGCGCGCTCGACGCGCCGCTCGTAGCCGCGGCAGAACGTCGGCGAGGCGAGCAGAATCGTCGCGCGCTCGCGGCGCGCGAGCTCGCCGACGCCGCGCGCGTCGAGCGGATCGGCGTGGTAGCAGACCGAGGCGCCCGAGAGCAGCGGCAGCCAGATCGTCGCGCTGTAGCCGAGCGCGTGGAAGAACGGCAGCACGCCCAGCACGCGATCCTGCGGAGCGAGGCCGAAGACCTGCGCCAGCCCCTGCGCGTTGGCCGCGATGTTGGCCTGCGTCAGCACGACGGCCTTGGGCGCGCCGCCCGAGCCGCTGGTGTGGATCAGCACGGCCGTGCGCGCGCCAGCCGGCTCGCGGTCGACGCACCAGGCCGCCAGCGGTCCGGGCAGCAGCGTGAGGAGCCGCGCGCGGCGGCGATCGGCGGGGCACACCTTCGCGGCGAGCGCGGCCAGCGCGGTCGCGTCGATCCGCGGCTCCGACTCTCGCGCGCCCGGCGCGAGCAGCGGGTTGCGCGGGACGGCGCTCTTGCCCGCGAGCACGAGCGCGACGTGCAGGGTCGCGGCCTCGACGCCGGTCGGCAGCGCGACCCCCACGCGCTCGGCTCCGACCTCGCGCCGCAGCACGCTGGAGAGTTCGAGCGCGCGGCGCAAGAGCTGCGCGTACGAGAGGCGCGCGCCACCGGAGTCGCACAGCGCCGGGCGCCGCGCGTGCTTGCGCGCGGAGCGGACGAAGCGCCAGGCGAGCGAGCGCGAGGCGAGCGATCGCTCCTCGCGGCAGCGCGCCAGCTCCCCGGCCAGCGCATCGCGCACCTGCCAGGCCTCGCTCGCGGCGGGCAGCGCCTGCCCGACGTGCACGTCGATCGGGTAGGGCAGGCGCTGCGGCCGCTTCCAGAACACGCGGCCGCGCGCGAAGCTGAAGATCGAACCCCAGACGCGGTCGAGCGCGACCGGCACGATCGGCACGCCCGCGTCGCGCGCGATCGTCTCCAGGCCGCGCTTGAAGCCGAGCAGGTGGCCCGTGCGCGAGATCGCGCCCTCCGCGAAGATGCAGACGAGCTCGCCCTGCCGCGCCAGCTCGGCCGCGCGCGCGAGCGACTCCTGCTTCTCCGCCGCGGAGTCCTCGGCCGCGACGGGGATCGTGTCGAAGAGCTTGGCCACCGCCCCCACGACCGGCGCGCGGAAGAACGAGCGGTGCATCAGGAAGCAGACGCGGCGCGGGATCGCCGCGCCGACGAAGAGCGCGTCGCCGTGCGAGAGGTGGTTGGCGACCAGCAGCGCGCCGCCGGGCGGGAGGTTCTCCAGGCCGCGCACGCGGATGCGGTAGAGCGTGTGCAGCAGCGCGAGCAGGAACGCGCGCACGAGCTCGAGCCTCCAGATCCAGGCCGCGGCGAGGAGCGGGAGCGCGAGCAGGAACGGCCAGGTCATGCGCCGGGCGCGATCTCAGGGACGGTAGATCTCGGCCCCCGTCTCGCGGAACTCGCGCGCCTTGCCGGCCATCCCGGCCGCGAGCGCGTCCGTCTCGGAGAGGCCCTGCTCGCGCGCGAAGCTGCGCACGTCCTCGGTGATGCGCATCGAGCAGAACTGCGGCCCGCACATCGAGCAGAAGTGCGCCGTCTTGGCGCCCTCGGCCGGCAGCGTCGCATCGTGGTAGGCCTGCGCCGTCTCGGGATCGAGCGCGAGGTGGAACTGGTCCTTCCAGCGGAACTCGAAGCGCGCCTTGGAGAGCGCGTGGTCGCGCGCGATCGCGCCGGGGTGACCCTTGGCGAGGTCGGCCGCGTGCGCCGCGATCTTGTAGGCGATCACACCCTGCTTGACGTCCTCGGCGTTGGGCAGGCCCAGGTGCTCCTTGGGCGTGACGTAGCACAGCATCGCCGTGCCGTACCAGCCGATCAGCGCCGCGCCGATCGCGCTGGTGATGTGGTCGTAGCCCGGCGCGATGTCGGTCGTCAGCGGGCCGAGCGTGTAGAAGGGCGCCTCGTGGCAGAGCGCGAGCTGCTTCTCCATGTTCTCGCGGATCAGGTGCATCGGCACGTGGCCGGGGCCCTCGATCATCGTCTGCACGTCGTGCTTCCAGGCGATCTGCGTCAGCTCGCCCAGCGTCTCGAGCTCCGCGAACTGTGCCGCGTCGTTGGCGTCGTGGATCGAGCCCGGGCGCAAGCCGTCGCCCAGGCTGAAGCTGACGTCGTAGCGCGCGAGCAGCTCGCAGATCTCCTCGAAGTGCGTGTAGAGGAAGTTCTCGCGGTGGTGCGCGAGACACCATTTGGCCAGGATCGAACCGCCGCGGCTGACGATGCCCGTCAGGCGCCGCGCGGTCAGCGGCACGTGCGAGAGGCGCACGCCGGCGTGGATCGTGAAGTAGTCGACGCCCTGCTCGGCCTGCTCGACCAGCGTCTCGAGGAAGAGCTTGATGTCGAGCTTCTCGATGCGCCCGCCGACCTTCTCGAGCGCCTGGTAGATCGGGACGGTGCCGATCGGCACCGGCGAGTTGCGCACGATCCACTCGCGCGTCTCGTGGATCTGGCTGCCGGTCGAGAGGTCCATCACCGTGTCGGCGCCCCAGCGGATCGCCCACTGCAGCTTCTCGACCTCGTCGGCGATCGAGGAGCTCACGGCGCTGTTGCCGATGTTGGCGTTGATCTTGACCAGGAAGTTGCGGCCGATCAGCATCGGCTCGAGCTCGAGGTGGCGCTTGTTGGCCGGCAGGATGGCGCGGCCGCGCGCGATCTCGCTGCGCACGAACTCGGGCTCGACGCCCTCGCGCGCGGCGGCGAAGGCCATCTCCTCGGTGATCACGCCGCGGCGCGCGTAGTGCATCTGCGAGTGGTTCGTGTCGCCGCGCCGTTCGCGCCGGGCGACCCACTCCGCGCGCAGCTTGGGCAGGCCCGCGCGCGGGTCGAAGCCCTGCGGCCCGCTGCAGTCGTAGACGTCCAGCGGCGCCTCGCCGCCCGAGAGGTGGATGCGGCGGAAGGGCACGCGCAGCGTCTCCGCGCCGTGCGCGAGCTCGCGGTAGTGCTTGTGCGAGGAAGGGAAGGACTGCTCGATCGGCCGCGAGGGCCGCGGGGCAGTCGACGAAGAGGGCTGGTCCGTCTGCATGAGCTTTCCTACGCCGGCACGACCCGGATCAGGTTCGAGGGGTGCTTCTCAGGCGCGCCGCGCGGGCGCGCCGCCCCCAGCTGGTGACGCGTGCTGCGCGGCAGTCTAGCGCGACGGCGCGCTCAGGGACAGATCGTGAAGGCGAGTGCCTCGCTCATGCCCCAGCCGAAGCTCGAGGGCGGATCGCGGTAGACGTACTGCGCGTAGACGGCCGTTCCCGGCAGCAGCAGAGGATCGACGCCGCTGGCGATGCGCGCGTTGAAGTCGAAGCTGAACGATCCGCTGCAGTCGATGCCGCTGGGCGAGCCGCCCGAGTTCTGCGGCGGCGTGCGCTTGAGCGCTCCGGAGAGGCACAGGATCCCGCCCTGGAAGGGTGCTGAACCCGGCGCGTAGGCGTAGAGCAGGAGGCCCGTGCGGCGGTTGATCACGTTCGAGGCCTCGATCAGGAAGCCCGAGGGTGCGCTGGCGCTGGGCGCGCCGCTGAAGCCGATCGTCGGCAGGCAGCCCTGCGAGTTGGACTTCGCCGCGCAGTACGTCGCGGGCGGCGGACAGCCGGCCGGATCGAGCGGCCAGGCGTTCGAGACGCCCATGCCCGACGCGGGCCCGCTCGCGAGCACGACCTGCACGTCGCCCGCCTGCGCGGCGCCGGGCAGCGCGAGCGCGAGCACGGTCGCGTTGTGCGTCGAGGCGACGCCGCTCGCGCTCGCGCCGAGGAAGTGCACGTCGTCGCTCGCGCCGAACTGCTCGCCGAGCAGCGTCAACACGCCAGCCGAGAGCGTCAGCGCGCGCAGCACCGGTTTGCCGGCAGCGGCCCCACCGTAGATCGCCTGCAGGCCCTGCACGTCGTCGCTCTCGATCGAACGCAGCGGGACCGTGCTCGCGGGCGCCGCCTCCATCGTCGCGCCGGGAACGGGCGAGTGGTCCAGGCCCAGGCAGTGCCCGTACTCGTGCGTGAACACACCCTGCAGGTCCTGGGCGCCCGCGATCGGACCGTTCGTGTCGTCGTCGAGGATCCACGGGTTGGCGTAGAAGCGCACGCGCCAGCCGTCGTTGGGCGGGAGCTCGGTGAAGGCGATCACGCCCGCGTTCGTGCCGTTGAGCTCCGAGGCGACGTTGTCGTTGGGCGCGCCGACGCTGGCGACCAGGCCCTCGAAGAACGGATCGAGGTTGGCGCCGCCCGAGCCGATGCCGTCGGTCTGTGTCGGATCGCCGCCGCCGTCGCCGTGCAGGCGGCTCCCCCATTCGCAGGCGCCCTTCCAGATCGCGCGCGGCGCACCGCTCCAGCCCGGCCAGCGCGGGTCGACGCTGCTGTCGTCGTTGGCTTCGGGATCGCCGAAGTTGTTGAACACGTGCACGCCGCGCTTGGCGTCGTCGAGCGCGGGCCAGAGCACGACGTAGGCGCGAGCGCGAAGCCCGAACCCGACCACGGCGGCCAGGGCCAGGGCGGAGAGGGCGGGGAGGGCGCGCATCGGGGGTCCGGAAGGGCGGGCGCTGGGCGCCGAGACAAGTCTACCCCTGCCTCGCGCGGTCCACGAGCCGCCACATCGTCCAGCAGCCGACGCTGGAGAGCGGGCTCCAGGCGCGCGCACGCTCGAGCACCTCGCGCGGGCCCGGACGCTCCGACCGGCCGTCGAGCAGCCGCAGGCCCTCCTGCACGCCCAGATCGCCCTCCGCCAGCACGTCCAGGCGCCCCAGGCGGAACATCAGGAACATCTGCGCGCTCCAGCGCCCGATGCCGCGCACCTCGACCAGCTCCTCGATCACGCGCTCGTCCGGGAGGCGCGAGAGGCGCGGCAGCGCGAGCCGGCCGTCCTGGATGCGCGTGCACAGGTCGCGCAGCGCGGCGATCTTGCCGCGCGAGAGGCCCGCGCCGCGCAGCTCCTCGTCGCCGTGCGCGAGGAACTGTTCGGGCTCGGGGAAGTGCGCTGCCCCGTCGAGCGCGCAGACGCGCTTCCAGATCGTCTCCGCGGCCTTGGTCGCCAGCTGCTGGTAGACGATCGCGCTGGTCAGCGACGCGTAGTGCGAGCGCTGCCGCGGATGACGACGATCCGGGAAGCCGGGGAAGGGCGGCACCTCGCGCAGCGCACGGCCAAGGGCAGGGTCGCGGCGCGCGAGCGCGCGCAGATCGGCCGGAGCGGGCTTCATCGAGGGTGCGCAGTCTAGCGCCTGCCGCGCCCGTCATTCGGGAGTGACAAGCCCGGAGTCCAGAGGCGCCTTTTTCGTCTGTGCGCCTCCACCGGCGTTCTCCGAGGTACCGATACGCGAATCCGCAGCGCCATCCGCGCTCGTCCCGCGCCCCCTCCCCAGGAGTTCGATCCCATGCAACTGGAGACCTTCACCTTCACGACCGCGAACGGCTGGTCGTTGCCGCAGTTCCCGGCGCTCGATTCGGAGAACACGCTGGTGCTGGTCTTCGGCGCAGCCTCGTTCGCGCACGCACCGGATCCGATCTCGGCACTGCGCGCCGCGTACCCGCGCTCGCGCATCGTGGGCTGTTCGACCTCGGGCGAGATCTCGGGCCCCGCGCTCTCCGACGAATCGCTCTCGGTCGCGGTGGCGCGCTTCGATTCGTCGCGTCTGGCGACGGCCTCGGCGCGCGTCGAGCGTCCGGAGGACTCGCACTCGGCCGGCCGCGCCCTGGCCGAGCAGCTGCTCGCGCCGGACCTGCGCGCGATCCTGGTGCTCTCCGACGGGCTGACCGTCAACGGCAGCGAGCTCGTCAACGGGCTCAACTCGGCCCTGCCCGAATCGGTGGTCGTCACCGGCGGGCTGGCCGGCGACGGGAGCCGCTTCCAGCGCACCTGGGTCGTCGGCGACGGCGCGCCGCAGTCCGGCGCGGTGCGCGCGGTCGGGTTCTACGGCTCGCGCCTCTCGGTCGGCCACGGATCGCAGGGAGGCTGGGACATCTTCGGGCCCGAGCGCCGCGTCACGCGCTCGCAGGGCAACGTGCTCTACGAGCTCGACGGCAAGCCCGCGCTGCAGCTGTACAAGGAGTACCTGGGCGAGCGCGCGCACGGCCTGCCCGCGACCGCGCTGCTCTTCCCGCTCGCGATCCGTGCGGGTCGCGAGGACACCAAGGTGCTCGTGCGCACGGTGCTCTCCGTCGACGAGTCGCAGCAGTCGATGACCTTCGCGGGCAACGTGCCCGAGGGCCACCTGGCGCAGCTGATGCGCGCCAACCTGGAGCGCCTGATCGAGGGCGCCGCGCAGGCGACGACGCACGCCCTGGAGCACATGTCGGGCGCGCGCTCGCCGACGCTGGCGATCGCGGTCAGCTGTGTCGGACGGCGCCTGATCCTGGGCGAGCGCGCCGAGGAGGAGATCGAGGCCGTGCTCTCGCTCCTGCCGCGGGGCTCGAGCACCGTGGGCTTCTACTCCTACGGCGAGATCTCGCCCTGGCGCGAGGGCTGGTGCGACCTGCACAACCAGACGATGACGCTGACGACGATCTCCGAGGGCTGAGCCTCCGTGCTGCACCCGCTCCTCCTGCGCCAGCTGGCACGCTGCGGACTCGGGCTCGACCAGCCCCCGTCCGACGCGGCGGCGTGGACGCGGCTCCTGGACCGGGTCAGCAAGGCCTACCGCGAGGCCGACGAGGAGCGCTACCTGATGGAGCGCTCGCTCTCGATCTCCTCGACCGAGCTGCTCGACCTCAACACGACGCTGCAGCGCTCGCAGTCCGAGCTCGAAGCGCAGCGCGACCGCCTGCAGACGGTCTTCGCCTCGATGGGCGACGGGCTGTTCGTGCTCGACGCGACCGGCGCCTGCCTCTCGGTCAACCCGGCGGCGCTGGCGCTGCTGGGCTGCAGCTCGGGGGCGCTGATCGGCGAGCCCGTGCTGCAGCGCATCCCCCAGCTGGCCGGACGCGACGTCCTCGCCCGCGAAACGACGCGCGAGGAGGATGCGCAGATCCTGCGCCCCGACGGCAGCACGCTGCCGATCTCGCTCGTGCTCAACCCGATCCGCAACGGCGGCGTGCTGCAGGGCGCCGTGCTCGCCTTCCAGGACATCACGCAGCGCAGGCTCGCGCAGCGCGCGCTCGAGCGCGAGCACCATCAGCTGCTCGACCTCGTCACCAACGCGCCGGTGGCGATGGCGATGCTCGACGCCGGGATGTGCTACGTCTCGCACAGCCAGCGCTGGCTCGAGGAGTACGGCCTGGCCGGACAGCACCTCGCCGGCCGCAGCCACTACGAGGTCTTCCCCGACCAGCCGCCGCGCTGGCTCGAGTTCCACCGCCGCGCGCTCGCGGGCGAGGTGATCTCGGCACCCGAGGACGTCTTCGAGCGCCCCGACGGCTCGCGCCTGCACCTGCGCTGGGCGCTGCACCCCTGGCACACGCCCGAGGGCGCGATCGGCGGCATCGTGATGGTCACCAGCCGCATCGACGACCTCGTGCGCGCGCGCGAACTGGCGCTCGAGGCGGCGCGCACCAAGTCCGAGTTCCTGGCCAACATGAGCCACGAGATCCGCACGCCGATGAACGGCGTGCTGGGCATGACGCAGCTGCTGCTCGACACGCGCCTGGACGACGAGCAGCGCGAGTACGCCGACACGATCCACCGCTCGGCCGAGGGCCTGCTCTCGATCATCAACCAGGTGCTCGACTTCTCGAAGATCGAGGCCGGGAAGCTCGAGCTGGAGTCGCTCGACTTCGACCTGCACTCCACGCTCTACGACGTGGCCGACCTCTTCGGGGAGTCGGCGCTGCGCAAGGGGCTGGAGCTGGACGTGCGCGTCGCGCCCGATGTGCCGCAGCGGGTGCGCGGCGATCCCAACCGCCTGCGGCAGGTGCTGCTGAACCTGGTCTCGAACGCGCTCAAGTTCACCGAACGCGGCGAGGTGCTGCTCGGCGCCGAGCTCGTGCAGCGCACGGCGGGGTCGGCCGAGGTGCTGCTGAGCGTGAGCGACACGGGCATCGGCATCTCCGGCCCCGCGCGCGAGCGCCTCTTCCACGCCTTCTCGCAGGCCGACGGCTCGACCACGCGCAAGTACGGCGGCACCGGGCTCGGGCTGGCGATCTGCCGCCAGCTGGTGACACTGATGGGCGGAGAGATCGGCGTCGAGAACGCGCCCTGCGGCGGAAGCCACTTCTGGTTGCGCGTCCCGTTCGCGACGCCCGCGGGAGAGGACCTCGCCACGCTCGAGGCCGGCTTCGCCGGCGTCGAGGCGCTGGTGGTCGCCGCCACCGCAACGCGACGCGAGACGCTCCAAGGCGAGGCGCGCGCGCTGGGCCTGGCCACGACGTGCGCGGGCGGACGCGAGCAGGCGCTGAACGCGCTGCGGGAACGCTGCGGCACTGCGCGACCGTACGCGCTGGCCTGGATCGACCTGGGGACCTCCGGCGAGGACGCGTTCGAGCTCGCGCAGGCGATCCGCGCCGACGCCTCGCTGGGCAACCCGCGCCTGCTCCTGTTCAGCCCGCTGGCGCGCCGCGCGCGGGTCGAGAGCCGCGCGCGCGCCTGCTTCGACGCGCTGCTGACGCGGCCCACGCGCCGGGAGCGGCTCGTCGAGTGCCTGCGGACGGTGCTGCTCCCCCCCCGCGCTTCCGACGACGACGACGTCGCCCCCGGCTGCTCCCGCCCTGCGCGACGAGCTCAGCGCCTCCGGCTTCCGGCGCCGCCCGCGCGTGCTGCTGGCCGAGGACAACGCCGTCAACCAGCGCGTGGCCCAGCGCATGCTGCAGAAGCTCGGCACCGACGTCGACATCGCCGCCAACGGGCGCGAGGCCTTGGAGGCGATCGAACGGAAGCGCTATGACCTCGTGCTGATGGACTGTCAGATGCCCGAACTCGACGGCCTGGAGGCCACGCGCGCGCTGCGCAGGCAGGAAGCCTCGCGCGGCGGACACCTGCTGGTGGTCGCGCTGACCGCGCACGCGATGGCCGGCGACCGCGAGCGCTGCATCGAGGCGGGCATGGACGGGTACGTGACCAAGCCTCTGCAGCTGGAGGACCTCGCGCGCGTGCTGCGCACCTGGCTGATCGAGCGCCCGGAGCCGCGAGCCGCGCCCTAGCCCTGGGCACGCGCCGCAGCGACGCTATCGTGCGCGACATGCACACGCGCTGCGCGACCCTGTTGCTCCTGCTCCTCGTCACCGGCTGCCGCTCCGCTCGCGTCTCGTCCTCCGCTGCGAGCGCGTCCTGCGCTGCGAGCGCGCCCGTGGCGCCGCCCGCAGTTCGCACTGGCGCGCGCGGAGCAGGCGAGCCTGCGGATGAGCCCGGAGTACCTCAACTGGGCCGCCAACGAATGCAGCCACGACGGCGCCGACGGCGACTTCTTCCACCAGGCGCTGGCGGGCTTCGCGCGCGAAGGGCTGTGCAGCGAGACGACGCTGCCCTACGCCGCCGCCTGGGATCCGGCCGCACGTCCGGCCGCGGACGCGCGCGAGGAGGCGCACGCGCGCCTGGAACGCACGCGCGAGCGGATCGCGGTGCACTGGATCGTGCCCTGGGTCCCCAACCGCTTCGGCTTGAGCGAGGAGCAGTTCGCGCAGGTGCGCCGCACGCTGGCCGCGGGCTGGCCGGTCGCCGCGGGCTCGGGCCACAGCCGCCTCCTCGTCGGCTACCGCGACGATCCGTCCGCGCCGGGCGGAGGGATCTTCCTCACCTCCGACTCCGCGCTCGCCGCCTGGAGCGAGGTCAGCTACGAGTTCGTGCGCAAGGACGTGGCGGACGTGTTCTGGGTCGAGGGCCGCGCGCGCTGAGCGGCACGCTGCGCCCCCGCCGCGCTCAGCGCGGCGGCGCGTCCTCGAGCACGCCCAGCGCGCGCTCGAGCGCCCGGCGTACGCGCGGCGAGCGCTCGAGCGCGAGTCGCGGTCGCAGGCTCTCGAGCTCGTCGGGCGACGCGACGTCGTTCGCCAGGTGCACGACCGCGAGCTCGCGCACGTAGGCGACCGGATCCTCGCGCGCCGCGTCGAGCAGCGCGCCGCGCAGCGCGGGCAGCGCGGCGCAGGCCGAGAGGGCGCGCCCGCGCACGAGGAACTCCGGATCGCGCAGGAGCCGCTCGAGAGCGTCCTGGGCCGTGCGGCGCGCGCGCGCGTCGGAGTCCGTCGCGGACAGCGCCGCCAGCGGGTCGATGGCGCGCCAGCGCGCGGAGGGACTCGCCGCGAGCGCCGCCTGGTGCGCCCAGGACGCGGCCGGCTTCTCGAGCTCGAGCTCGCACAGCAGCATCCCGTCGGGATCGAGCACGAGGTCGAGCAGGGCCGCGTCGCTCGCGCCGAGATCGAACTCGGCGCGGGACTCGTGCACGCGCAGCGTCTCGCGCCGCGTGCTGCCGTCGGCGAAGTCGAGCTCGAGCTCCAGCGGCACGTCGAAGAGCGGCACGAGCTCGTCCGTGCGCTGGCGCTGCTCGATCGTGAGCACGCGCCGTCCGTCGCGATCGAACCAGGACGCATGCAGCCGCGGATGGCCGGCGCCCTCGACCCACTGCTGCAGGAAGGGGAAGACGTTGCGACCGGTGGCCTCGAGGAAGGCGCGGCCGAAGTCCTCGGTGGTGGCGAAGCCGTCCGCGTGCGCCGCGAGGTAGTGCCGCACGCCGCACCAGAAGTCGGCGTGGCCGAGCCGGTGCTCGAGCATGCGCAGCACCCACGGGCCCTTGTCGTACTCGTGGTTGCACAGGTCCTCGGAGGCCTGCGCGTGCCAGCTCTCGGAGAGCGGCAGGCGCGTGCGCTCGCCGCGCGCGAGGTACTGCTCGCGGTAGCGCTCGAACCACGCGGCAGCGCGCGCGCCCCCCTCGCGGTGCTCGAGGTAGAGCAGCTCGACGTACGAGGCCCAGGCCTCGTTGAGCCACAGGTTCCTCCAGCCCAGACAGGTCACAAGATCGCCGAACCACTGGTGCGCCGCCTCGTGCGCGAGCAGCAGCTCGCGCTCGCCGATCTCGTCGAGCTCCTCGTCGGCATCGTGCACGATCTCGTCGGTGAGCAGCGTCAGCCCGGCGTTCTCCATGCCGCCCATCACGAAGTCGTCGACGACCACCTGGTCGTAGCGCGGCCAGGGAAAGGGCACGCCGAAGAGCTCCTCCTCGAAGGCCAGGATGTCGAGCGCCTGGCCGAAGGTGCGCTCGAGCTCGCCGGCGGGCGTGCCCGCGGGCACGAAGAAGCCCAGCGCTGGGTGCGCTTCGTCGTGGTGCACGCCGATCCAGCGACCGGCCGCGACGGCGAAGAGGTAGGCCGGGATCGGTCGCTCCTGGCGCCAGTGGAACGTGCGCGAACCGTCGGGGTTCTCGCGCACCTCCTCGCGCACGCCGTTGGAGAGCACCTCGAGCCCCTCGCCGACCGTGATGCGCGCGTCGAAGCCGGCCCGGTCGTTGGGCTCGTCCCAGGTCGGGATCCAGGCGCGCGCGTCGCTGGGCTCGTTCTGCGACCAGACCTCCGGCGAGCCATCGCGCGCCTCGACGAAGTACAGGCCCTTCTCGGGCCGGGCGGAGTACTCGACGCAGACGCTCGCCTGGCTTCCGCGCTCCAGAGGCTCGGCCAGCTCGATGCGCAGCGTCTCGCCCTCCTGCGTCCAGGCGAGCTCGTGCGCGTGCGCGTCGCGCACGGACTCGATCACCAGGCCGCGCGCGTGCAGGAGGAGCCGCTGCGTGCGCTCGCGCAGCCCGCGGAAGACGTTCTCGACGCGGCCGCACACGCCGTGATGCGCGAGGTCGAGCACCAGGTCGAGGCGCACCTCGACGAGGTCGGCCTCGAGCTCGCCCCCGGCGTCGGCCACGCTCTGCGCAGCGAGCGGACGGCGCGCCTCGATGCGCGGGCGGGTTGCGGCGGGCGCGGCACGCGCGGCAAGCGGCGGCGCCGTCGGCGGCCGTGAGCCCGCGCAGGCGCACAAGAGGAGTCCCGCCAAGCACGACACGCGCTTCGCCAGCGGGCGGAAAGGCGCGTGTCGCAGGTGGAAGGGAACGGGAGCGAGGTGCGAGCTACTCGTCGTCGCCGTCGTCGTCGCCGTAGAAGTACTCGTCGTCGCCGTCCTTCTCGTCGTCGTCGTCGTCCTCGTCCAGGTCGTCGTCATCGTCGTCCTCGTCCTCGTCGTCGTCGTCGGCATCGCCGATGTCGAAGTCGAAGTCGAAGTCGCCGTCGTAGTCATCCGAGGCCAGGACCACCTGGGTCCCCGGACCGCTGCCCGGGGCGAGGATCGTGTCGATGTCCAGTCCGATGTCGCTGGCGTTGCGAAGCTGCATGGGAGTATTCGAAGGGGCGGGTGCGCCGCGGCGGGCGGGCCCGATTGCGCTCGAGGGTTTCCCGCGCGTCATGGTCCTGCGCGGGGGTGTTCTTTTCCCGAGGGTCCGGGGATTACGCAAGAAAAAAAAGAGCCACCCTCGCTCGGCCCGCGCCCGCCCGTGGTCTTGTCGGCCCCGCTCCCCACCGCTACCTTCCTTCCGGACGTGCCCACAGCGGCCGCGGCCTCGTTCGTCGGGGCGCGCAAACGCCGCGCGGAGGATCACGGACGAGCCCCATGCCCCACCGCCCCCGCGCTCGACGATTCGCGCTCCCGAGCCGGACGTGCCTCGTGCTCGCCTGTGTCCTCGTCGCCTGCCAGCGCCCGGTCGAACGCGGCTGGCCGACCGGAAAGCGCCGCGCCTCGGGGCAGGTCTCGGCGATCGACGGGCGCGAGGAGGGCTTGTGGACCTTCTGGTTCCCCGATGGGCAACTGCGCGAGCAGGGGCGCTACCAGGACGGCGTGCGCGTCGGCCGCTGGAAGCAGTGGCACGCCAACGGACAACCGCGCTCGGAGGGCGAGCGTGCCTGGGACGAGTCGACGCACGCGAGCGAGCGCGCGGGACACTGGCGCTTCTGGTACGAGAACGGCGCGCTCGAGGCCTGCGGCGCGTACGAGCGCGGTCTGCGCGAGGGCTCCTGGGACTTCTACCTCGACGACGGACACCTGGACGGAGATCGCACCGGCGAGTACCGCCACGGCGAGCTCCTGCGCTGAGCGCATGAGCACACCCCGTATGCGGACCGGCATCCTGCTCGCGAACCTGGGGACCCCGCGCAGCCCCGAGGTCGCGGATGTGCGCGAGTACCTGCGGGAGTTCCTCGGAGACCCCAAGGTCGTGCAGGCGCCGCGCCTGGTCTGGCTGCCGGTGCTGTACGGCATCATCCTGCCCTTCCGCGCCCCGAAGTCGGCCGAGCTCTACCGGCGCGTCTGGCAGGCGGAGGGCTCGCCCCTGCTGGTCCACTCGCGGGCGCAAGCGCTCGGCCTCGCGCAGCGTCTGGGGCCTGAGCTGCCGCTGAGTCTGGGCATGCGCTACGGCGAGCCCGGCCTGACGGCAGCGGTCGAGGACCTCGAGCGCCAAGGATGCCGGCGCATCGTCCTGCTTCCGATGTTCCCGCAGTGGAGCGTCACCACTACGGGGACGCTCGAGGAGGCCGCCGCCCGCGAGTGCAGCCGCCGCAAGCTCGAGTTGAGCGTCATCGCGCCCTTCCACTCCCATCCTGCCTACGTCGCGGCCCTCGCCGAGGCCGTGCGGAGCGCTCGCGGCGCAGACGCGACGGCGCGGCACGTGTTCAGCTTCCACGGCCTGCCGGAGGCCTACGTACGCCGCGGAGATCCCTACCGCGAGCATTGCCAGCGCACGGCGGAGCTCCTCGCGCGCGCGCTCGGCCTGGAGGCGGATGCCTGGAGCCTCGCGTTCCAGTCGCGCTTTGGCCCGCAGCCCTGGCTGCAGCCCTACCTCGAGGAGCACCTGGTCGAACTGGCGCCCCGACACCCGCGCGTCGTGCTCGCGACGCCCGGCTTCCTCGCCGACTGCCTGGAGACGCTCGAGGAGCTCGGCATCCGAGCTCAGGAGCGCTTCCACGCCGCTGGCGGACGGGAACTCGCGCTCGTCCCTTGCCTCAACGAGCGACCCGACTTCCTCGACGCCCTGGGTGCGATCGTCCACGAGCATCTCGAACGCCTCGACCCGCGCTGAGGCGCGGGCTGGTAGCGGTGGCCGGACTTGAACCGGCGACGCGCGGCTTATGAAGCCGCTGCTCTACCGACTGAGCTACACCGCCGAGGAGCGGTCGCCCGCGCGCGCGGTCCGCGCAAGGGGGGGCGGACTCTACCACGGGGCCCTGCGCCGTCAAGCCGAGCGGGCACCCGGAGCGCCGATGAGCCGGCACGCGCGGGTTTTTCTCAGATTTGCAGGCGTTCATGGACGATCGCGCCGTTTCTTCCCCGGCAGGACTCGGCTGGAGTGCCTTCGGGTGACTGGCGCAGCACTGCATGCAAGATCCGGGTCCTGCAGGGCCTGGGTCGAAGCAAGGGGGAAACCCACACGAGAGAGTCGAAAAGGCACCCGCTTCCCGGCGGGTGCTTTTTCCCTTTCCGGGTCCGGCTCGCGGACTCCCCTCGAGCGTCAGGTCCGAGCCGAGTGGTAGATCAGCTGGCGGCTGAGCACTTCGCCCGTGCGCTCGTCGTACACGCGACAGACGTCGATGGGTCGCGAGTACAGATGCAGGGAGACGGCCGAGTTCCCCGAGGCGGGGCGCACGCGATGCAGGGCGATGCGGTCGTGGATGTAGGCTACCTCCCCGCGCTCGAACGTCCGTGCGCCGATGCGGCTCAGCGGGCCCGCCTCGTTCGCGCCCGGGAAGGCGTACTGGATCTCTTCGATCGCACCCTCGAGGATCCCCATGAAGCAGTGCTGAC
This sequence comes from Planctomycetota bacterium, assembly GCA_044229935.1. Taxonomy (GTDB): domain Bacteria; phylum Planctomycetota; class UBA1135; order UBA1135; genus JADJLZ01. The sequence continues at coordinate 52,075 of JBGASC010000023.1, read as the reverse complement.
CCGCGTGGTCGTGGATCGGACTCTGTTGACCCGCGCTCCAGCACAGCACGAGCATCTCGAACTGCTCGGTGCGTGCGACCAGGTTGCGCGTGTACGTCGCCGGGTCGTAGCACACCAGGCGCTGCCAGTCCGTCTCCACGCGCGCGTAGCTCGCGAGCAGGCGTGCGGCGCGGTGCCCCTGGGCATCGGCGCGGAACTCGAGTTCCAACTCGCGCACCAGGGCGTCGATCGGCGTGCTCATGCGTGCACGGCGGACGCCGCCCGTCCCAGCTCGACCGGGAGTACGGCCTCAAGGGTGTCGATCAGGGCCTGGATCGAGGCCGCATCCGTGCTGCGTCCGAGGCTGAAACGCAGGCTGGAACGGGCCTGCTCGACCGAGAGCCCCATCGCGGTCAGGACGTGCGAGGGAGCGCCCCCGCCGGCCGCAGCGCCGACCGACACGCTGATCCCGCGCTCGGCCAGCGCCGCCTGCACGTCCAGCGCGACGCAGCCCGGAAAGCAGACGTTGAGCGTGTTCGGCAGGAACGATCCCGCGCCGTTGCGACGACAACCGGGAAAGCGCGAACCCAGCCGCAGCCAGAGTTCGTCGCGCCAGTGGGCCAGGTTGCGTGGCGAGACGAGCTCCCCGCGGGCCAGGAGCTCCAGCGCGCGCGCAAACCCGACCACCGGCAGTGCATTCTCCGTTCCGCCGCGCCGCCCGTCCTGCTGGCCACAGCCGTGGATCAGCGGCGCGATCGGCACACCCGAGCGCACGAAGAGCACGCCGCAGCCCTTGGGCGCGTACAGCTTGTGGCTCGAGAGGCTGAGCAGGTCACAGGGCAGCTCGCGCAGGTCGACGGGCAGCTTGCCGAGCATCGCGACCGCATCGGTGTGGAAGAGCACGCCACGCTCGCGGCAGAGTTCGCCGATCTCGCGCACAGGCTGGACGACGCCGGTCTCGTTGTTGGCGGCCATCACCGACACGAGCAGCGTGTCCGGGCGCAGCCGATGCTCCAGGTCGTGCTTGCGCACGGCCCCTGCGGAATCGACGGGGAGCAGCTCGAGCTCGTATCCGCGCCGCTCCAGCTCGCGAGCCGACTGCAGCACGGACTTGTGCTCGATCGCGCTCACGACGAGGTGGCGACGCGAGCTCCGTTCGGCGGTTCCGAGCAGGGCCCAGTTGTTCGACTCCGTGCCGCCGGAGGTGAACCAGATCTCGTCGGCGGACGCACCGAGCTCACGCGCGATCGTCGCGCGCGCTGCATCGATCGCACGCCGCGCGCGGAGGCCCTCGGCGTGGCGGGCGGAGGGGTTGCCGAAGAAGCCGGCGAGGTAGGCCTGACAGACCTCGAGCACCTTGGGGTGCACCGGCGTGGATCCGTTGGCGTCGAAGTAGAGGTCCGCACCCATGGGTTGGCGTCGAGCTCCCGATTATGCCTTGCCGGCGCGAGGGACGCTCCATCGCTTGCGCGGAGCGGTCGCGCCGCGGGGAAACTCGCGGCCCAGGCACGAGTTGCGCATCGAGCCCCTCTGGCGGGTTGCCGATAGGACGGCGAGAGCCGGAAACCGATGGCACACACACCCCTGCAGCGGATCTTCGAAGAGCGCGTCGAGGATCTCGTCCGCGCCGAAGGCCAGGGCGAGCGCGCGCGCAGCCTGCTGGCGGGCGTCGCGAGCCATCCCTGGGTGCAGGCCTGTGCGCTGTGGCGAAGCCTGGGCCCCCGGCGCGGGTGGAACTGCATCCTCTCGCGCGGGCCCGAGGAGCTGCTCCCGGACGCTCAGCAGCTCGAGGAGGTCGCCGCGGGCCGGCGCTCCGCGGACCTGATCCCCGGTCGTGGTGTCCTCGTCTCGGGGCAAGGATCCGAGGCGCACGCACTCGCCTACGCCGGGGTGCCCCCTTCGGAACACGAGCTCGACTGGCTCGCGGCGCTCTTGCACGTCGCTCGGCTGATCGACGAGAGCGAGCCGCCCGCACATCAGGACGACGTCGAGTCGATCGTCCCGGCGCTGCCGCAGGCCCGAACGCAGACCGGTCCGGCTGACTCCGAGGCCCCCGCTCCCGTGCTGGTGCTGACCGCGCCGGCCGAGTGCCTGGCCGAATTGGTCGAGCGAAACCGACAGGCCTGCGCTCGTGCGCGCATCCAACTCGAGCTGGAGGTCGAGCCCGCGGTCAGAGACGTGCGCGTGCCCCTCTCACCTTCGGAGTTCTGCCACGCCGTCGAGAACCTGATCCTCAACGCTCGCGAGGCCCAGGAGACGTGCGGCGAGGGTGGCTGGGTGCGCGTCTGTGCCCGGGTCTGCGAGGTTCCGCTCGCGCTTCGTGTCGTGGTCGAGGACGGGGGGCCGGGACTGCCGGACGATGTGGCCGCCGCACTCGCCGCAAACGACTCGGAAGCGCTGCCGGGCAATGGGCTCGGCCTTGCGATCACGGCGGGGATCGTGCTCGGGCAGCAGGGCGAGCTGACCGCGGGTTCGGGCGCCTTGGGCGGAGCCCGGCTCGAGCTGTCGCTGCCTGCAGTTCGAGTCGCGCGCTGAGGCCTGAAATCGCTGGAATAGTGCTTCCCGTGCTCTCCGCGGGGCGACTACAATGCGGCCGCGCCACGGTGATGAATCGAGGCGCAAGTGAGTTTCATCAAGAGGTGTCGCACTTTGCGAGCGGTGCTTCACCCGGGAAGCTTGATGACGACTCCTCTCTCCCTCGGGCTGGTGGCCTCAAAACCACCAGCCCCCTTGCTTGGAGGAGTTCGAAGGCGGGGCGAGGTCTGCCCGGGCACAGCCCGGCTCAGAACTGCAGCTGCCACTGGTGCCCGGCAGGGTCCGCCTCGCTGACGAGGCAGGTCTGGGCCTGGGCGTCGTAGACGCAGCTCGCCGGCTGACCGTCGCGGAACACGCCCAGCGGAGCGCTGGGTACGTTCGTGAACAACATCTCGTCCGCCGATCCATCTGCCGCCGCGTGGTTCCAGCGCAGCGTCCCGAGGTAGGCCAGACCGAGTGAGGTCGCGTCGAGCTCCAGGCGCTTGAGGTTCTTCGTCCCCCACACGCTCAGCCGGTTGGAGACCGAGTCGGCGTTCCACTGGAACGGCGTGAACCCGCCGCCGGCGTCCTGGCGCACGTGGAAGCGCTCGACGGCTTGCCCGTCCTCGTCTGCCAACTGGTTGCCGGCGGTCGGATCGGTCAGGCGGATCGGATCCATCCAGTCGCACGCCGCGTGAGCGTCGAGGGCATCCCAGGAGTGCCCGTTGAACGGCACGGTCACGAAGGTGTCGTCGACGCCCAGGCCGGCGAGGTGGGCAGCCCAGGTCTGCGTCTGCTGCGGCAGGTAGAGGTTGGTGTCCCCGCTCGCGAGCACCGTCATCACCTTCAGCCGCCCGAAATTGCGAGCGAGGTCCGTACCGCTCCCCACGAGCCCGGTCAGCGGGTCGAGGTCGATCGTCGAGCAGCGCTGGAACGAGAAGGGCACCTGCGCGGGCGTCCCGCCGTTCCAGAACTCCATCAGGTCGGGGCTCTCGAGGTTCAGCCCGCTGGGCGCGACGCCGTCGTCCGCGTCGTTGTCGTCGAACTCCTTGGCGAAGGCATCGCTGATCGAGACCGTGCCGGTGTGGTTGACGAGCGCCGCGAAGCGCAGCCCGCTGGCGTCGTTGTGGCGCGCGGCGTACGTCGCGACCGCGCCGCCTCCCATGGAGAAGCCCACGCCGTAGATGCGCTGCGTGTCGATCGGATAGAGGGCCGCGACGAGTTCGAGCGCGCGCCGCGTGTTGATCTGGCTCACGATCGAGCTGAAGTGACGCTGGCTGCCGCCGAGCGGCGCGACGAAGTACCAGCCGCGCGCCTGGCACTCGGCCGGGAACTGCGTCCAGAGGAACGCATCGGCATGGCTGACGTTGGCCCGGTGGAACGCGACCAGCATCGGCCGCGGGCCCGGCGGCGGGTTGCTCGGGATCTGCAGCACGAAGGACTCGGCGTAGCCGCTGCCCGTGTTGCGCAGCACGACGTTGTAGGCACCGGGGTAGCCCGGCACGGGTACGACGCGCATCGCCATCCCCGCCGTCATCGAGCCGGCAGGCATGCCCAGGAAGCCCGCGTCCGGTTCACCGCCATCGGGCACGCGTCCGGGTCCGGTCTCGAAGAATTTCTGCGCCAGCTCCAGCGATCCCAGCTGCGGGGCGTCCGGGCCGGAGCCGATGCCGTTCGAGGACGCGACGTGCGGTGCGCAGGCACCGAGCAGCGGCAGGCCGAAACCGAGACAGAGAAGGAGATTCCTCATCCGGGAGGTGCGATCGTTTCCTGGAGGCGGGCGCGGAGCCTCCCTGGGCGGTTCCAGGAAGCGGTCCAACCTAGTCTACCCCCGGGGCCAGACGAGGCTGGATTTCCAGTGGTTTTCGGGGCCGGCGCCTAGAAGCGCACCTGCCAGCGGCTGGTCTGCAGCCCGTTGACCGCGGGCAGCGTCAGCGTCCCCGCTTGCGGATCGTAGCGGACAGGCACGCCCGTCCCGTTCAGGCGCACCCACTGCGGCGGCGCGTTGACCGCCAGGCCCTCGAGCACGATCTCGTCCCCCAGCCCGTCGCTGGTGCGGTGATCCAGGCGCAGGTCGCCGAGGTAGTCCAGCCCGAAGTCGCGCACGTCGACGAAGAGTCTGTGGAGGTTCGCGCTCCCCGAGAGCGCCAGGCGATTCGCTGCCGGATCCGCGCTCCAGGAGAGCGGCGTGAAGGCCAGCGGCGCGTCCTGCTCGAGACGGAACTGGAACCAGCCCCCGTCCGCATCGGCCAGGAGCTGGCCATCGAGCGCGCGGTCGGAGAGGGCCGGGAGCTGCGCGAACCAGTCGCACGCGGCGTGATCGTCGAGCGTGCTCCAGCTGTGCAGCGGCGAATTGACGACGTGCAGTCGCGGCGCGGCTCCGCGCAGCGCGAGATCGGCCTGCAGCGCGAAGGTCTGCTTGCGCAGGTCCCACATCGGATCCGCCGTGGTCTCCCAGAGCAGGAGCGGCGTCGCGAACAGGTTGCGCGCGGGATCGCTGTCGGGGCCGACCTGCAGTGTCAGCGGGTCGAGGTCGATGGTCGAGAAGCGCTGGTAGGCGAACGGAACCTGGCTCGGCGTCCCGCCGCACGCTGCGGCCAGGATCGGCTGCACGCCGGGCTCGCTCGCGTAGACGTGTCCGAGCGAAACCGAGCCGCTGTGGTCGACCAGCCCCGCGAAGCGCACCCCGTCGACGTCGACGTGGCGCGCAGCCTGCGAGAGCGCCCAGCCGCCGCCCATCGAGAACCCGACACCGAAGATGCGCCGGCGATCGATCGCGTTCGCGGCGGCGAGCAGCTCGAGCACGACCTGCGTGTTGATCTGCGCGGCCGCGCAGCCGTAGTTGTTCGGGAGCGCGCCCAGCGGCGCGATGAAGTACCACCCGCGTGCCTGCGACTCCTGCCAGAACGTGGTGTGGAAGAGCGCGTCGGCGTGGCTGACGCCGAAGGCGTGGAAGGCGACCAGCGCGGGGCGTGGCGACGTGATCGGGCCCGGGGGAGCGGAGAAGAGGAACTTCTCGAGGTAGCCGCTGCCCGTGTTGCGCACCTCGACGTTCCAGACGCCGGGGAACCCCGGCACGGGCTGGCGCCCGAACCAGAAGGCCGAGGATCCCGCCAGCGGATGCGGATCGGGAATCCCCTCGGGCGGGACGTAGCCCGGACCGCTCTCGAAGAACGCGCGCGTCGCCGCCCCGACGGGAGGAGGCGCGCTCGCCGCCTGCAGGCCGGAAGCGCCGGCCAGCGCGCTGAGGGCGAGCGAGAGCATGTCTCAAGTCTCGGGCATCCCGGCCGGACGCGCAAGCTGGAGCGGCGATCAGACGCGGGCGAGCAGGGCGCGCAGGACGCCATAGCGCAGCCCGCGACCGCTGGCGCGCACCTCGCGCGGCTGGACACGCCCCAGCGCCGCAGCGAGACAGGCCAGGCCCGCGTGCAGGATCCCCGCACGCTCGCGTTCGATCGGAAAGCGCAGCCGCTGCTCCGGCAGGAGCAGCCCCAGCCGGTCGGCCCAGCGCGCTGCGGCGCCCGGATCGACGCGCGCACCCTCGGCGCGCTCGGGATCGAAGCGTTCGAAGCCGCCCTCGAGCGCCGCGAGGTTGACGGCCGTGCCTCCGAGGATCACCAGCGGCTGGCCGCGAGCGTCGCCTTCGGGGAAGCGCGTGCACGCCGCCGCTGCGGCACGCTGCAGCGCCTCGACGACCTCGCGCGAGTGGCCCGGGTGCGCTTCGGAGAGCACCACCGCGCCGACCGGAGCCGAGAGCCGCGTGCGCCCGTCGGCGCTGGTGTACTCGGTGCTTCCGCCGCCGACGTCGATCACCGCGGCGCTGGACCCGCGCAGCTCGCCGGCCACCGCGAGGTGCGCCAGCTCGGCCTCCTCGGCCTCGCGGAGGACCTCGAGCACCAGGCCCGTCCGCGCGCGCACGGCCGCGAGGAACTCGGGAGCGTTGCGCGCGCGCCGCAGCACCGCCGTGCCCACGGCGCGCGTGCGCGCGGCCGGCACCGCGAGCGCCGCGAGCCGCGTCGCGAACTCCTGCAGCACGTCCAGCCCGCGCTCGAAGGCCGCGGGCTCGATCCCGCCGCTCGTCGCCAGCCCCGCACCCAGCCGCGGCGTGCGGCAATGGTCCTCGACCACGACGAGCTCGCCCGCCGGTCCGGCGCGGCCGACCAGCAGGAGCATTGTGTTCGTGCCGATGTCGAGCGCGGCGAAGAGCGGTGTGTCGGCAGCGTGCATGCGGCGCTCAGAAGGTAGCGCAGGGCAGATCGGGGAACGAGCCGAAGCAGCGCCCGTCGAGCGCGAAGACCTGCACGCGATCGCCGCCCTGGTCGAGCACGGCGACACGCGTGTGGCGCTCGTCCGGCCCCTCCTCGACCGCGATCGAGCTCGGATCGCAGACCTCGCCGTCGCGCGTGCCGTGCGCGGCGATCCGCGCGGCGACGCGCCCGTCGGCCTCGAGCAGCACGAGCGCGCTCGCGTCGCCGGCCTGCGCCGCGACCAGGCGCCCGTCGGCGAGCGGCGCGAGGCAGCGCGGCCGCAATCCCGCGCCGACACGCGCGGCGAAGTGGAACTCGCCGTCGCGGAAGACCTGGATGCGCCCGGCCTCCTCCTCGCAGGCGTAGAGCAGGCGGCCGAGCAGGCACACGTCGGCCAGCCCGCGGAAGCGCGCCTGCGGGTCCCCCAGCGGACGCAGCGACGCGCGCAGGCTGCCGTCCGCGGCGAAGAGCTGCAGCGCGTGGCGGCGCTCGCCGCCGCTGGCAGCGACGAGCACGAGCTCCTCCTCGACGCCGGCCGCGGCCAGCGCGCTGAGCTCGACCAGCGCGCCCGGGGACTCCGCGCGCGACGCGGGCGGCGCCTGGATGCGCGCGACCTCCACGCCGAACACGCTGAAGGCCCGCAGCGCACACGCACGCCGGTCGGCGATCCACAGGCGCCGGTCGCCGTCGAGGGCGAGCCCGCGCGGGTCCGCCGCGCCGGCGGCGGTGTCCGCGAGCGGGAAGCCCTCAGCCAGGGGCCGCCCGTCCCAGTCGTAGGTCTCCAGCTGCACGCCGCGCGCGCGACGCACGAGGTGCAGCACGCCGGAGAGCGCCGCGAGCCTAGGCCTCATCGTGCTCCAGCGTGGCGAAGACGAGCTCCGCCGGCGAGCCCACGCGCAACGGCAGTCCGACCACGCCCAGCCCGCGCGAGACGACCAGGCGCGTCGCCCCGAGCGCGACGCGCGCGCCCGGATGCGCCGGACCCAGCGTGCGCAGGAAGGGCAGGTCGATCTGCGTGCCGTGCGCGTGGCCGGCGAGCAGCAGCGCGCACTGCGCGCGCGCGAGGAGCCGCGCGCTGGAGGGGTTGTGCACGAGCAGGATCTCGAGCTCGCCCGCCGGGATCGGCGCGCGCGCCGCGGCGAGGTCCAGGCTCTTGGACTCCTCCAGATCCTCCAGCCCCGCGATCCAGAGGCGTGCGCCGTCGTGCTCCAGCGCCACGGCCTCGTCGCGCAGCACGCGCATGCCGCGCGCGCGCGCCTCGTCGGCGATGCGGCCTTCCAGGCGCTCGCGGTAGTCGTGGTTGCCGAAGACCGCGAACGTGCCGTGGCGCGACCGGAGCCGCGCGAGATCGTCGAGCACGAGCAGCGCGTCGCTCCAGCGGTGCGTGATGAAGTCGCCCGTGATCGCCACGGCATCGCAGCCGCGGCGGTTGACGGCCTCGACCGCGTGCGCGAGATCGCCGCGGCCGAGGAAGGGACCCGCGTGCAGGTCGGAGAGCTGCGCCAGCGTGAAGCCCGCGAGCGCCGGCGGCAGGTCGCGCCGCGGCACGCGCTCCTCGCGCAGCACCAGCCGCCCCGGCGCGAGGAACCTGCGTCGGTAGAACGAGCGCCCGCCCAGCGCCACCGTCACGGCCTCGACGCCGCGGAAGAAGGCGCGGCGCGGCCAGCCGTGGCGGCGCGGAGCGACGCGCGGCGATCGCGGGGGTGCGGACATGCCCGCGCAGGATAGCGCGCGGCGCGGCGCGGCCGCGCCTGCGCCGATCGGTGGGCGGTCAGCCCGCCCCGCTCACCGCCCGGCGCTAGAACCGGATCGAGTACGAAAGCCCGACGCTGTAGTGCTCGTCGAGGTTGGCGATCACGAGCCCGAGCAGTTGTCCTCCGTCCAGGCCGCACTCGAGCGTGTGATGCAGGTTGTGCCCGTCCCACAGGTTCGTCGTGCTGATCCGATCACTCCACTGGATCCGCAGGCCGCCGATGAGCTCGAGCTCGTCGTCGTAGGTGCCGTAGGACGCGCCGACGTAGGGCGCGAGCGGGAGTCCGGTCCAGGCTTCGAGGTCCTTGGAGAGCGTGCCGTAGATCGCGCGCCCGTGCGACGTGCCGATGCGATCGGAGCTCGTCCCGAAGATCAGCGCAGGCCCGTCGCCTTCCTCCGGGATCGCCAGCCAGTTCGCGAGGGGCCCGACGTCCGGCGCGAGCGGGTTCAGCTCCAGGCCCGCCGAGAACGTCGGGGTGAACTGGTACATCAGCGTCGTGCGGATCTCGGCGCGGTCGACGCCGATGCCCGGCAGCCAGCGCACGCCGAAGACCCACGGGCTCTCGATGCTTCCTTCGGCGGTCACACGGACCCCCGCACCCTCGCCGGGTCAGACCGGTCAGGAGGGCACGCGCGCGACCGGATCCTGCGCGGGGAGTGCGGCGAGTGCGAGGAGCAGCGCGGCGGGGCTCATCGCGGAACTCTAGCACGCGCTCCCGCGCGCTTGCGGGACGTCCGGATCACACGCGACGCCCGACCGCCGCATCCGGGCGCGACACGATGGCTCAGTGCACGGCCGGCGGCGCGAGCGGCGCCTGGACCACGAGCTCGCGGCCCGGCTCGAGCTCGCGGCGTCCGTGGCCGTCCTGGAAGCTCGCGCCGGCGAGCGTGGCGCGGGCGCTCAACCCGTTCTCGCCGAGCTCGAGCACGAGCGCGCCCGCGGGCGAGCTCACGACTCCGAGCGCCGTGCTCAGCGTGCACGGCCCCTGGGCCTGGACGCGCCCGCCGAAGACCCGCACGCGCAGCGGCGCGAGCGCCTCGAGCGCGAGCGCGCCCTCGCCCTCGAGCGTCAGCTCCGTCGCCGCATCCGCCACGCGCACGCGCGCCTGTGCGGCCGCGACGATCTTCGCGCCCTTCTCGAGCTCGCGCGGCTCACCGCCGGGAGCGAGCAGGTGCCCGCCGGCCTCGACCTCGCCTGCGAGAGCCTGCGCGGTCGTGCGCCGCGGATCGCTGCCGGAGAACCCGATCGCCGCCACGATCACCAGGGCCAGGATCGGCACGCTCCAGCCCAGCCAGAGCGCGCGCTTGGGCTGGCGCCAGCCGGTGGCGCGCGCCGGGCGCAGGCTGAACGCGATCAGCGAGCTGCGCTGCGGCAGCTCGGGCTCGCTCTCCTCCACGCGCGCAGGACGCTCGGGTTGCGGGGCGCTGGCGGCAGGCGCGTTGCGTTCGGCGATGCCGTCGCGGCGCGCGCGGTGCAGGCGCGAGAGCATCTCGACCGTCTCGCGGTAGTGCGTGTCGCACTCCTTGCAGCCGGCCAGGTGCGCGCGCCACTCCGCGCGCTCGCCGAGCGCGCCGTCGCGGCCGAGGAAGGCGCGCGTGCGTTCGCGCGCCTCGCGGCAATCGAGCCTGCTGTCGCCTCGCTGGGGCATCCCGGAGGCTGGATCGGAAGGAAGTGCGCGCGGCTTGAGCCCGGCTCAGGCCAGGCGCTCGATGGCCAGCCCCAGGCGCCGCAGGCTGCGTTCCGCGCCCAGCCAGGCCATCACCTCGAACACGTCGGGCCCTCCGGCCATGCCGGTCAGCGCGCAGCGCAGGGGCTGCATCAGCTCGGGCGTCTTGAGCCCGCGCTCGGTCTGGAAGGCCTTGGCCCCTTCGCGCAGCGCGGCGGGGTCGACGCCCGCGGCGACGCGCGGCCGGAGCCACTCCGCGCGTTGCGCTCGGCCTGCTCGTCGTAGGGAAGCGTCTCGTCCGCGGCGAAGAGGTAGGCGATCTGCGTCGCGAGCTCGCCGTAGGTGCGGATGCGCTCCTTGACGCCGGCGACGACCGAGAGGAACCAGGGCCGGCGCGCGTCGAGCTCGTCCGCGCTCATCTGCCCGGCCGCGATCACGAAGGGCGCGCACATCTGTGCCACGTGCTCGACGCTGTCGCGGCGGATGTACTCGCCCGCCATCCAGAGGAACTTGTCCATGTCGAAGACGGCGCCCGCCTTCGTCACGTCCTTGATGTCGAAGTGCGCCACGAGCTCGTCGACCGAGAAGATCTCCTGCGTGCCGTTGAGCGCCCAGCCCTGCAGGCACAGGAAGTTGACCACCGCCTCGCGCGGGAAGCCCTTGTCGCGGTAGTCCTGCAGCGCCGTGTCGCCGGTGCGCTTGCTGAGCTTCTTGCGGTCGGTGCCGAGCATCAGCGGCAGGTGCCCGAACTGCGGAATCGGCGCGCCGAAGGCCTGGTAGAGCAGCACCTGCTTGGGCGTGTTGACCAGGTGCTCCTCGCCGCGGAACACGTGGCTGATGCGCATGTCGATGTCGTCGCACACGACCACGAAGTTGTAGGTCGGGTTGCCGTCCGAGCGCACCATGACCCAGTCCTCGACGTCGCGGTTGTCGAAGGACATCTCGCCGCGGATCAGGTCGGTGAAGCGCGTCGTGCCGGCCGGGATCGCGCAGCGCAGCGTGAAGGGCTCGCCGCGCGCCGCGCGTGCGTCGGACTCGCCGCGCGCGAGCGAACGGCAGCGGCCGTCGTAGGCGCTCTTGTCCTTGCGCGCCTCCTGCTCGCGCGCGAGCTCCTCCAGCCGCTCCCGGCTGCAGAAGCAGCGGTACGCGCCGCCCGAGGCGAAGAGGCGCTCGGCCATCTCGCGGTGCCGCACGATGCGCTGCGACTGGTGGTAGGGCGCGTACGGCCCGCCGACGTCCGGCCCCTCGTCCCACTGGATGCCCAGCCAGCGCAGGCCCTCGAGGATCGCGAGCTCGAACTCCTTGGTCGAGCGCTCGGGATCGGTGTCCTCGATGCGCAGGAGGAAGGCGCCGCCGTGGCGGCGCGCGTAGGCCCAGTTGAAGAGCGCGGTGCGGGCGCCGCCGATGTGCAGCTTGCCGGTCGGGCTGGGTGCGAAACGGACGCGGATGGTGGAGCTCACGCGCGAGAGGATACGCGTTGGAGCCGCGCGGCGGAAACGCTAGATTCGGCGCATGCAAGCCCAGTCCAGCGTCCTGCCGACGCGTGCGATCGTCCAGCGCGCACCCAAGGTCGTCCTGCACGAGCACCTCGACGGCGGCCTGCGGCCCCAGACCGTGCTCGACCTCGCCGCGCGCTGCGGCTACCGCGAGCTGCCCGAGAGCGATCCCGCGCGACTGGCGGCGTGGTTCGCCGCCGGCGCGGACCGCAAGAGCCTGTCGCTGTACCTCGAGGGCTTCCGCCACACGATCGCGCTGCTGCAGACGGCCGAGGCGCTCGAGCGCGTGGCCTTCGAGTTCGTCGAGGACATGGCGCGCGACAACGTCGTCTACGCCGAGGTGCGCTTCGCGCCGCACTTCCACACGCAGGGCGGCCTGGGCCTGGACGGCGTGATGGAGGCCGTGATGCGCGGGCTGCGCCGCGGCATGGAGCAGTACCCCGTGCGCGTCGGCGTGATCGTCTGCGCCATGCGCAACCTCTCCTCGATGCTCTCGATGCAGATGGCCGAGCTGGCGGTCGCCTGGCGCAGCCGCGGCTGCGTGGGCTTCGATCTCGCGGGCGAGGAGGCCGGACACCCGGCCAAGCACCACATCGACGCCTTCCAGCTCGTGAAGCGGATGAACTTCTGCATCACGATCCACGCCGGCGAGAGCTTCGGGCCGGAGAGCATCTGGCAGGCGCTGCAGTACTGCGGCGCGCACCGCATCGGGCACGGCACGCGCCTGATCGAGGACATGGTGCTCTACGACGGACGCGTGATCAGCCTGGGCCCGCTCGCGCAGTACGTGCTCGACCACCGCGTGCCGATCGAGATCTGCCTCTCCTCCAACGTGCACACCGGTGCCGCGCCCAGCCTCGACAAGCACCCCTTCCCGCACTACCTCGCCAAGGGCTACCGCGTCACGCTCAACACCGACAACCGCCTGATGAGCCGCACCAGCATGACCGACGAGTACATGCTGGCCGTCGAGCACTTCGGCTGCTCGCTCGACCTGCTCGAGAAGCTCGCCATCAACGGCATGAAGAGCGCCTTCGCGCACTACGACGAGCGCATCGCGCTGATCTTCGAGCGCGTCAAGCCCGGCTACGCGAAGCTGCGCGAGGAGCTCGCGCAGGGCGCCTGATCCGCGTTCCCGCGCCGCGCCTCAGTAGACGACCGCGGCGTTCGAGAGCTTGTTCTGCGCCAGCACGTAGGGCGCAGCGCCGGCGGGCGCGCGCACGTCGCGCACGACGAAGACGAGCGAGCTCGGCAGCGCGGGCTGCGCCGGCAGCGGCACGAAGAGCGTGGCCGTGCCCGAGGCCGTGGTCAGGGCCTGCGCGCTGTTCGAGACCAGCGCGAGCGCGCCGCCGAAGAGCACCTGGTAGACCGAGCCCTGCACCAGGTAGCCCGCGGCGGCCGGCTGCGCGCCCGACTTCAGGCTGACGTCGGCGCGCAGCAGGTTGACCGGCACGCCGTTGACGACCGAGAGCGCGATCTGGTCGACGCCGGCCGGCTCGCCCAGCACGCGCGGCCGCGTCTGGAACACGGCGCTGGTGTCGACCGTGCTGTTGCCGGCCGGGTCCTTGATCAGGAGCTGCAGGTGGATCGCGGTGTTGGGATCGAGCCCGTCGAGCACGACGTCGTGGTGCGTGTCGTAGGCCGGCGGCCCCAGCGGCAGGCGCTGCACGACGATGCCGCCGTTGTAGGAGAGCCAGACCTTGGTCATCTCGCTCGTGTCGAACTCGAACTTGAGCGTGTTCGTGCTGGCCCAGGTCAGGCGCACCGGCCCGACCAGCGTCGGGGCCTGCGTGTCGGGCGAGCCCGCGCTCGGCACGAGCGGGTTGAGGCTCCAGTCGACCTCGTAGCCGTCGGGGAGGCCGTCGCCGTCGGTGTCCCACACGTCGGGGTTCGTGCCGCGCCGGCGCTCGTCGAGGTTCCAGAGCCCGTCGCAGTCGCGGTCGAGTCCGAAGGGGTAGCCCATCCCCAACGGCAGGCCGACGAAGGTCACGGCGCGGCCGGCCGCGGCCTCGCTGATCAGGAAGGCCGAGTCCAGCTGCGCGGCGTTGCGCGCCGCCGGCTGGAACTTGCCCGTGGTGACGTCGAAGCGGCCGGTGATCTGCACCGGCTCGCTGCCCGCCACCACGCGCGGGCTGCGGTAGAAGACGAGGTCGCAGTTGCCGGCGAGCGCCTGCGACTTCAGGTAGGCGAGCTCGCCCGCCGCGAAGCTCGCGGCGTTGGACGCGTTGGCGGTCGCGATGTAGCCCGTCGCCGGCGCGAGGCCGGAGTCGAAGGCGCGCAGGAAGGCGACCAGCTGGTCGGCCTCGGCCGCGGTCAGGTTGAAGAGCGGCTGGCCGGTCGTCTCGTCGCGGCGCAGCACCGCGTCGCGCAGGGTCGCCGCGCCGCCGCCGTGCGTGAAGCCCGCGCCGAGCTCGGTGCGCGTGCCGAACGCGCCGCCGATGTTCCAGGCCGGCGAGCTCTTGTCCCCGACGCCGCGCAGCGCGGGCACGTCGGCCGAGTGGATCACGCCCGCCGCGACCTCGGTCACCAGGTCGCCGCCCGTGCCCAGCGGCAGCTGGTGGCACGAGGAGCAGGTCAGGCTGCCGAGCACGGGCTTGGTCAGGAACACGTTGGCGCCCGCGAGCTCCTGCGGCGTGTAGTTGCGGTCGAGGGCCGCGCGCGGGTTGGGCGGGTAGATCAGGCGGTTCAGGTAGTGGCGCAGGTACTGGAAGTCCGGGCCGATCTCGTCCGCGTGGCCGTTGACCTGGTTCTCGAGCAGGTTCGGGAACGCGACCTGGAAGTCGTTGATCGAGTGCTTCTCGCCGCGCCAGTGGTACGGCGCCTGGTCCTGCATGCGGCGCGTGCTCTGCGTCACGAGCGCGCCCTTGTCGTCGAGCGGGAAGGCGAGCTGGTCGTCGGGCGTGCCCTCCGGATCGAGGAACGCGCCCAGATCCCAGGCGAGCCCGTCGAGGTGCCCGTCGATGTGGCACGAGGCGCACGAGGAGGTCAGCGACTTCGAGAAGTTGGCGTTGGCGAAGAGGTGCCGGCCCAGGCGCTCCTCGTCGGTGATGCCCTCGAAGCCCAGCGTGAACGGCAGGTTGGCCGTGACCAGGAAGTTCCCGCCGGTCGGCAGCGCGGCGAGGTCGATCGCCGTGACGGCGTTGTCGATGCGCAGGTACACGTACAGCGTCGTGCCCGAGGGGCCGAGCAGCAGCGCGCGCGGGCCCGTGCCGCGCGGATAGAACTGCTTGGGCGGCAGCGTGATCGCGCCGGCCCAGGCGAGCTGCCCGCCGGCGACGATGTCGAAGACCGCCACGAGGTCGCTGCCGTAGCCCGCGACGTAGACGCGCGTGCCGGCCGGATCGAAGGCGACCGCGGTCGGCTGCGCGCACTTGCGGTCCGTCGGCGCGATCGCGTCCAGATCGATCACGCGCGGCGGCTGCGCAGCGCTCGTGTCGACCACCGTGATGCGGTTGGACACGACCTGGCCGGCGACGAAGTTCTTCTCGCCCTTGTGGTCGGCGTTGAGCGCCTCGGTGTTGGGGATCCACAGCTCGCTCGTGCCCGGACGCGGGCAGACGTTGAAGAGCGTCGTGCCCAGCCCCGTCACCGTCGCCGCCGGATCGAGCGCGTCCAGCGCCGGGTCGTTCTGCGTCTGGATCGCGAACAGGTCGCGGTCGGGCAGCGGGTTGAGCCCCGGACCGACGACCTTCTTGACGCCGACGACGTGGTTGGGGGTGCCCGGCAGCCCGATCGGCGCCGTGTTGTTGCCCGAGGTCAGCGGCACGAGCCAGGCGCGGCCGTTCTGCCAGACGATGCCGCGCGGATCGTGCGCGGGGATCGGGATCGAGTTCGCCAGCGTGAAGCTCGCGGCGGCGATCACGTCGACGCGCGCGGCGGCCGAGCAGGTGACGTAGGCGCGGTCGCCGCTCGCGGTGAAGGCGATGCCGTGCGGCTGCGCGCCGACGCGCAGGCTGCGCACGATGCAGGCCTTGGCCGGATCGACCACCGAGACGGTCGAGGCGACGTCGTCGACCACCCACAGCTCCTCGGTGCCGGGCCTGCGCGCGAGCGAGACGGCGCCGATCCCGATCGGGACCTCGAGCAGGCGCTGGTTCGTCGCGGTGTCGAGCACCACCAGGCGCGCGCCGGGCGAGTTGATCGTGTACAGGCGCGAGCCGTCCGCCGAGAGCGCCAGCGGCGCGACCTGCGCGCGCTCGAAGTTGAGGTAGCGCCCCTTCTGGTTGTCGCGCGGGATGTCGGCGTTGGTCAGCGGACCCTGGCCCCAGGCGGAGAGCGAGAGGCCCAGGAGCGCACAGGCGCGAGCGAGGCGCGGGAGGAGGATGGACATGCTGGAAAGAAAGGACGGACTCGGCCTGCGGGCGGTTCCCGAAGGATATGCCGCTTTGGCCAGCCCGCCAACCCGGCGCCGCCGGGCCCTTCAGGGGTTCGGGTAGGCCCGCCAGTCCGGATGGCGCGCCTCCACCACCGTGTGGATGCCCCCGCGCACGAAGAAATCGCCCACGACGCTCATGCGCCGCGGCGCGAGCAGGCGCACGAGGTCCTCCAGGATGCGGTTGGTGACCGCCTCGTGGAACGCGCCCTGGTCGCGGTAGCTCCACAGGTAGAGCTTGAGGCTCTTGAGCTCGACGCAGAGCTTGTCGGGCGTGTAGCGGATGTGCAGCGTGGCGAAGTCGGGCTGGCCGGTCTTCGGGCACAGGCAGGTGAACTCGGGACAGTCGAAGCGGATCTCGTAGTCGCGCCCGGGGTTGGGGTTGGGGAAGCTCTCGAGCGCCGGCGTGGGTTGCGTGGACATCGCCCGAGAGCATCGCTCGCGCGGGGCGCCCCGGTCAACGCTGGCCGCGCGTGCGCGCGACGCAACCGTGCTCGAGCAGCGCCTCCAGGCTCCACTCGAGCCTCGCGCGGTCGCGGCCCCAGCTCGCGCGGTCCTCGAACACCAGACGCCGCTGCGCCTCGGCGCGACCGGCGAGGACGCGCACCTCGCGCGCGGCGGGATCGAAGAGCACCAGCTGCCAGCGCAGCGCGCCGCTGTCGAGCTCGGCCACGGCGTCGGGTGCCAGGCGCGCGCTCCACAGCGCCCCGTCCTCGCGCGGGGGCTCCTCGAGCGCGACCTCCGGCAGCGCCGGCAGGATCTCCGTCGCCGCGACGCGGCCGGGCTCGCCGTCGAGGGACACGCGCCGCACGCGGCCGCACAAGAGCCAGCGCGGATCGCGCTCCAGGTCGAACAGCGCGCTGGTCGCCGTTCTCCGAACGCCACGAGAGGCGCGGTCGGCCCTCGCTGCGCGCGCCGGGCTCCAGGCGCACGCGCACGCAGCGCAGCCACTGCGGATCGACGTCGAGCACGGGCCGCGAGGGCGGTCGCCACAGCACGCGCTCGTCCGCGGCGGCGCGCCGCTGCACGCGCCGCAGCGCCGGCAGCACATCCGCGAGGAACGGCGGCTCGCACGAGGCGCCCGGCTGCAGCAGCACGCAGTCGGCCGGGAAGGTGGGGCTCGCCGCCCAGGCGCACAGGCCGGCGCGCTCGACCAGCAGCGGCTCGCGCGCGAGAGCGGCCGCCCGGGTGAGCCAGGCCGCGCGATCGCGCTCGGGCAGCAGCACCAGGCCGTGCTCCTCGCGCGGCGGCGCGAGCAGCACGAGATCGACCGCGCCGCCCTTGCCCGCGTCCGCGAGCTCGCGCGTCAGGAGGCCGATGCGCCGCGTCGCGCCGGCCCAGCTGCGCAGCGTCGGCCGGCCCAGCGCGAGCAGCGCCAACGCCAGGATCCACGGGAACGTCGCGCGCTTCCAGCCCGAGTGCGCGGTCGCGGTGGTCGCGCTCGCCGCCGAGAGCACCAGGGCCGGCACGCACAGCCAGCGCAGCGCCGAGAGATCGAACTCGCCGCGCGCCTCGGCCAGCGTCGCCGGCGCGAGCACGACCAGGATCAGGAGCCCCCAGGCCAGCGCGAAGCGTCCCCAGGTGCGCGGCGCGCTGCGCGAGGCGAGCAGCGCCGGCTGCAGCGCGAGCAGCAGCGCCGCGCCGCCCAGCGCCGCGCGCGGGAGGTCGGTCACCGCCGGCTGCAACGGCACGAGCACGCGCCCGAGCGCGCTGAGCCAGGCGCCCGCGAGCTCGCTCTGCGGCGCGGGCCAGACCGGCGGCGTGCTCCACAGCCACAGCGGCGCGAGCGTCGCCAGCGCGAACCCGGCCAGCGTGCTCAGCGTCGTGCGCACGCGCGCCGCCGCGCTGCGGTGCCGACGCGCGACGATCCACTCCAGCACGCCCAGCAGCACGGCCAGCAGAGCGGCGCTCTCGCTCGCGCAACCGGCCGCGAGCGCGAGGACCAGGCTCGCGACCAGCCAGCTGCGCCGCGATTCGTTGCGCGCGCGCAGGAAGAACAGCGCCGCCAGCGCGGCGAAGAGCAGGCCGAGCAGCTCGCCGCGCGCGCGCGCGGTGGCGACGGCGACCAGGCACCAGGGATGCAGCGGCAGCAGCACCACCGCCGCGCGCTGGGCCGCGAAGCCGATCTCGTCGCCCAGCCAGGCGCGCAGCGTGCGCCGCAGGAGCGCCGAGAGCACCAGGCAGGCGAGCACGAGCAGCACGGCGTTCTCCGCCCGCAGCGCGCGCACCGCGAGCCCCGCGCTCGCTCCCGGCGTGCCGAAGAGCGCGCGCGAGAGCTCCAGCGAGGCGTTGCCCAGCGGGCCGAGCGCCCGCACGCGCGAGCCGTCGGCGGGGAAGAGCGCGAGGTCCGCGCCGACCAGCCCCGCCTTCCACAGCGGCGCGAGCGCGAAGCCCGCCAGCACGAGGCCGGCGCCGACGTGCAGGAGGAGCGAACGGCCACGCGTCATCGAGGTCGGGATTCTAGTGTTCGGCTCGTGCGCGGCCCAGCGAGCAGCGGCGCCGCGCAGGCGCGGCGACTAGGATGCGCGCATGGCGATGCAGCGCGTGCACCTGATCCTGTACGTGCGCGACCAGGCACGCAGCGAGGCGTTCTACGCCGCCGTGCTCGGCCGCCCTCCGGTGCTCAGCGTGCCGGGCATGAGCGAGTTCGCGCTCGCGGGCGGCGCGGTGCTGGGCCTGATGCCCGAGCGCGGCATCGTGCGCCTGCTCGGCGCGGCCATCGTCGATCCCGCGCTGGGCGCGGGCGCGCCGCGTGCGGAGCTGTACCTCGTCGACGAGGCGGCGCGGGTGATGCACGCGCGGGCGCTGGCGGCAGGTGCGCGCGAGCTGAGCGCGTGGTCGAGGCGGGACTGGGGCGACGAGGTTGCGTACGTCGCCGATCCGGACGGGCACGTGCTGGCGTTCGCGCTGCGGGGGGAACTCCCCTCCTGCTAGACTCCCGCGCCACCCCACTCCCCCAACGCCCATGCTCGACACCTTCCGTCCGCTCCTCGAGGCCGCGCACGCGCTCGACCTCACGCAGCCCGCGCTCGCGCGCGCGACGCTGACCCAACGCTTCGATCCCACCTCGCCTGCCGCCGCGGCGCTGCGCACCTCCCTCCTGCGTCTCTACGAAGAAGGCAAGATCGCGCAGAACGGCGCGCTGCCCGTACGGTGGGGCCGCGCCGCAAAGGCCACGCCACAGACGCTCGACCAGTCGATCGACGTCGTGGTCATGAACGGTCCCGGGCCGCTGCACCGGCATCCGCGCGGGGAGGTCAACTACTGCATCGCGCTCGAGGGCGACCCGCGCTTCGACGGCCAGCCGGCCGGCTGGGTGGTCTTTCCGCCCGAATCCCGCCACGTCCCGACGGTCTCGGGCGGAACCATGCTGATCGTCTACCTGCTTCCGCAGGGCCAGATCGAGTTCCTCAAGTAGACTTTTCCCACCGGGCCGGTCGCGCCGTACGCGCGGGCGGCCGATACAAGCCACGCATGTCCCGCTCCCGCCAGCCGTCCCTCGCCCAACGCCTCGTGCTGGCGTGCGTCGCGCTGCTGTTCGTGCTGCAGCCGCTGGGCGGTGCGCTCGGGAGCTGCACGCTGCGCGCGCGCCTGGCGGGCCGGCCGTGCTGCTGCGAGGAACCGTCCGAGCGCGCGAGCCCGGCGCCGGCGACCAAGAGCTGCTGCGCGAAGCGCGCGCAGCACGACGCGCCCGCGCAGAGCCCCGCACGCAAGCGCTGCGGCTGCCAGGTCTCCGCGCCGACGCCGGTCGTGCCGCCGGGCGACAGCCTGCGCCTTCCCGAGCTCGAGGGCGCGCTGGCGCGCCTCGCGCTGGCGCCGCTCGCGCACACGCTCGAGCTCGACCTCGCTCTGCTCGCGCGCACGCTCGATCCGCCGCGCGCGGACACACCGCCGGGCTTCACCAGCGCCTTCCACGTGCACCTCGCCGCGGGCCTCGCCCGCGCGCTCTCGTTCGAGCGCAGCCTGCGCTCCTGATTCGTTCGTCGCGCCCCGTCCCGCGCGCCTCGTCGGCGTGCGGCGGTTGCGGAGCCCGCCGCTCCGCGTTGCGAACGCGAACGAACCATGTCCATCCACCACCTCCGCGCGGCCCTCGTGCTCGCGCTCTCCTGCGCGGGCTGCGTGCTCGCGCCCAAGGGCCTCGACGACGAACGCGCCGCGCTGGCGCGGGCCGACCAGCAGTGGTCCAGGCCGCTCGCCGAGCGCGCGCTGCCCGAACTGCCCGCCGAGCCGGCGATCGACGACCTGCTGCGGCGCGCCGAGCTCGCCAGCCCCGAGCTGGAGAGCGCCTGGCAGGACTGGCGCGCGGCGCTCTCGCGCGTCGTGGTCGAGTCGAGCTGGCCCGACGCGAGCCTCTCGCTCTCGCTGGAGCAGATGTTCCCCGGCGGGCTGGACGTCGACCGCACGAAGCTCGGCCTGGGCTTCGATCCGATGCTGACGTTCCCGACCAAGGTCGCCGCGCGCGGCCGCGTCGCCTTCGACGAGGCGCGCGCGAGCGGCGAGCGCTTCCGCGCCCTGCGCGTCGACCTGCGGCTGCGCGTGCGCGTCGCCTGGCAGGAGCTGTGGATGGCCGAGCAGCAGGCGCGCGCCGAAGAGGAGCTCGTGGCCTACCTCGGACTGCGCCAGAGCGCGGCCCAGACCAGCGTCGCCGCGGGCGAGTCGCCGCGCGAGCTCTTGCGCCTGCAGTACGAGTACCGCCTGACCGACGACGAGAAGTTCCGCCGCCGCGTCGAGGCCTCCTCGCGCCGGGCGCGGCTCAACGCGCTGCTCGGACGCAGCGCGGACGCGCCGCTCTCCGTGCCCGCGACGCCGCTCGCGACGCGCGAATTGCCCGGCCCGGACGCGGAGCTCTTCGCGCTCGCCGCGCGGCACGATCCCGAGCTCGCGGTGCTCGCGCACGAGACCGCCGGCCGCGCGGACGCGCTCGAGCTCGCGCGTTCGCGCTACCTGCCCGACATCACGCCGATGGCGAGCGCCACCGGCACCTCCGAGCAGTCGCTGGGCGTCGCGGTCGGCCTGCCGCTCGGCCTGCCCGGCATCCGCGCCGAGATCGAGGCCGGCCGCGCGGCGCTCGCGAGCCTCGAAGCGCGCCGCCGCGGACGCACTCTCGACGCGGCCGCCGAGCTGACCGCCGAGCTGCTCGCCTTCCACGAGGCCGAGCGCACGCTCGACTGCTGCGAGAACCTGATCGAGCCGCTCGCGCAGCGCATCGCGGCCAGCGCCGAGACCGGCTACGCCGCTGGGACGCTGATGCAGCGCGACTGGCTGGAGAGCCTGGGCCTGGCCAGCGAGGCGCGCCTCGAGGTCGCCCAGGCGCGCGTCGCGCGCGAGATCGCGCTGGCGCGCATCGAGGCGCTGCTCGGCGGCGACCTGCAGTCGATCGCGGAGGAACTGAAGCAGTCGAAGGAGGACGCGAGCCATGGTTGAGCGACGCAGCGGCATCTCCCCTCTCGTGCTCCTGTTCGCCTGCGCGCTGGCGCTGGCGCTGGGCTGGTGGCTGGGCTTCGCCCGCGCACGCACGGCGAGCCCGGCGCCGGCGGCCTCGAACGCCACGGCGCAGCTGTGGACCTGCGGCATGCACCCGCAGGTGATCCAGGACCATCCGGGCACCTGTCCGATCTGCCAGATGGAGCTGACGCCGCTCGCCGCGGGCACGAGCGCGAACGCGCACCTGGTCGAGATCGACCCGGTCGTCGTGCAGAACATGGGCGTGCGCGTCGAGACCGTGCGCCGCGCGCCGCTGGTGAAGAGCGCGCGCTTCGCCGGCAACGTGATGGAGCCGGAGAACGCGCGCGTCGACGTGGTCGTGCGCGTCGCGGGCTGGGTGCGCAAGCTCGAGGCCGACACCACCGGCATGGAGATCGCGCGCGACGGCGTGCTCTTCGAGCTCGACAGCCCCGAGCTCGCCGCCGCCGTCGAGGAGCTGCTCGCCGCCGCGCGCGGACAGACCGAGGCCAAGACCGAGAGCGGACGCACGGCTGCCGCCAACGTGCACCAGGCCGCTCGCCGGCGCCTCTCCGCGCTGGGCCTCTCCGCGGCGCAGATCGACGGCTACGAGCAGTCCGGCCGCGCGCCGGAGCTGTTCGCCTTCACGACGCCCTTCGCCGCGCACGTGCTCGAGAAGGAGGTGCGCGAAGGCATGCGCGTCGAGTCGGGCATGAAGCTGCTGACGCTCTCCAACCGCGCGCGCATGTGGATCGACTTCGCCGTGCCCGAGGCCGACCTCGCCTGGCTGCGCGCCGGCGCGCGGGCGAGCGCGCGCGTGCCGGCGCGGGGATCGCACGTGCTCAACGGCACGGTCTCGCTGCTCCTGCCGCACCTGGACGAGATGACGCGCACGGCGCGCGCGCGCCTGGAGGTCGAGAACCCCGACATGCAGCTGCGCGAGGGCATGTCGGCCGAGGTCAGCGCCAGCGCGCGGATCGAGGAGTCGCCGCTGGTCGTGCCGCGCGAGGCGGTGATCGACACCGGGACGCGCCGCGTCGCCTTCGTCGCGCTGGGCGCGGGCAGGTTCGAGGCGCGCGATCTCGAGCTCGGTCCGGAGGGCGACCAGGGAGTGGTCGCGGTGCACGAGGGCCTCTCCGAGGGCGAGCCCGTGGTCGTCAGCGGGCAGTTCCTGCTCGACGCCGAGAGCCGCATCCGCGAGTCGATCCGCCGCCACCTCGCCGGCGCACCGCCTCCCGGCAGCTCCTCGAAGACCCCGCGCCCGCCGCGTCCGGCGCTGGAAGGTCCGCTGCAGCAGCGCACCGACGAGTTCTTCCGCCAGTACCTCGCGCTGGCCGAGCGTCTGGGCGGCAGCGGCGTCGACGCCGAGCGCTTCGATCCCGCCCCGCTGGTCGAGGCCTCGCGCGTGCTCGAGGGCGACGCGCAGAGCGAGGCGCAGCGCATCGCGCGCGCGATCACGCTGCAGGCGCTCGCGC
Source organism: Planctomycetota bacterium (assembly GCA_044229935.1). Lineage (GTDB taxonomy): Bacteria > Planctomycetota > UBA1135 > UBA1135 > JADJLZ01. The sequence continues at coordinate 29,131 of JBGASC010000023.1, read as the reverse complement.
TCCAGAAGCAGAACGGCACCGAACGCCGGCGCACCTTCGCCGCGCTCTCCGAGCTGGTGATCCAGCTCTGCGAGCGCCAGCCGCCCTCGCGCGCGGTCGCGCCGCGCCTCTACATCGCGCGCTGCACGATGGCGCCGGGCTCGTGGCTGCAGACCGGCGAGACGATCGCCAACCCCTTCTATGCCGACCGCATGAAGACCTGCGGCGAGATCCAGGGCTCGATCGAGGCCGCCGAGGAGCGCTGAGATCCATGATCGAACGCATCCTCGAGCTCTCGGTCAAGAACCGCGCGCTGGTGCTGCTGGTGACGCTGCTCGTCGCGGGCTTCGGCTTCGTCGCCTGGCGCAAGATCCGCCTGGACGCGATCCCCGACCTCTCCGACGTGCAGGTGATCGTCACCACCGAGTTCCCCGGGCAGAACCCGCAGGTGGTCGACGACCAGGTCACGCTGCCGCTCTCGACCGCGCTGCTCTCGGTGCCGGGCGCATCGACCGTGCGCGGCTACAGCATGTTCGAGCAGTCGTTCGTGTACGTGCTCTTCGAGGACGGCACGGACCTGTACTGGGCGCGCAGCCGCGTGCTCGAGACGCTCTCGGCCGCGCGCGACCGCCTGCCGGCCAGCGTGCAGCCCAAGCTCGGGCCCGACGCGACCGGCGTAGGCTGGGTCTACCAGTACGCGCTCTACCCGGGCTGGTACTCGCCCGACTACCCGCAGGGCATCTGGCGCGACGAGGCGGAGCAGCGCTGGTACGCGCGGCCCGAGGACGCGCCCGAGAAGCGCCGCGCCGAGCTCGTGCGCGTGCGCGGCTTCGAGGAGCCGGGCCAGTGCCCGCTGACGCAGAAGGCGCTGGTCTCCTCGGGCCAGGACCTCGCCTCGCTGCGCAGCCTGCAGGACTGGTACCTGCGCTTCCCGCTCGCCGCGGTGCCGGGCGTGGCCGAGGTCGCGCCGATCGGCGGCTTCGTGCGGCAGTACCAGGTCGTGCTCGATCCCGAGCGGCTGCGCTCGTTCGCGATCCCGCTGGCCGACGTGGTGATGGCGGTCGAGCGCTCGAACCAGGACATCGGCGGCTCGGTGGTCGAGCGCTCCGAGACGGAGTTCATGGTGCGCTCGCGCGGCTACGTGCAGGGCGTCGGCGACCTCGAGCGCGTCGTCGTCGGGCGCGGCGCGGGCGACGTGCCGGTGCTGCTGCGCGACGTCGCGCGCGTCGAGGTCGGCGGCGAGGCGCGCCGCGGCGTGTCGGAGCTCGATGGCCGCGGCGAGGCAGTCGGCGGCGTCGTGATCGCGCGTTTCGGCGAGAACGCCTGGAAGGTGATCCAGGACGCCAAGGCCCGGCTCTACGAGCTGGAGTCCGGCCTGCCGCCGGGCGTGTTCCTCAAGTGCACCTACGACCGCTCGGCGCTGATCTCGCGCGCGGTCTCGACGCTGAACGAGTCGCTGCTCGAGGAGCTGATCGTCACCGCGCTGATCTGCATCGCGTTCCTGCTGCACGTGCGCAGCGCGCTGGTCGCGCTGGCGGTGCTGCCGATCGGCCTGCTCGTCTCGGTGCTGGTGATGCAGTGGATGGGCATCAACGCCAACATCATGAGCCTGGGCGGCCTGGCGCTGGCGATCGGCGTGATGGTCGACAGCGGCATCGTGATGATCGAGAACGCGCACCGGCACCTGGAGCTGGAGCGCGAGCGCGTGGCGGCGGGCGGGGCGCCGCGCGCGCGCGAGGAGATCGTGCTCGAGGCGGCCAAGGAGGTCGGGCCGAGCCTGTTCTTCTCGCTGCTGGTGATCACGGTCGCCTTCCTGCCGATCTTCGTGCTCGGCGACCAGTCCGGACGCCTGTTCCGGCCGCTGGCCTACACCAAGACCTTCGCCATCGCGGCCGGCGCGATCCTGGGCATCACCGTCGTGCCCGTGCTGATGGTCTACCTCGTGCGCGGCCGCATCCCCAAGGAGGAGTCGAACCCGCTCAACCGCTGGTCGATGCGCCTGTACGAGCCGTTCTTCCACGCCGCGTTGCGCCACCCGTGGGTGACGCTGTGCACCGTGCTCGTGCTGGGCGCCACGGCGATCTACCCCGCGCGCCACCTGGGCTCGGAGTTCATGCCCGCGCTGGACGAGGGCGACCTGCTCTACATGCCGACCACCGAGCCGGGCATCAGCATCGGCAAGGCGCAGGAGCTCCTGCAGCAGACCGACAAGCTGATCCGCACGGTGCCCGAGGTGCGCAGCGTGCACGGCAAGATCGGCCGCGCGGAGACGGCGACGGATCCCGCGCCGCTCTCGATGCTCGAGACCGTCGTGCAGCTGGAGACCGATCCGGAGAAGTGGCGCACGCGTCGCGTCGCGCGCTTCACCGACGGCTGGCCCGAGTGGCTCGCCTGGCCCTTCGAGCACACGTTCTGGCCCGCGACGCGGCGCATCACGACGCAGGAGCTCGTCTACGGCTGGACCGATCCCGACGGCACGCTGCACCCGGGCCTGAACACGCTGGTCAGCTTCCCCGGCATGGCCAACGCCTGGCTGCACCCGATCGAGACGCGCCTGACGATGCTCTCGACCGGCATCAAGACGCCGGTCGGGATCAAGGTCTTCGGCCCGAGCCTGGAGGAGCTCGACGAGCTCGCCGGACGCATCACCGCGATCGCCGGACGCGTGCCGGGCACGACCAGCGCCTACGCCGAGCCGATCTTCGGCGGGCACTACCTGGACTTCGACATCGACCGCGAGGTCGCGGCGCGCTACGGCCTGACGACCGGCGACGTGCAGGACGTGATCCAGACCGCGATCGGCGGCATGAACGTCTCGACCACGGTGCAGGGCATCGAGCGCTACCCGATCAACGTGCGCTTCGCGCGCGAACTGCGCGAGGAGCCCGAACAGCTCGCGCGGCTGCTGGTGCCGACCAGGACCGGCGCGCAGATCCCGCTCGGCACCGTCGCGAAGATCGTGCGCCGCGAGGGCGCGCCGATGGTGCGCAACGAGGACGGCCAGCACACGGCCTGGATCTTCGTCGACGTCGCCGGCCGCGACATCGGCAGCTGGCTCGCCGACGCCAAGGCGCGCGTCGCGGCCGACGTGGCGCTGCCGACCGGCTACTCGCTGGTCTGGGCCGGGCAGTTCGAGCAGCTGGAGAAGGCCAACGAGCGCCTCGTGCTGGTGCTGCCGGTGACGCTGCTCCTGATCGTGCTGCTGCTCTACGTCTCCAACGGCAGCTGGTTCCGCGTCGCGGTCGTGCTGCTGGCCGTGCCCTTCAGCCTGATCGGCGCACTGTGGTTCCTCTGGGCGCTCGACTACCACATGAGCCTGGCGGTCTGGGTCGGGATCATCGCCCTCCTGGGCATCGACGCCGAGACCGGGCAGGTGATGCTGCTCTACCTCGACACCACCTTCGAGCGCTTCACCAAGGAGGGCCGCATGAAGACGCGCGAGGACCTGCTCGTCGCGATCCACGAGGGAGCGGTCAAGCGCATCCGGCCCAAGACGATGACGGTCGCGACCGACATGATCGGACTCCTGCCCCTGCTCTGGGCCACCGGCACGGGCGCGGAGGTCACGCGCCGGCTGGTCGCGCCGCTGGTCGGCGGCATCAGCGTCAGCTTCGCGATGGAGCTGCTCGTCTATCCGGTGATCTTCTATCTCTGGAAGCGGCGCGAGATCCGCGGGTAAGCTCAGCGCCGCATGTTCGCCGCGCTGCTCCTGGCTGCATCCTTCGTCGCCCCCGCCGTTCAGGACCCTGACGCACAGCCGCCGGCCGAGCGCGGCTGGCTGGTGACGCACTCCAGCGGCGAGCGCGCGCACCTCGCGTACGCGGCCTTCCGCACCGACCTCGACGAGACGCTCGCCGCGAGCCTCGCGCCCGGCGCCGGCGAGTCGGTCTTCGAGAGCGAGATCGAGCTCGCGCGCCTGGGCCAGTACTCCTTCGAGGCGCGCGCCGCCGGCGGACGCGCGACGCTCGAGCTCCTCGGCGCCGACGCGCGCCCGCTGGCGCAGCCGATCGAGGGGCGGGCGGGCAGCGTGCGCGCGCGCGTGCGCTACGTGCACGCTTCGGGCGCGGAGAGCCTGCAGCTGGTCTGGAAGCTCGAGCATTCGCCGCAGGGCGACTTCGACTGGGAACCGCTGCCCTCGCGCGTGGCCGCGATCCCGCGCGAGCTCGAGGCCCAGGTGCACGAGGCCGAGCTCGCGCTGCGCGGGCGCGTGCTGCTCGAGGAGAAGGGCTGCACCAACTGCCACGTCGCCGGCGGCGCCTTCGCCGCGGCCGTCGGACGCCGCCGCGCGCCGAGCCTGGGCCCGCAGCGTTCCTTCGGCGCCGAGTGGCTCGCGAAGTGGATCGCCGATCCGGCCGCGCTGCACCCCTCGCCCGACATGCCCGCGATGAACCTGGAGGCGCAGGACACGCAGGCGATCGTCGCCTGGCTGACCTCGAGCGGCACCGAGGGCTCGACGCTCGCGAACGAGCCGCAGGTGCTCGCGCAGGGGCGCGCGCTCTACCACCGCGTCGGCTGCGTCGCCTGCCACGGCGCGCTCGAGTCCCCCGCCGCCGTGCTCGGGAGCGAGTTCCTGCCGCGCGAACTGCCGGCGGCCGCGGTCTCCTCCCCGCTCGGCGATCTCGCGGGCAAGTGGGCCGCCAAGCCGCTCGCGGACTTCCTGCGCGCGCCGCACGAGCAGCACGCCGACGGGCGCATGCCCTCGCTCAACCTGACGGCCAGCGAGGCCGACCTCGTCGCAACCTACCTGCTCGCGCATTTCGCGCCCGCGCCCGCGGCGCCGACGCGCAACGCCGCGCGGCCCGAGGCCGCCGCGCGCTGCGCGGCCTGCCACGAGATCGAGGGCGTACCGGCCCAGCCCGGCGCGCGCCTGACGCTGCCCGAGCTGCGCCCCGCGCGGGGCTGCCTCGATCCGCAGGACACGCACACGCCGCGCTACGCGCTGACGGGCGAGGAGCGACACGCGCTCGAGCTCGGCCTGCGCGCCGCGCAGCAGGCCCGCGCGACGCGCGCGCCGCTCGATGCCGCCGAGCGCGCCTTCCGGAAGTACCGCTGCGGCGCCTGCCACGCGCGCGACGGCGCGGGAGGCGTCGGCGAGGAGCTGCGCCCCTACTTCGTCAGCAACGACGAGCGCGTCGACATCGGCGACGAGGGACGCCTGCCGCCGGATCTCTCGGGCGTCGGCTTCCGACTGACGACGCACTGGCTGGGCGAGATGATCGCGCGCTCGGGCCGCTCGCGTCCGTACCTCGCGGCGCGCATGCCGCAGTTCCCGCTGCACGGCGTGGGCTTCCTGGCGCACGAGCTGGCGCGGCGCGAGGGCGTGCAGCCCGACAGCGACCTCGCCGAGCCCGCGCTCGACGCGGCCGCGAGCGACGCCGCGCTCGCCGCCGGACGCGCGCTGATGGGCCGCGGCGCGCACGCCTGCATCAGCTGCCACCTCTTCAAGGACGCGCCTTCGGGCGGGACGCCCGGTCCGCGCCTGGACCAGTTCGCCGAGCGCCTGCGCTACGAGTGGTACCGCGCGTACATCGTCGATCCGGTGCGCTACAAGCCCGGCACGCGCATGCCCTCGTTCCAGACGCGGGGCAAGAGCGCCGTGACGCGCGTGCTCGGCGGCGACTTCCGCGCGCAGGCCGACGCGATGTGGAGCTACTTCACGCTCGGCGCGTTCATGCCGCCGCCGCCGGACCTGGACCTGGGCGGCCACGGGATGCAGATCGTCGTCGGCGAGAGGCCGATCGTGCTGCGCGCCTTCCTGCCCGACGTCGGGCCGCGCGCGATCGCGGTCGGCATGCCCAGCGGGCTGCACTTCGCCTTCGACGCGTCCACCGCGCGCCTGTGCGAGGCCTGGAAGGGCGACTTCGTCGACGCCAGCGGCGCCTGGGCCGGGCGCGGCGGCAACGAGCTCGGCGGCCGCGGGCCGAGCGCGTGGAAGGCGCCCGACGGTGCGCTGCTGTGCTTGCGCGACGCGGCGGCGAAGGTGCGGTTCCACGGCTACGAGCTCGACGCGCAGGGCCTGCCGACGTTCCTGTGGACGATCGGCGCGGTCGAAGTGCGCGAGACGATCCGCACCACGCTCGTCCCGCGGCCCTCGCTCGTGCGCGAGCTGCACCTCTCGGGCCTGCGCGTCGGAGAGACGCTGCGCGTGGACCATCCCGCCCCGGAGCACGTCGTCGGGCTCGCGCACGCGCAGCGCGTCGAGTCGTCGACGACGTTCGAGATCGTCGCGAGCGAGGCCTCGTTCGCGCTGGAGGTGTTGCCGTGATCGCCCTCGCCCTCGTGCTGCTCGCCGCATCCGCCCCGTCGAACGCCGACCAGATCGCCGGCAAGCCCTACCAGCGCCAGGCGACGCGCGAGCTGACCGAACAGCGCATGCGCGAGCTGCTCGCGCCGCCCGAGGTGCGCTTCGGCGAGGGCTGGATGCTCGCTCCCTTCCCCTACGCGGGCTTCGAGAAGGGCGAGCTCGCGCGCGCCGAGGCCGTCGAGGCCGAGCTCGCCCGCATGAACGCCGGCGGCCCCGGGCCGGATCTCTCGAAGGGCTACGCCGGCAAGAAGAACACGCCCGCGACCTGGCGCCGCGTCGGCGCGGTCGCCGACAGGAAGATCGACTTCCGCGTCTTCCAGGATCCCGAGCTCTTGCAGTTCGTCTCGGGCTACCTCTACGTGCCGATCGAGTGCGCCAGCGCCGGCACGTACGAGTTCGACTGCGGCAGCGACGACGGGCTGCGCCTGTGGCTCAACGGCCGCCTGATCTGCGACCACGACGTGCCGCGCTCGCTCGATCCGCGCGACGAGCACCTGCGCCTGGAGCTGGCGAAGGGCACCAACCACCTGCTCGCGAAGGTCGGCCAGGGCGGCGGCGAGTGGGAGTTCCAGCTCGAGACGCACCGCGCGCTGCCGCCCGACCAGGACGCGCTGCTCGCCTACTACCTCGAGCGCGATTTCCCGGCCTTCGAGAGCCGCAAGCACTACCGCGCGCTGACGATCCCGGTGCCGAGCGAGCTCGCGCTCGAGGTCGGCGGCCTGGACTTCCTGCCCGACGGACGGCCGATCGTGTGCACGCGCCGCGGCGACGTGCTCGCGGTCGAGAACGCCTACGAGGAGCCGCCGCAGCACGCGCGCTTCTCGACCTTCGCCAGCGGACTGCACGAGCCGCTCGGCCTCGCCGTGCGCAAGGACGCGGACGGCACCGCGGTCTACTGCGTGCAGCGCGCCGAGCTGACGCGCTTGGTCGATCACGACGGCGACGGGCGCGCCGATCTCTACCAGACCTTCTGCGATGCGTGGGGCGTCTCGGGCAACTACCACGAGTTCGCCTTCGGCCCGAAGTTCGACGTCGACGGCAACGCCTGGGTCACGCTCAACGTCGGCTTCTGCGGCGGCCTGGGGAAGTCGATCGCGCCCTGGCGCGGCTGGGCCTGCAAGATCACGCCGCAGGGCGAGCTGATCCCCGTCTGCGACGGGCTGCGCTCGCCCAACGGCATCGGCATGCTGCCCGACGGCGCGATGGTCTACGCCGACAACCAGGGCGACTACGTCGCGACCAACAAGCTCGCCGAGTTGAAGCCCGGCTCCTGGCACGGACATCCCGCCTCGCTGCGCTGGCGCACCGATCTCGCCAACCCCGGCCAGCGCCCGCCGCGCCAGCGCGCGGCGATCCTCTTCCCCTACAAGAAGCTCGGCCAGTCCGTCGCCGACGTCGCGGTCGACACCAGCGGCGGCCGCTTCGGCCCGTTCACGCGCCAGGTCTTCTGCGGCGACCAGATGCAGTGCTCGGTCGAACGCGTGGCCTTCGAGCGCGTCGAGGGCGAGCTGCAGGGAGCGTGCTTCCCCTTCCTCGAAGGGCTCGACTCGGGCGTCAACCGCGTCGCGTTCGCGCCCGACGGCTCGATGTTCGTCGGGCAGACCGACCGCGGCTGGGGCTCGACCGGCAACAAGAGCTACGGCCTGGAGCACATCGTCTACACCGGCGTCGCGCCCTTCGAGGTGCTCGCGATGCGCGCGCAGAAGGACGGCTTCGAGCTCGAGTTCACGCTCGACGCGGACGCGGCCAGCGCGGGCTCGCCCGCGAGCTATCGCCTCGCGCGCTTCACCTACGAGTACCACGCCGACTACGGCGCGCCCGAGGACGACACGCGCGTCGTGCCGATCCAGGAGGTGCGCCGCCTCTCGCCGCGCCAGGTGCAGCTCGTGCTCAAGCCGAGCGACCTCGTCGAGGGCTACGTCTACGAGCTGACCTCCTCGGGCGTGCGCGCCGCCGCCGATCCGTACCGCGCGCTGCTGCACGCGCAGGCCTGGTACACGCTCAACCGCGTGCCCGGCCGCGCCGCGGCGCTGGCCGCGACGAAGCTGCCGCGCGTGCTCTTCCTGACGCACTCGGCCGGCTTCGTGCACGATGTCGTCAAGCGCCCCGATCCCTTCGTGCTCTCGCTTGCCGAGGAGACGTTCACGGAGATGGCCAAGGGCGCCTTCGAGGTCGAGTGCACGCAGGACTGCGGCGCGATCACGGCGGAGAACCTCGCGCGCTTCGACGCGGTGATGTTCTACACCACCGGCGAGCTCCCGATCCCGCCCGCGCAGCGCGACGAGCTGATGCGCTGGATCGCCGCAGGCCACGCCTTCGTCGGCGTGCACTGCGCGACCGACACGCTCTACCAGTACGCGCCCTACCAGGCGCTGGTCGGCGGCGCCTTCGACGGCCACCCCTGGCACGAGAAGGTCGGGATCCGCGTGCTCGACCGCGACACGCCCGCGACGGCGCACCTGGGCGAGCGCTTCGAGCTCACCGACGAGATCTACCAGTTCAAGAACCTCGTGCGCGAGCCGCTGCGCCTCTTGCTCGCGCTCGACGACGCCTCGATCGACGCGAGCAAGGGCAACCAGGGCAAGGACGGGCTCTACCCCAACGCCTGGATGCGCGAGTGGGGCTCGGGCCGCGTCTTCTACACCGCGCTCGGGCACAGGCCCGAGGTGTGGAAGGACGAGCGCTTCCGCAAACACCTGCTCGGCGGGCTCGACTGGGCGATCCACGGTCCCGATCTGCCCGCGCCGGTCCCGCCGGGCGCGCAGGTGCTCTTCGACGGGCGCTCGCTCGAGGGCTGGAGGAAGCGCGACAGCGACGCGGCCGCGGGCTGGACGCTCTCCGAGGACTTCGTCGAGGGCAAGCCCGGCGCCGGCGACATCCAGACGCGCGCCGAGCTCGGCTCGGGCTGGCTGCACGTCGAGTTCCTCGTGCCGCAGGAAGGCGCCGAGCACACCGGACAGGAGCGCGGCAACAGCGGCGTGTACGTGCAGGGCCGCTACGAGATCCAGGTGCTCGATTCGTTCGGACTCGAGAGCGGCGACGGCGACTGCGGCGCGATCTACGGCAAGCGCGCGCCGAGCGTCAACGCCTGCCGGAAGCCGCAGCGCTGGCAGAGCTACGACATCCGCTTCCGCGCGCCGCAGTCCGACGCGAGCGGCAAGAAGACGGCCAACGCTCGCTTCAGCGTCTGGCAGAACGGCATCGAGATCCAGCACGAGGTCGAGGTCGACGGCGTCACCGGCGGCGCGATCTCGGCGCAGGAATCCCCGCGCGGCCCGCTGCTCCTGCAGGACCACGGCCACCTCGTGCGCTACCGCAACGTGTGGTTCGTGCCGGAGGCGCAGTAGCCCCGCCGCAGCCGCACCTCTCAGCGCGCCTGCACGGTGATGCTCGCGAGCGGCTCGAGCGTGACGCGCGCCAGCGTGAGCTGCCAGGCCTCGCGCAGATCGGGCGGGATGCCCACGAAGGTCCACACCGGCGTGCGCCCGGGCTCTTCCGCGCGGCAGGTGTGCACCACCGACGTGCTGCCGTAGATCGAGACGAGCTCCTCGTCGCTCCCGCTCGTGCTCGCGAACCAGCACAGCACGCCCTCGGCCTCGGGCACGGGCATCACCGCGAGCCGCAGCCCGTCGGCCGGCTGGAGCGAGACCACGATGTCGCGCTCGGGAGCATTCCGCGCGTGCCGGCGCTGCTTCTCGCGGGCCCAGGCGAGCAGCTCCTCGCGCGGCCCGGGATCGTCGAGGAACACGAGCGCGACCCCGTGCGCGTCGGCGAGGTACACGTGCGGCTCGTCCGCACTGCGCAGGTCCGCATCGAGCACGCTCGTCCCGGCCTCGAGCGGGGTGCGTTGCGCGGCGGCGAGCTCGCGCTCCGCCGCGCGCACGAAGCCCTCGCACACGCGCAGCGCCTGCTGCGGGTCGTCGGGGTCGGGGCCCGTGCCCTCGACGCGACCGGGCGTCGGGCGCAAGAGGAGGACGGCGCCGGCGGCGAGCAGCAGCAGCGCCAGCGCGAGGTGGGCGCGATGCCGCATCACGCGGCTCCAGCCCGTGGGCGAGCGAGGTGAAGCGGGTCGCGCGTCTCCGACGCCAGCACCCTACTGGCAGTCACCGCAGGACAGCGCTTGCGAGGCGTTGTTCCACTCGGACAGGTTCCCGGTGACCGGATCGTGGCAGTCCACGTAGACGGACGAGACCGAGGGCGTGGCGGCGTCGCAGCGCCGGTGCAGGGTCGAGCTCAGGTGCGCCGAGCCCGTGCCCAGGCTCGTGGCGCCGTCGTTGGTGAAGCTCCAGCCGACGGTGCAATGGCACTGCGCGAAATCGGTGATCGTGTAGGTGACCGACTGCGCGCACTCGGTGCACGTCGTGCAGTTCGGCGCCATCTCGGCGGTCGCGTCCAGGCGCGAACCGGTGGTCTTCTCGAGCGAGAAGCAGGTCGTGTGCTCGGGCTCGGTGTGGCTCGGCGTGCCCGAGGGGCAGGACTTGGGACACTGCGCCTGGCTCCAGGCGCGAGCGGCACCGAGGACGACTGCGGCGAGAACGAATGGAACGAGAATAGAAGCGAGGCGCATGGCAAGACTCTCCTCTCCAGGAAACGTGGAACGGAACGGTCGGGAAGCGGACGGAATCCGTGCGTGCTAGTGCGGCTTGAAGTACTCGCAGGCGAGCGCGGCGTACCTGTCGATTCCCGCGAGCGTATTCGAATCGACGATCGATCCGTCGCCGCTCGAGGACGCGCGGCGAATCGCGGCGCCGGGGCTCGTCTCGACGAGTTTGTAGATCGTCTCGAGCTCGGGATACTCGCGGAACGTGACCCAGTACCGGCGCCCGTCCATCGACAAGCACAGATCGTAGGCCTTCTTCCACGAGTCGGGCCCGTCGTTGGTCGACTCCTCGAACTGGCCGCCCTGCTCCTGCATCTTCGCGATCGATTTGGAGAGCAGCGTGTAGGCGTCGCCCGCGGTGGCGCCCGGCTCGAGGTACTTCGCGCGAACGTTGTGGAAGTTGATGTAGTCGGCCTCGCTGCGCGCGCCGGCCGGCGCCGGGCCCTTCCATGGCCAGGGGATCTTCTCGTTCGGAGCGTAGTCGAAGATGCTGCGTGCCGCGCCAGGGCCCGCGTCGGGCGTGCGCGCAGCCGTCGCCTGGCACTCGAGCGCGCACTGCCGGAGGTTCGCTTCGACCACGGCCGTCGAGGCAGAGCAGTGCAGTCGCTCTGCCGCGCACTCCGCCGCAGGGCCTGGCCTCGGCAACTCGCACTCCAGTCCGCACTGCGAGCGCAGCGAGTAGAGCGCGACGGCGGACAATCCTCCGAGCGCGAGGACGCCGAACGCGGCACCGCGCCAATGTCTCTGCAAGTTGGAACTCGAACTCATCGCGCTTCTCTCTCCTTCAGCGGGCGGTCGATTCTCGGGTTGGCGAGTCGGGCTCGTGCGTGCGGGCAGCACGCGACGGCGGAGTGTTGCGAGGCCAAGGACGCAAATCCAGCGGCAAGTCGATTCATCGGTTGGAGTCGCTCCTCGGCCCGACCTCGAGGCCCTTCTTCGGGAATGAAGGGGCCCGGTCGAGCGTGCATTGTCTCCCGGAACTGCCATTCTCGCAATGCGCCCCCGACGCCTGGAGCGGACGAATGGGGATCGAGAACTCGACAGATCCCGGAGCGCCGCCGAGATCAGCCGCCTGCGTTCGCGGCCTGGAGCCGGAACCAGGTCGAGCTGTGGATCTCGCTCGCGCCGGTGAGATCGCAGAGCTCGCGTGCGTGGTCGGCGCGCACGCCGCCGGCGGGCACGACGAGGATCCTCCCCGCGGCGTGCTGCACGAGCTCGCGCAGCTTCTCGCGCCCGCTCCAGGCATCCGCGAGGCCGCCCGAGCTCAAGACGCGCTCGACCTTGAGCTCGATCAGCGCGTCGAGGCTCTTCAGCGGCTCGTGCGCGTGGTCGAAGGCGCGGTGGAACGTGACCTGCATCGGCCGTGCGGCGAGCACGAGCTCGCGCGTGCGCTCGACGTCGATCTTGTGGTGGCGCGTCAAGAGTCCGAACACGACGCCGGGCACGTGCAGCCCGCGCAGCTCGTCGACCTCGCGCAGCATGCGGCGGAACTCCTCGTCGTCGTGCACGAAGGTCCCCGGCCGCGGGCGCACCATCACGAAGACGGGCAGCTTCGCCGCCGCGAGCGCCTCGTCGAGCAGTTCGTCGGTCGGGCTGAGGCCGTCCAGGTCCAGGCGCGAGCACAGCTCGAAGCGTTGCGCTCCGCCTTGCTGCGCCGCGCGCAGCTTCTCGACCGTGTCGACGCAGACCTCGAGCAGCACCATCACGCTAGAGCGTAGCGTCGCCGCGCGCGGCGCGGTACGGGGAGAAGGACGAGGGGCTCGCACTTCCACGCCTGAAACGCCGCGGCCGGAGCTTGGTCGGCCTGTGGCAGCGGGATAGAGTCCTCGTCCCCCCGGAGCCCGACAGATGACCCACTTCAACTGGACCGTCGACGGCTCGATCGTCGGCGTGTACCTGCTGGTGACGATGATCGCCGGTCTCGCGGTGCGCAAGTACGTCGGCAAGGTCGAGGACTTCCTCGTCGCCGGGCGCGAGATGAACGTCTACCTCGGCATCGCCTCGCTGGCGGCGACCGAGTTCGGGATCATCACCTGCATGTACACGGCGCAGGCCGGGTACGAGAAGGGCTTCGCGGGCGCGACGCCCGGCATCCTGCAGGCGCTGGCGATGCTCGTGATCGGCTGGACGGGCTTCTGCATCAAGCCCTTGCGCGAGTCGGGCGCGATGACGATCCCCGAGCTCTACCAGCGCCGCTTCGGCGGCGGCGTGCGCCGCGCGGCGGGCGTGGTGATCGTGCTCGGCGGGCTGCTCAACATGGGCGTGTTCCTGCGCATCGGCGGCGAGTTCCTGGTCGTGACGACGGGCTTCGACACGAAGTACCTGGTCGCGACGATGGCGGCGCTGCTCGTGCTCGTCGCGGTCTACACCGTCCTCGGCGGTATGCTCTCGGTGCTCGTGACCGACTTCCTGCAGTTCGTCGTGATGAGCGTGGGCCTGATCGTCGTGACGATCCTCGTGCTCTACCACGTCGGCTGGGACAAGCTGGTCGACACCGTCGCGCAGAAGCACGGCGAGGGCGGCTTCAACCCCTTCGTCAACAAGAGCCAGGGCTGGCAGTTCGTCGCCTTCCAGGCGCTGCACAACACCGCGGCGACGCTGACCTGGCAGACCGTGACGGCGCGCCTGCTCGCGGCCAAGGACACGAAGACCGGGCAGCAGATCTTCACGCGCACGAGCTTCTTCTTCGTCTGCCGCTTCCTGATCCCCGGCATCTGGGGCATCGCGGCGCTGGCGACGCTCGCGCCGGCCGCGTACCTCACGCTCGGCCTGGACATGCAGCAGCACGCCTCGCTCTACGCGATGCCGCTGTTCCTCTCGACCTTCGTGCCGATCGGCCTGATGGGCCTGCTCGTCGCGGCGATGCTCGCGGCCGACATGTCGACCGACTCGAGCTACATGCTCACCTGGGCCAGCGTGATCTACAACGACATCCTCGCGCCCTTCAAGCGCCCGGGCTGGAACGAGACCAAGGGCCTGCTGCTCAACCGCGCGATCGTCGCGTGCATCGGCGTGTTCCTGCTCTTCTACGGGCTGCTCTACCCGCTCGAGGGCAACCTCTGGGACTACCTCAGCACGACCGGCACGATCTACCTCGCGAGCATGTCGGTGCTGCTGGTCGCCTGCTGCTACTGGAAGCGCGCCAACTCCTGGGGCGCGGCCGCGGCGATCGCCGTCGGCGCGCTCGTGCCGCTCAGCTTCCTCACGATGCAGAAGCTCGAGGGCACGCGGCAGTTCGTCGCGGACATCGGCCCCAACTGGACCGGCCTGATCGCCTACGCCGCGACCGCGCTGGCGATGGTCGTCGGCTCGCTCGCCAAGCCAGAGGCGAAGGGGGCGCGCACATGAGCCCGACGCCGCCTCCGACCCCGATCCTGGAAGGGCACGGCCATCCGCTCTGGTGGCTCCTGACCGCCGCAGTGGTCGTCTGGTACTCGACCGTCACGATCTACGTCGCGGTGCGCGGCGTGCACGACATCCGCGGCATGCTGAAACGCCTCTCGGAGAAGCAGAACCCATGAACGACTCCCCCAGCGATCCCTCGACGCGCCGCGACTTCCTCGCCAGCGCCGCTGCCGCAGCGTTGTCGGCGAGCGCGCTCTCCGCCTGCGCCGCGAGCGGCTCGTCCCAGCGCGAGCGCACCGCACCCGCGCACGGCGGCGCGCTCTTCCGCGCGCCGGCGATCCCCAGGGTGCGCATCGGCTACGTCGGCGTCGGACTGCAGGGCTCGGGTCACGTCTCGAACCTGCTCAAGGTCCCCGGCTGCGAGATCGTCGCCGTGTGCGACATCGTGCCGGCCAAGGTCGAGCGCGCGCAGAAGCAGATCGAGGCCGCCGGCTTCGCGAAGCCCAAGGGCTTCTCGAGCGGCCCCGAGGACTTCAAGCGCCTGTGCCAGGAGGATCTCGACCTCGTCTACACCGCGACGCCCTGGGAGTACCACGTGCCGGTCTGCCTCGAGGCGATGAGGAACGGCAAGCACGCCGCGACCGAGGTGCCGATGGCCTACGTCGTCGACGACTGCTGGGCGCTGGTCGAAACGAGCGAGAAGCTCGCGAAGCACTGCGTGATGATGGAGAACTGCTGCTACGGCCGCACGGAGATGATGATCCTGCACATGGTGCGCAAGGGCGTCTTCGGCGAGCTCCTGCACGGCGAGGGTGGCTACCTGCACGACCTGCGCGCGATCAAGTTCGAGAACGCCAACGAGGGCCTGTGGCGCCGCGCGCACGCGCGCAAGCGCAACGGCAACCTCTACACGACGCACGGCCTGGGCCCGGTCGCGCAGTGCATGAACATCAACCGCGGCGACCGCTTCGAGACCATCGTCTCGATGAGCAGCAAGACGCGCGGCCTCGAGCTCTTCGCCAAGGCCAACTTCCCCGACTCCGACCCGCGCCGCGCGGAGAGGTTCAAGCTCGGCGACGTCAACGTCAGCCTGATCCGCACCGTCAACGGCTGCACGATCTACCTCGGCCACAACTGCGACAGCCCGCGCCCCTACTCGCGCATCAACACCGTGCAGGGCACCAAGGCGATCACGACGGGCTACCCCGACCGCATCTACATCGAGGGCGTCAGCCCCAACGACGAGTGGGAGCCGATCGAGAAGTACCTCGCGCAGTGGGATCACCCGCTCTGGAAGCGCGAGGAGGAGAAGTCCAAGGGCGCCGGCCACGGCGGGATGGACTTCCTCGAGGACCTGCGCCTGATCGAGTGCCTGAACAAGGGCGAGCCGCTGGACCAGGACGTCTACGACGGCGCGGCGTGGAGCGTGCTCGGCCCGCTCTCGGAGCGCTCCGTCGCGGAGAAGAGCCGGCCGCAGGACGTCCCCGACTTCACGCGCGGCGCCTGGAAGACGCGGCCGGAGCTGGGGATCGTCGGGGTCTGAGGGCGCGAGGCGCGGAACCAACCGGGCCGAACGGTGTTCCCCGTGCACCGTCGAGGAGGATCCCCATGCTCGCTTCGTTCGCCGCCGCGTTCGTATCCGTCGTCCAGGCCCAGGAGTTCGTGCCCGCGTTGCAGCACGGCTCGCGCAGCGTCGCGCAGTGGATCGAGGAACTGCAGCACGGCGCGCACCCGCTCGACGCCGTCTGGAGCCTGTACTACGCCGACGATCGCTCTGCGGCTGTGCTCGCGGCGCTGAAGGATGCGCTCGCGCCGTCGCGCACGCCCGAGTGCCGCATGGCGGCCGACACGATCCTGTGCCAGTGGCGCATCGAGCACGAGTTGCTGCCGGCGGAGGTCTACTCGGGCGGCGCGACGTTCGCCGACTTCGCGAAGCGCTTTGAACCACCCGAGGAACTCGCGCAGGGCGAGCGTGGCAAGCTCCTCCAGCACCTCGTGCATCACGAGGACACCGCGCAGGCGCTCCAGCACCTGCTCGACGACCCGCTCGCGAGCCAGTGGACCGCGGCCTTTGCCGGCAGCTCCTGGTTCGACGCACTCGGCGAGCGCTTGGCGCAGTCGGAGTCGCTCCAGAAGGCGCTCGGATCCCGCGGGGACTGGGAGAACCAGCTCGGCAAGCACGGGGCAGGATCGACGGCCGCGATCCCCTGGCTGGCGCGCTTCCAGGCGCGCGGCGGAGCCGAGGCCGAGTGCGCGCATCGGCTGATCGGCGCGTTGACCGGCGGACAGTGCCAGAGCACGGGCGAGCCGCAGGCCCCCTACTACCTGCTCAACCGCGCCAGACCGAGCGCGGAGGACACCGCCGATCCATTCGTCGAGCAGCACCTGCTCGACGAGGCCGCGCGCGCGCTCGAAGCCAAGCCGTTGTCTCAGGCGACCACGCTCTGGTTGCACTCGGTGGCGCTGGCGAACCCGCGCGTGGCCGAACTCTGCAGGCTACGCCTCCCAGAGCGGCTCACAGGACAGGCCGAGCCCGCGAGCGACATCCTCTGCCTGCTGACGCACGTCGAGTCGCAGGATCCACGCGTGCGGGCAGCCTACGTGCGCACGCTGCGAGACTGGAATCGGTTGGACTGGGATGGCTTGGCGGCCCTCCCATTCTGGAGGCACCACGACACCGAGACGAGGGCGGCATTTCTCCAGCTCATGTCCCGATGTGCCGATCCAGGATCACTGTTTGAACACATCGCGTTCGCGGGGGAACTCGACGCCTCGACCTCGGAGATCGCGCGCGTGTTCATCGAGCGCACGGAGGGTGACTACCACTGGCTCGTCTCGCGCGGTTTCCGGGGCACGGTCACCGTCGACGAGAAGGGCCCGCGGGTGAAGCAGGTCAACCAGCTCGCGCTGAACATCGCCGCGAAGAAATCGCGCGCTCAGGACTTCTCGGAGGAGGAGCGGCGGATGGCGGCGATCCTGGCGCTGCCCTACGACCAGGACGGCGCCGAGGGCTACAACGACCAGGTCGAGTGGGGCTTCTACCACGCCCATGTCCTCGGCTTGCACTCGCGCGAGATGGTCCGCGCAGCGCTCGGCTACCTTGGCATCGGCGGGGTCCCCAGCGGCTTCGACACGCACGTGGACTCCGCGACCGCGTACCTCGAGGACGTGCCGCTCGATCTCGAGGATCATCTCGCCCTGCGCAACGTGCGCGGACCGGACGAGGCCGAGCCGCAGTGGCGTGGAATCAACCTGATGAGCGACCGGCACGGAGGGGAACCCGTCTCGCGCCTCTCCTTGCAGGATGTTCCGCGCTGGCGCCAGAGGTTCTTCCAGGGTGCGCCGGAGCTCCTGGAGAAGATCCTGAGGGTCACGCCGCTGACCGATCGCGAGCTGCCGTACCTCGTCGCGCTGCTCGAGCGGGGCTCGATCGAGCAGCGCGCGTGGGGGCTCTGGCTCGTCGAGGAACACCACCTCGACTCCCTCGGCGTGTGTGCCTGTATCCAGCGCCTCGCGGTGCACGACTTCGACGCCGGCGTGCGTCGCACGGCCGCACGACTCGCGGCGAGCGCGCCCGGGCCTCGCTGAGAGCGTCGCGGTTTCGGGAAGGTGCCGCGCGAATCCCGCGCGGTCTCTTCTGCTCCCCGCGCGCGTTCGCTAGCGTGCGACGAACGCGCGCGAAGGGGCGTGCGCGTCGCAGGACCGTCGAGGGGGACGGCCGCCGTTGGATCGGGGGAGAGGGCGATGGGCTCGAAGGTGCACGTGGGCGCGCTGCTGGCAGCGGCGTCGATCTTGTTCGGTGCAGGTCTGTGGATCCGACATCCGGCGCCGCTCGCGGCGCTGGCCGCGCCGCAGCGCGACGCGCAACCACCCGCAGCGCCGCGCGAGCTCGCGACGTTCGCCGCCGAGGCGAACGACACGCGAGCGGCCGTCGCCGAACCCGAGCCCGTGCTGGTCGAGGCCGTGCCCGAGCCCGCGAACCCGCCACCGATCTGCACGCCGGCGGCGCTCGCGGCCCTGGTCGAGGACCTGCGCGACGACACGATCCGCTTCAACGCCGAGAACGCGCTCGTGATCCTCGGGTCGGCAGGGCCGGAGGTGATCCCGCTGCTCGAGCGCGCGCTGCGCTCGAACGACTGGCAGCAGCGTCAGATGGCCGGCTGGCTGCTCGCGCGGCGCGACGACGCGGCCGCCTCGCAACCGCTGGCCGACGTGCTGGTCGAGGCGCTGCAGGAAGACGAGCTGCCCTACGGCTCGCGCTACGATCCGGTGCTCGGCCGGCGCGTCTCGGCCACGACCTTCGTCGACAACCGCGAGCTGGCGCGCGACCGCTTGCGCAAGGACGAGAAGCTCTTCGCCTTCGCCGAGCGCGGCCTCGCCGGGCGCCTCGCCGCGCCCGAGCCGTTGACGCGCGCCGAGGCGGCCTGGCTGCTCGCCTGCCACCACTCCGAGCTCGCGCGCACGGCGGTCGTCAACACGCTGCTCGAGCACCTGTGCGACAATGAGGTCGAGGGCGACGCCGAGCTCGCTCTGCGCGGCCTGTACCGGCTCGGTCCGGAGGCTCTGATCGGGATCGAGAACGCCTGGCCCGGTGTCGACGCGCAACAGCAGCGGCTGCTGGCGCACCTCCTCGCGCGCCTGGAGCCGGAGCACGCAGGTGCGCGGCGACTCTCGCCGGTCGAGTTCACGGAGTCCGGCTTCCGCCGCGGCGATCCGTTGCTGCTCGAGGAACAGGGCTACCTGCATTGAGCGGCGCGCGCGGGTTTCCTGCCGAATCCCGGTAAGCAGGGGGTGACGCGTTCCTCCAGGGCGGCGCGCGGCCACGACCGGCCGCCCAGGAGCCACCATGAAGCCCAGCATCCCCGCACTCGCTGCACTCTCCCTCATCCCCTTCGCTGCGCCGGCTGCCGCCGGCGAAACCCAGACCAAGATCCCCGCGCCGCTGGTCCACCAGGGCGACGTCAAGCTGCCGCCGAGCGCGCTCGCCGGCGCGATCACCGCGCCGCCCTCGGCCCCGATCGCCGCCCCGAATGCGTCCCACGCGCCGGACGCGGACCCCGACGCGCAGCACGCGGCGGCGCTGGCCAAGGCGCTCGCCCACCCCAGGACCACCGACACGATCGACCGCTCGCAGGTCGCCTGGGACGCGCCCGGCGATGGCGCGTGGTGGGCGCGCGGCCGCAACTGGAAGGCGAGCTTTGGAACCGACGGCGTCGCGTTCATCCCCTTCTTCGGCTCGGACGCGCCGCGCAACTTCCCGCTGCACCTCGCGCTCGCGCGCGTGTCGCGCGGTGGCGCGCCGCTGCCGCTCGCGGGGACGACGCTCGCGCGCAGCGCGGACGGCGTCGATCTCGAGCACGGAACGCTGCACGAGCGCTGGCATGCGACGCCGGACTCCCTCGAGCAGACCTTCGTCTTCGACGCGCTGCCCGGCACGGGCGAGCTCGTGCTGGAGCTCTCGGCCTCGAGCGAGCTCGAGCCCTCGGCCGAATCGGGCGGCGGCTTCCGCTTCGCGAACGCGCTCGGCAGCGTGCACTACGGCGCGGCCACGGCGATCGATGCGCACGGCGCGCGTCTCGCGCTCGCGAGCGAGCTCGTCGACGGAGCGCTGCGACTGCGCGTCCCGGCCGCCTTCCTGGCCGAGGCGGCGCTGCCGCTGACGATCGATCCGCTGCTGTACGCCAACGCGGTCAGCACGCTGCCGACGGTCGAGCTGCTCCCGGACATCGCGTCGGACGGCATCAACCTGCGCTACCTCGTCGCCTTCGAGGAGGTCTACAGCGCGACCGACACCGACGTGTACACGACGTCGACCACGCTCGACGGGCTGCCGATTGCCAACACGGGCGTGTACGTCGACTACACCACCGACGCCTGGTTCGCGCCCAAGGTCGCCTTCAACGCGCTGCACCAGACCTTCCTGACCACCTGCCAGGTGCGGCCGTTCGGCTCGAGCGATCCGATCATCCGCGGCCGCGCGCGCGCCGCGCTCTCGACCACGCTGTACGCGCAGCAGACGATCAGCGGTGCCGAGCCGGGTCACAAGTTCTACGTCGACGTCGGTGGCGATCCCGAGCTCACCGGCCCGACCTACTTCTTCGCGGCCTGGACGCGCAACTTCTCGGCCAACGACTGGGACATCCACGCACGCCTGATCGACTTCGACGGCACGCCGCTGGGCACGAGCGCGATCTACCTCGAGAACTCGAGCGGCACCTTCGACTGGCACCCGCGCGTCTCGAAGACCGACGGCCGCGCGCCCTTCCCCTCGCAGGCCTGGAACGTGACCTGGATGCGCTCGCAGCCCTCGGGCAACATCGACATCCTCGGCGCGCAGGTGCGCTGGGACGGCCTGATCGTGACGCCGACCTTCGGCCTGACCAGCGGCTTCGTCGCGGTCTACCCGACGGTGTCGAGCCCGCTCGATGCGACGGCCTACGGCGCGTCCCGGCCGTACGCGATCGCCTGGCACACGGGTGCGGCGACGGACCATGACACGTTCCTGGCCGTGCTGCAGGGCACGCAGCTGGGTGCGCCTGCGGTCAACCTGCCGCAGCTGGAGGGCTCGGACATGACGCAGGACCAGGTCTACCCCGAGGTCGACACCGACGGGTCGCGCTTCGCGATCGCCTACCTCGAGAGCTACGCGCACAGCACGGTCGACTTCGACGGCTACGCGGCCACGGCCTTCTTCACGCCGGGCACGATCCAGGTGCTCGAAGGACATCAGAACTTCGACTTCAGCGGCCAGGCGACGGACACCGCGCGCGTCAGCGGCTTCTTCTCCGCTGCGGCGCAGCCCTACTTCCCCTACTTCGGCCTGGCCTGGAACCGCACCAGCTCCAACAACAACACCGACGGCGACATCTACGCCGGCTCGTATCTCGCGCCCGACACGCTGACCACCTTCTGCGCGGGCGACGGGAGCTACGGGAACTGCCCCTGCAGCAACAACCTCGGATCGGCCTACGCGGGCTGCCCGAACTCGGTCAACGCGATCGGTGCGAGCCTGTACTCCAGCGGCGGCAGCGCGTACGTCTCGAACGACACGCTGGTGCTCAATGCGCTCGGGATGCCGACGACCTCGACCTGCATCTTCCTGCAGGGCACGCAGACGGCCGCGCCGGGCACGCTCTTCGGCGACGGGCTCCGCTGCGTCGGCGGGACGCTGATCCGGCTGGGCACCAAGGCCGTCAGCGGCGGAGGCACGTCGTACCCGCAGGCCGGCGATGCGACCGTCTCGGTGCGCGGTCAGGTGCCGGCCACCGGCGGCTGGCGCTACTACCAGGCCTGGTACCGCAACCCCGACCCGACCTTCTGCACGGCGGCCACGTCGAACGTGTCCAACGGCATGGGCGTCCTGTGGCTGCCCTGACAGCGGACGGGATCCGAGCGTGAACGTCGCGGACCCTCGCGCCCACGGGCGCGGGGGTCCGCCGTTTCGTGGCCGGGCCGCGCTATGCTCTGCGCCCCGCGACCGCATGCCCCACGAGCACTCACACGCCGCGCTCGGTCGCGCCTTCGGCCTGGGCATCGCGCTCAACCTCGCTTTCGTCGGCATCGAGACCTTCTACGGACTCCGGGCGCACTCGCTGGCGCTGCTCAGCGACGCGGGTCACAACCTGAGCGACGTGCTCAGCCTGGCGCTGGCCTGGGTCGCGAGCGTGCTCGCGCGGCGCACGCCGACCGCGCGCCACACCTACGGGTTGAGGCGCTCGTCGATCCTGGTCGCGCTGTTCAACGCGCTCCTGCTGCTGCTCGCGGTCGGCGGGATCGCCTGGGAAGCCCTGCGGCGCCTGGGCTCGCCGGTCACGGTCGCGGGCGGGACCATGATGCTCGTCGCGGCGATCGGCATCGCGGTCAACGCGGGGACGGCGCTGCTCTTCGTCCGCTCGCAGCACGCCGACCTCAACGTGCGCGGCGCCTTCCTGCACATGGTCGCGGACGCGGCGGTCTCGCTGGGCGTGGTGATCGCGGCCCTGTGCCTGCGGCTGACGGGCTGGCTGTGGCTCGACCCGGCGATCAGCCTGGTGATCGCGGCCGTGATCACGCTGGGAACCTGGCGGCTCCTGCGCGAGTCGCTCAACCTCGCGCTGGACGCGGTTCCCGAGACGATCGACCGGGAGGCGGTCGAACGCCACCTCGCCGCGCAGCCGGGCGTCGCCAGCGTCCACGACCTGCACATCTGGGCGATGAGCACGACGGAGACGGCGTTGACCGTCCACATGGTGCTCCCCGACGGGATCGCGGACGACGGGTTCTACGCGCGCCTCAGCCGTGACCTGCACGAGCGCTTCGGCATCGACCATTCGACGATCCAGGTCGAGCGCGGCTCACCCAGCCAGAGCTGCGAGCTCGCTCCGGCGGACGTCGTCTAGCTCGCCTCGGTCGCCACCCGAGGCCGACCGGACTCGCTTCCATCGTGCGGAAGCGCTCAGGATCGTGCACCTCCGATCCGCTCGAGCGGCGACGTGGAACCCGGCCGGCGAGCGGAGGGCGAGAGGACGGGCAGCGACTGCACCGGGGTCGACGGATCGGCCGCCCGGACGATCCGGCACGGGGTATGCTCCGCCCGGGCGCCCGGTGAGCCCACCCTGCTCTCCAGACCAGACGCCCAGAGGCTTCTCGTCGGGGGCGGATTGGCGGTACCATCCACGCGCGCGGTACGGTAGTGGGAGCGCCCCATCCTCAGGACGGGCCGGTTCCGCTCGCGCGAGTCGCGCCTCCCCGCGGGGAGGTGCGGGCGCCGAAACCGACGCACCCCCCCAGTCCCCACGCGTTCCCCATGATCCACGCTTCGACCCACCGTCCTTCGCTCTCGTCGCGCATCACCGACCGACTCGCGTCCGGCACGCTGTGCGGCGCCGCGGCACTGCTCGGACTCCTGGCGCCTGGTTGCGGCTCGGGCCATCCCGCCCCGGTCACCTCCGGTGCACTGCCCGGCACGGTCCTGCAGCAGCCGGATCCGAGCATCGGCTCGAAGACCTTCGTGGTCGACGCCAACAGCGGCGGTCAGGCCAGCGGGATGAAGATCAAGAACGTCTACTGGGGACGCCTGGCCACCGTGCGCGACTCCACGGGGGTCGTGCAGAACGAGAACATGGTGATCGGCGCGGACGTCCGCACCGACAACATCGACTACCTGCTCGACGTCAACGCGGTCACCGAGGAGACCAGCGTGACGATCCTGCACCCGGCCGGCACGCAGGCCTACACGGACGCGTTCCTGCGCCTGGACCAGAACCTGACGCCGTTCATCGACAAGAGCCTCTCGCCCGACCAGCTGCCGCCGTTCACGCTGCTGCCGCGCAACGCGACGATCGTGGTCAAGTTCGACGACCTGCTCCAGTCGAGCACGATCGTGCGCGAGAACGTGCGCGTCGTCACGGGGTACCCGATCGCCACGCCCTTCGACTGCCGGCTCCTGCCGGACAACAACCACGGCGACCTGTTCGACGCCGACGGCGACGGCGTGCTCGAGTTCCACCCGACGCGCGTCATCGTCGATCCGACCGTGACCGCGATCGAGGCCGCCGAGTCCGATCCGCCGCTGCCCGTCAACAACCTGGGCCTGCCGGCGAGCATCAACCAGTCGCAGGCCAACATCGGCCTGCGCATCCCGACGCTGCGCGATTCCTCGGTCGGCCAGATCGGGATCCTGACCAACCTCGCAGGCCACGGCGTCGCGTTCTCCGGCAACGGTTCGAGCGACGCGAGCGTGACGACGCACGACATCGTCCGCGGGGTGCGCTCGGGCGGCAACACGAACGTCACCGGCGATCCGAACAACGGGTTCCTCGTCGACGAGATCCCGCCCAAGCTCGTCGGCGTGCAGGCCGTCCAGATCTCGACGCCCACCGGCGTGCCCGGCGACTACGTCACGACGCTCGACTACACGATGGACGTCTGCGCCGCGCGCCCGAAGGTCGGCGACGTGATCCAGCAGCCCGGCGTGTTCGCCGAGGTCACGCAGGCGCTCTCCAACCCTGCGGGCGGCACGGTCACCGACGTGCACTTCCGCATCGTCTTCCCCGACGGCGGCGTGCTGAGCTCCGGCCCCGCGCAGATCTCGACCGTCTGGGATCCGCTGCTCAACATCGGCAAGGAAGGCTGCTTCGTGCGCTACTCCAACGTCGCCCCCGGCGCGACGCAGCCCGGCACGGGCGTCTCGACCGACGGCCGCGTGCTGCTGCGCTTCAGCGAGCCGATGGACCCGGCGACGATCACGGCCTTCGACAACTTCCCGGTGCTGCGCGTCAACCCGGCCACGGCGACGCCGACGGCGCGCGAGTACGTGATCGGTGCGGTGCAGACCTCCTCGGACCTCAAGGAGTTCAGCTTCGTGCCCGTGGTCAACTTCAAGCACACGCTGGGCAGCTCGAACGACCGCTACTGGATCAACCTCGGGAGCGGCGCGAACGGCCCGCAGGACCTCTCGGGCAACCCGATCTCGGCGGCGCTGCCGACGCTGAGCTTCACGATCGATCCCAACGACGCCACGGAGATCAACTCCGGCCTCGTCTTCCGCTTCAACTCCTCCGACGAGATCGGCAACGACAGCAAGCCCGAGTTCCGCGGCCAGTTCCTGACCGACGTGGTGCACGGCAAGATGATCCCGCGCCCGGTGACGCGCCTGCACGCGACCTGCGATCGCTCGATCCCCGTGCCGAACGCGATGCCGGCGATCCCGTCCGGGATCCAGCTGCCGCTGACCAGCATGGGCTGCAAGCTGCAGGCGCTCTGGCGCTACTGCGACGTCGGCTTCGAGCTGCTCGATGAGACGACGAACAACGTCGACGTCGAGCACCTCTACTGGGCCCCGGCCGGCGGCAACGTGGTCGCCGACAGCTTCGACCTGTTCGAGATCCGGCTCTCGCACACCAACGTGCTGCCCGACGAGACGCTGGTCGTGCCTCCGGGCGTCCCGGCCTTCCCGAACTCCGGCCTGAGCGACATCTTCGCCAACAACCAGCTCGACTCGACCAACGACCCGCTCAAGGTCGTGCACCCGCGCGAACGCGGCTACGTCATCAACCCGGCCGACAAGAAGTTCTCGGCCACGGGCGTGACGCAGATCATCCCCTATCCGCTCAACCAGAACGTCCCGGTCGCGAGCTACAACTACTACACGTGGCGCGACACCTCGCTGCTCGCCAAGGGCGCGATCAACGACGCGCCGGGCGCCGAGTTGCCGATCGTGGTCGGCATCACGGGCAACGGCATCGCGGCCTGCCCCTACACCAACATCCTGGGCATCAACCCGGTGCCCTCGATCGGCCTGCCTCTCCTGATGGAGTTCCGCTGCTTCCCGGACTCGGGCGCGCTGGGCCTGAACTCGCTCGACATCAACGTGGCGACGAACACGTCCTCGCGCCCGAACTTCCGCGCCTACTCCGCGGGCGGCACGAACACGACGGGCCAGGCGATCACGATCAACCCCGACCTCGAGGACCTGGCGCGCGGCGGCTTCAACCCCACCTCGGTTCCGCCCGGCCAGAGCACGCTGCGCTTCGACAACACGGTCTACCTCGGCGAGATGGACCTCGTGCTGCGCCTGAGCCGCGTGCACTCGATCTGGATCGACTCGCAGGTCAACAGCCCGACCTACCTGCCGCCGGTGCTCGAGCCCAGCGCCGCCGATCAGCCGCTCGGCACGAGCGTCGACCTCGCCTTCCGCGGTGCGACGATCATGTCGCCGGCCGGCGCGAACATCGCGACCGACGCGACCTTCGTCGACGCCTACGGCAACCCGGCGCTGTGCGTGGTCATCCCCTCGATGACCAACCCCTGCACGCTCGCGCCCTGCACGACCAACGGCGTCCCGGGCTTCCTGGGCAACAACAGCACCTGGCGCTCGACGCTCCAGCAGCTCAACGGAGCCAAGTTCTTCCAGATGCGCCTGACCTTCGTCTCCAACACGGACACGAACCTCTCGCCCTCGCTCTCCTCGCTGGGCTTCGTGTTCAAGCAGTAGCCCCGCACGCCTCGCGCCGGTCGAACACCGGCGCCGAGCGCGAGCATCGCACGGGAGAGGCTCGGCCTCTCCCGTGCTCGTTTTCCGGAGCGCGAGACCAGAGGGCTCAGCCGCGCAGTCCCGCCGGCGGCCGGATCTCCGGCGCAGGCGCCGGCGCGGGGGCAGGCGGAGCGCCCGGCACGTAGGGCGACTCCAGCGGCGGAGGCGTCTCCGGGTCGGGGGTCACGACCGGCTCGTGCGGGCGCTCGGGCACCTCGGGAAGTCCGGGAGACGGCGGAGAAGCCTGGTCGATTCCGCAGCGCCTCACGTTGCGGCCGATGCCGCGTTCACGCGGATGGATGCGCGGGTCCATGCGGTCCCCTCCCCTCACTCGCGCTCGCCGCCGGGCAACCGCACGCGGTCGAACAGGTCCGCCAGCGCCTCGCCCGGTCGCGCGCGCGTCAGGAGCAGCGCGACCTCCTTCGGCGAGAGATCCTCGATCGCGTCGATGCGACCGCCCTCGATCGCCGCCACCAGTTCCTCGACCGCCAGCCTCTTCTGCTCCTGTTCCAGCGTCTCGTGCCGGGCCATGGGCGACTCCTGCGGCCTCTGCCGCGTCGTGGGGATCGCGCAAGCTAGATCGCGCCGCGCAGGCCTCGAATACCGACTTCGTCGGGCGCTCGGCGGATCGCGAGCGCAGGCGCACGGCTTTCCGGCGCAGCGCTCCGCAGCCGGCGCGACCCTCGCCCGTGTCCGGCACGGAACGAAGCTCGAGCGGGAGTTTTCCCGGAACCCGTGGCGGATCCTCGGGCGCTCGGTCGTTTTCCTCTGGTCACTCCCCCCCAAGCCCCTGTCGAGGACCTCCGGATCATGAGCGCTCGCCGCCCCTCGCCCCCCGCGTCAGCCCAGCCGCGCACACACCGCTCGCCGACATCCACCCGATGGTGGGTCTTCGGCGGCCTCGCGCTGCTGGGAGGCGCAGCTGCGTTCCTGGTCCCGCGCCTCCTGCGCCAGGACCTGCGGCACGTCCTGGCCAAGACCTACTCGGTCGACGCGTCCGCGCTCTACACGAACATCCCGGAGCTCGGCCCGCGCTATCCGGGTTCGCTGATCCTGCTCGACGCCGGCGGTCTGGCGCTTCAGCCCGTCGGCCCCGGCCGCTGGAAGCTCGACGCCTCCACGCAGTGCACGCTGCGCGTCGAGGATACCGGGGACGTTCGCGCCCAGTCGAACGCGGCGGCCTCCGTCTTCGGCGCTGCGGTCGAGAGCTCCGAGGCAGCCGAGATCGTCCTCGAGGTGCCGGACGCGACCGCGCTGGAGCCGGGTCTGCTCGAGATCTCCGCGGCGCTGCCCGCGGGCGAGCTGCGCGAGCGGATCCTCGCCGGGGGCGGGGAGGTCGCGGTGGTCGTGCGTGCCTTCGTCGGACACGTGCGCCTGCGCTTGCAGCGCAAGTCCGCCACCAAGATCGAGGCCTGGAGCGCACTCGGCGAGAAGCTGAAGGCCGCGGGCAAGGACGCCGCGAGCGACATGGACGTGCGTTTCGAGAGCGAACAGTCGGGCTCGAGCGACCTGCTGGTCGAATCGAAGACCGCCTTCGTCTTCGCCTTCCAGGTGCAGCCGCTCGAGGAGCTGCTCAAGTACGCGCCGGGCACCCCTGTCGCCGCCGCTCCGGCGCGCGAGTTCCGCGGCGGCTCCGAGGAGGCGGTGGAGACGCTGCTGCGCGTGGGACCGGAGGCGCTTGCGGATCTGTCCTCCGCTGCGCGCGAGATCCGCGACCCGGGCGTGACGCGCCTCTTGAAGGTTCTCGCCGAGGACACGCCCGAGCGGCGCGTGTCGGCGGCCGAGATCCTGGCGCACGTGTCGGCTCCGCCGGGTGCGAGCGCGACGCCCGAAGCAGCGCTCGCGAGCCCCTCGCCGCGCCTGCGCGCCTGGGCCGTGACGCGCGCCGCGGCCCAGCACACCGCGGGGCTGCCGCTGCTCGGTCGCGCGACCCTCGACGGTGACGCGGGCATCCGCTTCCTCGCCGTGCACGCGCTCGGCGAGCTCGGCGTCGACGCGCGAGGCGCGCAACCGGCGCTGGAGAAGGCGAAGCTCGACGCCGACCCCGTGGTGCGCTTCCAGGCGCTCGACTCGCTCGCGCGGATCCAGGCCAGCGAGGGGCTGGACGTCAAGGCCTTCCACGACGGGCTGAAGAGCGCGGATCCGCGCACGCGGCAGGCCGCAGCACACTACCTCGGCAGGCAGCGGGTGCTCGACCTGCGAGCGTCGAAGGACGATCAGCTGCGCGCGGGCGCGCTCGAGGCGATCGACAAGAAGTGGGTCGGGCCCCGGCTGGAGCGGCCCTAGCCGCGCGGCGGCAACCGACAGCGTCCGCGCGCAGGCGGACCTGAACCGCGCTCGGCGTCGAGGACCACCGCATGAAGGAAGGCCGAGCAGGTCGCCCCGCTCGGCCTTCGCTTCAGGAACCGGGCGCAACCCGCGCCCGTCGCCCACTCAGGAGGCTTCTGCCGCCCCGCCCGCGCGGCTCGCTTCGACGCCGCGCACGTCTTCGCGCTCGTACGACCAGCCCGCCTTCAGGCCGATCACGAACCAGACCAGCGACGCGACGCCGGTCAGGAAGACCGTGTCGCCGACGATGCGCAGCCAGCGCAGGTGCACCAGCAGCGGCTGCTGCAGGAACTCCGCGCTGCGCGCGTACCACAGGCCGTGGTCGACCGCGGCGCTCGCCTGCGCGATGCCGATCGGGAGGATCGAGAGGCCGACCATCAGCACCAGCCCCGCGTTCATCGACCAGAACGAGTAGGCCAGCCAGCGCTCCCTCCACGCGCGTTGCGGCGCGAGGCGGCGCAGGATCAGGAGCACGAGCCCGAGCGCGAGCAGGCCGTACACGCCGAAGAGCGCGGTGTGCGCGTGCACGGGCGTGGTGTTGAGTCCCTGCAGGTAGTAGAGC
>JBGASC010000081.1:0-12940 GCA_044229935.1 Planctomycetota bacterium | reverse complement strand
CGGGCAGCTCTCCGACGCCAAGCGCGCGCGCAAGGACCTGCGCGCGCTGATCGTCGGGCAGCTGACGCCGCTCGACGCGCACCGCCTGCTGCAGTCGGGCTTCGCCAGCATCGACCGCAGCGCGGCCTGGCACGAGGCGATGGAGCGCATCGAGCGCGAGCTCTTCGCCGCGGGCGAACCGCTGCCGCCCGGCGACCGCCTCGCGCCGGGCGAAGCGCGCGAGCGCCTCGCGGCCGGACGCTACGACCTCGTCTACGTGCCCGCGACCGGCGGCGACGCGCCGCGCCTCGCGCGCATCGACGTGCCCGCGGACACGCTGCTGGTCGTCTGGCTGGACGCCTCGAGCCCGCTCGCCTCGCGCACCCTGGGACCGCGCGTGATGCTCGCCGCGCTCGGGCTGGAGTACCCCAGCCTCGCGCTGGTCGTGCACGGCCGGCCCGAGTCCGAGACGGAGCCGCTCGGTCCGCAGTTCCTCGCCGCCGGCGAACGCGTGCGCGCGGCGACGCCGCTCGCCTCGCTCGCGCGGCGCGAGACCGAGCGCATCGAGGCCTCGCGCGCCGAGCTCTTCGCGCGCCTGGCCGCCGCGTGCGCGGGCAGCGAGGACGAGCCGCTCGCGCGCGGTCTCGCCGCGGTGTACGCGGGGCAGACGTACTCCTCGCCCTTCGACAAGCCGGCCGAGCGCTTCGAGCTGCCGGCCGAGGCGCTCGCGCTCCTGCGCAAGGCCGCGCTGGCGAAGAAGCCCAACGCCTTCGTCACGCAGATGTGGGAGTGGCTCGCCGAGGTGCTGGCCGAGAAGCGCTGGATCCCGCAGATGTACGAGCAGCTCGAGCCGCTCGCCAAGGCCTGGGCGCCCTGGCCCAAGCTCGAGCAGATGCTCGCGCGCGCCGACGCCGAGTCGCTCGACTTCACCAGCGCCAAGCGCCGCCTCGACGCGCTGCACGACGGC
The DNA here is from genome assembly GCA_044229935.1 of Planctomycetota bacterium. Lineage (GTDB taxonomy): Bacteria > Planctomycetota > UBA1135 > UBA1135 > JADJLZ01. The sequence continues at coordinate 11,994 of JBGASC010000081.1, read as the reverse complement.
CCGCTCGCGCGCGATCCGAACCTGTGGTCCCAGATCGGCGACGTCGAGCTGCAGCTCGGCCACGCGCGCGAGGCCGTGCTCGCCTGGCGCAAGGGCCTCGAGCTCGCGCCCGACGACCGCGCCACGCTGCGCAAGCTGGCGATGGAGCTCGTGCGCGAAGCCGATCCCGAGGGCAAGGACCTGATCGAGAAGCTGCTCAAGGCGAATCCGAGGGACGTCGAGCTCGAGCCCTTCCGCGGTCCGGGCCCGTATCCCGAGGCGAAGAAGGGCTTCGAGCCCGGTCCGACGCACGAGCGCTGAGCGTCAGGGCAGCGTGATCTCGACCGCGCTCTCCTCGCCGGCGCGCACGAGCACGTGCGGCAGCGATCCGGGCGCGTCGACGCGCTGGCTCTCGGTCCACGCGCGCAGCTCGTATTCGCCGGGCTCGAGCGCGTCGGAGGCGCCGTGCTCGCCCTCGATCCCGATCCAGGTGATCGACTTGTCCCCGCGCAACACCTCGAGCGCGAGACGCCCCTGCGCCGGCGCCGCGGGCCTCACGACGTGCGCGGCGATCGTGCCGCCGCGCTTCAAGTGCAGCTCGCCGAAGTCCCAGCTCGCGTTCGCGACCAGCGTGACCCACTCGCTGCTCGTCTGCACGCAACCCGGCGCGCGCGCGATCACGGAGTAGTCGCCCGGCGGGACCGGGCCGAGATCGAAGCGTCCGTCGACGCCGGCGGTCTCGATCGGTGCCATGTTCGCGCCCTTGAGCAGGAGGTTGATCTGCGCGCCCGGGAACGGCTGGCCGCTCTCGTCGACGATGCGGCCCTTGACGCGGCAGCTCGGCAACATCGCGCTGTCGATCGGCACGAGCAGCAGGTCCGGACCGGGCCTGGCCTCGACGACCACGACCGGATAGAGGCTCGCGTCGGGCGCGTGCACGCGGATCTTGTGCTTCGCGTTGCCGCAGCCGGCGAACTCGAAGCTGCCGTCGGCCTTGGGTGTCGCGCTCTGCGTGTAGGGCGCCTTCTGCCAGTCCTCCGACTCGCAGTACATCCACCACTTCGAGAAGTCGACGCCCTGCCCGACGAGTCGCCCGCGGATCGCGAGCCCCTTGCCGAGCACAGGATTCCATTCGAGCTGCGCGGCACTCGTACCGAAGAGGGTGGTCTTGGCGTGCTCGAAGCCGTTGGCCTGCGCCTCGACGCCGAACTCTCCGAGCGGCAACCCGTCGAAGCGGAATCGGCCCTCGCCGTCCGTGCGCTGGTAGCGCGAGGCGAAGCCGTACTGCCCGATCTGCACCTCCGCGCGCACGAGCGGCTTGCCGTCCGGGTCGATGACGCGGCCCGCGAGCTGCGAACCCTGTTGCATGCGGATCGCGAGCTCCGCGCGCGTGCCGCTCGAGGTCTCGACCTCGCCCTTCCACGGAGCGAGCCCCTTGCTGCGCGCCTGCACCTCGAGCTTGCCGATCGGCGCGCCGGCGAAGGCGAAGCGGCCGTGCTCGTCGGTCTGCGCCATCTGCGCGGCGGGCACGCGTGCGCCGCGGCCGTCCGCGAGCTTGAACTGGTCGTAGGACTCCTCCTTGCCCAGCAGCACCTGTGCGTGCGCGAGCGGCTCCCCACGCGGGTCGCACACCGTGCCGGCGAGCGCGGCCCCCTGCGGTTCGAGCACGATGCGCACGCCCTCGATGTCGGCGCTGCCGCCGATGAACTCGTACTGCGGGCTGGGCGGATGCAGCGTCGCGCGCGCGCTGACCCAGCACAACCCGGTTTGGATCGAGCGGATGCGGAAGCGGCCCTCCGCATCGGTGAGCGCGACCTGGAGCGCATTCCAGCCATTGCCCATCGTGTCGGCGAAGATCTGCGCACCGGACACCGGCCGGCCGTCGCGCTCGACGACGACGCCCGCGATGTCGAAGCCGCGCGGGATCGTGAGCTCGATCCGCCCCTCCTCGCCCGCGGCCACGGTGCACTCGCCGACCGGTCCGCGATCGAGGTAGGCGCTGACGTGACCGGGCGGGACCGGTTCCACGAGGCACGTGCCGTCCTCGCCGGTGCGCACGTCGAAGGCGTCCGCGTAGAAGTCGTTCGCGCCGTTCGAGTAGATGCGCGCGGTCACGCCGGCCGCGGGCGTGCCGTCGTGCCAGTGCAAGAGCAGGCGCAGCGAAGCGGTCGTCGCCTTCGGCGCGACGGCCGGAGCGGCGACGGGTTCCGCGGCGACCGCGCTGCGGCCCTCGCCCTCCGCGCTGCTCGCAGGCTGCTCGGCTCGACGAAGGCTTCGTCGTGTCCGGCGCCGGCATCGCCTCGCGCGCGGCGGCGGGCGGATGCAGCGGCTCGAGCTCGCGGCGGAGGAGGAACACGCCCGCGGCGAGTGCGACGACGAGGGCGGCGGCGAGGGCTTTCTTGGCCGTGCTCACGGCGAGAACTCCCGGGAGAGCGGCGAGGCCGAGCGTGATCCCGGCGCCGACGAGGCTCGGCGGTCCGATCTTCAAGCCCTGCACCAGCGCCAGACACCACACGCCGTTCCCGCGCCGCGGATCGCGATCCAGGCGCGCGCGCAGCTCCTCGAGCCCGCGCTTGACGCGCGTGCGCACCGTCTCGACCGGGATGCAGAGGCGTCGCGCGATCTCGCGCGGCGGAAGCTCCTCGGCGAAGCGCAGGATCATCACCGCGCGCACGGGCTCGTCGAGCGCGACCAGGTGCTCGAGCAGCCAGCGGCGCAGGTCCTCGCGCGCGAGGACCTGGTCGGGCGTCGGCACCGCGTCCTCGGCGCGCGCCGCGCGGGCCTCGCGCTCGGCGGCGGGCGCGCGAGCGGTGGGCCTTCGAGGCGAGGTTGCGCACGATCGCGGCGAGCCAGCCGTGGATCGAGCGCGGATCGCGCGGCGCGTTCGCGAGCGCGGCGAGCAGCACGTCCTGCTCGAGGTCGCGCGCGAGGTGCCGGTCGAAGACGAGCTCGCGCGCCAGCGCACGCACGTAGGGCGCATGCTCGAGCACGAGCGCGGGGTCGGGGTCGGGGCGGGGAACGGACACGCGGAAGGAGTCCCCGCGGATCCTACTTCCGGTTCAGGAATCCGGCGCGAAGGACCATCCCCTACTTCTTCGGCGCCTTCCAGCCCGCCTTGGCCGGGTCGTAGCGCACCTTGTCCTGCGGGAACTTCGCCAGGCGCTCCTCCGCGACCCGGATCAGCGTGTCGACGCCGGCCGCGAGGTCCTTGGGGTCGTACTCGACCACCTCGCTCGGCGGCACGCCGATGCCCTCGATGCCCTTGCCGTTGTTGAAGCGGCCCTTGTTCGAGTTGACCGAGACGTACAGCGCGAACAGCTTCGAGGGCAGCTCGATCGTCTCCTTCGAGCTCGACATGCCCGCGGTCGCGCTCTCGCCGATCATCCAGCCGCGGCCATCCTCCTTGAAGATGCCCGAACCGGTCTCGCCCGCGCTGCGCACGCCGGCGTCGACGATCACGACCACCGGGCCGCCGTAGGGATGCTCGCCGCTCGACTTGTACTGCGCGAGCGTCGCGCCCTTGGGCAGGAAGCGGCCGAGGAAGGCCTCGTGGTCGAAGCCCCCGCCGCCGTTGCCGCGGAAGTCGACGATCAGACCGGGCACGTCGGCGAGCTTCTCGAGCGCCGGATCGATCGCCTCGGGCAGGTTGTCGGGGCACTTGCGCAGCCAGAGGTAGCCGAAGTTCTTCTTCGTGCGCCCCCACACGATCGGCGGCGCGCCCTCGAGCTTCTCGGGCTGGAACGCGGGGCCGAGCAGCGGGAGATCGGGCACGCCGCAGTCGAGCGTCTTCGCGAGCTTCTTGCCCTTGCCGTCGAGCGTCTCGATCTCGAGCTTCGTGCCGCGCGCGAGCATCGGGCCGTAGTTGCAGGCCATGTAGAAGGCCTGCTGCTCGGTCGAGTAGCTCGTGACGTCGCTCATCTCCTTCACGCGCTCGGCGACCCAGTCCGCGGCGGAGAGCTTGCCGAGCTTCGTGACCTCCATGCCCGGATCGAGGCCTTGTTTCGCGGCCGGGCCGAAGACGGACTTCAGGTAGAGCTTCTTGCCGCTCTGGCAGAGCGTGAACCCGGCGCTCGCGCGCTGCGGGAACAGGTCGTCGGGCGGCTTGATCGAGGCGCCCTTGCCGATCGGCTTCACCTCGCAGTGCCCGTCGTGCAACCGCGCGAGCAGACGGATCAGCAGGCCGAGGTGCTCGCGCTCGTCCTTGACCTTCTTCGCGTCGGCGCGCATCTGCGCGCTGACGGCCTTCCAGTCGATCTTCTTGAGTTCGAAGAAGTGGCCGCACTTCTTCTCGAGCGCCTCGAGCGCGAAGTCGACGTCGACGGCGCAGACCGACCTGGCATCGACGGCAGGAACGACCAGGTTCGACGGCGATCCGACGGTCGAGATCAGCAGCAGCGCGGCGGTTGCGAGAGACATCGAACACCATGCTAGCGGCCGGTCCCTGAGCGAACCTCTTCGCCCCGGGGCGCAGGCGCACGCTACGGTGCGAAGAGCACGCTCAGGCCGTTCGTCGTGTTCGTGCCGCTGCCGCAGGGGCCCGCGACGTCGCGGTACCAGACCTGGAAGTTCCACTGCACGCCCGGCGCGAGCTGGCCGGCCGCGGGGAAGCCCTGGCTGAAGGCGACGAGACCGGGCCCGTAGCGCAGCACGCCCGCGGCGTCGGCAGTGTTCACCGCAAGGCGGTACAACCCCGCGCCGAAACCCGGCGCCACGACACGCCGGCCGTCGCCGAGGAACACGCTGGTCTGCGCTCGACCGAGGAAGCCGATCGCGTGGACGCCCGAGGGCAGCCAGCGCGCCTCGAGCACGAGGTCGTCGGCCGCGACGCTGTTCGAGCCGCACGACGCGAGCACGGCTCCCTGGCCCGTCGAGTTCGGGCAGCCACCGTGGCCGTCGACGTTCGAGCAGGGGCCGCCCGCGCCGCACGAGCCGTACTGCGCAGAGCCCGGCGTGAACTCGAAGAAGTATGCCGAGCCGGAGTCGCACGAGGGAAGGCTCGGGCAGGCGTCGTCGTCGGAGGAGTTGCCGACGAGGACGGTGTTGACATCGACGGCGACGCCGGTGCCGAACATGTCTCCATATCCGAGATCCGAACCGATCACCTTTCCTGTTTCCACCCAGGTCGAGCCAATCTCGGTGAACACGTAGTCGGAGCCGGTCGAGAGTGGGATATCCGACGCGCCACTCATAATGACCATTCGCCCGGAGGACACGGCAAGGTGCGCCCCGAAGCTGTCGCCTTGGGCTAGCCCCATTGGCAGGATGACCTGTGTCTCTCCCCACGCTGCTCCAGCGCGTTGATACCGGAAGACCGCACCCCCGTTCGTCACACCAACGCTGTTGCCAATGGCACCAACGAATATTGACCCAGGCAGGAGCCCGACCGAAATGCTGTAGTACTGAGTGGACGATGGATTCGTCGGTACCAGCTTCTGCGTCTGCGTCAGCGGCCACTGCGAACCCTGCTTCTCGAACACGTAGGCCGCGCCGACCCACTGGAAGCCGCCGAGCCAGCATCCGGTTGCGCCGACCACGGCGACGTCGCCGTCGATCGCGACGGAGTGACCGAACACATCTCCGCCCGCGCCGTCGCTCGCGATGAGCTTCGCCGCCTGCGTCCAGGTAGCGCCGGTGTGCTCGAAGATGTAGGCGGCACCGGTGTAAGGGCCGGCGTGGGGCTCGTAGATCGCGCCGCCGATCAACTCCGTTCCGCGCAAGGCAACGCTGTACCCGAGGGCGTAGTTCGGCGTGAGATCGCCGGGTACCAGCTTCTGTGTTTGGCTCCACACACCGTTCGCCAACTCGAACACGTAGATCGCACCGACGTATTGCATGCCGAGGTGCGACGCTCCGGGTGCACCGATGGCAATGGTCGAGCCCTCAATCTGCACTGCATAGCCAAAGCCTGCGTTCGCAACCGGATCTCCGGCCTTGAGTCGCTGCCGTTCGACCCAGCCGGACCCTGTACGCTCGAAAACGTACGCGGCTCCGGACTCGCTGACGATGTCGTCAGCATGGGCTGCTCCGACGATGGCCCAGTTGCCGGAGACATCGACAGATCCGCCGAAGTTGTCCCCCTGCAGCAACCCCGAGCCTTCGATCTTCTGCTGCTCGACCTGCGCCGTGGCGGGCGCGGCAAGACAGGTCATGGTCAGGACCGCGAGGAGCTGTGCGAGTAGCTTGGTCATGGATCACCGACGCGGGGAAGCAAGCGGAGCTCCGAGGCAACGGCTGGCGTGCATCGCGCCGCTCCAACTCCTCCCAGGCTAGCTTGGAAACCGCGGAGAAGGTGAGCCGGCTCACGGAACCCGCCCAAGCCCGCGCTCCGCGCCGCGAGGGCTCGAGCGTCCCGGCTCCGCCCCCCCTCCGCCGCCCTCCGGGATAGACTTCCAGGAACGGCTCCGCCATCGGCCGGAACCCGCGCGGGCACCTCGAGCGTCCAACCGGAAACCAATTCCGCACCCGGCCTGCGCGCGAGCGCACCTCACACGACCATGAAGCTCACCCTCTCGACCTTCCTCGCCGGCGGCCTCGTGCTCGCGGCGACGGGCGCGATCGCCCTGGCCCAGATCCAGCGGCTCGACCTCGCCGGGATGCTCAAGCTCTCCGACAACGCGGTGATCGGCACGATCACGCACAAGGAGACGATCCGCATCGACCACCCGGTCGACGGGCCGGAGCTGTACTTCACCGCGCTGACGATCGAGGGGCGCTCGCTCAAGGACGACAGCAACGTGACCATCGACGTCTGGTTCGGCGGCGGCTTCGTCGATGCGCAGCACGGCGTGCACAACTCCGAGGCGCCCAGCGACGACGACCAGAAGGTCGGCAACAAGGTCGTCGCGTTCTACCACTGGGAGGAGAACATGGGCGGCGACCACGCGGGCAACGCGCTGGTCGCCTGGCACGGCGGGCTCTTCCGCACCTTCGAGGCGCGCAACGGCAAGACGATCGTGCAAGGCCGCGGCGACGGCTACGCGATCCCGGCGAACGTCGAACTCGGCGAGCTGACCACACAGGTCAAGACGCTCGCGAAGGCCAAGTGAGGCGAGGCCCACGATGAAGCTCCACCAGTGGTTCCTGCCCGCGCTGGCGCTCGGCGCCGGCGCCTGGGTCGTGCTCCCCGCGCGCGTCGACGCCTACGTCGTGATCGGTTCCGGCCTGAACACCGGGCAGCGCGACTTCCGCATCTACAACAACTTCACCGACGCGACGGCCAACGACAACCTCGTGCCCGACGCGAACTTCCCGGGCGCGCAGGGCGCCGTGATGGCGATCTGGAAGGCCTGCGTCGAGTGGGGCAGCACGCTGCACGGCAACGGCAACGGCGATCCCTCGCAGGCGGGCGGGATCGGCTCGGGCGGCGCGAACTTCGACGCGGCCTACGGCGGCCAGGCCAACGGCGTCGGCACGACCGACGACAACATCTTCTCCGAGCTCGCGGGCTCCAGCGGCGGCGTGCTCGCGTTCACCGAGCTGCCCAGCGAGGACGGCTGGCGCATCCGCTTCTACAGCTTCTGGCCGTGGGCCGACGGGCCGGGCATCGGCATCGGCGGGAGCAACATCGACATCCAGGGCGTGGCGACGCACGAGTACGGCCACGCGCTCGGCCTGGACCACACCACCGTCGCCGGCGCGACGATGCAGGCGACCGTGCAGTCCAACGGCGTCGCCGAGCGCAGCATCGAGGCCGACGACATCGGCGGCGTGCAGTCGATCTACGGCGTCGCCAGCGCGAGCAAGCCGCGCATCACCGGCGTCTCGATCAGCGGCTCGACGATCGTGATCAGCGGCCTGAACTTCGCCGCGAGCGGCAACGAGGTCTGGTTCGCGCCGCCGGGCCTCACCACGGCCTCGATCGCGAGCCCGCTCGTCGTCGTGCCCAACCAGGTCTCGACCGGCGGCGGCACGCAGATCAGCGTCGGCACGCCCGCGACGGCCGGAGACGGCGACGTGCTGGTCAAGGTGCCCGGCGCGGGCTTCGCGACGCTCAGCAACGCCTGGCCGGCCGACGTCAACGCAGGTCCTGCCTGCAACACGCCCGGCAACACCTGCGTGCAGAACCCCAACTCGTTCAGCCCCTTCGGCGCGAACATGGGCTACGCCGGCTCGACCTCGGTGGCGCAGAACAACCTGACGCTGCTGTGCTACGACGTCCCGCCGCTCAAGCTGACGATCTTCTACTACGGTCGCACCGCGAACGGCACCTACGTCTTCGGCAACGGCACGCGCTGCATCGACGGGCCGCTCTACCGGCTCCTGCCGGCGACGAGCTCGGACTCGCTCGGCCTCGCCTCGAAGGTGGTCAACCTCAACAGCATGCCGCCGGGCGGGAGCATGATCCCCGGCAGCACGATGCACGCCTCCGCCTACTACCGCGATCCGGCGGCGGGCGGCGCGAACTTCAACACGGCCGACGTGTTGAGCTGGATCTGGTGCCCCTGAGCCCGGGCGGGACGCGGGCCCGCGGCTGAGCGCCCTCCGTCGGGCCGCGTGCGATCCGTGGCGGCCCGCGTGCGGTGCTGCACGGGATCGCGCACGAGGTTCGGCCTCGCCCCGGCGGGCAGCCTCTTGCCGTCGAGGCACGCAGCGTGCATGACTGGCGGCCCGCGCGCACGCGCGAGCGCATGAGCGAGCCCGACGACACCCTTCTCCTCCGCCGCCGGGCCGCCGCCGGCCTGGGCTGCGTGCTGCTGATCGTGCTCGGCGTCTGGCTGCGCAGCTTCTGGGGCGAGTTCGTCTACGACGACAACCTGCTGATCCGGCGCAACCCGGTGCTCTCGAGCTTCGCGCACGTGCCCGACGTGCTCGGCCGCGGGATGTGGAGCTTCCTCGACGAGGGCGAGGCGCAGCACCTGGGCTACTGGCGTCCGCTCGCGGGCCTGGTGATGCTCGCCACGAACGTGCTCGGGCACGGCTCGGCCTTCGTGTTCCACGTCGTGGTGGTCGCGCTGCACCTGCTCGCGACCGCGGCGGCCTACGCGCTGGCGCTGGAGCTCGCGGGCAGCGTCGCGCTCGCGCTCGCGACCGCGCTGCTCTTCGGGCTGCACCCCGTGCACGTCGAGAGCGTGGCCTGGATCAGCGCGCTCAACGACCCGCTCTTCGCCGCGTTCTCGTTCTTCGCGCTGACGAGCTGGATCCGCTGGCGCCGCGCGGGCTCGCCGGGCCGGCCCTGGGGCGCGGGCGCGCTGCTCCTCGCGGCGCTGCTCTCCAAGGAGCTCGCCCTGGCGATCGTGCCGATCGTGCTCCTGTTCGATCTGGTGCGCGAGCGGCGCGAGGGCGAGAGCGCCGGCCGCTGGGGCGGCCTCACGAGCGGCGGCCTGCGCGTCTGGCTGCCGTTCGCGCTGGCGATCGGCGCGTGGTACCTCGCGCGCGTGCTGGTCTTCGGCGAGCTCGGCGCAGGACTCGGCCGCACGACGACCTGGTTCGGCGTCGGACCCGCGCGCCTGGCGCAGCTGCGCCTGGAGCTCGTCGGCGGCTACACCTGGCTCGGCCTCTGGCCGGTCGATCTCAACCTCTTCCATCCCTTCCGGCCGGTGCTCTCGGGTTCCGATCCGCAGTTCGTGCGCGCGCTGCTGTGCTGCGCGGCGCTCGCGGCGGGGCTGTGGTTCGCCTGGAAGCGCGGGCTGCGGATGCTCGTGTTCGCGCTGGGCTTCCTGCCGCTCTCGATCCTGCCCGCGCTGGTGCGCGTCGAGTCGCTGGGCGTGTCGCCGCTGGCCGAGCGCTACCTCTACCTGGGCGTCTTCGGCGTCGTGTTTGCGATCGCCTGGCTCGCCTGGAAGCTCCTGCCGCAGGCGCTGGCGATCGTGCTGTGCCTGGCGATCGCGACCGGCTACTCGCTGCGCACCGTCGAGCGCATCGGCTTCTGGCACGACGAGGAGACGATGTTCCGCGCGCTGGTGCGCGAGAGCCCCGACGTGCCGCAGGGCTACTGGGGCCTGGGCCGCGTGCTGCTCGAGCGCTACCGCGCGCAGGGCGCGATCGAGGACCTGCGCGAGGCGATGGACGTGTTCTTCCAGGGCCTCGACCTCCTGCAGCGCGCGCAGCGGGGCGACGGCTCGATCTTCGCGACCAGGAACGACCACGTGCAGACCAACCTGGGCGTCGCCTGGTGCCTGCTCTACGAGGCCGAGAGCTCGGGCAACCTGAGCGACAGCGCGCCCTACGATTCGTTCCAGCAGGTCGCGCGCAAGTACCCGCAGAACGAGCAGGCCGAGGTCGGGCTCGCCGCCGCCGCGCTGCTGCAGAACCGCCTGCCCGAGGCCGAGAAGGCGCTGCGCGAGGCGCTCGCGAAGAACGCGCGCAACATCGAGGCGCACCACAACCTGGGCGTGGTGCTGCTGCGCCGCGGCGACCTCGACGGCGCGGCGCAGTCCTTCGCACGCGCGCTCGAGCTGCGCCCGGGCCACCTCGAGGACCAGCTCTTCCTCGCGCGCATCGCGCTCCTGCGCGGCGACGAGCCGACGGCGCGCCAGTGGCTCGAGCGCGCGCGCCGCGCGCACCCCGAATCGACCGCGCCGCTGGTGGTCGAGGCGACGCTGGCCGCGCAGAAGAAGGACTTCGACACGGCCCAGAAGCTCGTCGCGCAGGCGCTCGATCGCAACCCCGACGACGGCGAGGGCCTGTCGCTCAAGGCCAAGCTGCACCTGGTGCGCGGCGAGAAGAACTCGGCCCGGCTCGCGCTCGGTCGCGCCTGCGAGCTCCTGCCGACCAACTTCGAGGTCAACTACAACCTCGGCGCGCTGCTCCTGGAGAGCGCGCCCGAGCAGGCCCTGCCCTACCTCGTGCGCGCCTACGAGCTGCGTCCGCCCGATCAGACCGGCGCGACGCTGCGCAGCACGCTGCTCAAGCTGCAGTTCCGCGCGGCCAAGACGCCCTGCGATCTCGCCGCGGCGGACCTCGCGCGCAACGACGTGCAGGGCGCGAGCGAGTGGGCCGCGCGCGCCGTCGCGATCGAGCCCGAGAGCGGCTTCGTGCACAAGCTCGCCGGCGACCTCGCGCTGCACGCGGGCCAGCTCGACGTCGCCGAGCGCGAGTTCCGCACCGCCTGCAAGCTGATGCCCGACGATCTCGACACGCGCCTGACGCTGGCGCGGCACCTCAAGCAGTACGGCCGGCCCGAGGAGGCCGTGGCGGTGCTGCGCGAGCTCGTCGCGATCGCGCAGCGCAAGGGCCTGGGCAAGGTCGAGGACGAGCTCGCGCGCCGCAGCGCGCTGGAGATGCTCGACGAATTGGGCGCGAAGTGAGCGCGCGGCTCAGCGCGGCGCGCGCAGCGAGTAGGAGAAGGCCGTAGCCCCGCTGCGCTGCTCGGCGCTCTCGTCCTGCGGGAGCCAGCTGCGCAGGTAGTCGACGCGCACCTCCTCGGGCGCGACGCTCACGCGCAGGAAGCCCGAGTTCGGCAGCACGTCGCCGCTGCGATACGCGTCGGCGTTGAAGGCCGTGTAGCTCGGGTCGGCCGGGTTGGGCGTCGACTGGTACACGACGCCGTCCTTCTGCTGGTGCGCGAAGAGGTGGTCGTGGCCCTGGAAGAAGATCGACACGCCGTGCTTCACGAACAGCGCGTGGATCGGCGCGCTCCAGCCGGGCCGCTCTTCGGCGAAGCTCGCGCCGCCGCGCGGATCGCGGCCGCCCCACTCGCACAAGTCGGCGCACTCGATCCCGCCGCGTCCGGTGCCGAGCACGTGGTGCGCGAAGACGAACTTCCAGCGCGCGCGGCTCTGCGCCAGCGTGCGCTCGAGCCAGCCGTACTGCGCCTCGCCCAGCGTCACCTCCCACAGGTCGCGCCGCGCGCCGCCCTTCGTCTTGCCGGCGCGCCGCGCGCCCGCCTCCGTGTCGACGGCCGAATCCGAGTGCCAGTAGGGATCGAGCACGACGAAGAGCGCGTCGCCCCAGGTCCAGCTGTAGTAGTCGCGCAAGAGCCCGAGGTGCTCGACCTGTTCCTCGTCGCCGCCGTAGAAAGCTCCAGGCGCGGGCAGCGGGAAGAAGCGCGTGCGCGCCGATCCCGCCAGCACGGCC
>JBGASC010000022.1:0-86135 GCA_044229935.1 Planctomycetota bacterium | reverse complement strand
GTAGACGAGGTCGTAGCGACCGGCCGCGATGCGCTCGCGGGCCTCGCCGGGCGCGAGGCGCTCGCCGGGCGGCAGCGGTTCGCCGGCGGCGAAGAGCTCGCGCTCGATGCGCTCCATCGCCTCGTGCCAGGCTGCGCTGCGGTCGATGCTGGCGAAGCCCGACTGCAGCAGCCGATGCGCGTCGAGCGGCGTCAGCTGCCCGACGATCAGCGCGCGCAGGTCCTTGCGCGCGCGCTTGGCGTCGGAGAGCTGCCCGAGCGCGAGATCGAGGCGCACGAGGTCGTAGCGCGTCAACTCCGGGCCAGGCACGAGCGTGCGCCGGCCGAGCGTCACCTGCTTGTTCAGGAGCGGCGACGCGCCCGGCGGCTGCAGCGGACCCTCGACGGTGACCAGGCCCTCGGGGATGTCGAAGGTCGTGTAGGGCATCACCGGCGTGCGCGCCCAGGGCGCGAGCACGCTCTGCGGCTTGACCTCGATCAGCGCCGCGGGCACCGCGCACGCAGCGCAGGCGAGCAGCGCGAGCCAGCGCGCGGGCGAGGGCTTCCCGGGCAGGCACAGCAGCGCGAACGTCGCGCCGCCGACCGCGGCGAGCGAGGCCAGCGTCAGGTACTGCGCGGCGAAGGTGTGCCTGGCCATCGCGTCCGTGCCGCTGGGGCTCTCGAAGATCGACGGCAGGAAGCACAGGCCTGCGGCGGCACCCACCAGCAGCGCGAAGAGGCGCTTGCGCCCAGCGGCCGCATCGAGCGCGGCGCCGATCAGGAAGGCGGGCGCGACGAAGAAGGAGGCCGCGAGCAGCGCGTCGTAGGCCGGCGTGCCGTGCAGCGAGAGATCGAGGCCGAAGGTGTGCACGTACTCGCGCAGGCCGGTGTACTCGGTCACCGCGCGCAGCGAGCGCAGGCCGATGAAGAGCGCCGCGCCCGCGCCGGCGAGCACCAGCCCCGGGGCGTAGGTGCGCCAACGCGGAAGCCTCGCGATCCAGCCGAAGGCCAGCGCGCCGACGAAGAGGAGCGCGAGCAGCACGCTTCCGAAGACCGCGTCGTCGGCCGCGAGCTGCGTCCCGTGCAGGCGCAGGTGGCGCGCGAGGATCTCCAGCCCGACGGCGAGCCCGGCTCCCGCGAGCGCGAGCCCGAGCATCTCGCCGAAGTTCGGCGCGGGCGGCGCGAGCTCGTCCTCGCGGCCGCGCGCACGCAGACCGCGCGCGCAGGCCACGAGCAGCGTGAGGCCCGCGAGCGCCGTGGCGACCAGCGCGACGCGCGAGCCCGGCGACCAGAGGCTCGCCAGCAGCAGGCCGTGCGCGGCATAGCCCAGCGTCGCGCCAGCGAGGAGCGCGGGCGTCACCGCGCTGCGCACGCCGGCGAGCAGCCCGCCGGCGATCACGAACAACGCCAGCGCGCGCACGCCGAAGGCGGTATGCGCCTCGACGGCGGGCAGCTGCACGAGGTCCAGCCCCGCCGGCGCGCGCAGCAGCGAGAGCAGGAGTCCGGCCAGCACTCCGAAGGCGAAGGTGCGCATGCGCGACTACGGTACGGTCGCCCTCGCCCGCGTTCGATAGCATGCCCGTGCATGCAGCCGCACCCCGCCCGCGCACTCGCCGCCGAGCTCGGGGCCTGGTTCCGCCGCCATCGCCGTCCGCTGCCCTGGCGCGAGCGCCGCGACCCGTACCGCGTCTGGATCAGCGAGGCGATGCTGCAGCAGACGCGCGTCGCGACCGTGATCCCGTACTTCGAGCGCTTCCTGGCGCGTTTTCCCGACCTCGAGGCGCTGGCGACGGCGGACGAGGCCGACGTGCTCGCGCACTGGAGCGGCCTGGGCTACTACCGCCGCGCGCGCACGCTGCAGCGCGCCGCGCGGGTCGTCCTCGAGCAGCACGCCGGGAAGATCCCCGCGACGCGCGACGAGCTGCTCGCGCTGCCCGGCGTCGGTCCCTACACGGCCGGCGCGATCGCCAGCCTGGCCTTCGACGCGCCCGAGCCGCTGGTCGACGGCAACGTCGTGCGCGTCTTCGCGCGCCTCTACGCCCTGCCGGGCGCCGCGGACGACGCGGGGTTGAAGAAGCGCGTCTGGGAGCTCGCGGCCGAGCTCGTCCCGCGCGAGCGCGGCGCGGGCGCCTGGAACGAGGCGCTGATGGAGCTCGGCGCGCTGGTCTGCACGCCGCGCGAGCCCGACTGCGCCGCCTGTCCCTGGCGCGCGCGCTGCGCGGCACACGCCCTGGGCCGCGCGCGCGAGTTTCCCGCGCCCAAGTCGCGGCCGGTCGAGCTCGCCGTCGAACTGGTCGCGCTCGTGGTCGAGCGCCGCGGCCGCTGGCTCGTGCGCCAGCGCGCGGCCGACGAAGGCCGCATGGCCGGACTGTGGGAGCTGCCCACGCGCGAACCGGACGGCGCCGCGCGGCTCTTTCCCGCGCACTGGCCCGTGAGCGCGGCTCGAGAGCTCTTCCGCGAGGGCGAGGAGCTCGGGGAGCTGCGCCACTCGATCACGCGCCACCGGATCCGCCTCGTCCTGCGCCGCGGGACGCTGCTGGGCGAGCTGCCGCGCACGGGCTGGCGCTGGCTCGCGCCGGGCGCGGCGGGCGAGCTGGCGCTGACCGGCATGGCGAAGAAGGCCTTCGCGCGCGCCGCGCGCGAGTCCTCGCGCGGTGCATGACGCGCGCGCGCCGCTCCGCTATCCTGCGCCGCCAACCCCGACCCGGAGCCCGCCATCCAAGACGCCCAGCCTGATCGCCTGACCGCCCGCGGCGTGACCATCGTCGTGCCGGCCTTCAACGAGGAGGGCGGCATCGAGGGCGTGGTCGAGCGCCTGAGCGCGCTCGAGCTCGGCGTGCCGGTCGAGATCCTGGTCGTCGACGACGGCTCGACCGACCGCACCTCCGAGGTGCTCGCCCGCCTGCGCGCGCGCTATCCCAAGCTGCACGTCGAGAAGCACCTGGTCAACCGCGGCTACGGGGCTGCGCTCAAGACCGGCTTCGCGCGCGCGAAGCACGAGGTCGTCGTGATCACCGACGGCGACGGCACCTACCCGGAGAACCGCATCGCCGAGCTGCTCGCGCGCATCGACGACGGCGCCGACATGGCGGTCGGCTCGCGCACCGGCGCGGAGGTCAACATCCCGCTCGTGCGCCGCCCGGCCAAGGCCTTCCTGCGCAAGCTGGCCTCGTTCCTGGCCGGCACGCCGATCCCGGACCTCAACTCGGGCCTGCGCGCGATCCGCCGCGAGCTCGTGCTGATGTACCGGCCGATCCTGCCCAGCGGCTTCTCGTTCACCACGACGATCACGCTCGCCGCGCTGACGAACGACCACCGCGTCGACTACGTCGCGATCGACTACGCCAAGCGCCAGGGCAGCTCGAAGATCCGCCCGATCCGCGACACGCTCGGCTTCACCGCGCTGATCCTGAAGACGGTGATGTACTTCAACCCGCTCAAGGTCTTCGTGCCGCTGGCGGTGACGATCGGGCTCGGGCTGGCCGCCTCGCTCTGGTACGACTGCTTCGTGATCTCGCCCGCGAACCTGAGCGACAAGACGGTGATCCTGTTCCTCGCCTTCCTGCACGCGCTCGCGGTGGGCGTGCTGGCGGACCTGATCGAGAAGCGCTCGCGGCTCTGAGCTGCGGAGCGTGGGCTCCGCTCGCCCCGGCGCGTACGCTGCGCGCAACCCAGGAGGTCCCATGCGCACACTCAGTGTCCTGTCCCTGCTCGCTCTCGCGTCCTGTTCCGCTCTCGGCTACGGCACCAAGGCGGCGCACGCCGAGCTGATCGACAACGCGAACAAGACCGTCGGCCACGCCACGCTGACGCAGTCCGGCACCGGCGTGAAGATCGTGCTCGACGTCGAGGGCGCTCCGCCCGGAATGCACGCGCTGCACATCCACAACAACGGCATGTGCCACGCCGGCGAGGAGAAGCCGTTCGATTCCTCGGGCCCGCACTTCAACCCGTACGGCAAGAAGCACGGCCTGGAGAACCCCGAGGGCCCGCACGCCGGCGACCTGCCGAACTTCGAGGTCAAGGCCGACGGCACGGCGCACGTCGAGCTCGTCGCGAAGCTCGTCACGCTCGAGGAAGGCCAGCCCAACTCGCTCTTCAAGGTCGGCGGGACGTGCTTGATGATCCACCTGAAGCCCGACGACTACAAAACCGATCCGACCGGCAACGCGGGCACGCGCTGGGCGTGCGGGATGATCGAGAAGTAGGCGCGGAATCCGCTGCGTCCACTCGAGGTCCGGTGCGCTGGTCGCGTCCCGGACCTCGTGCTATCGTCGGGACATGGACGTGTCCCTGTCCGCCGAGCAGCTGAAGTTCATCGAGGCCAAGCTCAAGACGGGTCGCTACGAGTCGGCCGCCGATGTCGTTCGAGATGGGCTGCGCGTCTGGATGGAACAAGAGGCGGCCCAAGCGCGCAGCCGGGAAGCCTGGAGCGGGGTGGTGCGAGAGAAGATCGAGGAAGGCTGGGGAGAAGCGCAGCGCGGTGAGCACGTGGACGGCGACGAGGCCTTCGATCGATTGAGGAAGAAGCTCGAGGACCGCCGCGACCGCGGCACGTGACGTCCTTCCGGCTCACCCACGCCGCCGTCGGAGATCTCGAGGAGATCCTCGACCATCTCGCTGCGGACTCGGGAGCAGCACGCGCGGAAGCTGTGCGTCTGGATCTGCTGGGTGCGATTCACCGACTGGCCCGGAACCCTGGAATCGGCCATCGCCGAGAAGACCTCACAGATCGACCCGTGCTCTTCTGGTCCGTCCACTGCTGGATGATCGTGTACCGGCGCGAGAGAACCTCGATCGAAGTGCTGCGCGTCATCAGCGGGTGGCGCGATGTCGGAAGCGTCTTGAAGCGCTCGTGAGCGGAACGGCTCGCGCCGGGAGGCGCCTGGCGAATGGCGTGCACCAGCATCTCGGACGAACGCTGTCCCCGGACCGAGTCGCGCGATCGCCCCGGCTTCCTCCGGAACCGATATGCTGAGCGCGTTCGATGCGCGTCCAGCCCGCAACCGCACGCTACTCGGTTCTGCAGACGTCCGACACGCTGCGCATCGAGATCCCGTCGAGGGATCCGACCTGGGTTCCGCTGCTCGCGCTCCTGTGGATCGGGATGATCGTCGCGTTGAGCGCTCGCGCGCTGTTCGCGCCGTCCGCGCAGCGCTCCTTCGGCAGCCTCGTCTTCCCGCTCGCGGTCTGGACCTGGATGATCGTGCTCTGCGTCGGGTGGCTCCTGTGGGCGCTCTGCGGGCGCGAGACGATCACGATCCGCGGGAACGAGCTCGAGCACCGACGCAGCCTCGGGGCGCTGGGGCTGGGCTCGCGCTACGTGTTCGCCGAGACGAGCAGCTTCCGCGTCTCCAACCGCATCGTCGCGCGCAACGGGATGCGCCGCCTGCGCGGGCTGCCGTTCCTCCGCGCGCACGGCGCGATCGAGTTCGAGTACCGCGGCAGCACCCGGCGCATGGGCGCAGGCCTCGACGAGACCGAGGCGCGCCACGTGTTCGCGCTGCTCAAGCCCTACGTCGACGCCCGGCCGCGGCGGGAGCGGGCTCACGCGTGAAGCGCCCGCGCTTTCGCGTCGACGTGGGGGAGGAGGAGCTGCGCGTCGTGCTGCCCGCGCGCAGGCACCCGCTGCTGGTGCTGGTGTTCGTCCTGTGGGCCGTGATGCTCGTGAACTGGTTCGTCTCGCTCCGCAGCGGCGGACGGGCGGAGCGCGACCAGTTCATGCTCGTGTGGGGCGTGCTGTGCGCGCTGCCCGGGGTCGTGGCGCTCTTGTGGCTGATCCTCGGGCGCGAGCGCCTCACGATCCGCGAGGGCGTGCTCGTGCGGCGCGTCGAGGTCGGCGCGCTGGGCATCACGCGCGCCTACGATCTCGCGAAGATCAGCCACCTGCGCCTGGCCGAGCTGCCGCCGGGCGTGTGGCAGGTGGTGCGTGCCGGTCCGTTCCCGATCGGTCCGGCGGGCGGATCGATCGCGTTCGACTACGGCGGGCGGATGGAGCGCCTGGGTGCTGGTCTTGCCGAGGACGAGGTGCCCGCGCTGATCGAGGTGCTCGCGCCCTTCGTGCGCGGACGCTGAGCGCGAGGATCAGCGGAACAGCGTCTTCACCACGCGCCGCAGGAAGTGCTCGAGCTCGCGCGTGTCGCAGCTCTCGGGGTGCACGCGCGCGCCGAGCGCCTTGGCGCAGGCGCGGCCCTTGCGGTCGCAGGTCACGTTCACGTCGAGCTTCTTGACCGGGTGCGCGACCTCGAGCTGGCTGGCGACGACCTCGAGGGCGCTGCCGGTCCAGGCGATCTCGAGCAGGCTCAGGACGCCGTCGCTCTTCGTGACGCGGTAGCGCACGCCCTTCTCGACGGGGGCGTCGAGCGAGAGGCAGCCGGCGAGCTTGACCCAGCCGGCGCGGTTGACGGCCACGGGACCGCTCGACAGGTTGAGGTCGCGCAGCTTGCGCAAGAGGGAGCGCGCCTTCTCGGCGGTCAGGCTGGCTGTTCCGATCTCGATCACGTGGGGTCGAATGCTGCGGCCGCGAGCCGCTGCGTCTCCTGTTCCGGAAACCTCTTCCGGGAGCCTCGCTATCGACCTTGGCCCCGGCGAAGTTGACAGTCCCGCGCGCATCACTTCAGATCTCCCCATGCTGCCTGCCCCGGATTCCCGTTTCCGCTTCCGTTCGTTCGTGGTCGGCCTCGTTGCCCTGCTCGCGCTGGGCGCCTCGCTGCTGGCGGCGGCCCAGGACGCGAAGCCCGAGGCCAAGCCGCTGGGCGAGGCCGACCTGATCGCCAAGATCAAGGGCGACAGCGACCGCACCGACCCCAAGCTGCTCGACCAGCTGGCGGACCTGAAGACGCGCGGCGCGATGGAGGGCCTGGTCGACGCCTACAAGGCGATGAACACGATCTTCATGAAGCGCGAGGTCGTGCGCCGCCTGCCGCGCTTCGACGGCGTGCCCGAGGCCGAACAGCCGGCGCTGCAGAAGCTGACGGACGTCGCGACGCAGGCCGAGGAGACGGAGCTGCGCACGGCCGCGGTCGACGCGCTGGGCGAGTGTCCCTCCAAGGGCAAGGACTTCCTGCGGCTGATCGTCGAGTCGCGCGCCGACGACGGCACGCGCGAGCACGCGCTCGACCGGCACATCCGCCTCTCCGACAAGTCCGACCATGCCTGGTACAAGGAGCTCTGGAAGCCAAAGAAGGACAAGGACGAGGACAAGGGAAAGAAGGAGCCCAAGAAGCCCGATCCGAAGAAGAAGGATCCCAAGGGCAAGGACAAGGACAAGAAGGACGAGGACTCGAACAAGAAGGGCCCGATCCTCAACAACATGCGCGCGGCGGCCTTCGAGCAGATCGCGCCGGAGCTCACGCCCGAGGAGCTGATCGAGGGGACCAAGGACGGCTTCTTCAAGATCCGCATCGCGGCGCTGAACTACCTCGACTCCAAGGGCGACAAGCGCGCGCTCGACGTCGCCAACGACATCTTCAAGAGCGTCGAGGGCCATCCCGAGGTGCGCGTCGAGGCCGCCAAGGTGATCGCGCGCGCGATGGGACCCAAGTGCGCCGACGACTTCATCAAGAAGGCCACCTCGAGCGAGCTGCCGATGGAGCTGCGCCGCGGCCTGGCGGAGATCCTGGTCGGCCTGCACGACGAGGGCGTCAACAAGCAGCTGATCGGCGAGCTCGGCAAGGGCAAGGCGGCCGAGAAGCTCTTCACGATCTGGGCCTGCCGCTCGCTGCAGGACGAGCGCGTCGACAAGGCGCTGGTCAAGCTGCTGCAGGACAAGGAGAACGAGGTCGTGATGGCGGCGGCGCGCGCCCTGGGGCAGCGCAAGTACAAGGAGGCCGTGCCCGCGCTGCAGCGCCTGGTGGGCAAGGGCAAGGACCGCGATTCGATGCGCGCCTCGCTCGAGGCGCAGACGATCCTGCGCGTGGGCGACAAGGCCTGGGTCGACGAGCTCGTGGGCATGACCAAGAGCGAGGACCCCGAGATGCGCAACCTCGCCATCCAGGCGCTCGGCGGCACGCGCGACGCGAGCTACCTGCCCGCGCTGCTGGTGGCGCTCGAGGACTCGAACTGGTCGACGCGCCTGGCGGCGCTCGAGGCGCTCGAGCACATGCGCTCGAAGGACGCGATCAGCGCGATCATCGCGCGCATGGCCAAGGAGGACGGCCGCATCCAGAACGAGTTCGCGAACACGCTCTGGAGGCTGACCGGACAGCCCTTCCAGTCGAACGCGGAGGGCTGGTCGAAGTGGTGGGCCAACGCCAAGGACGGCTTCGCCTTCCTCTCGGACGATCAGCTGGCGAAGGTGCGCACGGGCGAGGAGGAGTGGCGCCTCAAGCAGGAGACGCACGTCAAGACCGAGTTCTTCGGCATCCGCATCATCAGCCACCGCGTGATCTTCATCATCGACGTGTCGGGCTCGATGAACGAGGGCCTGCTGAACGAGTACCAGGGCCTGGCCGGCCAGTCGCGCATCGAGGTGGCGAAGACCGAGCTGCTCAAGTGCGTCGAGGGGCTCGATGCCTCGGCGTTCTTCAACATCATCATCTTCTCGAGCGGCGTCGACAAATGGATCGACGGCAGCCTGGCGGCGGCGAACCAGAAGAACCGCGACGAGGCCAAGGCCTGGATCGAGAAGATCGGCGCGAACGGCGGCACGAACCTGTACGACTCGCTGAAGATCGCGTTCGAGGACAAGGACGTCGACACGATCTTCGTGATGAGCGATGGCGAGCCGAACCAGGGCGAGGTGTCGGATCCCGTGCTGATCCGCGAGCACGTCAAGGCCTGGAACGAGCACCGCGGGATCGTGATCAACACGATCCAGGTCGCGGGACAGTTCCAGATCCTCGACTGGCTGGCCGAGGACTCGGGCGGCACGCACGTGAAGTACGAATGAGCGCGGGGAACTCCGCGCGTTGAAGCTCGCGTTCCGAGTCCTGCTCTCGCTCCTGGTCGCGGGGGTGCTGCTCGCACTGCTCGCGCGCTGGGGCGGGATCGGCGTGGCGGAGCTGCGCGAGGCGCTCGGGCGTTTGACGCTGTCGTGCTACCTGTCGGCGCTCGGGCTGCACGTGCTGTTGAACCTGCTCAGGGCGTGGCGATTCCACGTGCTGCTGGGGACGAGCTCGCGCGGTGGGATCGCGGGGCAGGTGGGGGTGACGCTGTCGTACGGCATGGCCTCGATCGTGCTGCCGGCGAAGCTGGGCGAGCTGTCGTACGTGGTGTACTCCGGGCGCGCGCTCGGGGTGCGCGCGGGGACGGCGCTGGCGGTGCTGGTGGTCGCGCGGGTGCTCGATCTCGCCACGCTTGCGTTGGGGATGGGGAGCGCGTGTCTGGTCGTGAGCGGGCCGGGATGGCTCGTGCCGGCCGGCGTGGCGGGGATGGGGCTGGGTGTGGTGCTGCTCGTGGCGGGCTGGCACGGGCAGTGGTTCGTGCGCGCGGGCGTGTGGGCGTCGAGGGTCACGCGGCTGGATCGCTGGAGGGCCGGTGCGAAGGTGATCGAGCGGGTGGAAGGGTTGGGGGTCGCGCTCGAGGAAGCGGCGCGCGGGAGGAAGCTCGGCGGCGCGGTGGCGCTGTCGGTCGCGGCGTGGGTGTGCGTGTTCTGCTTCTGCGCGGTGCTCGCCCGGGGGTTGGGGATCGGTGGGATCGGGTTCGCGGAGGTGGTGTTCGGCAGCGGGCTGGCGATGCTGACGAGCCTGGTGCCGTTGAGCGCGTTCGCGAGCGTCGGGACGCTGGAGGCAGGGTGGGTGGTCGGGTTCGGGGTGTTCGGGGTCGGGAGGGAGTTGGCGCTCGCGACGGGAGCGGGGCTGCACGTGGTGCAGCTGGTGAACGTCGCGGGGTTGGGGTTGATCGGGCACGTGCTGATGGGGATCGCGACGGCGCGGGAGAAGGGGCGCGGGTGAGGATCGCTGCGCCGGGAGCGTGGAACAGGGCGGGGCCGCGTCGGAGGTGATCCGGCGCGGCCCCGCGAGAAGGATGAGCGTGGGTGGTCGGGCAGGTCAGGGTTGCCAGAGGATGTCGAGCGCGTTGCTGGAGTTGAACGTGCTCGTGGCCGGGCAGCCGCCGAGGACCGTGGGGTCGCGGTAGTAGGCGGTGTAGTAGCGGTGCTGGTTGGGCGCGATGGGATCTCCGAGCGAGGTGGAGACGGCGGAGATCGAAGGCTCGCCGGTGTGCGGCGCGCTGACGGAACCGTTGACGGCGGTGCGGATGTAGAGGCGCTTGAGAGATCCGCCGATGCAGCGCAGGCCTTGGCCGAAGGTGGCGGCGGCGGGGAGCGTGGCGGTGCCTTGGAGGAGGATCGAGGTGGCGGTCGGGGATTGGTTGTTGGAGAAGAGCGTGAGGGAGTCGGAGGAGAGGGAGGGTGTGCCGGTGCCGGAGAGGATCGCGCCGCCGGTGGAGAAGGAGTTGTTGCAGCCGCGCGCGGAACCGACGGAGGGGTTGGCGCAGGGGCAGGCCGTGGTGGTGCCGTCGCCGAAGCAGAAGGCATCACCGGCGGACCAGCCGGCGGCAGAGGCGAGCGCGACGGCGCGCGACTCGCCGAGGTGGAAGTACATGTGGAGTCCGCGCTGCCACCAGAAGGTGCCGTTGGGACCGGTGAGAGACGAGGCCCAGTTCCAGTAGGCGAAGGCGATGGGCTGCTGACCGAGGATGGAGATGAAGTAGCGCGTGTTGGCCTGGAAGGTGACGGGGGCGGCGAGCTGGAGATCGAACTGGTAGAGGGTGGCTGTGATGGGGGTTTGGGTGAAGGAGGTGTAGACGTGGTGGGAGAAGGGGCCGGTGAAGAGGTCGGGTTGGACCGCGATGGTGTTGGGGTCCTGATTCCAGAACTGGATTTCGAAGCCGAGGGCCGGTGCGGCGTCGCCCCACCAGCGGATCGTGGTGATGGAGGTGGTTTGCGTTAGTTGGAAGTCCTCCCAGGCCTGGGCATCGGAGTCGAGGTCGTTCTGGCCCGTGGGGTCGATCCACATCTGTGACGGGCGGAGGATGCCGCCGTTGGGGGCGGTGGGTTGGGTGTAGGCGGGACCGGATTGCGCGAGGAGCGGGGTGGTGAGGAGGAGGGGGAGCGTGGCGAGGAGGAGGGTGCGCATGGGGTGGTGGGGCGTGGGAGGCGAAGGGATGCGCGAGAGGTGAGCGGGTGCGCGAAGAGGTGAGGCGATGAATCGAGCGTATTGCGGGGTGAGTGGGGGTGGGGATGACAAGCGGTTCAGTGAGGGAGGAATGAGTGAGTAGGGTGAGGGGCGAAGTGCGTAGCGGCGCGCACAGCGAAAGGGGCCAGGCAGGCGAGAGAGAGGAGGCGGGCGGCGGAGCCGCCCGCGACTCCGCGCACTGCATCGCCGCGCTGCGCGCGCGCGGCGATTTCGCGCGCGGAGTTCAGGGGGGAGAGCGGGAGGGGGGTGGGGAGCGGGAGGGAGACGGGGAGCGAGAGGGAAAGAGGGAGACAGAAAGGCAGAAGGACAGACGGAGAGAGGGGGTGTGCGCGTGAGGGGAGTGAGGGGGGCCGAGTTGGAGTGGATCCAACTCGGCCCCGGTGTTTGCGTGAGGAGGTTGTGCGGGGTTCAGGTGGTGGCGCGCGCGGGGGCGGGCTGCGGGGCGAGGAGGTGTTCGGCGACGATGCGGGCGAGGAGCGCGCAGCCTTTGGGCGTGTGGTGCATCTCGTCGTAGTAGTGCTCGAAGTCGGCGGGGATGAGGGTGTTGAGCTCGATGGACTCGGCGTGGAGGTTGGCGGCGACGCGGGCGGTGACGTCGTCGATGCGACGGAGGATGGAGAAGATGAGGGGGTGCGAGTAGTAGGTGGTCGTGGGCTCGGCGTAGGGGCGGCCGTCGGCGAACATCCAGAGGTCGCGTTGCTCGTCGGGCGTGAAGGCGCGCTCGAGCCAGGGTTGGCGCAGGAGGATCACGCGGGGCGAGTGGCGCTGGAGGAGGCGGACGAGGTTGGTGAGGTGCTGCTCGTAGTAGGCGAGGATCGGCGCGGGATCGGCGATGGTGGTGAGGATGCGGGTGGCGTTGGCGCGGCTGCGGCGGTTGGCGGCGAGGCGCTTGCCCGCGGTCTCGCGGTGCTGGGTGCGGCGGATGAGGGTGTGGCGCGCGGCGGAGGCGACGCGGCGCAGGGCGAGGGTGGAGGGGGTCCAGCCGAAGGGACCTTCGGGATGGCGCGCGAAGAGGAGGGAGGGGGTGAGGGGGCTGGGCGTGAGGGTGGCGGGCGTGTGCTCCTCGAGCCAGCGCACGAGGTCGGAGGCGCCGGTCATGAGGATGACGGCGTCGGAGCGCGGGTAGCGCGGGAGGATGCGGGCGAAGAGGTGGGTGAGCTGGTGCGAGTCGGTGAGCGAGCGCGCGACGTTGCCGACGTGGACGGCGGAACGCTGGAGGCGGGCGAGGTGGTGGGGTGAGGAGAGCTCGCGGGAGAGGGCCTCGGGCCAGGAGGAGGGCTGGTCGAGGAAGTAGCACTCGGCCGCGGAGCCGCCGCCGACGAGGATGCGGTAGGTGCGGGAGAGATCGGCGGGCAGGGGCGCGCCGCGTTCGCCCAGGGCGTTGACTTCGAAGTGGACGACGGCGTCGCCGCGCGGGAAGACGGACGGGTCGAGCGGCATGACGGTGCGCGCGTGCGGCATCCAGACGTAGTAGCGGCCGTGGACGCGCAGGAGTGCGCGGGTCGAGAGCTCGGCGAGGGCGCCGAGGGCGGTGAGCGAGGCGGCGGAAGCGCCAGCGAGGATCAGGGGGTCCATGCGACGTGCGCGCGGCTCATGGTGCCGAGTGGGAGCGGGCGGCTCAATTGCGCGCGCGGGCGAAGCGCGCGCGCAGCAGGGCGAGGAGGTCCAGGTGCGGATCGCCGCGGTAGACGAAGAGGATCCAGGTCAGGGCGAAGAGGAGGGTGCTCGCGAGGCCGGAGGCGAAGAGGGGCAGGAAGCCCTGGAGGTGGAAGGTGTGCTCGAGGGCGAGCAGGAGGGTGAGGGGAAGGAGGGCTCCGAGGGCGCAGCGGAGAACGACGTGGGAGAGGTAGTCGGCCAGCGGGATGGAGAGCTCGCGGCAGGCGAGGTGGAGCACGTAGGCGGCGAAGAGCACGTTGGGGATGGCTGTGCCCAGGGCCACGCCGACGATGCCGAGCGGGCGCACGAGCGCGAGGCTGATCAGGAGGTTGACCAGGCCCATGGCGAGCAGGGCCAGGGCGGGCGCGCGCGGCTTGCCCAGGCCGAGCAGGACGGGCAGCGCGACGCCGCGCACGGGCAGGTAGGCGAGGAAGGAGAGCATCAGGAGCTGCAGCACGCGGCCCGAGCGCTCGGTGTACTCGGGGCCCATCCACCAGCCCACGAAGGAGGGGCCGAGCACGAGCAGGTAGACGCCGACGACCAGCGCGATCGAGAGCGAGATCTTCGACCACTTGAGGAAGACGGTGCGCAGCTCGCGCGTGTCGCCGGTGGTCTTGAGGCGCGTCGCGAGCGGCATGATCACGGCGCCGACGGCGATCAGGACCTGCATCAGCGGATCGAAGAACTTGTTGCCGACGTCGAAGTCGGTCGCGGACTGCGCCGGGAGGGAGGAGCCGATCACCATCGCGTCGAGGCGGAAGGCGAGCAGCGATCCGACGTTGAGCAAGAGCGCGAAGACGGAGAAGCCGAGGATGGGCCGCACGCTGGCGCGGTCGAAGTCGGCGAGCGAGAAGGAGAGCGCGGGGTAGCGGCGGCGCAGGAGCACGAGCGCGGCGACGAACTCGGCCAGCATGCAGCCGACCTGCACGAGCGCGAGCATCGGGAGCTCGGCGCGCCAGCGCAGGAGCAGCGTGGTGAGCGTGAAGCGCAGCGCGAGCTCGCCGGCCATGACGAGGTTGCGCAGGCCGAAGTCGCCGTGTGCTTCGAGGATGCCGTAGGGCAGGCGCATGGCGAAGCCGCAGGCGACCTGCACGCCGACGATGGCGAAGGCCAGGCGCGCCTGGGCGAGCGTCTGGGGCGAGAGGCCCGCGCCGGCCTCGCCGCCGAGCACGCCGGCCGAGAAGGCGAGGTAGAGCACGCCGGCGAGGAGGAGCGCGCACAGGCCGAGGAAGAGGCAGATGCCCAGGCAGGTCGAGATCGCGCGCCGGATCGCGGGCACGTCGTTCTGCGCCGCGGCCGTCGCGATCGCGCGCACGGAGGCCATCGGCACGCCCAGGATCAGGAGGCTGAGCACGCCGGTGTACGAGACGATCGTGGTCCACAGGCCGTTCTGCGCTCCGCCCAGGTGCCGCAGCACGAACGGCGAGAGCACCAGCAGCACCGCCATCTGGAGCAGGTTCAGGATCCAGTTGCTGGCGACGCTCTTGAACAAGTCGGGGACCTCGCGGGGCCTCTCCTTATCGGGCGCTCAGGGCGCGAGCTTGCGGCCGGCCTCGCCGCCCTCCGTCAGGATCCAGCGCGCGAGGACGCGGTAGCCCTCGGCATTGAGGTGCCGCGCGTCGGCCGAGAGCGCGGGTGCGAGCGTCCCGTCCGCCTCCGCCAGCGGCGCCCGCGCGGTCGCGACGAAGCTCAGCTTGCACTCGCGTGCGAGGACGCGCAGCTTCTCGTTGGCCTGGGAGAGCTTCTCGAGCTCGGCCGGCGTCTCGCCGCGCGCGGGCAGGAGGCCGAGCAGCGTGATCGGCAGGGCCGGCGCGTTCGTGCGCACGCGCAGCGCCTGCACGATGCGCGGCAGACGCTCGAGCGCCTTCTCGAAGGGCTCGCGCGGCTCGCGCAGGTCGAGGCTGCCGGCGTAGAGCACGACGCCCTCGGGCGCGCCGCGCGGAAGGCTCGCGTCGAGCGTGCGCTCGAGCAGCTCCAGCGAGGCGTCCGCGAGCCCGTGCTGCAGCACGCGCTTGCCGGGGAAGCACTCGGCCAGCGGGAAGCGTTCGATGGTCGAGCTGCCGAGGAAGAGGATCGCCCCGCGCGCGGCGCCGGGCTCCTCGGCGCGGAACTCGCGCAGCCGCTCGAACACGTGCAGCGCGGAGCGCCGTCTCCCCTCGGCCGCCGGATCCTCGAGCACGGAGCGCAGCTTCCAGCCGCCGGGGGCGAGATCGAGCCAGGCGACCGCGAGCAGGGCGCTGCCGAGCGCGCCGACGATCGCGAGCGCGCGCCAGAGCGGGGAGACGATTGCTTCCATGAGCGTGGGAGCGCGACAGGGTAGACTTTCGCGCCCCCGCGCGCATGTCCGTCTCGAACGCCCAGGCCCAGATCGATCTGCACCGCGAGCTCGCGCCGCGCTACGCCTACCGCTACAGCCTGGAGTTCTCGCGCCTGTTCCAGCAGGACTGGCACGCCGAGATGATCTCGCACGTGCCGCCGGGCGCGCGGCGCGTGCTCGACCTGGGCTGCGGCACGGGCTTCTTCCTGGCCGAGCTCGACCAGAAGCACCCGGGCGCGGTCGGCCTCGACATCAGCTTCGAGATGCTCAAGGTCTCGGAGAAGTACATCCCCGGCGCCCGACTGGTGACCGCGGACGCGGAGAAGCTGCCCTTCCGCCCCGGCTCGTTCGACGTCGTGTTCTGCAAGGGCTCGCTGCACCACGTGCGCAACCACGTCACGTTCCTGGCGAACTGCCGCGAGGCGCTCGGGCCGCAGGGCGTGCTCGTGATGAGCGAGCCGTGCAACGACAACCCGCTGATCCGCTTCGCGCGCGCGGTGCTGTACCGCAAGAGCCCGCACTTCGACGAGGGCGACGAGGGCTTCACGAGGAAGGGCATCATCGGCCTGTGCGAGCAGGCGGGCTTCGAGGTCGTGAAGGCCAGGAAGTACGGCGTGCTCGCCTACGTCTTCGCGGGCTTCCCCGACCACCTCGGCGTGCTGAAGTGG
The DNA here is from genome assembly GCA_044229935.1 of Planctomycetota bacterium. GTDB lineage: Bacteria > Planctomycetota > UBA1135 > UBA1135 > JADJLZ01. Next base: position 70,378 of record JBGASC010000022.1, on the reverse strand, counting down.
GTGCCCGGCAACGCCTGGATCACGCGCGCCTTCATCCGCATCGACCGCGTGCTGTGCGCGCTGCCCGTGTTCTCGCTGCTCGGCTTCCACATCGTGATCGTGGCGCGGCCGCGGTCCCGCGGCTGAAGCGCCTCAGCTCGTCCGCGGCTCGAGCACCACGTCGACCGTGTCGCCGACCTTGACGCCGGCCCGCGCGCAGAGCTCCGCGTCGGTCAGCACGAAGTGCCGGCCCCAGCGCGTGCCGATCCAGCCCTCGAAGCGCGTGCCCGCGAGCGTTCCGCGCACGAGCCAGCCGCGCTTGCCGCCGGGAGCCTCGGAGACCGGCGAGGGCGCGAGGCCCCAGACCAGCTCGGGATCGAAGGGCAGGATCAGCGCGGCGCCCTTGTGGCCCTGCTGGATCTCGGCCGCGAAGCGCGCGGACTTCGGCGCCGCGCGGGGAGCCTTGGGCTTGCCGCGCGGCGGCTTCGGTGCACGGCCGGACTTGGCCGCAGGGCCGGACTTCGGCGCGGCCTTCGAGCCCCGCTTCGAGGCGGCCTTCGCGCGCGTCGTCCGCGACGGCCGCGCGCCGGTGAAGAGCGTGCGCTCGTCGACGAAGCACAGCCCGTTGCCGTCGGGGTCCTCGGCGTAGAACGAGCGCTCGCCCCAGGGCCGCTCGACGATCGCGCCGGCGGGAGCGCCGTGCACGTCCGCCGCGGACAGGGCGCCGAGCTTCTTCGCGCGCGCGAAGACGGCCTCGAGATCGTCGACGGCGAAGTAGAGATCGTCGCTGTTCGACACGGGCTTCGCGCCCGGCGACTGCAGCGAGAGCCACACGCCGCCGCAGTCGAAGTACAGGCGCCCGCCGCCGACGGCGTGCCCCTGGGCGCCGAGCAGCGTGCCGTAGAAGCGCTGCGCGGCCGCGAGATCGGCGACCTGCAGCACGACGCGGAAGATCTTCAGCGGCTGGCCCATTCCTCCTCCTTGATCCTGTGCTTGCGCAGATAGTAGCCGAGGTTGCGCGGGTCGATCCCGAGCAGCTCGCAGGCCTCCTTCTTGACGCCCTTGGCGCGGCGCAAGGCCTCGAGCACGACCTCGCGCTCGCGCAGGTCGACGTTGCGGCGCAGGTTGAACTCGGTCAAGCGCACCAGCGCCGTGTCGGGCGCGCGTGCGCTGACGCGGGCGAGCACGGGCTCGAGGATCGCGCGGAACACGTCGCCCGTCAGCTCGCCCTCGCCGGCGACGATCAGCGCGCGCTCGAGCACGTTGCGCAGCTCGCGCACGTTGCCCGGCCACTCGTGCGAGGCGAGCACCTCGATCGCGTCCGCGCCCAGCGTGCGTCCGCGGCCGCCCAGGCGGGCGTGCTGCAGGTGGTGCGCGGCGATCGCGGGCAGGTCCTCCAGGTGCTCGCGCAGCGGCGGCAGGCGCAGCGGCACCACGTCGAGGCGGTGGAACAGCTCGGGCCGCAGCGTCCCGGCGCGCACGCGCGCGGCGAGGTCCTCCGTGCTGGTGGCGATCACGCGCACGTCGGCGGTGCCGACGGATCCGCCCGCGCGCAGGAACTCGCCGCGCTCGAGCAGGCGCGCCAGCGCGGCCTGCGCCTCGGGGCGCAGCGCGGCGACGTCGTCGACGAGCAGCGTGCCGCCCTCGGCCTCGGAGAGGCGCGGCTCGAGCTCGCCGGGCTGGCCGGCGAGGGCCGCGCAGTCCAGGCGCACGAAACCGCGCCGGCTGCGCGCGCCCTGCTCGTGGATCTCCCGCGCGCAGAGCTCCTTGCCCGTGCCGGTCTCGCCCGTGATCAGCACCGTGCTGTCGGTGGTCGAGAGGCGCGCGATCTGCTCGCGCAGCGCGTGCAGCGCGGCGGAGCTGCCGACCAGCGCCTCGGCGCGGCGCAGGCTGGCCACGGCGCCGCGCAGCTGCTGCACCTCCTCCTGCAGCGCGCGGTGCTCGACGGCGCGCGTGACGACGCGCACGAGCTCGTCGGGGTGCACGGGCTTCTGCAGGAAGTCGAAGGCGCCGGCCTTCATGGCCTGCACCGCCTCGGCCACCGTGCCGACGCCCGTGATCATCACGATCGGGATCGTGACGCCGCGCCGGCGCGCCTCGGAGAGCAGCGCCAGGCCGTCGCCGCGCGGCATGCGCAGGTCGGTCACGATCGCGTCGCAGTCCTTCTTCTGCAGGAAGCGCACGGCCTCCTGCGCGTTGGCGGCGCCGCTGGTGGAGAAGCCGTGCAGCGCGAGGATCTCCTCGAGCGAGCTGCGCACGAACTCCTCGTCGTCGACGATCAAAACGTGTCGCTTCATGTCGCTGCTCCGCCCGGATCCTGCGGCAGGCGCACGACGAAGCGCGCGCCGCCGCCGGCGCGGTTCTCGGCCCGGATGCTGCCGCCGTGCGCCTGCACGATGCTCCACGAGACCGAGAGGCCCAGGCCTGGGCCCTCTCCGGTGCCGAAGAAGGGATCGAAGATGTGTGTCAGGTGCTCGGGTGCGATGCCCGGGCCCTCGTCCTCGACGATGAGCTCGAGCATCCGTTCCGCGGGGAGCGTACGCGCCAGGACGCGGATGCGCCCGCGGCCGCCCTGCGCCTTGCCCGCGTTGAGCAGGAGGTTCACCAGCACCTGCTCGAGGCGACCCGGGTCGCCGCGCAGCAGGAGCGGAGCGTCGAGCCCGTGCCGCTCCAGCTGCACGTCCTTCACCGCGCTGGAGAGTGCCACGAGCTTGGCCGCGTTGTCGACCACCTGCACCAGGTCCACGCGCGCGTCGGCGCGTTCGGGGCGCGTGAAGCGCAGGAGGTCGCGCACGAGGTCCCGGATGCGCCCGAAGCCGTGCTGCACCAGCCCCAGGTAGCGCTGCCGGTTCTCGGCCGGCAGGTCCTCGCGCTCGAGCAGCGTCAGGTAGTTGCCGATGCCCTCGAGCGGGTTGTTGATCTCGTGCGCGAGGCCGGCGGTGAAGAGACCGATCGAGCTGAGGCGCTCGCGCATCGCCAGCTCGCGCTCCATCGCGCGCTGGCGTGTCTGGTCGCGCAGCGCGAGCAGCATCTGGCGCCGGCCGGCGATCTCGATCGGCGTGATGCGCGCGTCGACCACCAGCCGCTGGCCGTCGCGCGCCACGATCTCCAGGTCGGCGAGCGTCTCGGAGTCCGGTTCCCCGTCGCGAGCCCGGCGCAGGAGCTCGGCCAGGCGCGCGCCCTGACGCCCCTGGAAGAGCGTGATCGCGTGGCCGAGCTCGATCGTCTGTGCCGCCGTCGCGTTGCCCTCGTACACGTTGCACGTGCGCGGGTCGACGATCAGCAGCATGTCGGCCGAGCCGTCGAACAGCGCGCGGTACTTGCGCGACTCGGCCTCGATGCGCTCGGCCCACATCACCTGCTCCCGCGCACGCGCGCGCGCCACGGTCATGCGCCGCACGAGCACGACCGCGAAGCCCAGCGCCACCGCGACCAGCACGACCGTCAGCGCCACGCGCAGCGCATCGTCCGCGGCGATGCGCCCGTCGGGCGCGGACTCGGCCAGCGCATGCGTCCATCGCGCGGCCCACAGCGCGCTCGAGGCGCCCAGCGCGATGAAGAAGAGCGCCAGCTTGAGGTGTCCGCGCGTGGGGGGCAGGGCGCGCATGGCTACTCGCGCCGCCCTTCGACGCCCGCGATCTCGATGCCGTGGCGCGCGAGCAGGGCGGCGGTGACGCCCGGGCCGTCGACCAGCCGGCCGCCGGCGTGCGTCTGGCGCACGCCGCAGGAGGGCGAGCGCTCCTTGAGGAAGGCCCGGCGGATGCCGTGCGCGCGGCAGGCCTCGAGCGCTCCCTCTGCACCCGCGAGGAAGGCCGCGCTCACGTCGCGGCCCGCGTCGGTGACGACGCGCGCCTGGCCCTCGAGTACGGCCTGTGCGTCGCGCTCCTCGATCCAGGCCGGCGGCCGCGGCGTGCCCAGTCGGCCGTGCTCCTCGGGACAGAAGGGCACGGCGCGCAGGCCCTGACGCTCGAGCTCGCGCTCGAGCACGCGATCCTGGTTGGTGCGGCCGTCGTAGCGGCAGTAGCAACCGATCAGGCAGGCGCTGACCAGCACGGGCTCGCCCCGCGGCGGCTGTGCTTCGCTGGACATCGCGGCGAGCCTAGCAAAAGCGGGCGGGCTAGACTGTGCGCCCGGAAATCCGATGAGCACGCGCGAACGCATCCTGGTGCCGCTGGCCGAGGGCTTCGAGGAGATCGAGGCCGTGACGATCGTCGACGTGCTGCGCCGCGCCGGGCTCGAGGTCGTCGTCGCGGGCCTCGCGCCCGGGCCGGTGACGGGATCGCACGGGATCCCGATCGTGCCCGACACGCACCTGGACGCGCTCGATGCGGGCGGGATCACGCTGCTGGTCTGCCCCGGCGGGCAGCCGGGCACGCGCAACCTCGCCGCCGACCCGCGCGTGCTGGCGCTGGCGCGGCGCCTGGCCTCGGAGGGCCGGCGCACCGCGGCGATCTGCGCCGCACCGCTGGTGCTGCACGCGGCCGGGATCCTGCGCGGCGTCGCCGTGACCGCGCACCCCAGCGTGCATGCGCTGCTCCCCGGCGCCGAGCTGCGCGCCGACGAGCGCGTGGTGCGCTCGGGCACGGTGCTGACCAGCCAGGGCGCGGGCACGGCGCTGGAGTTCGCGCTCGAGCTCGTGGCCGATCTCTGCGGCCGCGCCAGGGCCGACGAGCTCGCACGGGCGATGATCGTCGCGCGCTGAAGGCGCGCGATTCCGCGAAAGCCGCGCGCGCGGCGCGGACACAGCTCTCGTGATCCCGAGCGATCGACAGGTCCTGCACCTGCGTCTAGCATGCAGGGAGCTCCCCAGCGGGTGCTCCCCCCCATGCAGCGCGAGTCCGGCGACGACTGGATCACGACCTCGACCGTGCTCGCGCGGCTGGGCGACTTCGACGACCGCGCGGCCTGGGAGCGCTTCAGCGAGCGCTTCCACCGCCCGATCCAGTCCTTCGCGCGGCGCCAGGGCCTGGACGAGGTCGAGGCCGAGGACGCGGCGCAGGAGTCGCTGATGGCCTTCGCCGAAGCCTACCGCCGCGGCGAGTACGACCGCACCAAGGGCCGCCTCTCGAGCTGGCTCTTCGGCATCGCCTGGCGGCGCGTCGACCACGCGCGGCGCCGGCGCGACGGTCGCGCGGCGCTGGGCGCGGGCGGCGGCGACAGCAGCGCCTGGCTCGGCCTGGCTGCGCCCGAGAGCGTCAGCCCGGAATGGGAGGAGCTCTGGGAGCGCTCGATGCTCGAGCACTGCCTGCGCCAGGTGCGCAAGGAGTTCGAGCCCGCGACCTACCGCGTCTTCGAGATGCTGGTGCTCGAGCAGCGCACGATCGAGGACGGCGAGCACGAGCTCGGCCTGACGCGCAACGCGATCTCGATCGCCAAGCACCGCGTCTCCAAGCGCCTGCGCGAGCTGCTGGAACAGTGCGACGAGGTACGGCCGTGAGCGACGGGCGCTGCCCGGAGCTCTTCGAGCTGGAGCAGCACGCCTCGGGCAGCGCCGCGGGCGATCTCTCCAGCCGCGTGGAATCGCACGCGAGCTCGTGCCTGGACTGCGCGAGCGTGCTGCAGGACCTGCGCGCCGACCTCTCGCTCGCCTCGCGCGTGCAGCGCGTCTTCGGCGACGGCGGCGGCGCCACGCGCGGCCTGCCGGCGATCGAGGGCTACCGCCTGCTGGGCGAACTCGGCCGCGGCGGGATGGGGGTCGTGTACGAGGCCGAGCAGCTCTCGCCGCCGCGCACGGTGGCGCTCAAGGTGGTGCGCGGCGCGCAGTTCGTCGACCAGGACACGCTGCGCCTGTTCCAGCGCGAGATCCGCGTGCTGGCGCGCCTCTCGCACCCGGGCATCGCGGCCCTCTACGACGCGGGCTGCACGGCGGGCGGCGAGCACTACTTCGCGATGGAGCTCGTGCGCGGCACGAGCCTGTCCAAGCGCGCGCAGGAGCTGGACCGCCGCGCGCGCCTGGAGCTCTTCCGCCAGCTGTGCGAGGCGATCGACTTCGCGCACCAGCGCGGCGTGGTGCACCGCGACCTGAAGCCCTCGAACGTGCTGGTGACGGCCGAGGGCCGCATCAAGGTGCTCGACTTCGGTCTGGCGAAGATCACCGACCAGGACGTCTCGCAGACCTCGCTGCACAGCGAGCCGGGCCAGATCCGCGGCACGCTGGCGTACATGTCGCCGGAGCAGGCGCGCGGCGATCCGGCGGCGATCGACCTGTGCAGCGACGTGTACTCGCTGGGCGTGGTGCTCTACGAGCTCCTGACCGGCAAGCTCCCGACGGACGTCTTCCAGGTGCACATCCACGAGGCGGCGCGGCGCATCTGCGAGGAGAAGCCCAGGCGCCCCTCGGCGCACGATCCCTCGCTGCGCGGCGACCTCGAGACGATCGTGCTCAAGGCGCTCGAGAAGGAGCCCGCGCGGCGCTACGGCAGCGCCGCGTCGCTGGCCGAGGACGTGCGCCGCTTCCTCGACGACGAGGTGCTCCTGGCGCGGCCGCCGAGCGCGCTCTACGAACTCTCGAAGCTCGTGCGGCGCCACACGCTGCCCTTCGTGCTCGCGGCGGCGATCTTCGTGCTCGCGCTGGGCACGGCGATCTGGACGGGCGCGCTGTACGGCCGCGAGTCCGAGCTGCGCCTGGAGTCCGAGCGCAAGACCGTCGCGGCCGACCAGGCGCGCGCGGCCGAGACGGTCGCCAAGGAGAGCGCGCAGCGGGCCGAGGCCGCGGCACTGGCCCAGGCGCAGCGCGCCGACGAGGAGGCGCAGCGCGCGCGCCGCGAGGCAGAGACCTATCTGCGCGTCAAGGACTTCATGCTGGGCGTGTTCGGCGCGCGCTCGTTCGAGCGCCGCACGGCCCGGCAGGTCAGCGCCGAGGAGCTGCTGCAGCGCGGCATCGAGCGCATCCGCGGCGAGCTCGTCGACGACAAGCGCGTGCGCGCCGCGCTGCTCTCGGGCCTGGGCGAGGTCTGCCGCGGGCTGCACATGAACGCGCAGGCCGAGCCGCTGCTGGTCGAGGCGGCCGGGATCCTCCGCGCGGAGGCGCCGCGCTCGCAGGAGCTCGCGACCGCGCTCAGCAACCTGGGCCTCTTGCGCGAGCAGCAGCACGACCCGCACACGGCCGTGGCACTGCAGGAGGAGGCGCTGGCGCTGTTCGAGTCGGCCGGCGCGGCGGGCTCGCGCAACGCGCTCTCCGCGCGCGGCAACCTGGCCGAGGCGCTCTATGCCGCCGGCGAGCTCGCGCACGCCGTGCAGCTCTTCCGCGAGTGCCTGGAGGAGCGCGACGCGCGCGGCAGCGAGGAGTACGCCAACCAGCAGGTCAACCTCGGGCAGGCGCTCTACGATCTGGGCCAGTACGACGAGGGCGAGCGCGTGCTGGGGGAGGCGATCTCCGCGCTGCAGCCGCGCGGCTCCTCGCTGCGCCTGGCCAACGCCTACAACGCGCTGGGCATGATCCGCTACGGTCGCCGCGATCCCGACGGGGCGGAGCAGAGCCTCTCGGAGTCGCTGCGCCTGAAGATCGAGCTGCTCGAGCCCGAGAGCGAGCTCTTCGCCTCCGCGTACAACAACCTCGCCGGCGTGCGCAACCAGCGCGGCGACGCGCGCGGCGCGCTGGAGTACCTCGAGCTCGCGCGCGGCATCCTGGCGCGGAACAACGCGGAAGGCAGCGCGGCGCTGGCGATGAACGACCACAACCGCGCGCGTGCGCTGCTCAAGCTCGGCGAGCTCGACCGCGCGGCGGAGCTCGCCGAGGCCGCGCTGGCCTGGCGCCGCGCCTCGCTGGGCGGGCAGCACGCCGCGCTGGCCGACACGCTGGTGCTCCGGTCGGAGATCCACCTCCTGCGGCGCGAGCTGCCGCAGGCCGAGGCTGCCTTGCGCGAGGCGCTGCCGATCTACGACGCGCGGTTGGGCCGGGCGAACATCACGACCGTCAACGCGCGCTTCCGGCTGGGGCAGATCCGCCAGGCGGCGCAGGACTGGCCGGGCGCGGAGGGACCGACGCTGGAGGCGCTCGAGGACCTGCGCCGCGTGCCCGGCGACCAGAGCGGGGCGCGCGCGGCGATCCGCCAGCAGCTCGCGGCGATCTACACGGGCTGGGGCAAGCCCGACGAGGCGGCGCAGTACGCCGCGGCACCGGCGAAGCAGTAGGAACGCGTGCGGATTCCCTGAAAGGGCGCGAGGCGTCCGGGACAGACGCAGTGGCGTGCCGATCTCCGGCCGCTGCCCCTCAACCGCTCGGAATCCTCCATGCGTCTTTCGATCCTCCTCGCGTCGTTCGTGCTCGCGTCCGTCTCCCATGCCGGCTCGTTCAGCATCCCCGGTCCGGGCGGGAACATCCCCGCCTCCGGGACGGGCGGCGGCAGCAGCTGGCCGGCCGCGCTGCCCCCCGCACCCTTCGTCTCCTCGATCAACGTCCCCTTCAACGTGATCGAGATCACGCGCGTCAACTTCCTCGGGTTGAACCACACCTTTGCCGGCGACCTGCACGCGGTGCTGCGCGACCCGACGGGGAAGGGCTACAACATCTTCGTGCGCTCGGGTTCGAGCTCGGGCAGCACCGGCAACACCGGCGACTTCGCCGGCAGCTACGGGTTCCTCAACGCCGTCACGGGCAACGGCAGTCCGTTCCCCGGCACGGGGAACATCGCTCCCGGCGACTACCGCCAGGACTTCGGCGACAGCGGCACGCCTGCGACGCCCTGGCCGAACGGCCACCTGGGCATCTTCAACACGCCGTTGAACGACATCGTCGCGCCGGCCGGGATCTGGTCGCTCGAGATCTACGACTGCGTCGCGTTGGACAGCGGCACGTTGACGAGCTGGAGCCTGACCGGTGTCGACGACAACCCGCCGATCAGCGCCTACTGCCTGGGCGACGGCACGAGCGGAGCCCCCTGTCCCTGCGCCAACACGGGAGCGAGCGGTCACGGCTGCCAGAACTCGGCCGGCACCGGCGGATCGCTGCTGACCGCGACCGGGTCGGTCTTCCCCGACAGCGTGGTGCTCCAGGTCACCGGCGAGCTTCCGACCGCGCTCTCGATCGTCGTGCAGTCGAACTCCCACAACGGGACGCCGGTGGTCTTCGGCGACGGCCTGAAGTGCTTCGCGGGAACGCAGATCAAGCGCCTCTACGCGAAGAACGCGGTCGGCGGCAGCGTCACCGCGCCGGGACCGGGTGATCCGTCGATCACGGCGCGTTCGGCGCAGCTGGGCGACACGATCCCGCTCGCCGGGGTGCGCTACTACCAGGTGTACTACCGCGACGCGAACCCGAGCTTCTGCACCGCGCCGACCGGGAGCACGTTCAACATCTCGAACGGGCTCAAGATCATCTGGTTCTGACCGAGAGTTCGTTCCTTCCTGGACCACGGCGGCGGTCGTCCCTCGGGGCGGCCGCCGTCGTGCTTTCGTGCGCGGTGCCGTGCGCGCCCGGGCGCATGCGGTGAGCGTCGCTGGGGGCCAGCTGCGCCGGGCGCGGGCGCTCCCCGCTTCGCCCGCCGACGGATGCGGCTCGCGCGCCTGTGGACAACGCGCGACGCGGGATCCGCGCGCCGTCCGAGCGTCTCTTCCTGCGCCGACGGGGCCGCCTTGGCTCCGCGGCAGCGAAGGAAGGCCGCTTGCACACCGAACACGCCGAGATCTCCTGGGACGGGCTGGACCTGCAGCTGCGCGCGCTGCGCGCGTACCTCGCGCGTCGTTGCCACGACGCGAACGAGGCGGACGACGTCGTGCAGGAGACGCTGCTGCGCGCGGCCCGCTTTCGCGCGCGCCTCTCCGACGAGCGCAACCTGCGTCCGTGGATCCTGCGCATCGCCGCGACGGTGCTGCGCGACCATGTGCGGCGCGAGCGGCGCCAGCAGCGTGTCCACGGCTCCGAGGCGCTGCTCGCGCAGATGATCGGGCGCGAGGAGGAGCCGGGCGGCTGGGAGAGTGAGGACCTCCTCTCGATCGAAGGGCAGGCCGTGCGGCGCGAGAGCCTGCTGGAGGAGCTCGAGCTCGCCCTGGCCGAGTCCGAGGTCGAGGAGCGCCGCGCGCTGGCCCGGCTGTACGGGGCCGGGTTGTGCTGCGAGGCCGGAGAACCCGTGTGCGCGAGCGAGCCGCCGATGCGGCGCAAGGACCTGCTCTACCGCGCGCGGCGCAAGCTGCAGCGCCGGCTGACCTCGCGCGTGCGCTGCGTCGTGCTCGGCGCCGACGAGCCGCTGCTCCAACCGCGCGGCACCACGCACACCGGTCGGGGTCGTGGAGCCCCGGCGGTTCACCCCGAGTCGGGCGCTGCGCGCGCCCAGCGAGTCTGACATGAACATCCCTGCTTCGATCCGCGCGGCCGGCGCCGTGGCGCTGCCGTTCCTGCTCATCCCGTGCGCTGCGGCACTCGTCGCGGCACCTTCCCCGGCCCTGTCCCGGGCACCGGCGGCGCTCGCAGCGTCCGAGGAGCCCGTCCCGCGCAAGGAGAGCGCCGAAGCGCAGCTCAAGCTCGCGACCGAGCTGCGCAACGCGGTGCGCGGGCTCGAGGGCGACGCACGCAACGCGGCGCGCCTGCGCGCGGTGGCCGCGTGCCGCGCCGTGCGCCAGTACTTCCCGAACGAGTCCGCGCCCGCGTCCGAGGCGGCCTTCCGCGCCGGGGAACTCCTGCGCGCGGGGGGCGACCTCGAGGCGGCCCTCGCGGAGTTCCACGTCGCGCGCGACACGGGCGCGAACTCGCCGTTCCGGCTGCGTGCGCTGCTCGAGATCGGACACGTGCAGCGCCGCGCGCACGCGCTGGAGAAGGCGCTCGCGAGCTACGAGGCGCTGCTCGCCGACCCGGCCGCGACGGCCGGACAGCGCGACGAGGCCGCGCTGTGGGCCGGCAGCACCTTCCGCGATCTCGGTCGCGGGGCGGACGCGCGCCGCGTCTGGCAGCGCGTCGCGGACGGTGCGGAGGATCCGCTCGATCGCATCCGCGCCTGGGACCGCATCGCGACGCAGCTGGTCGACGACGGCGACCTCGAGGGCGCGGCCGGTTCGATCGAACGCTGCAAGGAGGCGCTCTCCGCTCCGGCGGCGGAGGAGACGCGCCTGGGAGAGCGCGTGCGCAGCGCGCTGCAGAGCATGCGCGCCGTGGAGGACCTGCAACGCGCGATCGAGCGCAAGCGCGCCGGCGCGGAGGACGCGCGCGGTCGCAAGTCGGGCGCGTCGAAGGGAGATGCGGGCGGAGGAAAATCGTCCGCGGGGTCGAGCGGGCTCTTTTCTTCCCGGCCGTGATTCGCTACTGATGGATGCGACGACCGGATCGTCTGCGCTGCTTTCTGTTGTCGTCACCGATCGGTGACGCGAAGCAGGCTGCACGACGAACCGGCCGCCACGACATCATCGGGCGGTTCGTCCACCTCGGGTGTGACGGGCCGCCCTGTCGCTTTCAGGCTTGGTTTCCAGGCCCGAACGTGCCGTGCGGCGTACGGCCCGCGCGCGTCCGGATGCGCGCGGCCCTGCGCATCCTCCTCGCGCGAGGTCGCATCCCTCGCGCGCGGCGCGCGCGGGCGGAAGCGCGACACCGGACGCAGCCTCAGCGCCGCGGGGCGTTCCCGAACAGGCGCGCGCGCTCGATGTCGTCCTGCGTGGCGCGCTCGAGAGCGGCCGCGATCGGCTTGAGCCCCGCGCCCCCGATCGCGTCGATCGCGGACTGCACGAGCTTCTTCTGCGCCTCGTCCTGGGTCTCGGCCAGCGTCTTCTGCAGCAGCGGCAGCCACTGCTCGGAGCGCGTGAGGGCCATCGCGCACAGGGCGCAGGTGCGCTCGGCCTCCTGCCCCTTGGCGAGCGTGCTCTCGAGCAGCTCGCTCACGGCCGGGTCCGCATCCAGCCAGCCCAGCGCAGCCACGGCCGAGGCGCGCACGCGGGCGTTCTTCTCGCTGCGGACGCGCTTGACCAGCAGCGCGTGGATCTTGGCGTCGCTCGCGCCCGCGCTGCCGAGCGCGCGCAGCAGCCGACCCTGCATGGCCGGGTCCTGTTCCTTGGCCAGCGCGGTCTGCAGGTCCTTCAGCGCATCGCTGGTGCCCAGCTGCTCCAGGGCGACGGCTGCCTCCGAGCGCAGCGCGAGGTCGCTGTTGCCGAGGAACTCGGCCGTCATCTGCCAGTACGCCGCCGGCGAGAGGTCCCCGATCGCATGCAGGATGCGTTGGTGCTTGTCGCCACCGCCGGCGCGTCCGGCGAGGCCTGCACCGGCTCCACCGCCACCGCCGCCACCCCCGCGACCGCCGCCTCCAGCTCCTCCTCCGCCGCCACGCCCGCCTCCGCCACCCTCGCCGCCCTTGAGCTCCTGCTCGATGAAGTCCATCGCCGTCGGATCGTCCGAGAGCAGGAGGCGCATCATCATGCCGACGCTGTCCTTGTCCATGCGGCCCTTGCGCAGCTCCTTGATCAGGTCCTCGATCTCCTTGTGCGTCGGCGGAGCGGCGCCCGCCTCGCCGTTGGCCGGATCGAACACCCCGCCGAGGATCAGCCGGCGCGGCCGGCGCGCCTGCGGCGGCATGGGGATCTTCAGCTCGGGCGCCGCCTTCGCCAGCGCGGTCGCGAAGCACCACTCCAGTTCGGCGGCGCTGATCTCGTAGGGCACCGAGAGGATCACCTTGCCGTCGGGCCCGAGGAAGACGTGCTGGGGCGCGACGACCGAACCCTGCAGGTCGGCCTTGAGCAGCTCCTTGCGCGCCGCGCTGTCGGTGCGGCGGTGGTCCATGCAGCTGATGCCGTGGAAGCGCGGGCAGGCCTTCTCGCCGCCGGGGTGCTCGCTCGCGGACGCGATCGCGTTGAGCGCGTGCGTCGAGAGCTCGAGCACGGTCTTGTCGGTGTAGACCTTGTCGACCATGCGCTCGTTGGCCCGCTCGCCGTCCATGTTGACGGCCAGGAAGACCACCTTCTTCTCCGCCGCGGCGCGCTCGAGCGCCTTCTCCAGCGAGGGTTGCCAGGCGATCTCGGCGGCCGGTGTGCAGGCCAGGGTCAGGACGGTCAGCAGGCTCAGCATGGCGCGAATCCTCTCGTCACTTCGTACACGGGCGCAACAGCGAATTCCGGCTCCGGGAGCGCGCGTGCGATCGCGGACGGTACAACAGGGCGCACGACAGTCCCCCCGAGGAGGATCGCATGGTCAGCGCACTCGCAGTGGTACTCCCGCTCCTGTTGCAGAACCCTGAAGCCGCCGGCAAAAGCGTGCCCGAGGCGAAGGCTGCCGAACAGGAGCTGCCCGCCGCCCTCGGTCCCGACGAGGCGCGCACGTCGATCGGGAAGTCGGCGCGCTGGCTGGTGACCAACCAGCACCCCGACGGATCGTGGGGGACGGGCGCGGCCGACTCGCTGCAGTTCCTCAACTTCTCCGTCGAGACCTACTACGACTTCCAGCTGGCGGCCAACGCGCTCGCCTTCTGCGCGCTGCTCTCGCTGGACGAGACGCCCGAACGCCGCGCGGCGCTCGACAAGTCGCTGGGCTGGCTGACCTCGACGCGCATGCCCAAGCGCGGCAACAACTGGGACGTCGACTGCACCTGGCCGGCGGTGTACGGACTGCAGGCGATGGTCGCCGCGGCGCGCGATCCGCGCTACGCCCAGGGCGAGTGGAAGGCGAAGGTCGAGGCGCGCGGCCTCGAGTTCTACGCGCTGCTCGAGCACAACCAGGAGCCCAAGGGCGGCTGGGGCTACTACGAGGGGCCGGCCGTCTCCAAGCGCCCGACCTGGTCGACCTCGTTCACCACCTCGGCGGGGCTCGTGGCGCTGCTCGGCGCGCAGAAGCTGGGCTGGAAGGTCGACCCGGGCGTCGTCGCGCGCGCCGTGCGCTACCTCGACGAGTGCAAGCTGCCGACCGGAGCCTACACCTACGACCACGCGCCGATTCCCTGGGTCGGCGGCCAGTCGATCAACGAGATCAAGGGCTCGCTCGGCCGCATGCAGGCCGCCAACCTCGCGCTGCGCCGCGCCGGCGACAAGTCGATCACCGACGAGAAGATCAGGAAGGGGCTCGAGGCCTTCTTCGAGGAGCACAAGTTCCTCGACGTCGGGCGCATGCGGCCCGTGCCGCACGAGGCGTACTACTACGTCGCCGCCTACTTCTACTTCTTCGGCCACTGCTACTGCGGCCAGGTGATCGACGAACTGCCCGAGGCCGAGCGCGAGAGCTGGCACCAGAAGCTGCGCGCGCACGTCGTCAAGGTGCAGTGGAAGGACGGCTCGAGCATCGACTTCCCCAACATGAGCTCGATGCAGATCGCCGGCACCGCCTTCTCGATCCTCGCCCTGCAGGCCGGCGTCGGCGGACGCTCGCCCCTGTGATCCACGGCGGGCGCTCCCGCTGCGGCGCGCCCCTCGTCCCTCTCTGCTCTCAGCACCCCCCCACACTCGAAACCGGAGAACGACCCCGTGAACCCCCGCACGCTTTCCGCTCTCGCCCTGCTGCTCCCGCTGTGCGCCTGCGCCAGCACCGGCTCGCCCAAGGACTCCGCGCCCTCCGCGAAGCCCGCGGCCGCGCAGGACGAGGGCAAGGCCGACACGCTCAAGAAGAAGGAGCGCGAGCTCAACTACGCGCGCCTGCAGCTGCACATCACCGAGCTCGAGCTGGCGGCCGACCAGCGTTCGCAGCAGCACGCGCTGGCCGAGGCCGAGCGCGGAGTGCGGCGCGCCGAGGAGGAGCTCCAGGAATTCATCGACTCCGTCCGGCCGATCGAGTCGGCGCAGCGCACGCTGGGCCTGGATCGCCAGAAGCAGGGGATGAAGGAGGCGCAACAGGAGTACGACGAGCTCGAGTCGATGTACAAGGACGAGGAGTTCGCCAAGAAGACCAAGGAGCTCGTGCTCTCGCGCGGCAAGGCCAACCTCGAGATGACGCGCCGCGGCCTCGAGCTCGCGCAGACCCAGAACGACCGCCAGGAGAAGGTGCTGCAGCCGCGCAAGGAGCGCGATCTTCAGGTTGCGCTCGAGAAGGCGCGCCAGGGCCTGGAGGACGCGCGAGGCGCGGCCGAGCGCAAGAAGCTCTCGGGCGAGCTGCAGATGATGCGCGCCCGCGACGGCATCAGCGACCTCGAGCAGGAGATCGAGAAGCTGCGCAAGGCCGGCTGAGCTCCGGTTGCGCGCGTGAGCGGCGCCGCGCCCGCCGCGGCGCCGCCCGAGCGAGC
Organism: Planctomycetota bacterium; assembly: GCA_044229935.1. Taxonomy (GTDB): domain Bacteria; phylum Planctomycetota; class UBA1135; order UBA1135; genus JADJLZ01. The sequence continues at coordinate 55,283 of JBGASC010000022.1, read as the reverse complement.
CCTCCCGCGCCCAGGCGCGGGACGGAACTCGTCGGAACGGGAGCCCTGCCCTTGCTCGCCGGAACGGGAGCCGGGACGCCCGCGTCCGGCCTCAGCAGCCGATGCCGAAGTACTCGAAGCCCAGGCGCTCCAGCGTCGCGCGCGGGTAGATGTTGCGGCCGTCGAAGATGACGGGGTGCTTGAGCAGGCCCTTGACCGCGTCGAAGTCCGGGCGGCGGAACTCGTTCCACTCCGTGACCACCACCAGCGCGTCGGCGCCCTCGAGGGCCTTCATCGGCACCTCGCTGTAGCGGATGCGATCGCCGAGGTGGCGCTTCTTGCACTCGTTCATCGCCTCGGGATCGTGCGCGGCGACGGTCGCGCCGGCGGCGAGCAGCGACTCGATCACGACCACGGCGGGTGCCTCGCGCATGTCGTCGGTGTTGGGCTTGAAGGACAGACCCCAGATCGCGAAGTGGCGGCCCTTGAGGTCCTTGCCGAAGCGCTTCTGGATCATCTCGACCAGCAGGTGCTTCTGCTTCTCGTTGACGCGCTCGACGGCCTCGAGGATCTGGAACTCGTAGTCGTGCTCCGAGGCGGTGCGGATGATCGCCTGGACGTCCTTGGGGAAGCACGAACCGCCGTAGCCCACCCCGGCGAAGAGGAAGCGCGAGCCGATGCGCGCGTCCGACCCGATGCCGCGCCGCACCTGCTCGATGTTGGCGCCCACGCGCATGCAGATGTTGGCGATCTCGTTCATGAACGAGATGCGCGTGGCGAGCATCGCGTTGGCGGCGTACTTGGTCAGCTCGGCCGAGGCGATGTCCATGTGCAGGATCGGATTGCCGGTGCGGACGAAGGGGGCGTAGAGCTCCTCCATCACCTCGCGCGCCCGCTGCGTCTCGGTGCCGATCACGACGCGGTCGGGCTTGAGGAAGTCGTCGATCGCGGCACCCTCCTTCAGGAACTCGGGATTGGAGACCACGTCGAAGGGGTGCTTGGTGACCCCCTGCAGCGCGGCCTTGACCTTCTGGGCCGTGCCCACCGGCACCGTCGACTTGTCGACCACGACCGTATAGCCGGTCATGTGCTTGCCGATCGTGCGGGCCGACTCGAGCACGTACTTCAGGTCGGCGCTGCCGTCCTCGCCGGGCGGGGTCCCGACGGCGATGAAGACCACCTCGGCCCGCGGGATCCCCTCGGCGTAGTCGGTCGTGAAGCGCAGGCGCCCGTCGTGGACGTTGCGGTTGAGCAGCTCCTCCAGACCCGGCTCGTAGATGGGGACCACGCCCTGCTTGAGCTTCTCGATCTTCTCACGGTCGATGTCGATGCAGACCACGCTGTTGCCGCTCTCGGCGAAACAGGTGCCTGCGACCAGACCGACGTAGCCGGTGCCGACGACGGCGATGCGCATGTGGATGAGGGGGGAGGAAGAGGACTGGATCCGGCTCGCCGGCGCCCGCCACGCGGCGAGCGGATGGAGCGATCGGGTCGCGCAGGATACCGTTGGGAGCGCCGCGTGGAACGGGGCGATTGACTCAGTGGTTAGAGTGCCTCCCTTACAAGGAGGAAGTCGGGGGTTCGAATCCCTCATCGCCCACCATTCCGGCACCGCGCGGCACGTTCGATGTCGCATTGTGTGCGTCGCGTGGGAGACCCGCGAGCGTGCGGTTGCGCTCGGCGACACCTTGCAGCGCTCGCGCGAGCGGCGTTACTGTCTGGCACATGAGGCACGCACGAACTCGACACACGCTCGCGTCGATGTTCGGGCCTGGAGGAGAGACGCGGAGTCCTTCGGCTCCGACGTGCGGGGGGAGGTCGCCGTGAACCGCATCCTGGTGATCGAAGACGCGTCCGGGGATGCGCGGGTGCTGAAGAGCCGCCTGGCCATCCAGAACTACGAGGTCGTGCACGCAGAAGGCGGCGCGCAGGCGCTGGCGCTGGTGCGCGAGCAGCCGTTCGGCGCGATCCTGATCTCGGCGCGCCTGAAGAAGGGTCTCGATCCGCTCGACGTCTGCCGCCGCCTGCGCGGCATGCCCGAGCTCGACTGGGTGCCGATCCTCTTCTACTGCGAGGAGAACGGCATGCCCGAGAGCGCGCCGCGCGCCTTCGAGGCCAAGGCCAATGCCTTCGTCGTCGGGGCCGAGCTGCCCACCCTCGAGTACGAGCTGCGACAGGCCTTGCGGATGCGTTCGCGGCTCCAGGAGCTGACCGAGGCCTTGCGCGTCCTCCAGGAGCAGCTGCGTCGTCCCGCCAACGACCGCGCGCGCACCGAGCACGACACCGGCAACGGACGCGAGTCGCCCGAGCACCAGGCAGCGCTGCGCGAACTGGCCCAGGGCCGCCCGGACGGAATGCTCGTGGTCGATGCCGAGGGCACCGTGCTGCACGCCGATCGCGGAGCCTGCGAGCTGCTCGGCGCCCGCCTCGAAGGCCAGCACGTGGGGAACCTCGTGCCCGGCCGGGGACTGGAAGCGTTCGTGCGCGACACGCAGACCGAGACGCGCGAGGGCTTCCGCTTCGACCTCCCGGCGCGCAAGGGCCGCGGGCACCGGGCGCTGACCGCCAGCGTCATCCCCCTCGTGGTCCAGCCCGGGCAGCACGAGCTGCCGCGCAAGGTCGTGCTCTTCCAGGACGCCCTGCGACGGCGCCTCGCTGCGGAAGCACTGCGGACGCAGGAGCCCGGCATCCCGCGCGCCGAGCTCGGCCCCCTGCTCGAGGCCGCGCGTGCGATCTACCGTCCGGGCGACCTGCGCGGCTCGACACCCGTGATGCAGGCCTTGCGCGCGACGCTGGCGCGCATCCGGACGGGCAGCGAGCCCGTGCTGATCCTGGGCGAGCGGGGCACGGGCAAGGAGCGCGTCGCGCGCACCCTGCACTACAGCGGCTCGATGACCGGCGCCTTCCTCCAGCTGCGCTGCGTCGGCCTCAGCCCCGAGAACCTCGAGTCCGAGATCTTCGGCCTCGCGCGCCAACCCGGCCGTGGCCAGCTGCACGACCGTCCGGGCCTGCTGCACCTCGCCCAGGACGGCATGCTCTACCTCGACGAGGTCGCCGAGCTCTCGCTCGACCTGCAGGCGAAGCTGTTCGAGTTCCTGCGCACCGGGACCGCCTGTCGCGCGGGCTCCAGCAAGCCCGAACGCCTCGAGGTGCGCCTCGTGCTCTCGACCGAGCGCGAACTGCCCTCGCTCTGCCAGGCCGGCCGTTTCCGGCGCGAGCTGGCCGAGCTCTTGGCCGCGACCCAGATCGAGCTGCCCGCCCTGCGCTCGCGCAAGGACGACCTCGAGGAGCTGCTCAGCCACGGCCTGTCCCGCTTCGGGGCCGACCGCGGCATCGTCGAGATCGCGCCCGACGCGATCCGCGTGCTGCACGAGTACGACTGGCCCGGAAACGTGCAGGAGCTCGAGGACTGCATCGAGTTCGCCTGCAACAAGGCCCAGGCCCGCGACCGGATCGTGCGCATCGAGGACCTTCCGCGCACCCTGCAGGAGTTCTCCGAGGAACTCCCTCCCCGGGACATCGTGCCCGTCCGTCCGCCCGAGGGTGCCTCCGTCGACGGCACCCACACCGCCAGCACCGGCCTGCGCGCCACCCAGCCCCGCGGCGTGATCCAGGTCCCCAGCTACCGCGAGCTGCGTCCGTGGGACATCACCGACGAGGACCCCGTCAGCCTGGACCTCTATGAGAAGAAGGCCCTCATGCGCGCACTCTCGGTGGTCAACAACGACAAGCTCGCGGCTGCGAAGCTCCTCAAGCTCGGCAAGAGCACGATGTACCGCAAGCTGAAGCGCTACGGCATCCCCTGACTCTGGCCCCCTTGATTGGCGGTGAAATCCGCCCTGGAGGCGCGACCCTGAGGCCTTGGGAGCGTCTCCTGGGTGCGGCGCGTCGTGGTGCGTGTCCGCGGAGGAGAGCCCGTGAGCTTCACGCCGACGTTCTGTCCCTGCCGATCGCACGAGTCGTTCCAGTACCAGCGCCGCGGCAGCTTCGTGCGCGCCTGCGACGGCCGCCGCATCCAGCGCTTCCAGTGCAAGCAGTGCAACCGCTCGTTCTCGACGCAGACCTTCTCGGGCGACTACCGCCTCAAACGCCCCGAGCTGGACGAGCCGGTCTTCCTGGCCTTGATCTCCAAGCTCACGCAGCGCCAGTTCGCCCGCACGCACACCTGCAACCGCAAGCTCGTGATGCACCGCCTGGAGCGCTTCGGCGAGCAGTGTCGCGCGTTCCACGCGGCGCAGGTGAAGGCAGCCCAGGCCTCCGGCGTGCAAGGTGGCCTGTTCCTGCTCGACGAGCTGGAGACCTACGAGCACAACCGCCGGCTCAAGCCCCTGACCGTGCCCGTGCTGGTGCACAAGCCCAGCCACTGCGTGCTGCACACGGCGGTCGGGACGCTGCCGGCCCGAAGGCCGCTCAAGCCCGCGGAGCAGGAGAAGCTCGCCAAGCAGGAGTCAGCCGGAGGCAAGCGCAGGAGCCAGTCGCGCATCAAGGTCGACGAGTGCTTCCAGGTGCTCTCGCGACTGGTGCCCGGGACCGCAAGCGTCGTCGTGCGCACGGACCAGAAGCACAGCTACGCGAAGCTCTTGCGCGAGCGCTTCGGCGAGCGCCTGGTGCACAAGACGACGCACTCCAAGGAGCCGCGGACCTACTCCAACCCGCTCTTCGTGGTGAACCACACGCTGGCGATGCTGCGCGATGGTCTGGGGCGCCTGGTGCGGCGCAACTGGGGCACGACCAAGAAGCGTGAGCGGCTCGAGCAGCACCTGTGGATCTGGATTGCCTGGCGCAACTACGTGCGCCCGATCACCAACAACAACCACGAACAGACGCCGGGCATGGTCGCCGGACTCTGTCAGCGCATGCTCGCCGTCGCCGACCTGATCGCGCTCAGGGTCTTCCGGCTCGCGGACGCACAGCCAAGGGGGCCAGAGTCGGAAAGGACCCCTCCCCTGGCCGATCGGAGTCCGGCCAGGGGAGAGGCTTCGTCCCCCGGTGTCATGGACGAGGGCAGATCCTGTGTCTTCCCGAGGCGGGGAGAAATCCCTAGCGTCCCAAACGTGCCTCGAAAAGCGGCGCGGCCATCGGACGGCTGAGCAACCAGGCGAGGCGCTTGACCAGGCGGTCGTCGTCGAGCGTGCGGCCGTGCTTGCGGGCCAGGGCGTCGAGGCGCTGGCGCTGTGCGGGCGTCAGGCTGGAAACGAGGGCGCGAACCTGCGGCTCGAGCTGCAGGAACGAGTTCTGCGCGAGCTGCTTCACGTGCGAGCGCTGCGCATCGCGCGCGCCGGTCTGCGGGCTGGAGACCAGGGCGCGAGCGATCTCCTTGCGCACGTCGCGCGCGAGCGGCTCGGCCGCGTGTGCGATGTCGAGTGCTTGCTGTTGCTGTGCGGGCGTCAGCTCCAGGGCTCGCGCGATCTCGCGGAGCTTCTGACCGCGGCCGTGCAGGTGCTGGGCGATGCGCTCGCGCAGACCGCCGTGCGGGGCGCCGCTGCTGCCGACGCGCTGGGCCAGGGCGCTCGTGGCGAGCACGCCGCCGCAGGAGAGGACTCCGACCAGGACGAGGAAACCGAACGTCTTCATGCTGTTGCTCCTTGGAGAGGGGAGGCCGGCTCGTGCAACACGCCGCGAGGGGGCGGGTTGCACGCATTCTACGCTCAATCGGGGCGCGGTCGAACGCTACGCTGGCAGGCATGCTCCCCGACCACGAGGTGCGCCTGGCCGTCGTCGGCGACGTGCATGCGCAGTGGTTGCGCCTGGACGCGGTGCTGGCGCAGCTCTCGTCCGAGCGCATCGACGCGCTGCTGTTCGTCGGGGATCTGGGATCGCACGACCTCGCGTACGTCCGGCGCCGCACGCCGGAGCGCGACGCTCGCTACCTGGCTTCGGTGGAGGAGGTGTTGCGGCGTGCCCGCGGTGTGTGCCCAGACGTGTACTACGTTCCGGGCAATCACGACCTGCCCGAGCTCGCGTTCCCCGGGAACATCGACGGACGGGTGGTCGAGGTCCGCGGGCTGCGCATCGGAGGGCTGGGTGGCGCGGGGCCGGCACGCTTCGGGTTCGCCTACGAGTGGGGCGAGGCGGAGGTGCGCGCGCGTGGACGACTCGCGTGTGACGTGCTGCTCTGCCACACGCCGCCCGCGCGAACGCCGCTCGATCTCCTGCACGACGGCACGCAACATGTCGGAAGTGAAGCGATCCGCGAGATCGCCTTCGATCACGACGGCGTGCTCGTCTGCGGGCACATCCACGAGTCCTCGTCCGCGATCCAGCTCGAGAACTGCTTGTGCGTCAACGTCGGCGCGCTCGGACAGCCGTTCGGGCGCGCGCAGTTCGCGCTCGTGCGATATGCGGCCGAATTGTCCGCGCGTTTCGAGGTCACACACCATGATCTCGAGAGCGCGACACATCGCTGCTGGCGCCGCGAGCCGTCAGCTCCGGGCGACAGATGACCTTCGAGTCCGAGGCATTTGTTGCTCGTTGGAGATGGCATGCCCTGCGCTGCTGCGTAGGTTGTGCGGTGCGCTCTCGCCGCACGCCGTGCACAACCACATTCGACAACTCCGTAGCGAAAAACGCTGGTCTCAGGGCCTCCTGGCGCAGAAGACCGGCGTCGCTCGCCAGACGATCAACGCGATCGAAAACGGTCGCAGTGTCCCGAGCCTCGAGCTCGCGCTGAAGCTCAGTCGAGCCTTCGCCAAGCCGGTGGAGGAGCTCTTCAGCCTGGACGATCCGACCCTGCGTTCGGCACGTCGCGATTCGAGCCCGTTCTAGCCGGGACCGCTGGGCCTTCGCCTCCAGCCCGTGTCCGCCGTGCGCGTCTTCGCCACCGGCCCTGCCCGGAGTGCGCACCTGTTCCGCCGGAGCGCCCACGGATCCGGGCCGACACTCCCTCGCGATCGGAGGGACTCGACGTGGAGAACATCATCCGTGAGTTGCGCACCGGGAGGGGCTGGTCCCAGCAGTTCCTGGCTGACGAACTCGGCGTCAGCCGCCAGACGGTCAATGCGATCGAGAACGGCCGGAGCGAGGCGAGCCTGGAACTCGCGCTGAAGCTCGGGCACGTCTTCGGGCGCGACGTCGAGGAACTGTTCCTCCCCGAGCCGCGCGGTCCCTTGCCGACGCGCAGCTCCGGGTAGTCCCAGCCCGTTCGGATCGGTCGGGTCGCCGCACCGGACGAGTCGAGTCGGGCGCCCGGCCTTGTGGTGTGCAGCGAGCGCAGTAGGATCGGCGGCGGAGGATTCCTCATGCGCCTGCGTTCCGTGCTTGCCTGCGTCGCCGCGTTGTCCCTGTTCGCTTCCCGCTCGGCGGCCCAGACCTTCGACGGCTGCGGCACGCTCGTGCAGGGCGTCACGTGCGTGCTGTTCGCCCCCGACACGGGCGGACTGTACGTGCTCGCGAACCTCGGCGGCTTCCCTGTCGGCTCGCACGTGCAGGTGCACGGCACGATCGATCCCAGCTGCATCACGATCTGCCAGCAGGGCAACGGCTGCATCCAGCAGAACACGATCCAGCCCTGCTCGCCCGGCACGCCGTTCTGCATCCCCCTCGTCGCGGCGATCGCGTGCCCGTGCAGCAACCCGGGAGCGGGCGGCGCCGGCTGCAGCAACAGCCAGCCGGGGAGCCAGGGAGCGCTGCTCAGCGCCAGCGGCTCGACCTCGCCCGACTCGGTGGCGCTGACGGCGCAGTCGATGCTGCCGACGGCGCTGTGCATCTTCCTCCAGGGCGACGCGCAGGTCGCGGGCGGCGTGGTCTTCGGCGACGGCGTGCGCTGCGCGGGAGGACAGCTGCTGCGCCTCGCGATCAAGAACGCGAACGGCGGCACGGCGATCTTCCCCAGCCCCGCCGGCGGCGATCCGACGATCAGCGCGCGTTCCGCGCAGCTGGGCGCGCCGATCGCGCCGAACTCCGACCGCTTCTACCAGACCTACTACCGCGATCCGTCCGCGACGTTCTGCCCCGCGCCGCAGGGCAGCACGTACAACATCACCAACGGCGTGATCGTCCACTGGCCCTGAGCTTCGCGGCGTCCCGCGTCTCGTCAGGCCCGCCTCCGCGCAGTAGGCTCGTCGGCTCCCCCCCCGGAGACCGACATGCCGAACCCGCTCCCCCTCGTGGCGCTGCTCCTCGTGCAGCAGCCGCCGAGCCCCGCGCCCGCGCCGCAGGTGCCGCCGCCCGCTCCCGTGATCGACGTGCACGCGCAGCATCCCGCGCGAGCGCTGTTCCTCGCCAACTGCGCGCAGTGCCACGGCGAGAACGGCGACGGCCACGGCACGACCAAGCTCGATCGCGACCCGCGCAACTTCCAGGCGGGCGGCTTCAGCTACGGCAACACGCCCGAGGCGATCGCGCGCACGATCACCTACGGCATCCCCGGCTCGCCGATGCCGAGCTTCGAGAAGGCGCTCAAGGACGAGCAGCGCAAGCTGCTGGCCGAGTACGTGCTCCTGCTCGGGCCCGAGCAGCCCAAGACGGATCCCAAGGACAGCGTGATGCTCGTCACCGACAAGCCGGTGATCGTGCGCGGCAAGCTCCCGCCGATCGTCGAGGGCGGCCCGGCCTTCCCGCGCGGCCTGATGATCGGGACGCCCGAGGGCCTCAGCTTCGAGTACCGCGTCGACGACGTGCGGCTGCTGGCGGTGCTGAAGGGGGAGTTCGCCGATCGCGCCGACTGGCGCGGGCGCGGCGGAGATGCGCTCGTCCCGCTGGGGAAGGCCGTGTTCCTTCCCAAGGAGACGGAGGAGAGCTGGATCTTCGCGCGCTTCGGCCGGATCGTGCGGCGGCAGCTGCGCTCGACGCAGGTCCTCGGCGGACGGGCGCACGTGGTGTACGACCTCGTCGGATCGAACGAGCGGCGCATCGCGACGGTGACCGAGACGCCGAGCACGTTCGCGTGCACGCTCGGCGGCGGGTACGCGCGACGCTTCGAGATCGAGCCCGGTGTTCCCGACCCGCAGAGCGCGGCCACCAGCCACAAGGTCAGCGGCGCGCTCGTCGAGCTCTCGGCGCGTCGCGGGCTTCCCTCGCCCCGCAAGGACCTGCTCGTGCTCGAGGAGATCACGCTCCCGGGCGTGCTGTGGCCCGCCGAGGTGGCCGAGCAGAAGAAGCTCGTCGCGACGTTCGAGAAGGAGAGCCAGCGCTGATGTTCACGAGCCTTCTCTTCGTCGCGCTGCCGTCCGCCGCGCAGCTTCCCGTCGCCAACGAGGCCGACTACACCACGGTCGACTACCTCGTGCCGCCCGAGCACGCCGAGGTCGAGGTCGGCGGCATGGACTTCCTGCCCGACGGGCGCCTGGCGCTCTCGACGCGCCGCGGCCAGGTGTGGATCGTCGACGACCCGCTCGCGAAGGATCCCAAGGACGCGAAGTTCCACCTCTTCGCCGAGGGACTGCAGGAGGGCCTGGGCCTGCACGTCGTCGACGGCGAGATCTGCGTCGTGCAGCGCGCCGAGCTCTCGCGCCTGCGCGACACCGATCACGACGGCACGTGCGACACGGTCGAGACGATCTGCAACGCGTGGGGCGTCTCGGGCAACTACCACGAGTTCGCGTACGGCCTGCCGGTCGACCGGGACGGCAACTTCTACGTCTCGCTCAACCTCGGCTTCACCGAGCCGAAGTGGTGGCACGGCCGCTCGCTCGCGCCGTACCGCGGCTGGATCGTGCAGATCTCGAAGACCGGCGCGCTCAAGCCCTTCGCCTTCGGCTTCCGCAGCCCGTGCGGCCTGGGCATGGACGACGAGGGCCAGCTGCTGCTCACGGACAACCAGGGCGACTGGGAGCCGGTCTGTCCGCTCTACGTGGTCAAGCCCAACCAGTTCCACGGCGCGCCCGCCTCGCTCGCGTGGACGCCGCAGTACCAGGAGACGAAGACCGAGCCGAGCCTGACGAACCCGCCCGACATGCCGCGCGTCGCGCCGGCCCTGTGGATGCCGTACGGCTGGACGCGCTCGGCCGGCGACATGCGCACGATCCCGCGCGACGGCAGCTTCGGCCCGTACGGCGGACAGCTCGCGCTGGCCGAGCTCACCAACGGCCTCGTGCTGCGCGCCGACCTCGAGCGCGTGCGCGGCGAGTCGCAGGGCGCGTGCCTGATGCTGCGCCAGCGCGTCGGCTCCGCGATCCGCGTGCTGTTCGGCAAGGACGGCACGCTCTTCACCGGCCTGACCAACCGCGGCTGGGGCGGGCTCAACCCCAGCTCGGGCGTCGCGCGCGTGCGCTGGAACGGGCGCATGCCCTTCGAGATCCAGCACGTGCACCTCCTGCAGGACGGCTTCGAGCTCACGCTGACCGAGCCGCTCGCGAGCAACGCCGCGCTCGATCCCGCGAACGTGCTCGCGACGCAGTACCACTACGATTGGTGGTGGGAGTACGGCTCGCCCGAGCGCGGCACGCGCCGCCTGACGACGACCTCGCTCGCGGCCTCGGCCGACCGCCGCAAGCTGCTCGTGCACTTCAGCGATCTCGCCGCGGGCGAGGTCGCGAAGGTCAAGCTCTCGGGCCTGCTCTCGCAGAGCGGCCAGGCGCTGCTGCACGAGGAGTTCGCCTACACGGTCAACCAGCTGCCCGAGGGCCCGCTGTGCGACACGCCCGTCGCGCGCGTCGTGCCGCCGCCGCCGGCGCGCGAGAGCGGCGCCGAGGGCTGGCTGCGCGTGTGCTACGGCGACGCCTTCGAGATGTGGAAGCAAAGCCGCTGGAAGCTCTCCGACATCGAGCTCGACGCGAGCGACGCGACGAAGTTCGCGCTCAAGGACGGCATGGGCGCGCTGACGAACCAGGGCCTCGCGCCGGCGGAGGACTACACGAGCTCCTTCGTCTTCGGCGACGCCAAGGTGCACGTCGAGTGCGCGCTGCCCAAGGGCGGCGCGACCGCGGTCAGCGTGCACGGCCGCTACGACATCCTGCTCGCCGATCCGGGCGAGGAGAAGACGCAGAGCCTGCGCAGCCTCGGCGCGGTGCTGCCCGGCGAGCACTTCGCCGGCTCGCCGCCGCTGCTCCCGGCCTTCAAGGGCCCGGGCCAGTGGCACGACCTCGACTTCTTCTTCCGCGCGCCGCGCTTCGACGCGAGCGGCAGGAAGATCGCCAACGCGCGCTTCGAGCGCGTGATGGTCGACGACGTGCTGCTGCAGAACCAGATCGAGCTCACCGAGCCCGTCCAGGGCGCGAGCGGACCCGAGAGCGCCGAGGGTCCGCTCGTGATCCGCGGCGGACTGGGGATCTGCGCCGTCGGCGGGATCATGGTGCGCCCGCTCGACGTGCCCTGGCCCGCCGAGGGCTGGCATGCGCTGCTCGCGCCCGACGAGATCGAGGGCTGGAAGACGATCGGCGCGGCGACGTGGAAGAACGAGGACAAGCTGCTGACCACCGGCGGCAAGCCCGGCTTCCTCGCCACCGAGCGCGACGACTTCGCGAACCTCGAGCTGCGCGCCCGCTGCAAGATCAACGACGGCGGCCTCGCGAACCTCTGGCTGCGCGCGAGCATCGCCGAGGGCGCGCCGCCGGCCGGGTACGCGGTGCGCATCAACGCCTCGCATCCGGATCCGGAGAAGACCGGCTCGATCGTCGGGCACGCGCCGCGCAAGGTCGTGCTCGCGCCGGCCGACACGTGGTTCGACCTCGTCGTGCGCTGCGAGAGCGCGGGCGAGGGGACTCGCGTCACCGTGCGCATGAACGGCGTGGTCGTGAACGAATGGCTCGACACGGCGAAGCCGTTCGCGAAAGGCCGCATCGCGCTCGAGCAGCACCACGAGGGCTCCGTGCTCGAGGTGAAGGACCTCGCCGTGCGCGAGATCCCCTGAACATCCGTGCCCGCCACGGTTGTTCAGTCATCTTCCTCGCCCCGCGGCGAGCCGAGCGCGCCTGGCCCGCGGCCCTGGATTCCACGTCGTCGTAGAACACCCCGCTTCGGGGCCAGGATCGAGCGCTCCCCGGATGCCCCCTGGGGCGCAGCGTCCGCCGGCGGGGCCGACCAGAGCGCTGCGCCTTGGGTTGCTGCCCGCTCAGTGGAGCGTGACGACGGCGAACGAGTCCGCGTCCTTGGAGATCAGCATCTGCGTGACTCCGGGGGTGAACTCGTAGAACTTCACGTCCTGGATCGGGCCTGACCACGTGCTCTTCCAGCGGGAGCGGAAGGCCAGCGACTGGGTCGCGCCGCCCGTGTGGTCCAGTTCCAGCACCTGGCCGCTGCCGCCGCAGACGAACACACGGCCGTCTCCGGTGCCCGGGTTCGTCTCGAGGTAGCGCAGGCGGAACGTGCCTTGCCAGGTTGGATCGTTGGCGCCGGCGGCTCCATTGTCGACGATGGCGACCGAACCGTGCGTGATCGCCCCCGTTCCGGAATCCCACGCGAACGTGCTGACCTGGGCTCGAGGAGCCGTGGTCTCGTTCTGGAAACCGATGAACAACGTGTCCCGACTGGTGGCGACTCCGAAGCACGTGTCCTGATTGAAGGTCCCCAGGGACTTGGCATCCGAGCCGAGCACCTCGACCTGATCGACCGCCAGGATCGAAGGGCTCGCGGCGGTCAAGGGGCCGAGATCGAACTCCCAGGTCCCGAACGTGTGGCCGACGAAGGCGAAATCGTGGCCCGAGGTTCCCCGGGCGAAGTGGATCGTGTTGGTGAAGAAGACCCCGTTCGTGATGCACCTGGGATCGGCGATGGACGGGCACAGGTTGACGACCCTGGCTGCGCGCAGGTCCCAACGCGCCGTGACGGCATTCCACTCCCAGCCGATCAGCGCACCTTGCTTCTGCGTGCGATTGACGATGTCGGTCAGGACGAAGCTGCGTCCGGATCCGTTGAGGTCGGGGACGTAGAGGACATCGTTTCCGTAGTAGTTGTCGCCGCCCGGGTTGGTGACCGGATCGTAGGGAGGGTTCCACGTGCCGGGCGTGAACACCGAGTAGTTCGTGATGCTGTTCTGCAGCGGAGAGAGCGGGTTCGCCTGCGCATCGAGCGCGTAGTCGTGGAACCCTCCCTGGCCGTCCGCCGTGAAGACGTGCGCGGGGTGTCCGTGCGCGGCGTCGAAGGCGTCGCTGATGTCGATGTGCTCGGTCAGGCTGCGTCCCCGGCCGATCTCCTGCGCGGGCTGGTATCCGGCCGCCGGAATGGTCCACGATCCCGTGACGCCGGCCGAGGAGCGGTAGGCCAGCACGCCGCCGAACGTAGGCATGAAGACCGAGATCGATGCGGGGTTCGACGTGTCCTGCAGCGCGACTCCGCCATCGCTGTGCCAGATCGCAGGCCAGCGCGCGGAGAGGGCGAGTGCCGGGCCTCCCAGCCCGAAGACCTTGAACGTGAAGTCGATGCTGTGGTTGATCCCGATCCACAGTTCCTCCGTGGCTGCGCTGGTGCCGCGCAGGACCGAATCCTGCAGTCCGGGTGCGCCGCAGTCCTCCCCGACGGTGGTGACGGTGCCCGCGTTGAAGTCGACCGCGTAGCATCCGCTGGTTGCGATCGCGTAGGCACGCGCGGGAGTGGAACGGCTGGCCCGCACGTAGTAGACGGGCTCGGGTGGCGGACTCGAAGGCGTCTGCACCGGCAGAAGCCGCCGCTGATCGGTCCCGACGGAGCCGGTCGAGAGCACGCTGGTGATGTCGACCCTCGCGAGGCCCAGGTTGGAGTTCCCGCTCGCGTAGAGATAGAGCTGCGCGCCCTCGACGGAGAGATCGAGGTCCTTGACGGAGTAGGTCAGCGCCTCGCACAGCGGATCGCTGAACTGCTCGGGACAGCAGACCTGCGGGTTCCAGCAAGCGTAGTTGGGGGCTCCCACCGATCCGAAGTTGAAGCGTGGGTTGGCGAATCCGTTCGCCTCATCGAGGTCCCCGAAGACGACCAGCCGCGGACCCGCGCGGCCGACGGCCCCGGCGATCGGATCGAGTTGCACGAGCGCCGCGGCGAGGAAGGGGCCATTCGGCACGCGGCGCACCTCGAAGTCGACGAAGCGGTTGCCCTTCAGCGTCGTGTTGCAGCCGGCGGGGATCCCGAGCTTGGCCGAGATGGAGAGCGCGGTTCCACCGAGAAACGCGGGCAGGCTCGGGCCACCCGCGAGCGCGATCAGGCGGGTCGGCGTGAGGACGAACACCGTGCCGGTGAGGGGATCCACCTTGACGTCCTGGAAACCGCCGGCCCCCAGACCCGAGGGCAGTGAGGATGCGGCCAGGCGCACCTGACCGGCGGGCAGCGCGGGGTTCGTCACGTTCTCGCAGTAGAGCGCCTGGTTCGTGACCGTGTAGAGCAGGTGGCGAACGTCGTCGAGCTCGACGGCCTGCGGGCTCTCGAAGACGGCAGCGCTGGCGTCCGGGAACAGGACCGTCTCGCGCATCATCCGGCGCTTGTCGGAGAGTCGATAGGCCGCTCGGCAGTGTCCGCTCTGGGCCGTCCAAATGCGCTCATTCGCCGGGTTCGGACCGGGGATCGTGGGCAAGGCGAGGTCGCGCGTCTCGCCGTCGAAGAACTCGAGGTCGGTCGTGGGCGGGGATTGGGGGCCGGCGATCGCGTTCGTGCCGAACAGGCCGAGGGCAATCGAACCGGTGATGCAGGCCAAGTGCAGTTTCATGAGACGACCCTTCCGGGAAGGCGCCGCGATCCGCCGCGCGCCGGCGTGGCGCAGGGCTGGCGGCATGACCTCAACACGACCTGGGGCCGGGAAACGTGCCAACTCCCCGGTCGAAGCTGCACGGCCTCGAGCCGTCGTCCTCACCGAGGGGAAGGACGAGCAGTCCCGGCGTCCCACGCGCGCGCCCGGTGACCGTCCGGGCGTATGCCTGGCGTCCGGCACCCCTGCGTCTCGGTCTCGGCTCGGATGTAGTCACGCTCGCCTCGACAACCCTCACGCCCTTCGCGCGCGTCGCGGTGAATCCCGTGCGGCGAGCGGCTCGCCTGCCCCTGGGATCGGCGAGGACGGGCCGCTGCACTTCGGACGTCGCTTCGTCACCGGCGGCATCGCCCGGCCCCGTGCCGGATGCGGACCACCCGAGGGGCTCGATCTCCTCGGCGTGCGACGTTCGTGCCCGCCGCGGTCGCACGACTTGTTCGCCCCGCGGCGACGTTCGGGCCCGTCGTTCGGTCTCCGGCATCCTCGCCGCAGCGTGCGCTCGACCGCCTCGCAGCCCCGTTCGCGCAACCTGCTATCCTCTCACGGGGGAGGGAGTCTCATGGATCGAGCGAGCGCAGAGTCCGAACGTGTCGTCGAGTTCCGCGGCAGCCTGCGGCGCGGGACCAGTGAGCTCTTCTCGCTGCGAGCAGGCAGCCTGCGCGCGTGGATGCGCGCGAGCACGACCGAGCTCGTCCTCGGCGTCGACCTTTCGCTCGAGCCGGACATCGTGCTGAAGCGCGAGCTCGTGCGCAGCATCCGCACCGCGGGCCTGCTGCGCATGAGCGTGCAGATCGAGCACGCCGATCCCGCGCAGCCGGCCTACCTCGTCTTCCGGCCGTTCGACGTGCAGCTCGTCTGCGAGGAGCTGCGCGCGCTCGGCTACCCGGTCGAGTGACTCACCCCGACGGTCGAGGACGCACTGGCGTCTCGACCGCCACCCCGCGACCTCCGGCATGGGGCGGTTCCCCGGGGCATCCTCGCCCGCGTGAGGGTTCTCGCCGCCTGCGGACCCGGCCGGCGCCAGCGGATATCCTCGCACGCGAGAGAAGGCGCGATGGATCGATCGAGCGCAGCATCCGACCCGGTCGTCGAGTTCCGCGGCATCCTGCGCCGCGGGGCGAACGCGCTCTTCTCGGTCGTGCACCACTGGCCGTTCGGCAAGCTGCGCGCGAGCCCGGAGCAACTCGTCTTCGACGCCGACCTGACGTTGCGCCGTCCGATCGTCCTTCCGCGCGAGCGCGTGCGTCGCATCCACTTGGCCGGACTGTTCGGAAAGGCCCTGCGCTTCGAGCACACCGCTTCCCTGCAGCCGGAGTACGTCGTCTTCGGCGTGTGGAACATCGAGCACCTGCGCGGATGCCTGCAGGAGCTCGGCTGGCCCGTCGACTAGCTCAGTGTGCCTGCGCTGCCGGCAGCGGGCTCGTGCGCAGCCTCTCGATGTCGGCGAGTATCGACCGCACCACGCCCTCGACGACCTTCTCGCCCTTCTCGCGCGTCGCCAGCGTCGCGTCGCCGTAGATCCCGCTCGACGAATCGCGCTCGCCCGCCGAGGGATCGGGCGAGAGCGGGCCCTTGCCCTTCGGGAAGTCGCTCGTGGCCTTCCTCATGTCCAGCGTCCAGTCCGCGAGTGTCAGCATCATCGAGGTCTCGATCTCGTCCGCATGCGTTCCCTCGGGCTGCTGTTCGACCTGCGCGCAGGCGGACTGGCCGGCCGCGACGATGTCGGTGAAGGCGAGCGTGACGCCCTCGGCCGCGAGCAGCTCCCGCGCCGCCTCGAGCGGCTCCACGGTCGAGACGCCGGCAGTGAGCACGCAGAAGCGCCGCGGCCCGTGCTCCATCGCCTCGGCGCCGAGCGGGATCACCACGATCGTCTCGGGCTCGAGCTTCTCGCGCGCCTCGGTCCACGTCAGGTTGCCGAGCACCATGCCGTGCAGGTCCTTCGCCTCCTCGGCCGCGCGCAGGAAGTCCGAGTCGTGGATCGTCATGCAGGAAGGGAGGATCGCCAGGTGGAGCGCAACGGGTTGCGGACGCACGCGTCAGCGCCTCCTCAACGCTCGATGGTGATCTCGATCGCGCGGGACCAGCGATGCCAGGACTCGGCCAGCGCACGTTGCTTCTCGGCCTCGACCGGGATGGGTGCCATCGTTCCGAATTCCCCGAACCTCTTCTGCCCGTCTTCCGTGCAGGTCGGCCAGCCTCCAATCCAGTTCATCGTCCCGATCGCAGCGTAGTGCTGGAGGCCGGTCGGCTTCTCGATACCGAGGATGTTCCAGAGCATCCCGAAGACCCAGGCCCGTCGTTCCGGTTCGGTCGCCGGGTCGTCCATCGCTGCGAGCAGGGCCGGCATCGCCTCGAAACCGGCGCGGAAGAGCTTGTCCTCGGGATCCCGCGCCTCGCCGCGGAACTCCATGCCGGCGTGCCAGTGCGCGCTGACGAGCGGCACCGGCTTGCTGGCGTCGATGGCCCGGATCCAGCCGCGCATCTCGTCCACACGCGACTGCGCGACGTGGATGCGCAGCGGCTGGACGTGGACGACGAACTCGTCGGAGCTCGAGACGATCCAGCCGGCGAGGTCCTTGACGGAGTCGATGTCCTCCTTGTCGTGGTAGTGGATGCGCACCCGGTACTCGCCGGGTGCCAGGAACTCGACGTAGTCCGCGAGCGGGATGCCGTACCCGAGCGTCTCGCCGGGCGCCAACTGCTTCCTCGAGAACATCCCTCCGCCCATCCCCGAGTCCCACTCACGCGGGGGCAGGCGCTTGCCGTCCGGCCCGACGGCCTCCACGCTGCAGCGTGCGAACCGGCCGCTGCGGTAGCTGCCGCCCTCGGCTACCTCGAAGGACTCGCTCGCCTCCACGTTCTTGAGGTCGAACGCGACGGTCGGCGAGGCCGGGAACGCGACGTCGAGCACGGACTCGCTGCCCAGCACGAGGTGCAGCGGATCGGGCTTGTGCTGCAGCCGGCGCAATGCGGTCAGGAGCTCGAGCTCGCCGATGCGCTGGGAGTGCTGCTGTTCCTTGTCCGCGCGGACCGCCGCGAGCCGCTCCGTGATGCACGTCTCGAAGCTCGCACTGCCGCGGCGCACCATCTCGGCGAGCATCTCCTCGAGCGGGCCGCCCGCATCCGGGCCCGCGCGCCAGTTCATTCCCTCGGTCGAGCCTCCGAAGGCGCGCTGCAGACCCTCGTCGTCCATGCGCGCGAAGCGCGAAGGGGAGCCGAAGGGCGCGAGGATCAGCTCGCCGAGGTCCAGGCTGCCATGGGTGAAGTCGGGGGGCAGCGGCAACGATGCGTAGCCGCCGCCGACGCGCTTCTCGGATTGCGGGTCGCTCCAGGCGCTGAGCATCAGCTGCCGCGGTCCCGCTGCGGCGTGTGCGCCGACGAGCGGGATGTGCACGATGCCCTTCGCGTCGCTGCGCGAGCGCCCGCCGCTCGAGCCGCTGCTGTTGCCGCTCGAGACGCCGATGCTCCAGTCAAACTGCGTCTCCGCGATCGGCTTCAGCGAGGCGTCGACGAGCTGCGCCACGAGCTCGGACGCGCCTTCGAATCCCGGAATCGTGAAGGTCACGAGCTCGCCCGGCTTCGCAGGGCCATGCAGCGTCCCTCGCAGCTCGGTGGGGAGGTCCAGGCTGAAGACTCGGTACTCGAGCTCGAGCCCGAGCCCGATGTGGTCGACGCGCGCGGCGCCGCCGGTGTACTCGACGCTCGGCGGCATGCGCTGGCGCCAGAAGCTCGGTGGCTTGTCCTTCGGCTCGGCCGGGCGCAGCTGCAGCGTGCCGCGCTGGTTCGGGAGCCGCAGCGCGAGGCTGCCGCACTCGGGCACGACGAAGGTCAGTTCCTCCGGCGGCTTCGTGGCGTCGAGCAGCTGCTCGATCGGCTCGCGCGACGGGACGCCGAGCCGGATGAAGGGCTTGTCGTGGCTGCCGGCGTGGATGTACCTCTCGAGCCCGGTGAAGCGCGCGATGCCCGTCACCGAGTCGCTCGTCTGGAGGACGTAGTACATCTCCGGCGCGGGGAAGGGCCCGTGCGTCTCGAAGCGCGACCCGAGCGCGAGCTGGACGCCGGGGACGGGCTTTCCGTCCTTGTCGACGACATGCACGACGAGCTCTCCCGTGCAGGAAGGAGCGAGGAGCGGGAAGACTGCCGGGACGAGCGCAAGGAGCATGGGATCCTCCAGCCGCGCGAGGCGCGGCGCGAGGATCGTACCCTCGATCGCCTCGCCGGTTACCGCGCGCCCAGCGGCGCGTGCTCGCCTGCGCGGGCGAGGCTCTCGTCCTCCGACCACACGACGTTGTAGAGCGTGTCGCGCTCGACCGGCACTCGCCCCGCGTCGCGGATCCACTGCACGAGCTCGGCGCGCTGCACCTTCTGCGGCGTCGTGGCGCCGGCCTCGTGGTAGATCTTCTCCTCGACCACCGTCCCGTCGACGTCGTCCGCGCCGAACGACAGCGCCGTCTGCGCGATCGGGATGTCCATCAGGATCCAGTAGGCCTTGATGTGCGGGATGTTGTCGAGCATCAACCGCCCGAGCGCGATCTCGCGCAGCTCGTCGACCGCTGTCGGCCCCGGCACATCCGCCATCTCGCTGTTCTCCGGGTGGAACGAGAGCGGGATGTACGTCTGGAAGCCGCCGGTCTCGTCCTGCAGGCGCCGCAACCGATCCAAGTGATCGACGCGCTCCTCGAGCGTCTCGATGTGGCCGTGCAGCATCGTGCAGTTCGACTTCAAGCCCGCGCGATGCACCGTGCGCGCGATCTCGAGCCACTGCTCGCCCGAGATCTTGAGGTGGTAGCTCTCCTGGTGGACGCGATCGGCGAAGACCTCCGCGCCGCCGCCGGGCACCGAGCCGAGGCCGGCCGCGACGAGCTCGGGCAGCACCTGTGCGAGCGGCTTCTTCGCCTTCTTCGCGATCTGGTCGAGCTCGACCATCGTGAAGGCCTTGATGTGGATCGAGGGGCGCACGCGCTTCACCGCGCGCAGGATGTCGAGGTAGTACTCGTATTCGAGCTTGGGGTGGATGCCCGCGACCATGTGCACCTCGGTCACGGGCTCGCCGAGCTGCGCCTGGATCTTCGCCGCGACCTCTTCCGGCGTCATCCAGTACGCGCCCGCCTGTCCCGGCAGGCGCTGGAAGGCGCAGAAGCGGCAGAGCTTGTTGCAGATGTTCGTGTAGTTGACGTGCTGGTTGACGTTGAAGTACGTCACGTCGCCGTGCAGGCGCTCGCGCACGACGTTGGCGAGCGCGCCGACGGCGTGCAGGTCGGCGCGGTACAGGCGCAGGCCGTCCTCGAGGCTCAGGCGCTCGCGCCCGAGCACCTTGCGCGCGAGATCGCCGATGCCGGCGCGGCAGGCGAGCTTGCCGGCGCGTTCCTCCGCGAGGCCGAGCTTCAACCGACGAGCTCCTTCGCGCGCGGCGCGGCCTTGTGCGTGGCGGCCTGCTCGCGGTTCTCGGGGAAGCGGCTGCCTTCCCAGCGCTTGTCGACGATGCCGTACCAGCTGTTGCGCTGCAGCGGGCGGAAGCCGGCGCGGCGGATCACGTTCTCGATCTTCTCGATCGAGGCGAGGTGGAAGCAGCCCGCGGCGCTGACGACGTTCTCCTCGAGCATCGTGCCGCCGAAGTCGTTGCAGCCGAAGCGCAGCGTGACCTGCGACATCTTGATGCCCTGCGTGACGTAGCTCGTCTGGATGTTGTCGACGTTGTCGAGGTAGATGCGGCTGAGCGCCTGCATGCGCAGGTAGACGCCGGGCGTGCTCTTCGCCGGGTAGAGGTGCTCCTCCGGCACGCCGTCGGGCTGCATCAGCCAGCAGGCGAAGGCCGTGAAGCCGCCGGTCTCGTCCTGCAGCGCGCGCAGGCGCTCGAGGTGCTCGATGCGCTCGGGCACGGTCTCGACGTGGCCGAACATCATCGTCGCCGAGGAGCGCAGGCCGAGCTCGTGCGCGGTGCGGTGCACGCCGAGCCAGTCGTCGGTGGTCGTCTTCTTCGGCGCGATGATCTCGCGCACGCGCTCGACCAGGATCTCGGCGCCCGCGCCGGGCAGGCTGCCCAGCCCCGCGTCCTTGAGGTCGGAGAGCACCGCGCGCACGCTGCGCTTCTCGAGCTTCGCGAGGTGCTCGACCTCGCTGGCCGAGAGCGCGTGCGCGTTGATGCCCCAGCGCTCGCGGATGTCGGAGAGCAGGCGCACCCACCATTCGCTCGTCAGGTAGGGGTGGTGTCCGCCCTGCATCAAGAGCTGCTGGCCGCCGAGGTCGACCGTCTCCTGGATCTTGCGGAAGAGCTCCTCGCGCGGGAGCACGTAGGCCTGCTTGTCGCCGGGCCGGCGGTAGAAGGCGCAGAAGCCGCAGTCGGTGACGCAGACGTTGGTCGGGTTGATGTTGCGGTCGACGATGTAGGTGACGACGCCGTGCGGGTGCTTGCGCGCGCGCACGAAGTCCGCGAGCTGGCCGAGCGTCGCGAGGTCGGCGTGCTCGTGCAGGAAGAGGCCCTCCTCGGGCGTGATGCGTCCGCCGTCCTCGACCTTGTCGACCAGGCGCGCCAGCTCGGCTGCGCGTGCGCCGTCGAAGGCGCGGCTCGCGCGCGGGGCGCGCCAGGTGGGGGCCTCGGGGGCCTCGATCGTCCGCTTCATGGCCCCGCAGTATAGAGCAAGACGCGCTGCGCGATCTCGGGGTAGGCTGGGGCGTCTTCCGGAGGAGACCCGCGTGAGTCGAACCGTCCTTGGCGCCTGTTTCGTCGTCCTGTTCCTCGGCCTTCGCAGCCTGCACGCGCAGGTCGAGCGGCCCGCCGTCGCGCCCGAACTCGAGCAGCGCTTCGCGGCCCTGCATCAGGAGTTCTCGAGCGCCGTCGGCGCGCACCAGAAGCTGGTCGAGGCGGCCCAGTCCTCGCCCGAGCTCGCGAAGCAGCTGCCGCCGCGTCCGCAGCGCACGTTCGCGCCGCGCTACATCGAGCTCGCCGACCTCGGTCATCCGCGCGCGGCGCGCTGGTGCCTGGACTTCATCGGCGAGACCTCGACCGACGAGAGCGTGCGGCGCGCGCTCTTCCTGCGCTGCGAGGCGCGCTTGGTGCCCGAGGTGCTGTGGGCCGAGGCGCAGGTCGGGAAGGGCAATCCGCCGCCGGTCGACTACGGTCCGCGGGAGCTGCTGCGTTCGATCGGCAACGCCAACGTGCTGCTCGGCAAGGAGCCGGCGCTCGCGCTGTGCGCGCAGCTCTTCGACCGGTTCGCGCTGCCCGAGTCCAAGGCGCTGGCACTGCAGACGCAGGCGACGATCCACCTCGCCGGCGTCGCGCGCGATGCGCCGCCGCCGCCGGAGGTGCTCGCGCTCTACCGCAGGCTGACGGGCGAGTTCGGCCAGACCGACGCCGGCAAACGCGCCGCGGGCACGCTCTTCCGCATGGAGCGGCTGCAGCTGGGCATGCGCGCGCCCGACTTCGCGACGGAGGACGTCGAGGGCGTCGCGTTCAAGCTCGGCGACTACCGCGGCAAGGTGGTCGTGCTCGACTTCTGGGGCTTCTGGTGAGGCCCGTGCGTGGGGATGATCCCCCACGAGAAGGCGCTCGTGGAGCGCCTGAAGAACGAGCCCTTCGCGCTGATCGGGATCAACACCGACAAGGACAAGGACGAGTATCGCAAGAAGGCCAAGGAGATGGGCGTCACCTGGCGCAGCTCCTGGCAGGGCTCGACCTCGGGCGTGCTGCCGCGCGCCTGGGGCATCACCAGCTACCCGACGATCTTCGTGCTCGACGCGGAGGGCGTGATCCGCTTCACGAACGTGCGCGGCGAGGCGCTCTCGAAGGCGGTCGATACACTGCTGGCCGAGCTCAAGAAGCCCGCGCACCCGGACGAAAAGGCCCGCTGAACACCGCTCATGATCGCCATCCTCGCCGCACTCGTCGCGCTCTTCCCGGCGCAGGGCAAGATCCTCCCTCCCGGCAGCGCGCCCGAGGCGCCCAGGCCCGCCGCGCAGGCGGTCGATCCGCTCGACGCGGAGACCGCCGCGGTCGCCAAGGAGTACAACGCCGCGCGCGTCGCCTACGAGAAGCAGCTCGACGAGCTGCGCAAGGCCGGCGACGAGCACCCCGAGACGAAGCTCGCGCATCCGGCGAAGGAGTTCTGGCCGCGCCTGGAGGCGCTCGCGCAGCGCGGATCGTCCGGCGCGAAGCTGTGGCTCGCGCTGCAGTACCCGCAGTCGGGCGCGAGCGAGGGCGGCGAGGCGCGCACGGCGCGCTGGCGCGCTCTCGTGCTGGCTGCGGTCGACGCCAACGGCAACTCGCCCTTCACGCGCGACCTCGCGCGCAGCTTCACGACGCTCTACCTCGACGCGCCGCCCGCGATCGTCGACGAGGCGCTCGAGCGCTTCGTGAAGGCCACGCCGCAGCGCGAGTGCGCGGCGGACGCGCTCTACCGCGCCTCGCTGGCGAAGAAGCGCGGCACGAAGGAGCTCGCCTCGAGCAAGGCCGCCGAGTACGGCAAGCGCGTCGCGGAGGAGTTCAAGGACACGCTCGTGATGCGCGCGGCGCGCGGCGAAGGCGACATCGGCCTGGCGGTCGGCAAGATCGCGCCGGACTTCACGGCCAAGGACGCCGACGGACGCGAGTTCAAGCTCTCCGACTACCGCGGCAAGATCGTCGTGCTCGACTTCTGGGGTTTCTGGTGACCGCCGTGCCGGGCCATGCTGCCCCATGAAGTGGCGCTCGTGGAGCGCCTCAAGAACAAGCCCTTCGCCCTGATCGGGATCAACACCGACGATCCGAAGACCTTCGCCGACCGCGCCGCGAAGGAGAACGTCACCTGGCGCAACGTGCTCGACGGCGGGACCGGCGGTCCGCTCTGCCGCGCCTGGGGCGTGCGCTCGTTCCCGACGATCTACGTGCTCGACGCCAAGGGGCGCATCCGCTTCATGAACCTGCGCGACGAGGCGCTGGAGAACGCGGCCCTGCGCCTCTTGGCCGAGCTCGAGGCCGAGCCCAAGCCCGCCGTTCCGGCCGAGAAACCGGGCGAGAGGCCTGCCGAGAAGCCTGCCGAGAAGCCGGGCGACAAGAACTGAGCGCCTCGCGGCCAACCCGGGCGGACCCGGCTGCGTAGCTGCGCGCCCTGGACCTCGACTCGCGCTTCGGCGATCCTGCACCCGATGCCGTTCCTCCTGCCCCTCGCCTGGCCGCTCTGCGCGGCCCTCACGTTCCCGCCCAGCACGGTCGTCCGCGAGCCCGCCCCGCGAGCGCAGCAGGCTGCGCCCGGCGAGAAGCAGGAGCCGGCGCAGCCGCGCAAGAACCGCGGACGCAAGCCCGAGCGCAAGGACTACTCGCCGGAGTTCGTCACGCTGAGCAACGCCTGGAAGGGCGCGCTCGACGAGTACGCCTCGGCGCTCCTGCGCTACGACCGCGCCAACGCCGGCCTGCCCGTGGACAAGCGCGATCCCAAGGGTCGCCCGGCCCATCCGGCGTCGCAGTGGTGGTCGAGGTTCCTGGCGCTGGGCGAGGGCGGCGATGCCGACGCTCTGGCCTGGCTCGTCGACCAGGCGCCCGACGCGCTCCCGGATTGCGCCGCGCGCGCCGACGCGGTCGAGAAGGCGCTGCTCCAGCTCGTGCGCGCGCATCCCGAGCATCCGGCGCTGGAGGATGCGCTCGACGCGCTGAAGGGCCTCTTCGACGACCTCGGTCGCGAGCGCATGCTCAAGCTGGTCGACCAGGTGCAGGCCCAGGCCAAGGGCCCCGAGAACCAGGCGCGCGCGCTCTTCTTCCGCACGTGGGTGATGGCGACGCGCCTGCCCGCGATCGAGCCCAAGCTCGCGGCCCAGCTGCAGGAGCTCTACAACCAGGTGCTGATCGCCTACCCGCGCACGCGCGCGGCGCGCGAGGCCTCCGGCTACGTGTTCCCCGAGCTGGAGCGCGGCTTCGTGCGCGCCGAGCTCGACTGGGTCGCGCGGGTGCGCGAGCTGCAGGGCCAGAAGAAGCCGCCCGCCGAGTGGCCGCGCCAGCCGATGCACGAGTGGTTCCAGAAGTACCTGCCGCTCGCCGCGGCCGGCGCGCCGCAGGCCTCGCAGTTCGTCAACCGCACCTATCCGGCGTACCAGCAGGCGGAGGGCAACGGACTGCAGATCGGGCTGGTCTGGCTGCAGGCCTTCTGGACCCAGCACGCGCCGGCCGGCATGTCCGACTGGATGCTCGCGCGCCTGGGGCTGATCGAGGTGCTGACGCACCAGTACCTGGGCGAGCCGGCGCTGACCAGCGCGCTGGTCGACCTCACGATCGGCGCCGAGTCGCTGCCCGTGCCCGAGCTCGAACGCGCGCTCGCACCGGTGATCGCCGATCCCTCGCACGGCAAGGCCCACGCGCTGGCGCTGTACCTGATGGCGATGGCGCACCTGGGGCGCGGCCAGAGCGCCGACTGGACCGCGGCGCGCAGCGCCCTCGAGGAGCTGGTCGAGAAGCACCCGACCGAGGACATCGCCGACAAGGCGCAGAAGTCCCTCGCCCAGCTCCGCACGCTCTGGCCCGGCGCGGTCGCGCCGGATTTTCGCGGCACGGACCAGGACGGGCTCGCGTTCACCCTCGCCGACTACAAGGGCTTCGTGGTCGTGCTCGACTTCGTCTCCGCCGGCGGCGGTCTGGGCGCCGAGGAGATCGCCCAGCGGCGCGCACTGATCCGGGACATCGGCGGCCGGCCCTTCCGCTGGATCGGCGGCGTGCTCGAGGCGCACACGGCGCGCAGCTTCCACGACCAGCTGACCAACGCGGGCGTCGACTGGCGCTGCGCGATCCTCGGCTCGCGCGGCTGCGACGTGGCCGCCAACTACGGCGTGCTCAACCCGCCCACGGTCGTCGTGATCGACGGCGAGGGCGTGATCCGCGGGCGCAACCTGCCCTGGGCCGAGCAGCGCACGCTGCTCGAGAAGCTGGTCGCCGAGGCCGAGGCCAAGCGCGCCCCGCGGTAATCGCGAGAAGCACGGTAACGCTGCCGGGCGGACGCGTTAGCGGTCGGCACCATGCAACCCCGCCAGCGCAGCCTCGCGTTCCTCCTGTCCTGCACGTTCCTGGGCGGCTGCGGAGCGCAGCCCGCCCGCCAGCCGGCGGGGGAGCCGCGCCGCGCGCGCGGGCCGTCGAGGCCGGGCTGTGCTGGCTCGCCCGGCACCAGCTCCCCGACGGCAGCTGGCGCGTGAAGGAGCTCGACGCGGGGTGCCGCGCGCCCTTCGAGCGCGGCCCGCAGACGGCGACCTGGATCGACCACTACGACGTCGGTTCGACCGCGCTCGGGCTGCTCGCGTTCGTGCGCTCGGGCTGGACGCGCGCGCGGGGAGGCGAGATCGGCGGCAGCGAGCACGTCGCGCCGGCTGCGGTGGCGGCGCGCGCCTGGAGCTGGCTCTGCGCGCAGCAGAACGAGCAGGGCTTCTTCACCAGGGACCGCGCCTTCCTCTACAACGAGGCGCTCGCGACGCTCGCGCTGGCCGAGCACTTCGCCGCGACGAAGGACGAGACCGAACGCGCCGCCGCGCAGCGCGCGGTCGACTTCCTGCAGCGTGCGCAGCGGCCCAGCCCCAGCGGCAGCGGCGCGTGGGGCTGGCGCTACGGCTCGCGCATGGAGATCGAGCAGAAGTACCCCGGCGGCGCGCTCGACGACATGGGCAAGCGCGAGCTCTACGACTCCGACGTCTCCGTCACCGGCTGGGCGTCCGCGGCGCTGGTCTCGGCCGCGCACGCCGGCCTCGCGGTCGATCCGGCCGCGCTCGCCGGAGCGCGCGAGTTCGTGCGCTGGTGCACGGCGCGCGACGGGCTGGTCGGCTACAACGATCCGCGCAACGCGGGCCTCAAGGTGCAGGGGCGCGACGACCACTTCCTCTACCACCCGACCTGCATGAGCGCGATCGGGATGCGCCTCGCGCTCGAGGCCGGCGCGGGCCCCGACGATGCGTTCGTGCTGCCCGCCGCCAAGCGCATCTCGATGGACGCACCGATGGTCTCGGCCGACGGGCTCTCGGTCGACTACTACTACTGGCTGCACGCCACGCTCGCCTTCGAGAGCTACGCGCACGCGGGCGGCGCGCGCTACCTCGCGCCCTGGACGCAGGCCCTGGAGGGCGCGCTCTTCGGCCTGCAGGAGCACGATTCGGCGCGCTGCGGCCGCGGCGGCTGGCTCGTGCCCGACCGCTGGAGCTACGCCGCGGGGCCGATCTACACCACGGCCCTGGCGCTGCTCGCGCTCGCGCCCGCGGGCTGAAGGGCTCGCTCCGCGCGCCGCCGCTCGCTACCCTCTCGGCCCACATCGAGCGGGAGACGCGAGCATGAGCCAGACCAAGGACACGTCCTTCATGGACACGATCGTGTCGCTGTGCAAGCGGCGCGGGTTCGTGTTCCAGGCCTCCGAGATCTACGGCGGCATCGGCAACACCTACGACTACGGGCCGCTGGGCGTCGAGCTCAAGCGCCGCGTCAAGGAGGCCTGGTGGACGCGCATGGTGACCTTGCGCGACGACATCGTCGGCCTGGACTCGGCGATCATCCAGAACCCCAAGACCTGGGAGACCTCGGGCCACGTCTCGGGCTTCACCGACCCGATGGTGGACTGCAAGAAGTGCAAGGCGCGCTTCCGCGCCGACAAGCTCGACGACGCGCGCTGCCCCGAGCGGCCCTCGAAGAAGCCCGGCGAGTGCGGCGGCGAGCTGACCGAGCCGCGCGCCTTCAACCTGATGTTCAAGACGCACGTCGGCGCGGTCGAGAGCGACTCGTCGATCGCCTACCTGCGGCCCGAGACGGCGCAGGGCATCTTCCTCAACTTCAAGAACGTGCTCGAGAGCTCGCGCGTCAAGCCGCCCTTCGGCATCGCGCAGATCGGCAAGTCCTTCCGCAACGAGATCACGCCCGGCAACTTCGTCTTCCGCACGCGCGAGTTCGAACAGGCCGAGATGGAGTTCTTCCTCCCGCCCGCGCAGAACGAGCACTGGTACCAGTACTGGCGCACCGAGCGCGCGAGCTGGTACTCCGACTACGGCATCGACAAGGCCAGGCTGCGCCTGCGCGAGCACGCCAAGGACGAGCTCGCGCACTACTCGACCGGCTGCACCGACGTCGAGTACGAGTACCCCTTCGGCTGGGGCGAGCTCGAGGGCATCGCCTGCCGCACCGACTTCGACCTGAAGCGCCACTCCGAGGCCAGCGGCAAGGACCTGCGCTACTTCGACCCCGAGACCAAGGAGAAGTACTTCCCCTGGGTCGTCGAGCCCGCCGCCGGCATCGACCGCACCGCGCTGACGTTCCTGATCGACGCCTACGACGAGGAAGAGGTCGAGGGCGAGAAGCGCGTCGTGCTGCACTTCCATCCCGAGATCGCGCCCGTGACGGTGGGGGTCTTCCCGCTGGTCAAGAAGGAAGGCATGCCCGAGAAGGCGGCCGAGATCGAGCGCATGCTGCGCGTCGCGCGCTTCAGCACCTACTACGACGAGAGCGCGGCGATCGGCCGGCGCTACCGCCGCCAGGACGAGATCGGCACGCCCTTCTGCATCACCGTCGACGGCGACACGATGAAGGACGGCGTGGTGACCGTGCGCCACCGCGACACGATGGTGCAGGAGAAGCTCAAGATCGACGAGATCGAGGGCTGGTTGCGCACCGCGATCCGCGGCTGGAAGCGGCCGGCGCGCAAGGGCTGAGGCGCCCCCCGATTCACCGTCGCGACTTCGCTGACAGCCGGCCGCACGATCTTGCTGCCCGATCTCGGCAAGCGGTTGGCCTGCGTCCGGTGTGGCCAATGAAGGCTTCCGCCACCGACGAGCACGAGATTCGAGTTCAGAATCCCACGCACGAGATGTCTTGCGCAAGCTAATGGAAATCCAAAGGTTAGGCTCTCTCTCTGAATGGCTCTTCGCAAATCGGGAAGTTGACGTCGTTGGACAGACCGGTAGCCTCGTCATGCGGCCACGGTGCGACAGCACCGGTCCTGCTTCCCATGGCTCTCCGCGACATTCTGACCAGTCCCTCCCGCCAGCGGGCGCTGGCTGGCGCGCTCGTCCTCGTCGTTGCCATCCCGATTCTCTTGCGGGCTCGCACCAAGGCGCCTGACAGCGCGCAGGCGATCCAAGCCAGCGCGGATCTTCAACGTTCCGGGGCCGCCCTCCCCGCCGAGGACCCGAAGGCTCATTCGCTACTGGAGTCTGCGGCAGAGCGGAATCCTAACTCTGCACTCGATGTGCCGATGGACCCGCGCAGCGCCGAAAGGACTGCAAAGACGCTCGACGAGATCGAAATCGAGTTGTTGGCCCGCGATCTGAGCCGCGAGCGCTGGGATCCACCCTGGGAGCAGTTCAAGTCCGCGGAGCACTACCTCGCAGACCCGCAGTTCAATCCGGATGGCCGGGCGCTGCCCGAGCAGCGGATGACTGAGTTGCGGGCCTTGATCGCGCGCCTGAATGCACACATGTTCCGGAGAGAGGAGAAAACGCAGGCCCTCCTCGACGACTATGTGAAGGTCAAGGTGCAGTCGGGAAGCGCACAGCAGGTTCCACCCGGCACGAAGGCCGACTGGAAGGCGTTGGGCGATGGAGGATTGCGCGTCGTCAGCGGGTATGGAGGAACGAACCATGCCCTCATCATCCACCCTGGCGAGTTCTCCGACCTCGACCAGGTGATGTTCGAGCGTTCCGCTCTACAGAAACTCGGCAAGGAGAAGATTGCTTCATTCTTCAACCAGTAGGAGGTCCCATGTCACGTGCTCGCTTCGGTTCTGCCCCGTTGGCGTCTTCGATCGTCGGCTCGTTGATCGTGCTCCTTCCCGGGGCTTCCATGCCTCTCGTCGATGACTGCCAGGACGGAGCCGCCTGCTCCTGCGACTACACGTACGAGAAGATCGATGACATCACACCGCCCGCATGCCACGACTACGTGGATGTGTTCTTCAGCAATGCCCAACTCGGGTGCTGCACGCATCCATCGGGTTGCTCGCATTCCCGCCCGTGTTCCGGCATCATCGGCATCCGTGCTCATGCGAAGGCCGGGCAGACGTGCCAGTATCAGATCTCGGGAAATGGCAGCCAGTCCGACTGCGTTCCCGGTGGGTGCTCGACCCTGACGCTTCGATCCACCTACAGCCTCACGTGCGGAGACGACACGCCGTTCCAGGTGATCGTGACGGACGCCGGTGGGACGCAGCACGTTGTCACGACTGTCACACTCGAGTGCTTGACTTGCCCCGGGTGATTTGCGGCCGCGTGAAACAGCCGCGCAAGGGCTGAGCGCCGCGCCTCACTCGCCCGCGTCGAACACGAGCTTCCACGCGCCGCTCGCGTCGCGGCGCCAGATGTCGAGGTAGCGCCCGTGCGACTCGCCGCTCGTGCCGTCGGCCTTCGGCTCGTGCAGCGTCCAGTGTCCCCAGACGAACCCGAGCTTGCCGTTCTCCGGCACGCGCGCCTCGACCGGTTCCCACTCGAGCACGAAGCGCGGGTCGGCGAAGGCCGCACGCATGTGCTCGCGGATCGCGTCGTGCCCGCTGACCGGCGCGCCCTCGCCGAACTGCGTGCCGTGCTCGTCGAAGGCCGCGACCCAGGCCTCGAGGCGGTGCTGCTGCACCGAATGCGCGAAGGCGCGGTCGGCGAGCAGCAGCGACTCCTCGGCGTTGCGCTCGGCGCTCGAGGGCGCGCTGGCGCAGGAGGCGAGCAGCAGCAGAGCGGAGGAGAGCGGGACGAGGAGTTTGTGCGCCTGCATGTTCAGTAGCCGGCCGCCTGGCCGTCCTTGCGCGATTCGCTCGCGCCGAAGTACGTGTGCGTCTTGCGGTCGACGCGGATCGCCTGGTAGCCGCCGTACTCGCCGTTGTTCCAGCCGACGGCGTGGCCCTTCTTCAGGAGCTCGCGCGCGACCTCCCAGCCCCAGCCCGACTCCAGGCTGAGCTTGCCGCCGTCCTTCATGCGCTCGCCGGTCGGCTCCGACGAGCCGTCGTGCAGGATGCGCGGCGCGTCGCCGGCCTCCTGCGTGTTCATGCCGAAGTCGATCTGGTTGACGAGCACCTGCACCTGGCCCTGCGGCTGCGTCGCGCCGCCCATCACGCCGAAGGCCTCCCAGGGCTCGCCGTCCTTCGTCACGAAGCCCGGGATGATCGTGTGGAAGGGGCGCTTCTTCGGCGCATAGCTGTTCGCGCGACCGGGCGCGAGATCGAAGAGCTCGCCGCGGTCCTGCAGCACGAAGCCGCAGTGCTCGGGCGTCATGCCCGAGCCCATGCCGCGGTAGTTCGACTGGATCAGCGAGACCATGTTGCCCGCGTCGTCGGCGGTGCAGAGGTAGATCGTGTCGCCCTGCTCGAGCGCGGGGATGCCGGGCGGGAGCTCCTTCGAGGCCCTGGCCGGATCGATCCGCTTGCGGCGCTCGGCCGCGTACTCCTTCGAGAGCAGCTTCTCGAGCGGCGCGGCGGCGAACTGCGGATCGGCGTAGAGGCGCGCGCGGTCCTCGAAGACGAGCTTCTTCGCCTCGACGAAGAGGTGCACCCATTGCGCGCTGTCGTAGCCCAGGCTCTTCACGTCGTAGCCCTCGAGCAGGCGCAGCATCTGGAGCACCGCCAGGCCCTGGCCGTTGGGCGGCAGCTCCCAGACCTCGTAGCCGCGGTAGTCGACCGAGAGCGGCTCGACCCACTCGCCGCGGTGCGCGGCGAGGTCCTCGTAGGCGAGGAAACCGCCGTTGGCCTTCATGTACGCGTCGATCGAGCGCGCGATCGCGCCCTTGTAGAAGGCGTCGCGGCCCTCCGTGGCGAGCAGCTCGAAGGTCGCGGCGAGCTCGGGGTTGGCGAAGCTCTCGCCGGTCGCGGGCGCCTTGCCGCCGGGCAGGAACACGTCCGCGAAGTGCGGGTACTTCGCCAGCGTCTTCGCGTTGCGCGCCCAGTAGTACGCGACGAGCTCGTGGATCGGCGCGCCTTCGCGCGCGTAGGCGATCGCGGGCGCGAGCACCGCGCTCATCGGCAGCTTGCCGAAGCGCTCGTGCAGCGCGAACCACGCATCGGCGCAGCCGGGCACGCTGACGGGCAGCGGGCCGGTGGCCGGGATGTGCGTCAGCTTCTGCTTCTGGAACTCCTCCAGCGTCAGCGCCGCGGGTGAGCGGCCGCTGCCGTTGTAGCCGAAGAGCTTGTGCGCCTTCTCGTCCCAGACGATCGCGAAGAGATCGCCGCCCAGGCCGCAGCTGACCGGCTCGACCAGCTGCTCGATCGCGTTGGCCGCGATCGCCGCGTCGAGCGCGCTGCCGCCCTGCTTGAGGATCGAGAGCGCGACCTCGGTCGCCAGCGGCTGGCTGGTGCAGGCCATGCCGTGGCGTGCGATCACCTCCGAGCGCGTGGCGAAGGCGCGCCCCGTGATGCGGTCACCGGGCGCGAGACACGTGCAGGCGAGGGCGAGAGCGACGGACATGCGGACACCTTGCGGCGCAGGCTACGAAACCCGCGCGCGCGGAGGAAGCCGCGGCCGTGCTCACTGGCGCTGTTCGACCAGCTGCAGCGCCGCGGGCGCGAGGCCGCTGGGCACCGGCGTCAGCGTCTGGAGGAAGCCGTCCTGAGCCCCGATCGCGAAGGCCGAGATCGAGTCGGACCCGTGGTTCGCGACGTAGAGGAACGCGCCGGTCGGATCGATCGCGAGATCGCAGGGCTCCAGGCCGTCGACGAAGAGCGAAGCCGGCGCGACGAGCGCGCCCGTGACGGGATCGACCGGATAGAGGCCGATGCTGCCCGCCGAGCCTGCGTTGCGGTACGCGACGTAGCCGAAGCGTCCGTCGGGCGTCAGGCGCACCGCCATCGGCTCGAGCCCCGCGCGCACGCCGCCGCCGACGAGCTGCAGCGAGCCGTCGGTGCTGTCGATCTGGAAGGGCACGGTCACGTCGGCGTTGCGCAGCGCCGCGTAGAGGTACTTGCCCGAGGGATGGAACGCGACGTTCCACGCGCCGGGCGCGGGCTGCGCGGGCGAGGCGGAGGTCGGCAGGCCCGACTGCGCGTTGAGGCGCAGGATCGAGATCGTGGCCGAGCCCGAAGTGCCGTTGCCGTTGTTGGCGACGTAGAGGAACTGGCCGGTCGGATCGGTGCCGGTCCACGCCGGCCGTGCACCCACCTGCGTGCTCCCGACGAGCGCGAGCTCGCCCGTCGCCGCGTCGAGGGCGTAGGTCTGGATCCAGCCGTCGTCCGTGGCGAGCACGTCGCGCGCTGCGACGTAGACGAAGCGACCGGACGCGTCGCAGGCGATGTGCCAGGGTTTGCCCTGCACCGCGAGCGCAGGCAGGAGCGCCGTCAGCGCACCGCTCGTCGCATCGATGCGGTAGCGGCTGATCGTGCTGCCGAGCGTGTCGGCGCTGAAGGCGAAGCGCTGGCGCGGATCGAGGGCGACGCTCGCGGCGCCGTCGCCCGCGGGCAGCGCGCTGCCGGGGCCGAGCGCACCGCTCGCCGCGTCGATTGCGTGCACGTTGAGGTCGGACGAGCCCTCGGCCGCGGCGAGGAGCTCTCTCGCGCGCGCCGCGGAGGCGTGCTCGCCGCCGCCGAAGGAGATGCCGGTCGGGCGGCTGCGCACCAGCCAGCCCGCGCGCGCGGTGGCCGTTCCGCTCGCCGCATCCAGGTCGAAGGCGGCGAGCTCGTGGCGGGTGGAGTCGATCGCGACGACGAACCGGCTCAGCGGATCCATCGCCAGCGACGTCGGCTCGCTGCCGGCGGCGCTCGTGCCGAGCGCGCTCAGCCCGCCATTGGGCAGGATCGCGAAGCTCGCCAGCGTCCCGGCCTGCGGGTTGGCGGTCCAGGCGAAGCGCCCGAGCGCGTCGACCTGCACCGCGGTGCAGCCCGCGCCGCTGAGGGAGCTCCCCAGCGAGCTCAGCGCGCCGCTCGCGCGGTCGAACGCGACCGCCAGCAGGCGGCCGGCATCGCTCAGGCCGACGTAGAGCACGTCGCGGTCCGGCGCGAACGCGCACGAGGAGGGGCGCGCGCCGTTGAGCAGGAGCGGCTGGCCGAACTCGCTCAGCGCTCCGCTCGCTGCGTCGAACCGGAACAGCTGCAGCAGGCTGCCGACGTTGCTCGCGGGATCACCCTGGCTCGCGACCAGGAGCAGCTTGCCCGTGGGATCGAAGGCCAGCGCGGACGGATGCGAGGCGACCGCGACCTCGGGCAGGATCTCGGTCAGCGCTCCATCGCCCGGCGCGACGCGGAACAGCGAGAGGTCATTGCCCTGGAGGTTGGCCAGGAACAGGAACGCGCCGTCGGGCGTGAAGGCGAGCTCGTGCGGACCGATGTCGATCAGCTCGCTGTCGACGTACGTCAGCCAGCCGTCCACCGGATCGATGGCCCAGCGCGTGATCGCGCCCAGCGGGCTGGTCGTGTACCCGAAGGAGCCCGTGGGGTGGGGGCGGAAGGTCTCGGGGAAGACCTCGCTCGGCGGGCAGACCACGAAGCCGCGCCGCGCCAGCGCTCCGCTCTGCGCGTCGATCGCGAGGATCGAGATCGTCGCGTCGTCGCGGCTGGTGACGTACACGTGGCGCTCGGGCCGGGCGACCGCGAGGTCGAGCGTCGCCTCGGTGAAGCCCGCGGCGTTCGAGGCGCGCACGAGGTACTGCGTGCGCGGTGCCGAGGCGCTCGGCGTACCCGAGATCGTGCCATCGCCGGGGTCGAGCGTCAGACCGGCGGGCAGCGCGGGCGTGATGCTCCAGTGCGTGACCGTGCCGTCGACGCTCGCGCTCAGCGCCGCGTGCGGCGTGTCGACCATCCAGACGGCACGAGGCGTCGAGTAGACGAGATCGGCCGGCGCCACCCCATGGGCGCCGCCGCCGCCACCGCTGCCGCCGCACGCGCCGAGCGCGAGCGCAGACAGGGTCAGCCAGAGACCGGATTGGATTTTCATCGCGTGCTTGCCGGTCCTTGCTGGACGGGCCACGAAGAGCTGCTGTTCCCGAACATACCCCGAAAGCCGCTCCGTGCCCACGCCTCCGGCCTTGGCCGGACGGACCCCGCTCCAGAAGACTACCCCGACAGCCCAAGGTCGGCGTTCCGGCAGGGTTTTTCCGCTCGAAACTACCCAGGTCCAGGGTCGACGCGCCGCGCGCGCGTCAGCCGCGCTGGATGCGCGGCAGCAGGCGCTCCCCCAGCGCCCGGGCGCGGATCACGCACTGGTCGGAGTTGTCATACTCGAAGCGCCCGAAGCGCCCCAGCGGCTGCAGGTCGACCGACTCCATCCAGGCGAAGATCGCCTGGCGGCGCGCCGCGTACTTGTGGTCGAAGACCACGTAGGCGTGGCGGATCTCGCTGCGGTCGGTCACGAGCACCTCGTCGCGCCGCAACAGGCCCGCCGCCGCCATGCCGTCGATGACCTGCTTCTCGAGCTCGGCGCCCGGGTAGCGCGCTCCGCCCGGCAGCGTGACCTCGCACAGGAACGAACTCTTGCCCTTGGGCGCGTTGTGCGGCGAGTAGTTCGACATGTACGTGACGCGGTTCGTCGGGCCCTGCACCGCGTGCGGCAGGTAGATCCACGAGAGGTCGGGGTGCTCGCGCCGTTCGAGGCCGAGCAGGATCGAGACCATGCCGTTGTACTCCAGCGTGCGCATCGCCTCGGCGACGTCGCTGGGCATCGACGTGCACAGCGCGGGCAGGTCGGTCAGCGCCAGCGTGCTGACGACGAGGTCGAAGTCCTCGCTGTTGACCTTCCAGCCGCCCTTCGTGCGCGCGAGCTCGGTCACCGGCGTGCGCAGGCGCACGCGCGGCAGGAGCGTGCTGGCGATGCCGTCGGTGATCGCCTGGAAGCCGCCGCGCAGCGGGTAGTAGAAGATCGACTGGTGCGTGTAGCCCTCGGTCTTGATCCCGACCGACGAGCGCAGCACGTCCTCGACCGGCGCGTCGGGCACGCGCCCGGCGACCCAGTCGCTGGTCAGCGCGTCGAGCTCGCGCTTCCAGATCTTCTCGTTGTACGGCTCCATGAAGTGCTCGGCGATCCCGTCGCCGAAGCGCCAGCGGATCCAGGCCCCGAACGAGGCGGGCGCCGCGCTCTTCTCCGTCTCGCGCTTGTGCCAGGCCTGCACGTAGCCGCGGATGCACTCGAAGTTGGCCTGCGGCGGCAGGTCGCCCAGGCCGTTCTCGAAGGGGTAGTTGACCCAGCGGTGCTCGTAGCGGATGCGCGTGTTGCGCGCCTTCTTGGCGAAGGCCGCGTCGCCGCCGGTGCACTCCTTCATCCAGGCCAGCACCGCCGCGTCCTTGCTGTAGAGGATGTGCCCGCCCGCGACGTCGTAGGTGAAGCCGCCGACGTTCTTCGACTGGCACAGCCCGCCGACGCGCGTGCCGGCCTCGAAGAGGTGCACCGACTCCGCGGACACGCCGCCTTCGACGAGGAAACGGGCCAGGGAGAGGCCGGAGACGCCGGCGCCGAGGATGGCGATCTTCACGTAGCGGAGGTCCTGGGGGCGGAAAAACGAGCGCGGGAGGATAGCAAACACGTCGTGCGGGCGAAGCGGCGCGTCCCGCGGACGGACCCGGCTGCGTTCCGCGCGTCGAAAGGCGAGGAAAGGTGCCCCGCGCCGGCCCGCGCACGCACGGAGACGTGGCGAGGAGGATCCCATGCGCTTCTTCGAGACCCATCCGCTGCTGCAGAGGCTCGCGATCCTGGTCGGGGAGCTGGCGCTCCTCGGGCTGGTCTTCGTGCTGGTGCGAAGCTGAGGAGCTGGCGCACGATCTGCGCACTCCCGCCCGGCTGCGCCGCCGGACGCGATCGGGTACAGTCCGCGCCCCGGGATCGCGCCCCGGCTCGCAACGCGCCATCTCTGGCTTCCACGCCATGAAGAAGCTGTTGCTGGCCTGCTACGTCCTCACGCTGATGGCGCTGCTCCTGTGGTGGCGCTGGCCGACCCGCGGCGCGTTCGGGCGGCATCCACTGCGGCCGGTGCAAGCCGCCGCCTCGCCGGCGCAACCGCTCGAGAGCGCGGGCGATGCGGCGAGCGCTGCCTCGAACGCGCCGCCGGTGGAGAAGCACCCCTAGCTCGCGACCGGCCGCCGCGCGCAGCGCGAGCTCAGCGCTCGCGCACGAGATCGCGGCGTTCGACACCCGCGCGCGCGAGCACGCGCTCGGCATCACCGAGCCAGCGCCGCGCATCGGTCACGTAGCCCGCGGTCGGCGCGAGCTCGGGGTCGAGCGCGGCGAAGCCCGCGTTGAAGGCGCGCATGCAGGTCTCGCGCGCGTACTTGGCCAGGCACGAGGCCAGCGCGACGGGGAACGAGAGCGACTCGGCCTCGACCGCGAAGCGCACGCGCATCCAGCGCGGGCCGTCGAACTCCTCGACGAGGTACTCCGAGAGCCTCTCGTCCTCGCTCGCGATCGTCACGCGCGCGCGGGCGAAGGCCTGCTCGAGGCTCGCGCGGTAGCGCATGCGCCCGCCCTGGCGGTCGACGACGAGATCGAGGCCCTCGCTCGCGTGGCGCTGCCACAACCGCGCGAGGATCGGCAGCGTCTTGTCCCACTGCGTGCGGCTCTTCGAGCCCGTCGCGTCGAAGGAGCGGTTGAGCTCGTGCACGGGCACGGCGCGGAAGCCGGCCTCGAGCAGCTCGACGTCGGCCGCGGCGAGCGCGCGCGCGAGCTCGAGACGGTGCTCGACGAGCTCGGCCCGCTCGGCGGCCCAGGGCAATTCGCGCGGGAGGTGCGCGAACCAGTGCTCGTCGCGCCAGGCGCGCTCGGGCTGCAGATCGGGCGGCAGGTTCTCGAACAGCTCGGCGCCGCTCGCGGGCGCGCGCAGCGTGCCGGCGAGCGAGAGGAACGCGAGCGCGGTGCGTTCCAGCCGCCGCTCGCCGCGCGCGTCGCGCGAGAAGACCTGCTTGGAGTCGGCGACGACGAGCTTGTGCGCGTCCTCGCGCGGATCCTGCGTCGTGATCGAGGCCAGCGCGGGCCAGAGCGCGTGCTCGCCCGCGCGCAGCGCGCTGAAGCCCAGGGCCAGCGGTCCGAGCAGCGGGCCGAGGCCGGCTTCGTCGATGCCGGCGACCACGCGGGCGCGGCGCGCGCTCGGCGCGGGCGCGGCGGGCTCCTCGAAGAGCGAGGCGCCGCTCGGCGCTCGCCGGCGCGCGCTCATGCGCTCCCCGGGGCGTCGCGGCGGCCGCGGAACTTGATCAGCAGCGCGAGCGCGATCAGGCCGAGCACGAGCCCGATGATCTGCGACGTCGAGATCGCGCCGCCGAACCACAGGCCGCGGATCGTGTCGCCGCGGAAGAACTCGATCGTGCCGCGGAAGAGCGCGTAGAGCAGCACGATCGTCAGCGCGACCTGGCCGCCGTAGCGGCGGCGCTTCAGCAGCTGCCAGCCGATGAAGGCGATGATCAGCGCCTTGGCGCTCATCCAGTTCTCCGTCGCCCAGAGCACCTTGCCGGCGTTCTCCTCGCCGAAGAGGCTGCCCTCGGGCAGCTTCGCGGGCACGTGCAGCGTGATCGGCCAGGGCAGGTTCTGGTACTCCGGCGGCACGACCTTGCCGTAGTCGTCGCCGACGAGGAAGCAGCCCACGCGACCGATCGCGAGTCCCACCATGCCCGCGATCAGGCCCAGATCGAGCGCGTGCCAGATGCGCAGCTTCTCGCGCTTGGCGGCCCACAGACCGAGCGCGCACGCGCCGATCATGCCGCCGTACATCACCAGGCCGCCCTCCCAGACCGCGAGCATCTTCCAGGGCTGCGAGGTGAACTCGTGACCGACGGCGCTGCCCTGTCCGATCTCGACCAGGATGTACAGGGCGCGCGCGCCGAGCACGACGCCGATCAGGATCCAGAACGTCAGGCGCGAGAAGCGCTCGGGATCCTCCTTGGGGTCGTCGCCGTAGCGCTGCGCCAGACGCGTCAAGAGCCACGAGCCCACCAGGAAACCCGTGGCGAGCATCAGGCCGAAGGAACGCACGGGGAAGTCCAGGCCGGGGATGCGGAACAGGATCGGATGCACGCGCGGGATTCTAGGGAGCGCGCGCCTTGCCCGGCCACCTTGCAACGCTATCCTTCTCGGCCCTCGTCGCGACGCAGCGCCCGCCGCCCGCGCGGCGGGTGTCCCCCCCGACGCCTCCGGAGCTCCCCGCTCCCCACCCCGAACCGGTGCCCCGCCATGAGCGAGTCCTTCCCCAACCACGTGCCCTCGACCAAGGTCTTCCTCGAAGGGCGCTACCGCAAGCTGACGCGCGACCTGCCGCAGACGGTCTTCTTCTGCCCGACCTGCAAGGGCCACCCGCGCCGGCGCAAGGGCTGCGAGCAGTGCAAGGGCTTCGGCAAGCTGACGCGCGACAGCGTGCAGGAGCTGGTCGGCTGGGTCGCGGGCTCCTTCTTCCGCACGCGCAAGAACAAGTTCCACGGCGCGGGCCGCGAGGACGTCGACGTGCGCATGCTCGGCCAGGGCCGGCCCTTCGTGCTCGAGCTGATCGCGCCCAAGGTGCTCGACGTCGACCTCGCCGCGCTCGAAGCGGAGATCAACCGCCGCAACGCGGACCGGCTCGAGGTGCTCGGCCTGCACTGGACCGAGAAGGAGCGCGTGCGCGTGATCAAGGAGACCCCGCACGCCAAGGAGTACGAGGCGCGCGTCGAGGTCTCCGGAGCGCTCGATCCCGCGCGCGCCGCGGAGTTCCTCGGCAAGCGCCTGACCGTCGTGCAGCAGACGCCGCAGCGCGTCGCGCACCGCCGCGCCGACAAGGCGCGCGAGCGCTGGATCGAGTTCGTCTCGCTCGAGCCGATCGCGGACTCGAGCGACTGGCGCGTGCGCATGCGCACCGAGCACGGGACCTACGTCAAGGAGGCGATCCACGGCGAGGACGGCCAGACGCGGCCCTCGCTCTCGGAGCTGCTCGGCGTGCCCTGCCGCTGCGCCGAGCTCGACGTGACCGCGATCCTCGACGTCGAGGGACAGAAGGAAGAGATCCGCCCGGCGCCCAAGGGCTTCGGGGCCGGTGTAACCTGATGCTGTGAAGCGCATCCCGTCCCTCGTCCTCGTGTGGCTGCTCGGCGCCTGCGCGACCGAGCGCGAGACCTTCGAGCTCTGGCGCGATCCTGCGGGCCAGCTGCACCCGCGGCCGACCGAGCAGGGCATGGACGAGGACGAAGAGCGCGAAGGGCACGCCGCGCGCGAGCGCTGGATCGAGGCGATGCACCGCGCCGCGCCGGGCCAGGACTGGCGCGCGATCGAGCGCGAGAACCAGGAGCGCGAGCTCGCGCGCCGCCAGGCGCTGGTGCTGCACCCGCTGCTGGCGACGCAGCACTGGACCGAGGTCGGCAGCCGCAACCAGGCCGGGCGCGTGCACATCGCGGCGCGCGGCGCGAGCGGGACGTCGAGCTCGCCGCTGTACGCGGGCACCGACCTGGGCGGCCTGTGGCGCGCGAACCCCGACGGCAGCGGCTGGACGCCGCTCTCCGACGACCTCTACGGCGGCGTGCACCAGCTCGTGGTCGCCCCCGGCGAGCACGCGGGCGATCCGGACCTCCTGCTCGTCGCGACCGACGGAGGTTCGGTGCACGTCTCGCGCGACGACGGCGCGCTGTGGGAGACGCCGGTCGGGTTGCCGGCGCTCGGCTGGGTGCGCGGACTCGCCGCGCTCGCGGACGCGAACCACACGCTGCTCGTCTACGGCGCGTTCCAGGGCCTGCCGCGCGTCTACGCTTCGAGCGACCACGGCCGCACGTTCCAGCTGCGCTGGACCGGCGCGGGCGGGTTCGCGGGTGCGCTGTGGGTGCCGCGCCGGGGCGCGCTGGCGGCGACCAACGCCTACCTCCTGCACGGGGGGCGCCTGTACACCTCGACCGACGGCGCGCACACGTTCACGGCCGGCGCGACGATCGACGCGAGCGCCGACCGCGCGCTGCTCGTCGGCAGCGAGGCGGGAGCGCCGACGCTGTACGCCGCGATCCACGCCGCGAACGCCTGGAAGCTCTACCGCTCGACCAACGCCGGCGCGAGCTTCGCGTTCGCGAGCAACATCACGGACTTCTACGAGTCGCTCGAGGCCTCCAGCGTCGATCCGAACAAGGTCGTCTACGGCGGCCTCGAGGTCTGGCGCTCCTCCAACGGCGGCACGAGCTTCACCAAGTTCAACAACTGGGGCGACTACTACGGCAACCCGGCGCACAAGCTGCACGCCGACTGCTTCGGCATCCGCATCGTGCCGCTGACCGACAGCGGGATCGACGACGAGCGCTGGTACATCGGCACCGACGGCGGGCTCTTCGCGAGCGACGACCTGGGCACGAGCGTCACCAACGTCTCGCAGAGCGGCCTGGGCATCAGCCAGTACTACTCGACGCTGACCTCGCGCACGACGCCCAACCTGATCCTCGCCGGCGCGCAGGACCAGGGCTACCAGCGCGGCAGCTGGCAGGGCTGGAGCGGCGGGCCCTCGACGAACTTCGCGCAGCTGATCAGCGGCGACTACGGGCACATCACGTCCTCGAACGGCACGCACCAGCTGGTCTACTGCACGTACCCCGGCTTCGTGCTCGTGCAGGAAGGGGAGACCAACCCGAACCTGCTCTACCCGTGGATCGATTTCCCCGCGGGCTCGAACCACCTCTGGTTGCCGCCGGTCGTCGCCGATCCGCTCGATCCGGCGAGCTTCTTCTTCCTGGGCAACCAGCTCTGGCGCTACACGCGCGTCTCGGGCCCGACCTGGAACCCGCTCGTGCACACCGGCTTCAACTTCCTCGGCTCGGGCGGGAGCTACCTGACCGCGCTCGCCTTCGCGCCCAGCGACGCGCAGCGCTGCTACGCGGTCAACGACGCGGGCAAGCTGTTCGCGTCGACCAGCCACGGCACGAGCTGGACGCAGTCGAGCTCGAGCGCGCCGGGCGCGCACTACTTCTACGGCAACACGCTCGCCGTGCACCCGGTCGACGCGCTCGAGGCCGTCGTCGGCGGCTCGGGCTACTCGACCAACGGCGTGTGGCGCACGACCAACGGCGGCACGAGCTGGAGCGCGCTCGGGACGGGCCTGCCGCAGACGATGGTGTACGACCTCGCCTACGCGCAGAACGGCAGCGGCGACGTCTACGCCGCGACCGAGGCCGGACCGTGGCGCTGGGAGCGCGCGAGCAACACCTGGCAGAACCTGGCCGAGCTCGGCACGCCGATGACCACGTACTGGTCGGTCGAGTCGGTGGACCTCGGGCAGACGATGCGCTTTGGCACCTACGGCCGCGGCATCTGGGACTACGCGATCCCCGCGGGCTTCGGGCCCTTGTGGTCGAGCTACGGTGCGGGCCTGCCGCCGCCGCACGTGCTGACGCTCTCCAGCGCGCAGCTGCCGCACCTGGGCAGCACGGTCTCGCTCGCGGTGCACGCGAGCCAGCCGGGCGAGCGGTGGGGCTGGATCTTCTGGTCGACCAGCCCGGGCAGCCAGCCGATGTTCGGCGGGACGATCCTCTTGGGGACGATCACGAACTTCACGCGCGTGCACCTGGACGCGAGCGGCAACGGCTCCGCGCGCTTCCGGTTCCCGGGCGAGTTCGCGCTGCTCGACCAGTCGCTGTGGTTCCAGGCGCTGGTCGTCGATCCCTCGCAGGCGCAGGGGTATGCGTTCTCGAACGGCCTGCAGGCGGT
Source organism: Planctomycetota bacterium (assembly GCA_044229935.1). GTDB lineage: Bacteria > Planctomycetota > UBA1135 > UBA1135 > JADJLZ01. The sequence goes on along the minus strand of JBGASC010000022.1, from coordinate 13,216 downwards.
GATGGGGCTGTGAGCGCGCGGCTCGCGCGTCTCAGAGCACGAGTCCGAGGATCTCGCCTTCGAACACCATCTGCCGCTCGACGAAGCCCTGCGCCGCGTACGTGAACATGCGGCTGCGCACGCGCAGCGCCTTGCACGCGAACAGCATGCGCATGCCCGGCTCGACCAGGCCGCGGAAGCGCACGTTGTCGAGCCCGCCGAAGCCGAGGAAGACGTCTTCCCTGGGCGGATTGCGCACGAGGTAGTCGTAGGTCGAGAGCTGCGCCGCGGCCTCGACCATCAGCGCGCCGGGGAAGATCGGCCGGCCCGGGATGTGGTCCGCGGCCCACCAGTCGTCGGCGCGGATGTCCTTGAAGCCGACGATCACCTGCGAGCTCGCGCCGTGGTCGAGCACGCCGTCGAGCAGGGCGAAGCGCCCGCGCTGCTTGATCCTCGTCAGGATGTCCTCGCGCGTCGCGACCACGTGCGAGAGGTCGGTCTTCTCGAAGTCGAGCAGGGGTTCGGCCGGCATGAAGGCGGCGGAGTCTAGTGGCGCCTCGCGCGCGGCGCCATGCGTCAGCGGGTTCCGTACACTTCCGGAATGAGCACCCCTGCGCGCAAGTTCGCCACGCGTTGCATCCACGAGGGCTACCGCGCCACGCCCGCCAGCCCGGCCGTCGTCGCGCCGCTGGTGCAGAGCACGACCTTCCTGCTCGACGACGCCTCGTACGAACGCATGCTCGACGGCCGCGTCGACGAGGCGCGCATCTACACGCGTCTGGGCAATCCGACGCTCGACGTCGTGCAGCAGCGCCTGGCCTCGCTCGAGGGCACCGAGCACGCGCTGGTCTTCGCCTCGGGGATGGCGGCCCTGCACGCGGCGCTGCTCGCGCTGCTCCCGCGCGGCGGCTCGATCCTCGCGCAGCGCGAGATCTACGGCTCCTCTTGGGACCTGATGGCGAACCAGCTCGGTCCGCTGGGCTTCCGCCTCGCGCTGGCCGACCTCTCCGACGAGCGCGCTCGGCGCGCGGCCTTCGACGAGCACCAGCCCGCGCTGGTGTACTGCGAGAGCGTCTCCAACCCGACGCTGCACGTCGCCGACATCCCGCGCCTGGCGCGCGAGGCGCACGCAGGCGGCGCGCAGCTGCTCGTCGACGCGACCTTCGCCTCGCCTGCGCTGCAGCGCCCCGCGGAGCTCGGCGCCGACCTCGTCTTCCACTCGGCGACCAAGTACCTCGGCGGCCACTCCGATCTCACCGCCGGCGTGGTGTGCGGCTCGCGCGCGGCGCTCAAGCCGGTCTACCGCTGGCTGCAGCTCGCCGGCGGGTGTCTCGATCCGCACGCGGCCGCGCTGCTGGAGCGCGGGCTCAAGACGCTGCCGCTGCGCGTGCGCGCGCACTGCGAGAACGCGCGCGGCCTGGCCGAGCGCCTCGCGCGCCATCCGCGCGTCGAGCGCGTGCTGCACCCCTCGCTCGCGACGCATCCCAGCCACGCCGTCGCGCGCGAGGTGCTGCCGGGCTTCGGCGGCATGCTCTCCTTCGTGGTGAAGGGCGGCGACGCGGCCGCGCTGCGCTTCGCGCGCGCGCTCGAGCTGGCGCTCGAGGCGAGCTCGCTCGGCGGCGTCGAGACGCTGGTCTCGCTGCCCTTCAACACCTCGCACGCGCGCCTCTCGAGCGAGCAGCGCGCGCAGGCCGGCATCGCGCCGGGCTTCGTGCGCGTCTCGGTGGGGGTGGAGGACCTCGAGGACCTCGTCCTCGACTTCGAGCAGGCGCTGGCGCGCGCCTGAGCGTCAAGGACCGCGCAGCTGGATGGTCAGCGTCGCCTCGCCGCCGGGCGCGAGATCCAGCTCGGCGCTGCCGATGCGCTGGACGCGGATGCCGCCGCTCTCGCGCGCGAAGAAGCGCCAGTGCCCGGCCTCCAGCCCCTCGATCTCGAACCTCCCGTCGCGCGCGATCGCCGCGCGCCAGGCGCTCTCGTTCGGCCCGGCCGCCTCGCGGTTGGCGTCGATGGTCACGATCTCGGCCGGGTCGCCGCCGAAGACCAGCGTGCCGTGAACGCGGGCGCTGCCGCGCGGGCGCAGTTCGACCTCGTACGTGCGCGCCTCGCGGATCGCGACCGACTGCGTCAGGTCGCTGACGCCGCCATGCTCGTGGCGCAGCATGCGCGCGACGCTGTAGTCGGCCGAGGCGAGGTCGGCGAGTTCGAACCTGCCGTCGGCGTCGGTCTCGAGGTTCCAGCTGCGGTAGCCCTCGCCCAGGGCGCCGCCGCTGCCGCTGATGCTGATCGGCTCGTGGGCCAGCGCCTTGCCCGCGCCGTCGCGCAGGCTCCCGCGCAGCGTCGCGCCGCCGGCGAGCTCGATCTGGATCGTGGCGTTGCTCGCCCCGATCTCGATCGGTCCCTCGACGAGCGGCGCGAAGCCCGGCGCCTCCACGGCGAGCGAGAGCGGCGCGAGCGCGAGGCCCTCGAACGCGAAGGCGCCGCTCGCATCGCTGATCGTGTCGGCGGCGCTGCCGGCCTCGGACTCCATCCACGCCCCGCGCGCCTCGCGCGCGGTGAAGCGGTGCACGCGCGCGCCGGCGATCGGCCGGCCGTGCTGCTTGTCGAGCACGCGCCCGTGCAGGCTGGCTCCCGGGGAGAGCCGCACCTCGATCGGTGCGCGCTCGGGATCCTGGCGCGTGATCGCGCGCTCGACGACGCTGCTGCCGTAGCCCGCCGCGCGGACCTCGAGGCCTCCGACGAGATCCGGCGCGAGATCCGCCCCCCGCGTATCCCAGCGGCCCTCGGGATCGTGGAACTCGTGCCCCTCCTCGCCCCAGCTCGACTCGTAGCCGCTGAGCGGCCGCTCGCCGTCGCGCAGCTCGCCGCGCACGAAGCGCACACGGAAGGCCGTCACCGGCGCGCCCGTCGCCGCGTCGACGACGCGGCCGGCGAAGCCAGCGGCCCGCGCGAGCACCACGCGCAGGTCCTCGAGGTGTCCCGTGTCCAGCGGCACGCTCTTGCGCGCGAAGCCGGTCTGGTAGAGCTCGAGCTCGAGATCGTGCAGGTCGGGGATCCCGCGCAGCGTGAAGCGTCCCGCGTCGTCGGTGTTCGCGTGCAGGCCTTCGACATACTCGGGCCCGCGGCGCACGGCGATGCCGATCCGCGCCAGCGGGGCGCCCTCCTGGTCGACGACGGTTCCGCTCGCCACGAGGCCGCGCGCGAGCTCGAGCCGCAGCGGCGGCGGGTTCGCGCCGCTCGTCGGTTCGAGCGCGCACTGCGCGGGCGCGTAGCCGGCGTGTTCCGCGTGCACCTCGCGCGCGCTGCGCGGCACGTCCGCGAGGCGGAAGCGCCCTTCGTCGCCCGCGATGCCGAACACCGCGTCGATGTCGTAGCGCGAGGGACCGCTGAACACCTCCGCGCCGGGCAGCGGTGTTCCGCCCTCGCCGAGCACGACACCGGTGAGCTCCAGTCCGCGCGAGAGCGTCAGCTGCAGCTCCTCGGCCGGGAGCTTCGCATCCCGCAGCTCGACGCGCCCGGTCGCGTAGCCCTCGCGCTCGGCGCCGATCGAGATCCAGGTCGCGCGGGTCGGCAGCCCGGTGAGCGTGAAACGTCCGTCGCTGCCGCTGCGCGTCTCCGCGTGCCCCAGCGGGAAGCAGCGCACGCGCGCGTCGGCGATGCCGTGGCCGCCCTCGTCCACGACGCGTCCGTGCAGCACGGCGCAGGGCGCGAGGCGCAGCTCGATGTTCTCGATGCGACCGGGAGCTTCCGCGCCCAGCGCCGTGCGAGCTTCCTCGTAGCCCTCGGCCCAGGCCTCGAGCTGCGTGCGCTTCAAGAGGGTCGAGCCGGCGACCTCGAAGCGGCCCTCGACGTCCGTCTCGACCTCGGCGCGGCCCGCGCCGCTGACGTGCGCTCCACGGATGGGGGCGCCCTGCGTGTCGAGCACGCGCCCCGCGAGCACGAGATCGAGCGTGTAGAAGGAGACGAGCAGGTCGCTCGGCGCGGGAGCACCGCGCAGGACCAGCCTCTCGCTGCGGAAGCCGATGAACCCGGGCATCTGCCCGCGCGCGCGCACGCGGACCGCACCCTCGGGCGGCGGGAGCGCGAGCGAGAAGCTCCCGTCCTCGGCCGCGTGCAGCGTCTCGTGCTGCAGCGCATCGCCCGGCCCGTCGTACCCGGCGACCACCTCCAGGTCGATCTGCGCACCGGCGAAGGGGACTCCCCGGTCGCGCGTCGCGCGGCCGCGCAGCACCCAGCTCGCCGGGGTCGTTCCGGCGGCGCGGCGATCGCTCCCTCCCGCGTGTTCTGCGGCGACGAGTTCGTCCACAGCGTCCGGCTTGGCCGTTGCGGATGCCGAGGGCGCCGCCTGCGCGGTCGCGTCGTGCGTCGCGTCGGACTCCAGCCGCGCGCCGGTCGGCCCGGCCGGCGTCCAGGGCCGCCACCAGGCGAGCCCGGCGACGAGGACGAGCAGGGCGGCAGCGGCGAGCTTGGCTTGGGTACTCATCAGCACTCCGTGGATCGCTTTCGAACCGAGGTACGCTCCCGCCCCGAGCTTCCAGCCCGCCGGCAGCGCGAGCGGGGCCAGCGCGGCGAGGAACTCGCCGCGGCGGTGGGCGTTCTGCGCGTCGAGCCGCGCGCGCAGCTTCTCGAGGCCGCGCTTGATGCGCGTGCGCACGGTTTCGACGGGTACGCCCAGGCGCGCGGCGATCGTGCGCGGCGGCAGGTCGTCGAGCAGGCGCAGCTGCACCGCGCTGCGGTAGGGCTCCTCGAGCGCCTCGAGCGCGTCGAGCAGCTCGCGCAGGAGCTCGACGCGCGCCGCGCCCTCCGCGGCCGAGGGCTGCGCTTCGGCGCGCGCCGCGATGCGCTCGCGCGTGCCGCGCCGGGCCTCGCTGCGGCGCAGCCCGCGCGCGATGCGGCGCACGGCCTCGTTCAGCCAGCTGCCCGAGCGCTCGGGGTCGGGCCGCGCGCGCAGCGCGGCGAGCCAGGCCTCCTGCACGGCGTCCTCGGCCAGCGCGGGCTCGAAGAGGATCCCGCGCGCGACGCGGCGCAGGGCGCGGGTCTCGCGTTGGAGGTCGTCGGGCAGGCGGTCGCTCTCGTGCATCTCGCCCGTTCCTGGTCGCCGGCGGGCGAAACGGTTCAGGAAATCCGCGGCGCGCTCACTTCGCGGCGGGCCTGGGCTCGGCGCGGCGCGAGAGCGCCTCGAGGAACGCGACCAGGTTCGACGCGTCCTCGTCGCTGATCTCGATCTCGCCCAGCACCGGCGCGCGGTCGGGGTTGGCGCCGCCGCCCTTGCGGTAGAACGCCACGACGTCCGCGAGCGTCGCCAGGCTGCCGTCGTGCATGTAGGGCGCGCTGTGCGCGATGCCGCGCAGCGTCGGCGTCTTGAACCTGCCGCGGTCCTCGGCGCGCTGCGTCACCTGCATGCGGCCGAGCTCGGCCACGCCCTCGCGCGCGCCGACGCCGGTGTTGTGGAAGTCCTCGTCGCTGAAGTTGACGCCCGAGTGGCACTGCCAGCACTTGCCCTTGCTCTCGTAGACCCACAGGCCCAGGCGCTCGCTCGCGCTGAGCGCGCTGAAGTCGCCGCCCTGGAAGCGGTCGACCGGGCTCTCGCCCAGGCGCACGCTGCGCACGAACTCGGCCAGCGCGGAGGCGAGGTTCTCGCGCGTGGGCGTGCCGCCGAAGCGCGCGACGAGCGCGCGATCCTGCGCCAGGCGCGCGAGCACGCTCTCGACGCTCGTGCCCATCTCGTCGGGGTTCTCGATCGGCTGCAGCACCTGCTCCTCGAGCGTCGCGGCGCGGCCGTCCCAGAAGAAGCTCTTGCCCAGGCCGCGGTTGACCAGGCTCGGCGCGTTGCGCACGGTGCGGCGGCCGTGCACGCCGATCGAGAGCGCGCGATCGTCGGCGAAGCCGTGCTGCGGCAGGTGGCACGAGGCGCACGAGACCTCGGCGCCGTCGGAGAGGCGCGCGTCGAAGAAGAGCGCGCGGCCCAGCTGCGCTTTCGTCCAGTCGAGGGCCGGCAGCGCCGAGCCCAGGCCGTAGGGGGTCTCGCGCCCGAATTCGGCGGGCAGCTCGTCGCGCACCGCGTGGGGGAGCTCGCCCGACAGCGGCAGCGAGCCGAGCAGGGCGAGGAGGATCGTCGTCGGAAGCACGCCCACGATCCTAGCAGGCCCCGCGCAATCCGCCGCGCGCCCAGCGCCCGCGCTGCACGACCCAGGCGTAGACCCCGGCCTTCGCGAGCGAGGTCGTGTTGAGCACCCACCACATGCCCTCGGCCCCGCAGCCCAGGCGCACGGAGACGATCCAGCCCAGCGGCACGCGCAGGCCGTTGAGCGGCGCGCTGACGGCGAGGATCGCGCGCGTCAGGCCGGCGCCGAGCAGCACGCGCTCGTGCACGGCCTCGAGCGAGACGAAGAGCTGCGAGAAGGCGATCACGAACACGTAGTGCGCGGCCTCGCGGCGCACGCCGGGGTCGTCGCTGAACCAGCCGACCACGTGCTCGCCGAAGGTCCAGTAGGCGCAGGCGACCGCGAGACCGATGGCGAAGCCCACGCGCCGCACGGTGCGCACCACGTGCCAGGCCGAGTCGATCTCGCCCGCGCCCAGGCGCTTGCCGATCATCGTCGCCCCGGCCATCGCCACGCCCAGCGAGAGCGGGAAGGTGAAGCCCTCGATCGCGGTGAAGCCGATGGCGAAGCCGGCCTGCACCTCGCGTCCGAGCGGGTTGATCACCCAGCGCAGCACCCCGAAGTACACCGCCGCGTACGCCAGCGTCGCAGCGGCCTGCGGCAGCCCGGTGTGCGCGATCTCCGCGGCGAGCGCGCGCGGCGCGAGGCCGCGCCACCAGCGCACGCCCTCGCCGCGCGCGAGCCAGACCAGGCCGACGCCGGCCGCGCACAGGCGCGCGATCCCCGCAGCCAGCGCCGCGCCGGCGATGCCCTGCGCCGGGATCGGTCCCCAGCCCAGCACCAGCACGCGCACCAGCACCAGGTTGACGCCGACGGTGACGACCTGCAGCACGAGCGCCGCGCGCGCGTTGCCCAGGCCGAGCAACAGCTGGTCGAGCACGGGCGCGAGCGCGAAGCCGGGCAGCAAGGCGTAGATCGTGCGCAGGTACTCGCGAGCCAGGGCCGCGCTCGCACCCTCGAGCCCGAGCGCGTCGACGAGCAGGCCCGAGCCGATCCAACCGGCGACGCCGACGACGAGCGCGAGGGCGAGCGCCAGCGCGAGCGCGCTCTGCACCAGCGCGTCGCGGCGCTCGCGGTCTCCGGCTCCGCGCGCGCGCGCGACCAGCGGCAGTGCGCCGCAGGCCGCGAGCAGGAACAGCGCGTGGTTGCCGATCACCACGAAGGTCGTGTTGCCGATCGCTGCCTGCGCGTCGGCGCCCCCGGGCAGGAACTGCACCCAGTACTGGTCGACGACGCGGAACGCGTTGGCGAGCACGTACGAGAGCATCGCCGGCAGCGCCAGCGCCGCGAGCTCGCGCGCCTCGCCCGCCGCCTTCACTTCACCAGGCGCAGCGGCAGCACGGCTTCCTCGCCCTGCACGAGGTCGAGCTCGCCGTGCGCAGCCAGGCCCTCGCCCTCGTCGAGCGCGCTGACACGCCAGGTGCCGGGCGCGAGCCAGCGCACGCGCGCCACGCCGCGGTCGTCGCTGCGCACGTCGAAGCGTCCTGCGGGCCGGCCGAAGCCGGTCACGCGCGCCCCGATCGCGGGCTGGCCCAGGCGGTCGAGGACCTCGACGCGCAGCGAGCTGGTCGGCGGCAGCTTCTGCGCCGGGTAGCTCAGCCGCGGCGCGCGGAAGCTGAGCGAGCCCTCGGGCAGGAGCTCGCGCCCGGCCGCGCCGAAGCGGATCGCGTACTCGCCGTCGAGCAGCGCGCGGAACTCCCATGCGCCCGCGCCGTCGGTCAGCGCTTCGCGCTCCGCCCTGGTCGCGAGATCGACCAGCGTCACGCGCACGCCCTCGGCCGGCCGGCCCTCGCTGTCGACCACGCTCCCGTCGAGCCATCCGGCGGGGGAGAGCAGGAGCTCGACGAACTGGTCGGGCGAGCCCTGGACCAGCAGCACGTCGGCGGAGCTCGAGTTCATCGCCAGCGCCTCCGCGCGCACGCGGTAGCCGCCCAGCTTGAGGTGCTCGACGCGGAAGTCCCTCTCGCCGGCGCGGAACTCGACGCGGCGCGACTCGGCGCGCTCGCGGCCCTGCAGGTAGGGATGCGGCTCGAGGATCAGGTTCCATTCGCGCGGGAACGCGACGCCGGTCTTGCCGCCGACGTGCCCGCGGATCGTGCCCTCGCCCTCGAGCGAGTAGGCCTCGGCGATGCGCGCGGCCTCGGCCGGATCCTGCGTGGTCCTCCCGCCGCCGATCGGACGCGTCTCGACGAGCTCGTTGCCCGGCACGACCAGGGCGTCGCCGCCCGCGCTCTTCGGGTCCGGATGCGGGGCGCCGCCGCCGGATTCCAGCGGCGCACGCGCGGGAAGGAAGAGCAGCAGGCCGATCGCCCCGAGCGCAAAGAGCGCGAGCACCAGGGCCACGACGGCGCGCATTGACTGGCCCGACCGGGCTCGTCTACCTTCGCTCATCGAGAAGCCCTTCGCGGATCGTGCACGGCCTGGTCACGAGAGCGCGATCCTATCCACGAGACCCGATCCGCGACAACGATCCCCGATGCAGACGAGCTCCGCCCTGTTCGCGCGCACGTTCGCCGTGCTCTTCCTGTGGTGCATCGCTCTCGCCTCGCCCGCGCTCGCCCAGGCCGGACGCGTGGTCGTCCTCGGCTTCGACGGCGCCGACTCGGCCACGGCGCAGCGACTGATGGACGCGGGGGCGCTGCCCAACCTCGCGCGCCTGCGACAGCAGGGGACCTTCGCGCCGCTGGGGACGACGGTGCCGGCGGAGTCGCCGGTGTCCTGGGCCGCGCTCAACAGCGGACAGAACCCGGCCAAGACCGGCGTCAGCGGCTTCGTCACGCGCAAGTTCGATGCGGGGCGTGAACCGCACCCGGGCACGGGCTTCTACTCGACCGCGACGCGCAAGAGCGAGGAGCTCGGGCTGCCGGCCTGGAAGCGCTTCCTCGTCACGCGCACGCCGCAGAGCGCGGCCTGGATCCTGGGCGCGACGAGCCTGGTGCTCTTCCTGCTGCTCTTCGTCGTCGTGCTGCGGCTGCGCTGGTGGCTGGCGCTCGCGCTGGCGCTGCTGCTCGGCGCGGCCGGAGCCTGGGCCGGCGCGAGCGCCTCGCGCGCGCTGCCGCGCTCGATCGAGGACATCTGGACCAACGACACGCACGTCGGCGGCTTCTGGGAGGTCGCGGCGCGCGCGGGCGTGCCCAGCGTCGTGATCGACGGCGCGATGGCCTGGGACCGGCCCGAGGTCCCCAACGCGAAGGTGCTGGCCGGCCTGGGCTTGCCCGACGCGCGCGGCGACTACGGCAGCTGGTGCCTGTACACGACACAGGACGAGGACCAGCAGTTCCAGACGCTGCCGCACTGGCGCGACACCGGCAGCGGCGGGCGCGTCTTCCGCGTCGAGGAGCACGACGGCCGCATCGACACGTTCCTCTACGGCCCGTACGACCAGCTGCGCTTCGGGCACCTGCGCGAGGAGCTCGCCGAGCTCGAGGCGCAGCTCGGCCGCGACCGCGGCGTCAGCGAGCAGCGCGAGCTCGAGCGGCGCAAGCGCGACCTCGAGGCCGAGCTGCGCGACATCGAGAACACCCGCGGCAGCGAGAGCGACGAGTACCGGCTCTTCGTGCCGATGACGCTGACGCGCCAGCCCGACGGCAAGGTCGTGGTCGCGATCGGCGAGGAGAGCCAGACGCTGGCCGAGGGACAGTGGTCCGACTGGTACCACCCGCGCTTCGACGGCAGCCCGCTGTTCCAGGTGCACACCGTCACGCGCGTCAAGCTGCGGCGCGCGCAGGGACCGCTGGAGCTCCTGGTCGACTTCCTGCACTTCGACCCGCGCAACCCGTCCTTCTACCAGCCGATCAGCCAGCCGACGAGCTTCGCGGGCGAGCTCGCGCGCGCGATCGGCACCGAGTACGAGACCGTCGGCTGGGCCTGCCTCACGCACGGCTACAAGGACGGCGAGATCGACACGCGCACGTTCCTCGAGGACATCGAGTTCACGCACGAGTGGCGTCGCAAGCTGCTGCTCGCCGCGCTCGCGCGCGACGACTGGAAGCTGCTGGTCGACGTGGAGAGCACGCCCGACCGCGTGCAGCACATGTGCTACCAGTTCTCCGATCCGTCGCATCCCTTGTACAAGGCCGAGAACGCCGCGCAGCGGATCAGGCTCTTCGGAGAGGAGATCACCTACGCCGGCGCGATCGACGCCAGCTACCGCTCGATGGATCGGCTGGTCGGCGAGGTGCTCGGCAAGCTGCGCCCCGAGGACGTGCTGCTGGTGTGCTCCGACCACGGCTTCCAGAGCTTCCGTCGCCAGTGCCACCTGAACAACTGGCTCGCGGAGCACGGCTACCTCGCGCTGCAACCCGAGCTCGCTCCCGGAAGCCGCTACTTCCCTCGCTTCATCGACTGGTCGAAGACCAAGGCCTACGCGCTCGGGCTGGGGATGATCTTCCTCAACCGCGCCGGACGCGAAGCGCAGGGGATCGTCACCGATGCGGAAGCGCCGGCGCTGCTCGAGCAGCTCTCGCGCGACCTGCTCGCGACACAGGACGAGGGCCGCAAGGCGGTACATTCCGTCACGCGCTTGTCCACTGTGCACCAGGGCCCGTACCTCGCCGACGAGGCTGACCTGATGGTGGGCTTCGAAGCCGGCTGGCGCGTGAGCTGGTCGACCACGACCGGCAACCTGAGCTTGACCAAGGAACTGCGGCCTGGGCCGACGTTCGTCGACAACCTGCTCAACTGGTCGGGGGACCACGTCTCGGTCGCCGAGGACCTCGTGCGCGGAATCTTCTTCTGCAATCGCAAGGTGTCCCTGCCCGCGCAAGGCGTCGATCTGCTCGATGTCGCGCCCACCGCGCTCAAGCTGCTCGCCGTTCCGGTGCCCGTCGAGTACGACCGGCCCGCGCTCGATCTCGCGCGCTGACGAGCTCGCGCGCTGACGAGGACGCGAGTCGCTCCGCGCCCTGCGCGCGAGAGAGCGTAAGAAAAGGTCGAAATGCGCCGCGATTCCCGCGCGTAGAGAGCGTCCCGCGTACGGGAGCGCGCATTTTTCGATTCGAGCGCGGAGGAAATGCGCCCCGCGATCGACGAAGCCCCGCGGAGAGCGAGTGAGAGGTAGATCCCGATGGAAGTCTTCGAGACCTGGAGCAGTGCAGAGGACACCCCCGGAACAGGGGTGGGTGGGGAGCATCCCGTCCTGCTCTCCTGGACCGATCCTTCCTCGGGCGAGGAGCTCTGGGTCGAGATGTGGGGCAGCGGGACCTTCGTGTCGGAGCTCCTGGGGCTGGGCTTCGCCGTTCGCCCCGAGGTGCGGACCGCGCCGATGCCCGAGCGCCGGGTGGTGATCCGCCACCACAGCGCCTGAGGACAGGTGGGGGAGCCCGGCGGGCGGGCTCGCTTGGAATGAGGCAGGCCCATCCCTAGAATCGGCGCCTCATCCACGCCTCGGCGTGGCGGCCACTGTCGCCAGCCCCCGGGGTTTCTCACGCCGGCCTCCCCATCTCGGGAACGAGCCCCAGCCATCCCATGACGCATCCTGCTCTGATCGAACGCATCACCCGCTCGCTTGCCTACATGCTCCGCCACCAACCCGAGCAGTTCGATCTCGAGCTCGACGAGTTCGGTTGGGCCGACCTGCGCGAGGTCGTGCGCGCGCTCAACGAGCGCCTCGGCGAGCCCGTCGGCGAGGAGGACGTCCAGGAGGCCGTCAGCTCCGGCGACCGCCAGCGCTACGAGATCGACAAGGGCCTGATCCGCGCGCTGTACGGACACTCGATCGACGTCCAGCCCGGCGAGCCCTCGCGGCCGCCCGAGCTGCTCTTCGTCGGCGTCTCCGGGCACGACGCCGAGCGCGCGCAGCGCTTCGGCCTGCGCCCCGGTCGCCGTCGCTTCCTGCACCTCGCGCTGACGCCCGAAGACGCGCTCGACACGGCCGTGCGCACCGCCGAGGACGCGGTGCTGGTCAAGGTGCACGCGCTCGAGGCCTGGGAGGAGGGCATCAACTTCTACGACCGCAAGGCGCTCTTCCTCTCCGACCCGATCCCGACGCACTACCTCGAGATCGACGCCGGCGACGCCGGCCATGCCCCGCACGCGGAGCATGCCGAGCACGGGGCTCCGGAAGAGCACGGCGAGCACGAGGAACACGGCGGCACGAGCGAGGAGTGGGGGCCGGAGTCCGACTCCGAGAGCGCACCGGCCAGCGAGGATCTCGCGGGCGCGCCCGAACATGCCGCGCCGCCGGCGGCGGACGATCGTGGCTACGCGCCGCGCGGTCCCGGGGACGGTGGCCGTCGCCGCCGTCGCCGTGGTCGCGGCCGTGGACGCGGCGGTCGCGAGGGCTTCGAAGGCCCGCGCCCCGGCTACGCAGGGGGCGCGGAGCGCGAGCCGGCCTACTCGCGCGAGAGCGGCGGCTTCGCCGAGCGTGGCGGGCCCGCGCCGGTCGAGGATCGGCCCGCCGAGGAGCGCTACCGCGACGATCGCCCGCGGGAGGACCGTCCTCGCGACGATCGCCCGCGCCACAGCCACGCCGGAGGACACGGCCACAGCCACGGGCCGAGCCACGGCTACGCTGGCGGTCACCGCGGCGGCCCGGGCTCAGGCCCTGGTCGCGACGACCGACCGCGCGAAGGCCAGCGCGGGGACCGCGGCTACGCGGGCGACCGCGGCGGCCGTCCGTTCCGCGACGACCGCGGACCGCGCCCCGATTCGCGTCCGCCGCGCGACGATCGCGGACCGCGCGACGAGCGTCCGCCGCGCCCCGAGCGCGAGGGCGGTTGGTCTCGCGAAGCGCCCCCGCGTCGCGACGATCGCCCGCGCCACGACGATCGTCCCCGCCATGAGGACCGGCCGCGGCACGACGATCGGCCGCGCCACGAAGACAGGCCGCGGCACGAGGACCGGCCGCGCCACGAGGACCGGCCGCGCTCGGCTCCCGCGAGCTTCCGCGGCGAAGGCGGCTTCGGCAGCGGCGTGGGCGAGCAGCGTTCGGCGCCGCCCCCCGCACGCGAGCCGGCGCGTCCGCCGGTCGAGGCCCCGAAGCCCGCACCCACGCCGGTCCGCCGTCCGGCCGACGACGACAGCAGCTTCGGCGCCGGTCTGTGACCGGCCAGGGAGCGTGGACGCATGTCGGCGCT
>JBGASC010000080.1:0-12589 GCA_044229935.1 Planctomycetota bacterium | reverse complement strand
AAAGGGGACTCCATTTGCCCTTGTGCTCCGGGCTCCCAAGGTACTGAACTCGTGCAGAAACCGTGGCCGGGGACATCCCATCCGGCCATCGCGAGAGCAACTCCTTGCGCTTTCGAGCCCTGCGGCGCATATGCTGCTACTCCAACCTCGGAGGCGGTCGGTGTCAAGAGTCGCCTCGGATGGCGCGGCGACACCGAGCTTCATGGACTCGCCCGAGCCGGTGTCAGCGTGGATGGTGGATCTCGACGTCGCACAGCGCGCCGGCCTCGGCCAGCGAGGTGAGCGCGTCGCGCGTGGGCAGGAACTCGTGCGCCACGTAGCCCGTGTAGCCCGTCTCGACGATCGCGCGCGCGATCGCGGCGTAGTTGAGCTCCTGCCCGGCGTCGATCTCGTTGCGGCCGGGCACGCCGCCGGTGTGGAAGTGGCCGATCAGGTCCTTGTGGTCGCGGATCGTGCGGATCACGTCGCCCTCCATGATCTGCGCGTGGTAGATGTCGTAGAGGATCTTGAACTTCGGCGAGCCGACGCCTTTCACGACGTCCGCGCCGAACTTCATGTGGTCGAACTGGTAGTCGCCGTGGTCGACCTTCGAGTTGAGGTACTCGATCACGATCTGCACGCCGTGCTTCTCGGCCGTGCCCATCACGCGCTTCAGCCCGGTGATGCAGTTCGCGACGCCCTCCTCGTCGTGCTGGCCGGCGCGGTTGCCCGAGAAGACGATCACGCTCGGCACGCCGGCGGCCTTCGCGATCGGGATCAGGCGCTCGGTGCCGTGCACGAGCTCGTCGTGGTGCTCGAGGCGGTTGAAGCCCTTGTGGATCGGGCCCGCGCCGTTGCCGAGCGCGCAGACGAGGCCGAACTTCGCGGGCACGCCCCAGTCCTTCTCGTCGAGCAGGTCGATCGCGTGGAAGCCCATCTCGGCCGCCGCCTTGCAGAGCTCCTCGAGCGAGAGCCCGCCGTAGCACCAGCGGCTGACCGACTGCTTGAGGCGGCCCCGGCTGATCACGCGGCTGCGCGGGCGCGGGGCTTGCGCGCCCTGCGCGGGGAGCGCGCCGGCGAGTGCGACGGTGGCGAGGGAGGCGGTGCAGAACGTGCGTCGGTCCATGGCGTGTCTCCTGTCGGGTTCGTGCATGTTCCACCGTCGGCGTTTCGCCGTCCAGGCCCGGACGCTAGGCTTCGGCCACCCATGAGCGAAACCGTCCTGCGTCTGGAGCACATCCACAAGCGCTACGGCGACTTCGTGGCCGTGCGCGATCTCTCCCTCTGCGTGCCGCGCGGCTCGGTCTACGGCTTCCTCGGCCCCAACGGCGCGGGCAAGTCGACGACGATCCGCATCGCGCTCTCCATCTACGAGCCCACCTCGGGCACGATCGAGGTGCTGGGCAAGCCCAGCGCCCTCGACGTGCGCGAGCGCATCGGCTACCTGCCCGAGGAGAAGGGCCTCTACCGCAAGATGAAGGCGCGCGACGTGATCGCCTACTTCGGGCAGCTGAAGGGCATGAAGCGCGACGACGCCCGGCGCAAGTCGGTCGAGATGCTCGAGCGCTACGGCCTGGGCGCGAACGTCGACTCCAAGTGCGAGGCGCTCTCCAAGGGCATGCAGCAGAAGGTCCAGGTGCTCGCCTCGGTCGTGCACGCGCCCGAGTTCGTGATCCTCGACGAGCCCTTCTCGGGCCTGGACCCGGTCAACCAGGAGGTGCTCGAGAAGGTGATCGCCGACCTGGCGAAGAACGGCTCGACGATCGTCTTCTCGACGCACGTGATGGAGCACGCCGAGCGCCTGTGCGACCGCATCGTGCTGATCGCCAAGGGCAAGAAGCTCTTCGACGGCACGATCCCCGAGGCCAAGCGCACGATCCGCCGCCGCGTGGTGCTCGAGACGAGCTCGGACCCCGCGCCGCTGGCGCAGATGCCCGGCGTGCGCAGCGTCGAGCGCACCGAGCACCCGCAGCGCTACGAGGTGGCGCTCAACGACGGCGCGAAGCCCGACGAGATCCTGGGCGCCTGCTTCAAGGCCGGCATCGAGCTCGTCGCCTTCGACAAGAACGAGCCGAGCCTGCGCGACGTGTTCCTGAAGCTCGTCAGCCGGCACGAGGCCGAGGAGGTGGCCGCGTGAAGTACTCCTTCCTCGTCGCGCTGCGCGAGTACGCCGAGAACGTCAAGACGCGCGGCTTCTGGATCGGCATCCTGCTCTTCCCGATCCTGCTCGCCGCGGGCTTCCAGGTGCCGCGCCTGCTCGAGAAGTACGCCAAGCCCACGCGCAACTTCTGCGTCGTGGATCCCTCGGGCGAGTTCACCGGGATCATCGACGCGTCGATCGAGTCGAGCTACGCCAAGCGCCTCAAGTCCGCGCGCGACGAGTACGACGCGAAGAAGAAGGAGGACCCGGGCCTGGGCGAGTTCCAGGCACCCAAGCCGCTCTTCCGCCGCGTCGAGCTGCCGCCCGGCACCGCCGGCGCGAACACCAAGGAGACCGTGCACAACCTGCGGCCCTGGCTCAAGGGCGAGAAGAAGCTCGAGGTCGACGGCAAGCAGGAGGAGCTCTTCGCGCTGGTCGTGCTGCCGCAGCTGTCGCTCAGCGTCGGCCACGGCACGGAGTACTGGTGCACGAACCTGGCCGACACGGGGCTCTCCGAGGTGATCGAGCGCGGGCTGAAGGAGGAGCTGCGCAACCGCGAGTTCCTCGCCAAGGGCGTCGACAAGAAGGAGTTCGATCGCATCAACAAGATCGAGGTCGAGTTCGACCGCAAGGACCCCAAGAAGGCCGAGGGCGAGGAGAAGGTCAGCAAGGCGGAGGAGATCCGCCAGTACGCGCCGATGGGTTTCGTCTACATGCTCTTCGTCGCGATCATGACCGTGGCGCAGATGCTGCTGAACTCGACCATCGAGGAGAAGTCCAACCGCATCGTCGAGGTGCTGCTCAGCTCGGTCACGCCCTGGGAGCTGATGCTGGGCAAGCTGATGGGCGTGGCGCTGGTCGGCATCACGCTGCTGGCGGCCTGGATGGTCTCGATCTTCTTCGTGCTCAACTACTTCTCGGGCGCCGGCGACGAGACGGCCGGCATCCTGATCAAGCTGCTGATCGGGCCGGGCCTGTTCGTGCCCTTCGTGGCCTACTTCCTGCTCGGCTACCTGCTCTACTCGAGCATGCTGCTCGCGGTGGGCAGCACCTGCAACACGCTCAAGGACGCGCAGAACTTCATGGGCCCGGCCATGACGGTGCTGATGGTGCCGCTCTGGACGATGTTCTTCATCGTGCGCGATCCCAACGGGACGCTGGCGCACGTGCTCTCGTGGGTGCCGATCTTCACGCCGTTCACGATGATGAATCGCATGGCCGGCGATCCGCCGCTGTGGGAGGTGATCGGCACGTTCGCGCTGCTGGCGGCGACCGTGGTCTTCGCGATCTGGCTCTCGGGCCGCATCTTCCGCAACGGGATCCTGCGCACCGGCCAGCCGCCCAAGCTGCTCGAGTTCCTCAAGCTCGCGCGCTCGGGCTGAGCGGGCCGCCTGCGCGGGGTGGAGCGGGCCGGCGCTGGGCCGGTTCGCGGGTGCGGGTACAGTTCCTGGGAATTCCTGCCCTGGATTTCGCCCCGGCGGGACCGCGGGGGTGAAGCCATGAACGACCGACCCTCCCTCGCACGTGCCGACCTGGAGACCCAGGTCGGCTGGATCCACCAGCTCGCCCGTTCGCTCGTCTTCGACCAGAGCCGCGTCGACGATGTCGTGCAGGAGAGCTGGCTGGCCCTGCGCTCGGCGCCTCCGGCGTCCGCGCGCGACCCGCGCGCCTGGACGGCGAGCGTGGTGCGCAACGTCGCGCGCAAGTTCGCTCGCGGCGAACGCCGGCGCGCGCAGCGCGAGCGCGGCGCATCGCGGCCCGAGCTGCAGCCGGACACGCGCGAGCTCGAGGAGCGCGCCGAGCTGCACAAGCGCCTGGTCGACGCCGTGCTCGGACTCGACGAGCCCTACCGCTCGACGCTGCTCGCGCGCTTCTTCGATGGCCGCCCGCCGCGCGTGATCGCGCGCGAGCGCGGCGTCCCGGTCGCGACGGTCGACTCGTGGCTGCGGCGCGGCCTCGAGACGCTGCGATCGAGGCTCGACGCCGAGTTCGGCGACCGCACGAGCTGGTGCCTGGCCTGCCTGCCGCTGGCGCAGCTCGCCGGAGGCGGGGCCAAGGCCGCGCTGCCCGCGAAGCTGATCGGCGCGGCGGTGCTGCTCGTCGCACTGAGCTCGTTCGGCCTGTGGCGCCTCGCGCGTCCCGAGGTCGCGGGCGGTGGTGCCGCGCCGCTCGCGGAGCTCGAGGCCAGCGGCCCCGCGCCGACGCAGAGCGCCGGTGTCGGGATCAGCGTGCCGCCCGCGGAACCCGCGCGCCGGAGCGAGGCGGCCGCGCACGCATCCGCGCCTGGCCTGCTCGTGCGGGAAGCCGACGGCGTTTCGCCCGCGGCCCGCACGCGCGTGCGCTTCGCGAACCTCGTCACGGGCGAACGCGGCGAGGTGCGCACGGACCAGAGCGGCCTCGCGACGCTGCCGGCCTTCGGCCGGTATGCCCTCGTCCTCGACCCCGAGCAGGGGCTAGGTGCGCTCGCGACGCTCGAGCTCGACGCGCGCGGCGCCACGCTCACGCTGCCGCCGTGCGGCGCGCTCGCGCTCGAGTTCGTCGACGCGCACGGACGCCCGGTCGAGGGCGTCGAGGCGGTGCTGCTGGACTCGGGCGTCGGGACCGATGCCCAGTGGCGCAGCGGCAGTCGCGGCTATCTGCAGGCGGATCTGCGCGAGGCTGTGGAGTCCGTCCTGCTCGGCGAGGGGCCGGTCCTGCGCGAGGCGCCAGATGCGCAGCGTGCGCGCGTCGAAGAGCGCAGATGGTCCGCGCTGCTCGCGCGTGTCGCCGCGCGGAGCTCCGCCTCCGCCGGCATCGCCAGCGTCTGGCCTGCGGTCGAGCTCGAACGAACCAGCCGCGCCGACGGACGCGTCGAGTGGTCCGCGCTGCCGCCGGGCGGCACCTACGCGATCGAGGTGCGCTCGATGCACTTCCCTCCGCGCGCGAGCGTCACGACCTCGGACCTGAACTTCGGGGCGGCCGACGGACGAGCGACGCTGCAGCAGGTCGGTCCGTTCACGATCGACGCCGGCAGGACCACACGCCAGCGCATCGAGCTCGCGACGGCCGGCAGCCTGGCCGGGCAGCTCGACACACGCGGGAGCGTCGATCCGTGGAGCGTGGAGCTCCAGCTCTGCACGCTCGTCCCGGAGTCGCGCGAGGTGACGGGCCGCGAGGTCCTCGCGCGCGAGCATCCCGATCAGCAGGGTCGCTTCGTGTTCGGGAGGGTGCGCCCGGGCCAGCACACGTTGCGCGCGCAGTGGTCGAAGGGAAGCGATCTGTGGTTCGTCAACGTGCCGGTCACGATCGTGGAGGGGATGCCGCTCGAGCTGGGGACGATCGCGCCGGCGGAGGTTGCGCCGCTGGAGGTCGAAGCGGGTTTCGTCGACGCCGCGGGCACGGCGATCGAGCCGGCCGGGATCTACGCGCCGGCGGCATTCCATGCGCTCGCGGCCGTGACGCTGGAGGCGACGGCCGCGTCCGATCCGGACTGGAACTTCCACGTCGAGCTCGAGTACGGCCAGCGCTACCGCCTGCTCGGGATCGATCTCCCGCGCGCCGGGTTCACGGTCGACCCGCTCGTGACAGGCGAACCTCCGAGCGTGTTCCTGCCGCAAGGCTGGTCGCGCGACGAATCGCGACGCAACATCCGAGTCGATCTGCCCGCCGCGGGCGTGCAGCCGCTCCGAATCTGCGTGCAGAAGCTCGCGCAGGCCCAGCTGCAGCTCGTGCTCCCCGAGGGTGCCACCGAGTTCCCGCGGGAGATCGCCGGCGTAGCCCTCGACGAGGGCGGCACGGACTGGAGAACCGAGGTCGGTGCGGACGGGATCGCGACGGTGCGCTTGCGCCCCGGCCGCTACTGGCTGCTCGTTCGGAGGATGCCTCGCGCCGAAGCCGGCGTCGGGCTCGCGTCGGACGTGCGGCTTGCGCTGGACGAGGGCTCGCAGACGCGCGTGACACTCCACGCCGGTTGCGCGATCGACGGCGTGGTGCGGCTGCCGTTCCCGAAGACGGTCCGCTTCGTCGCCGCCTGGGTGGAACGTGCTGCCGGCGGCAACGGCGAGAGCAGCCCGTGGAGTGCGGCCCTCGACGAGCAGGGCCGCTTCCACCTCGCCTGCCTTCCGCCGCAGACCGAGCTCGTGCTCCGTGCGGGCTTCCGCGCGGAGCACCGCGAGCTGCACGTGCGCACCGGAGCGGCGGGCGAGACGCTCACGGTCGTGATCCCCTGAACGATGCGCGGCGCGGATCGCTCCGCGCCGCGCGCTCGTCTCTCCGTCACGCGTCGCGCTTCACGGTCCGATGCCGAAGTGCACGGCCTGCGAGAGGCCGATGTTGTTCGGCGCGGCGAAACCCGGGTCGCGCGACCAGTACTGCGCATCGACGGTCACGCCGGGCAGGAGCGCCGGGTTGGCGCCGCTGGCGATGTAGGCGTTGAAGTCGAAGCTGTAGGCGCCCGTGCAGTCGTCGCCGCTCGCCGAGCCGCCGGCGTTCATGCCGGTGGTGCGGTGCAGCGGGGCGTTGAGGCACAGGATCCCGCCGCCGAAGGGCGAGGCGTGCAGGCCGCTGGTCGTGTAGAGCAGCATGCCCGTCTTGCGGTTGAAGACGTTGCTCGCGGTGACCTGGAAGCCGCTGCCCGCCGTGGCGGAGGGCGTGCCGCTGAAGCCCGTCACGGGCACGCAGCCCAGCGAGTTCGTCTTCGCCGTGCAGCGCACCTCCGCATCCGGGCCGTTCGCGCCGTTCGCGCGCAGCATGAACACGCCGTGCGCGCCGACGATCGGCGGGCCGTACATCGTCCAGTTCCCCAGGAACGTCGGGTCGAAGGTGCCCGGGCCGTACGCGGTGCAGAACCAGGCCTGGCTGGCCCACTGCGTGTGCGGATCGAGCGTGGCCGGGCCGAGAGTTCCGTCGACGGTCATGTAGACGCCGACGAAGAAGTAGCCCGACACCTGCGTCGGCGGGATGTCGTACTGCGTGAGCATGTACTGCCCGCCGTTCTTGACGGTCGTCGCGACCTGCGTCAGCAGCAGGCCCGAGTTGACGTCGCCCCAGCCGCTCAGGTCGCGCCAGACGCAGATGTGGACGGCGTGCCCGGTGGGTGCGTCGCCGAGGATGGCCTCGACCGACGTGATCGTCGCCGTCCCGTTGACGTGCAGGCGGTTGAGCCAGCAGAAGTCCTCGGGATAGGCATAGCTGAGCGAGGAGCCCGGCGTGCCGTCGTCGACCTTGTACGTCTGCGCCCTCGCGGTGGTCGTGAGCAGGGCGCCGCCGGCGAGCAGGATCAGCCCCAGCGTGCGCGTGCCCGTGATCAGCGTGTTCGACATCGTTTGCCTTCGTTTCCCCGTGCGAGTTCCGCAGGTGCGCGGGCAGGTTCGCGATCCATCGCGATCCACGGCACCGGCGCACCCGGGCACGGTCGTTCCAGCGTGCGACGGAACGGGCGTCCGGCCCAGTTGCCGCTGTGCGCAGGAACACGCGGCCTTCGGTGTACGACCCGTGCGCCGCGTGAACGGCCCTTCACCTGGGGCGCGTCACACCGGCTCGCCGGCGAGCACGCGCTGGAGCGCGGCGATCGTCTTCCAGTCGCGCGTCGTCGCGGGCGACTTCACGAGGCGCTCCAGGCGGGCGTTCGTGCACTTCGCCTCGTGCACGGGGATCGTGCACCACAAGTGCAGCTCGCGGCCGCGCACGAGCACGCGCTCCTTCGCGTACGACAACCCGTGCAACTCGTCGATCGCGCCGCGCGGCGGCTCGGCGCGCAGGAACGAGACGTAGTGGCGCACGTCCTTGCCCTTCAGCCCGTGCGCGAGATCCTCGCCCTCCGCGAAGAGCGCCGCGAGCTCCTTCTGCGTGCGCACGAGCGTCGCGACCTCCCAGCCCAGCTCCTTGCGCCACAACTCCTCCAGCCGCGCCTCGATCCTCGGCGCCTCGCGCGCGGCGCAGTCGAAGACCAGGTTGCCGCTCTGGATGTACGTCGCGACGTTCGCGAGGCCCGCGCCGCCGGCGAGCGCGCGCAGCCTTTCCATCTTGACGAAGCGTCCGCCGACGTTGATCGCGCGCAGGAAGGCGACGGCGCGTGCCATGCTAGCGGCGACGCGCGGGCTTGCGCTTCGCGGCCGTCGCGCGCGCGGGCTTCTTCGTCGTCGTCCTCGGCCTGGCGGGCTTCTTCGCGGCCGCCGGGCGGGCTGCGGCGCCGTCGAGCTGCGCGACGAGCTTCTTCGGCGCGACCGCGCGGTAGCTCTCCGTGATCCAGCGCTCGAGGAGCGCGGGGTCGACCTCCTCGTCCGCGCGGAGGCGCGCGACGATCCAGCCGCTCTTGCCCAGCCCGTAGCCGGCCGGTTCGGTGAAGCCCAGGTCGAGCGCGGCGACGCCCGAGTGCGGCAGCTTGACGCAGACCAGCTGCTCCGCGCCGCGCGGATCGGGAACGCCGAAGAAGACGAAGACCTTCTTGCCCACCTTGGCGACGTTCTCGCCCCAGGGGTGATCCTCCCAGGCGTCGGGCAGCGCGAGGGCGTGCGTCCGGAGGCGCGCGAACAGGTGCGGGAGCGGCTGCGGCATGCGAGCAGGCTACTCGAAGCGTGCATCGCGCGGGATAGCATGAACGGACATGACCGCTCCTTCGCGCAGCCGTCCGCGGCGTCTCGTGCGCCGCCTCCTCGCGCTGCTCGTCGGCAGCCTCGTGGCGCTGGTGCTCGTCGAACTGGGCGTGCGCTGGCTGCTCTTCTCCGACAGCGCGCTCGCCGCGCGGGCGGGGAAGCGGCTGCGCCACGCCGAGTGCGTCGCGGATGCGGGCACGGACGAGTACTGGAAGCTGCAGTGGGTCTTCGACCGCGCGCAGCTCGTGCCCGCCCGGCCCGCGGATCCGGAGATCGGCTGGCTGGGCCCGGCCGCGCCGGGAACCTACGCGCATCCCGACGAGGCGAAGCTCGCGGGGCGGCGGCCCCTGCTCCTGTTCGGCGACTCCTACGCGCAGTGCAACACCGAGCCCGGCGAGTGCTTCCAGGCGCTGCTGGAGGACTCGGACCTCGCGCGCGAGTTCGGGCTGCTCAACTACGGCGTCGGCGGCTACGGCGTCGACCAGGAGCTCCTGCTCCTGCGACGCGTGCTGCCGCGCTTCGCCGCGGCGCGTCCCTTCGTGGTCGTCGGCGTGATGCTCGACGACGACTTCAACCGCTCGCTGCTCGGCGTGCGCTGCTGGCCCAAGTCGCGCGCGCACCTGGTCGACGGCGCGCTGCGGATCGAGCCGGCGGGCGAGACGGATCCGGAGGCGCTGCTGCGCGTCGATCCGCCGCGCGCCTGGAGCTGGCTCGCGCGGCTGTTCGTCTACCGCGACGGGCTGTTGCCGCAGGCCTGGCAGCGCCCCTGGCGCGACGAGGGCGCCCCGGTCGCCGAGCGGGTGGCCGTCAACCGCGCGCTGCTCGAGGCGATCGCGGCGGAGCTCGACACGGCGGGGGTCGAGCACGTCTTCCTCTTCTTCAGCGGCGAACAGACGCTCTTCGACGATCCGGCCTACGCCTGGACCATGCGCCTGGCGCGCGAGTTCCAGCGCGAGACGCAACAGCCCTGCGTCTACAGCGCGCCCTACCTGCTCGCCGGCGCTTGCGGCGAGCGCGAGCGCGCGCGCCTGTTCTTCGGCACCAGCGGCCAGCTCGCCGGCCACTACAACGCCTGGGGCAACCGCATCGCCTTCGAGGCGCTGCGCCAGGGCGTGCTGCACGGCGGCGCGCCGCCGGACGTGACGCGCGTCGAGCAGATGTGTGCCTCGGGCGCGCTGCAGGACCTGGGCGCGGAGACACGCGAGCTCGAGCTCCTCGGCAGGCGCGCGCGGCTCTCGACGCACACGCGCGCGAGCTCGCTGCGCTCCCGGCGGCCCGCGCCGGGCGCGGCGCGCGGCGACCGGGGGCTGCGCGCGGGCGGGGGGGGGCCGACGACGCTGGCGCTCGAGCTCGACGGGGGCACCCGGCGTTTCGCGGCCAGCGCCGAGCGCCCGCTCGAGGACCCGGCGACCTGCAGCGAGGGCGCGCTGCGCCTCTCGCTGGACGTCGACGGCAGGAACGCGCTGGTGTGGACCTCGCCGGGAGCGCCCGCAGGATCGCGCGACAGCGCGACGCGCGCCCTCGAGCTCCCGCTCGAGAACGCGCGTCGATTGCGGATCACGCTGGGCCTCGCGGGCGCGCGCGAGGAGTGCGGCTGGATCGTGCTGCGGGGCGTGCTGCTGGAGTGAGGCGCGTGCGGCTCAGGCGTACAGCCCGCGCAGCCGGTCCGCGGCCGCGACGCGCTTGACCGCCACCATGTGCGCCGCCATGCGCAGGCGCGCGTCCTGCTCCTTGGCCACGCTGACGACCTCGTTCCAGGCCTGCAGCATGAAGCGCTCGAGGCGGTGCTGCACCACGTCGGGCTGCCAGGCGTAGCCGGCGCGGTTCTGCACCCACTCGAAGTAGTTGACCACCACGCCGCCGCCGGTGGCGAGGATGTCGGGCACGACCGTGATGCCGCGTTCGGCCAGGATGCGGTCGGAGCGCGGCGAGACCGCGGCGTGCGAGCCCTCGACGATCAGCTTGCACTGCATCGAGCGCGCGTTGCGCAGGTGCACCACGTTCGCGACCGCGCAGGGCAGGAACACGTCGCAGGGACGCTCGATCATGTCCTCGTTGGGGAGCACCTCGAAGCTGCCCTTGGCCTTGCGCAGGTCGCCGTGGTCCAGGCGAGCGCGCACGGCGGCGGCGACGTCGAGTCCCTTCTCGTTGTAGATCGCGCCGTGGATGTCGGACATGCCGACGACCACGTGCCCGTCCTGCGCGAGCAGCTGCGCCAGGTTGCCGCCGCGACGGCCGGTGCCCTGGATGATCACCCGCGCGCCCTTCTTCGGGACGCCTGCGAGCTCCAGCGCAGGTCCGAGCACCATGCGCATGCCCTGCGCGACCGACTGCGCGTGCCCGTAGGTCCCGCCCAGCGTCAGCGGCTTGCCGCAGACGACGGCGTTCTCGGTGTGGCGCGCGTGCATCGAGGCCGTGTCCATCACCCAGGCCATGACCTGCTCGTCGGTGGCGAGGTCGCTGGAGAAGATGTCGCGGTCGGGTCCGATGTCGCCCATCAGGCTCGAGACGTAGCGCCGCACCGCGCGCTCGATCTCGCCGCGCGAGTGGCGCCGCGCCGACATGCGGATGCCGCCGGCCGAGCCGCCGAAGGGGATGTCGAGCAGCGCGCACTTCCAGGTCATCCAGCCCGCCAGCGCGCGCAGCTCGTCGAGCTTGAGGCCCGGCTGCAGGCGCAGCGGGCCGAAGTAGGGACCCAGCCCCGCGTTGTGCTGCACGCGGTAGCCGTCGAAGATCGCCAGCGTGCCGTCGTCCAGCTGCGTCGGGATGCTGATCGCGATCTCGCGGTCGGGCTTGCGCAGGAGCGCATACAGGTCCGGATCGAGGCCGACCTTGTCGGCCGCCTCGTCGAAGCGCGCCATCATCGTGGCGAAGGGGTTCTCGTCCTCGATCGAGTGGCTCGAGGGCGCGAGGTCGTCGTACTCGACGCTCGGTGCGGAGAGGATCGTTTCCATCACGCGAACACTCCGCGCAGCTTGTACACGCTGGCCACGCGGTCGATGGCCAGGATGTAGGCCGCGATGCGCATCGAGACCTTGTACTTCTCCGCCACCTCGTGCACGTCGGCGTACGACTTGACCATGATCTGCTCGAGCGACGTGTTGACGCGCTCCTCGGTCCAGAAGTAGCCCATGCGGTCCTGCACCCACTCGAAGTAGGAGACCGTCACGCCGCCCGCGTTGGCCAGGATGTCGGGCACGACCACGACGCCCTTCTTCTCCAGGATCACGTCGGCCGCGTCGGTGGTCGGGCCGTTGGCGCCCTCGATGATCAGCTTGGCCTTGATCGCGTGCGCGTTCTTGGAGGTGATCTGGTTCTCGGTCGCGGCCGGGACGAGCACCTCGCAGGGCAGCTCGAGCGCTTCCGCGCTGGAGAGCTCGCGCGCGCCGGGGAAGCCCTGCAGCTTGCCGGTCTTCTTGAGGTGCGCCATCACGGCCGGGATGTCCAGGCCCTTGTCGTTGGCGATCGCGCCGTACATGTCGCTGATCGAGACGATCTTGTAGCCCTCGCGGTGCATCAGCTCGGCGCCGATGCCGCCGACGTTGCCCGAGCCCTGCACGACGACGCGCGTGTTCTCCGGGCGCATGCCGAGCTTCTTGAGCGCCTCGCGGCAGGTGATCATCACGCCGCGGCCGGTGGCCTCGCGCCGCCCGCGCGAGCCGCCCAGGGCGATCGGCTTGCCGGTGACGACCGCGGTCGTCGTGCGGCGCACGTGCATCGAGTAGGTGTCCATGAGCCAGGCCATGGTCTGCTCGTTGGTGTTGACGTCGGGGGCCGGCACGTCGCGGTCGGGCCCGAGGATGTCCATGATGCCCGAGGTGTAGCGCCGCGTGATGCGCTCGAGCTCGCCCTGGCTGAGCTTGCGCGGGTCGCAGATCACGCCGCCCTTGCCGCCGCC
>JBGASC010000021.1:0-86172 GCA_044229935.1 Planctomycetota bacterium | reverse complement strand
TGATGCTGCAGCGGCATCTGTTCTACACCGCGGTGACGCGCGCGAAGAAGCTCGTCGTGCTGGTGGGTTCGCGCCGCGCCTTGCGCATGGCGCTCGACAACGCCGAGCAGAACCAGCGCGAGAGCGCGCTGGCGGAGAAGCTGGCGAAGCTCGCGGCCCGGCACGTCTGAGCACGAAGGGCGCGGCCTACTCCGGCGGCCAGAGGATCTCGACTTCGGTGCGCGTGCCCAGGTCGACCCGCTTCGCGGCCACCGGCCCGAGCAGCCAGCGGGCGGATTCGAGTGTCACGCTCGAGCCGGGGGGAATGCCCACGAACCTGCGGCGTCCGTCGCCTTCGTCAAGTCCGGCGAGCGTCGCGGGCGCGAAGTACTGCGCGACGTCGCGGAGCTCGCCGACGCTCTCGAGCCGCGCCGTCGGCATCGGCGTGCCGGGATCGCGCAGCCGCACCACGAGCGAACACGTGCCGATCGCGACCTGCATCTGGCTCTGGCCCGCTCGCGCGAGCGGCACGTACGCGATCAGGTACCCGCGCGCCGTTGGCGGCCAGTCGAGCACGGGGATCTCCTTGTTCGAGAAGAGGAACAGGCACGGGCCGTCCGTGACGCGCGCGCCCCAGCCCGGGTCGCCCCCGGAAAGGCGCTCGAAGCGGTGCAGGCCGGCGGGCCCGGCGACGTACCCGTCGTCGATCGCCGTGAAGGGCGCGCCATCGCGCGTCGCGTCGATGCGCGTCAAGGCGAAGTCGAGATCGATCGGGAGCGAGATCGTCTGGCCGGATCGAACGAGGACGTTCTGCTCCATGTGGCGGCGATCGCTCGCGTTCGGTTCGCCGGAGTAGACGGAGAGCGAGTACTCCCCCGGCACGAGATCGAGGAAGCGGAAGCGCCCCTCCGCGTCGCTGCGCAGCGCCAGCTGCGGAGGCCGATGAAGGCCTTCGAGGTCCGATCGCGCGAAGAGCGAGAGCGTGGTACCGGCCTCCGGCTGCCCGTGCCGCTTCACGCTGCCCTCCAGGGCGCCTGTCGCCTCGAGCTCCACGCGCACGGACGCTTCGCCGCCGCCAGCGAGCTCGATGCTGCGCGCCTCAATCGCGTCCGGTCCGCCCGAACTCGGAAACACACGCCAGCTGCCTGCGGGAAGCGCGTCGAAGACGAACTCTCCGCGTGGATCGCTCCGTGCGCGCGGCGCGTCGTAGTACGCCGAATGCACGAAGGCCTGTGGGCAGGCGCTGATCGACGTGCCGCGGACGGGCTCGCCCTTCGCGGTCGCAACCGTGCCGCGAATGCGACCGACAGCAGGCGTCGCTGCGTCGAGAACGCACTCCTCGCCGGCCGCGATCGTCGCGCGGCCGAGGGCGACGAGGCTCGAGCGCTTGCGGGTCCCCGCGAACGCCTCGTAAGTGCCCGGCGGCAGGAACCACCCGCACAGGTCCGCGCCTTGCCAGCCGATACGCGATTCGGTCCCGCCGAGAGAGTACTGGCGTGCGACGAGCGCACCGTCGAACCGGGCGCGCGGTTCATCGCCGACGGACGCGAGGCGCAGGTACACATCGCTCCGCTCCAGCGCGAGGTTGCGAATGCGCAGCCGGCCCACGAGCGCATCGAGGCAGAGCGCGAGCTCGCCGCAGGGGATCTCGCGTTCGAACGAACCGAGCGGATCCCGGTTAGTCGCCAGATCGATCCGCACGAGGCCCGGGGGAAGTCGCAGCTCGAACCTTCCGTCGGGCTGCACGAGCGGCGCGTGACCGACACAACGGCCCTGCTGCCAGACGACGAGCCCGATGCCCGTGTAGCGGAGGCCTTCGGGCGGATGGCTCAGGTACACGCGACCGCGAACGAGCTCCGTGTGGTGCAACACGATGTCCCCGACCTCGTTCGTCCCCGGTGCGAGCGTCGTGCAGCGCGAGAGCTCGCCAGGCCACTCGATGCGCCAGTTCACGCGGCCCTTGGGCAGATCACAGAACGTGAACTCGCCGTTCTCGCCACAGCGCGTGAACGGTCGCGTGTTCGGATCCGGCATCGAATCGAGGCACATGATCCTGAGCTCGTCGTCGCCCGTCGTGCGCGGATCGACCGGGCTCTTGTCCTCCCAGACGAGGCGACCGTGCAGACAGCAGGGAGCCTGCGCGACGATCTCGAGCTCTGCTTCGCGCCGCTCCGGATCGATCGTCGCCTCGAGCGCGGTGGCGGGAATCGTGTTCGAGGCCGTCACCAGCAGCGGAACGCCGCAGGGAAGGCCCTCGAGCCTCCGCAAGCCCTCGGCGTCCGTGAGCGGCGCTGCGTTCCCAGTTCCGCCGAGCTGCTCGGGCCAGCTCGGCGTCAACGATTCGCGCAACTCACGCGAGACGCCGCTGCGCGCAAGGAATGCGCTCACGAGCGCTCCGCGCGCAGGAACGTGCCGCGTGTCGAACACGTGCACGCGCAAGCGGCCCTGCGCGCACAGTTCGATCTCGAGCGAGTCGCCCGCGAGCTCGCCGATCTCCCGCGTCGACGGGAAGCAACCCTCGGCCGTGATGCGCAGTTTCGAGCGAGCGATCCTGGAGAGTGGGACCCGAACTGTGCCATCCCTCGCAGTGAGGAGCGGCTCGACTTCGGCATCGGATGCGAGCGACAGCACGTCGATCGATGCGCCTGCAACCGGAGCCTTCGTCCCGTGGATCCAGACGTGCAGGAGCACAGTGTCCGCCTGAGCGGCCGGAGCGCTGGCAAGTTCGCGCGGGGCCGTGCCCTCCACCGCGAGCTCGCGCCGGCTCGGTTCGGCGGGCGTTTGGACCGTCGCGTGCTCGACGCTCGGCGCGGGCCCGGGTTGCGAGCGAATCCAGAACCACACCGCGCTTCCCGCGAGCGCGAGCATCAATACGAGCAGGAGACCGAGTCCAACGCGTGACGAGCTCATGGCAATCGTCCTGGCCTAACGGCGGCTGGCCTGCGCGTTACCGAGTTTCCGGTCCCCCGCCCTCGTCCCTCTGCTTCGCCCACCAGTCCAGGCGCTTCTTGATCTCCCTCTCGAAGCCGAACGCGCCGGGCTCGTAGAAGACGCGGCCGCGCAGCTCCTCGGGCAGGTACTCCTGCGCGATGTAGTGCGTCTTCGAGTACTCCTGCGCGATGTAGTGCGTCTTCGAGTCGTGCGCGTACTTGTACCCCGCGCCGTAGCCGAGGCTCTTCAGCAGGCCCGTCGGAGCATTCCTCACGTCGAGCGGCACCGCCGCACCCGGCGTCGCCCGCGCCGCCTCGAAGGCCGCGCCCATCGCCTTGACCACGCTGTTCGATTTCGGCGCGGTCGCCAGGTACACGATCATCTGCGTCAGCGGCAGCAACCCCTCGGGCACGCCGAGCATGTGGTACGCGTCGCGCGCCGCGACGGCGAGCTTGAGCGCCTCGGGATCGGCCAACCCGATGTCCTCCGCCGCCATCGCGATCGCACGGCGGAAGAGCACCATCGGATCCTCGCCGCCCTCGATCAAGCGCGCGGCCCAGTACAGCGCCGCCTGCGGATCGCTCCCGCGCAGCGACTTGTGGAAGGCGGAGAGCTGGTTGAAGTGCACCTCGCCCGACTTGTCGGCCTGCGCGAAGCGCAGCGCGAGCGCCTCGCGGGCCGACTCGAGCGTGATCGTGCCGCCCTTGCCCGCGTCGAGCGCCGCCGCCTCGAGCGCGACGAGGGCGCGGCGCGCGTCGCCGTCGGCCTGCTGCGCGAGGAAGGCGAGCACGCCCTGCGCGAGCGAGAGCTCGAGCGCGCCCAGGCCGCGCTCCTTGTCCTCGAGCGCGCGCTGCAGGAGCCCCTCGATCTCCTCGACGCGCAGCGAGCGCAGCACGAACACGCGCGCTCGCGACAGCAAGGCGCCGTTGACCTCGAAGCTGGGGTTCTCGGTCGTCGCACCGATCAGCGTGACCGTGCCGTCCTCGACCGCGGGCAGCAGGCTGTCCTGCTGCGACTTGTTCAGGCGGTGGATCTCGTCGACGAAGAGGATCGTGCCGCGGCCCGTGGCCTGCTGGCGCTCGCGCGCCTCGGCGAAGATCTCGCGCAGGCGCGGCACGCCCTCGCTCACCGCGCTGAAGGGCACGAACTCGCGCGCGCCGCCGGCCGCGACCAGGCGCGCCAGCGTCGTCTTGCCCGTGCCGGGAGGACCCCAGAGCACGATCGAGCCGAGCGTTCCCTGCTCGATCGCGCGCCGCAGCGGCTTGCCGGGGCCGAGCAGCTCCTCCTGCCCCGCGTACTCCTCGAGCGTGCGCGGCCGCATGCGCGCGGCGAGCGGCTGCGGAGCGGCGTTCGCGCGGAAGAGGCCGGAGGCGGGCTCGGGCTTCCTAGCCACGCGGCTTCCCCGTTCCGGCGGCGCGGGCGCGCGCGCTCTCGTAGAGCAGGAGCGACGCGGCGACGGTGACGTTGAGCGACTCGACCTTCGCGTCGATCGGGATCGTCAGGCCTGCGAAGTTCCCGGCGAACTCCGGCAGCGCGCCGGTCTCCGCGCCGAGCCAGAGCGCGATCGGCCCGCTCCAGTCGAAGGAGCGCGGGTCCTCGCCGTTGCGCGTCGCGGCGGTCGCGTGGCGGCAGCCGAGCTTCGTCAGCAGCGCGAGCAGCTCGCCGGGATCCCAGCCGTGCGAGACCGGCAGGCGCAGCAGGCTCCCCATCGATCCGCGCAGTGCCTTGTCGGAGTACGGGAACGTGCTGCCCTTCGTCAGCGCGAGCGCGCTCGCTCCGAAGGCCTCGGCCGAACGCGCCAGCGCGCCGAGGTTGCCCGGATCGGAGATGCCGTGCGCGACGAGCACGAGCGCGTGGCGCTTCGGCGCGAGCGTTTCGAGGGGCCGGTTCTCGGGCATCCGGCAGATCGCGACGACGCCGGGCGAGTTCTTGAGCGCGCTGAGCTCGCGGAAGAGCCGCGCCTCGACCAGGAACACGGCCGGGCCGAGCCCTTCGAGCTTGCGCGCGAGCTCGTGGCGCTCGGTGCTGAGGTAGACGGCCTCGACCTCGCGCTGCGCCCGGATCGCGTCCTCGATCAGGCGCTCGCCCTCGAGCAGGATCACCTCGCGGTTCTTCCCGGCGAGGATTCCGCCCATCGTCTTGAAGATGGGGTTTGCGCGCGATCGGATCGGTTCCTCGTCGATCATCGCGGCGTGTTATAGCATGGTCGCGCGACGCGCCGCGTCCGCACCATGCAGCACCTCCTCGCCCTCGCTCTCGCCTGCGCGCCGCTCGGCCAGGATCCTGCTCCGCAGATCGACTGGATCGCACTGACGCGCCGCCTGCAGGAGGACGCACAAGTGCTCGCGCACGCCGGCGTCAAGCTCGATCTCGCGCGCCTGCAGCTGGAGAAGCTCCCTCCCGGCGAGCTCGCCAAGGCGCTCGCGGCGCGCGAGGCCGAGCAGAACGGCGCGGGCTGGTACGAGATGCTGTGGGTGCTCGCGCGCGCACTCGGCCTGCGCGTGGCGGCCGCGCCGGACGCGTTCCGCGACGAGTTCCAGCACGCGACGCTGCCCGCGCAGGCGGCCTGGTACCTGCCGGCGCGCAAGTCGCTCGTGTTCGACGAGGCGCGCTACACCGACGACGAGTCGTTCCATCGCGTGCTCGTGCGCGAGCTCGTGCTCGCGAGCGAGGACCAGGACGGCAGCCTCGCGACGCTGCGCCAGTCCTTCGGCGCGACCAGCGAAGGGCAGCTCCTCGCCCGCGCCTGCATCGACGGTCGCGCGGAGCTGATCGCGCGCGGCCTGACGCGCACACTCGAGCTCTCGCCGCCGAGCGCGCTCGAGGAGCGCCTGGGCGGCATCCCGATCCTGCAGCGCTGCGGGCTGCTCGAGGCGGCTCGCCAGGAGTCGCTGCCGGTCGAGAAGCGCGCGCGGCCCGCCTCGAGCGCGCAGCTCCTGCACCGGCCGCACAAGGACACGCAGCCGCCGACCGAGGTCGCGCTGCCCGCGCTCGAGCCCGCGGCCTCCGTGCTCGTGCGCGAGGACACGCTGGGCGAGGCCGGGCTGCGCCTGGTGCTCTCGCTGACCACGCTCGATCCGTTGCGCGCGCTCGAGGCCGCCGTCGGCTGGAGCGGCGATCGCCTGCGCGTGTGGCGCATCGGCACCTCGGTGCACGAGTTCGCCTGGCGCATCGTCTTCGATCGCGAGCTCGACGCGCAGCAGCTCGAGTCGCTGCTGCACGGACGCGTCCAGGGCCGGCTCGCGCGCCGCGGCGCGACGCTGGAGTGGAGCTGGTCGTCCTACGAGGACCACGTCGCGGGGATCGCCGAGCGCCTGGCCGCCGTGCCCGAGCCCGCGCCGCGCGCCGCGTCGTGCGCGAGCTCGACCGAGACGATCGAGCGCGAGCTGCTCGCCGCGCAGCCGCACCGCGAGGGCGAGCGCTGGCTGCTCCCCGAACGCGGCCTCTCGCTCGTGCTCGGCGCGGGCTGGGACCCGGAGTTCTTCCAGGGCCAGCCGATCCTCTACCACGGCGCGGCCGCCGACGGCTTCCGCGACAACGTCACCTTCCGCGAGTACGCGGTCGACGCCGCAGCGACGATCGAGCGCACGCGCGACGAGGTGCAGCAGAGCTTCGCCGCCGCGCCGAACGCGAAGCTCCTGCGCGCCGAGATCGTCGAGGCCGCCGGCGAGAAGGCGCTGCTGCTGGAGTACACGCAGACGCTCGCAGGGCGCGCGCTGCACCAGCTCGAGCTGCAGCTGCTCGGCGGCGGGCGCAAGCTCGCGCTGACCGGAACGATGCTCGAGGCGCACGGCAAGGCGCTCGGCGAGCCGCTGCTGGCGCTCTTGTGCTCGGTGAAGCGCCTCCCGCGCACGCCGACCGCGGAGGTCCCGAAGTGAGCCCTTCCTTCGAACGCGGGCTCGTGCTGCGCACCGACGCCAAGGTCTGTCACGTCGAGGTCGGCGGCCGCGTCGTGCAGGCCGCGCCGCGCGGGATCCTCTACGGCGAGGATGGCGTCAAACGCGAGCAGAAGAACCCCGTCGCCGTGGGCGACACGGTCGAGGTCGACCTCGCCAGCAACCCCGCGAGCATCGAGAGCGTGCTGCCGCGCCGCAACTGGCTCTCGCGCACGGCCTCCTCGCACGATCCGCGCGAGCAGGTGCTGGCGGCCAACGTCGACCAGCTGCTGGTCGTGACCTCGCTCGGCAAGCCCGGCTTCTCGAGCAACCGCACCGATCGCATCCTCGCCGCGTGCGAGTGGGGCCGCATCCCCGCGCGCATCCTGCTCAACAAGATCGACCTCGCCGAGGAGGGCGAGATCGAGGCGTTGATGGAGACCTACGCGCTGGCGAAGGTGCCGATCCTGCCGACCTGCGCCCTCGACGGCCGCGGCATCGAGGAGCTGCGCGAGCTGATCCGCGGCAAGACGACCGTCTTCTACGGCGCCTCGGGCGCGGGCAAGTCGAGCCTGCTCAACGCGCTGCAGCCCGGGCTCGCGCTCAAGGTCGGCAAGATCAGCAAGTTCTGGGACGCCGGCCGGCACACGACCTCGTACTCGCTGATGATGACGCTCGAGCCGGGCACGCGCGTGATCGACACGCCGGGCATCCGCACGTTCCGGCTGTACGGCATCAAGGCCCAGGACCTGCGCGGGCTCTTCCCCGAGTTCCAGGCTTTCCAGCCGAAGTGCAGCTATCCCAGCTGCACGCACGACCACGAGCCGATCTGCGCCGTGTTCGACGCCGTCGAGCGCGGGGAGATCGCCGCGAGCCGCTACGCGAGCTACGTCGAGATGCTCGACGAGATGCGCGAGGGCAAGGCCGACGACGACGTCGAGGACGTCGAGCCCGAGGGCGAGTGAGCGCGCGGCTCCGGCCGCGCGACCGCACGCGGTCTGGCGCGGACGCGACGAGCGGAACGTCGAGCTGCCGAGCGCGTCGGGCTCCGTCGCCTCAGCGCTTCGCGTTCAGCCCGCGCTCGAGCTCCGCGAAGCGGATGCTCGGTCGCGGGTTCGTCAGCGGCCAGCTCTGCCAGAGCGTCTCGACGTCGAGCTTCTTCTCGCGCACGAGCTCGTACAGCCCGCGCGCTCCGCGGCCCATGCGCAGCGTCCCGTCGCTCGTCGCCGACCAGCCGACGTCGTCCTGCAGCAGCGTGCGCCCGTGCGGCAGGTAGAACACCACGTACTCGTCGGTGTGGCCCGACTTCGCGCCGATGTCGAGCACTTCCAGGCGCTGGTGCGCGTCCTCGAACACGCGCGAGCCCGAGAAGCTCTCGATCGCGGCCTTGCGTCCCGCGCGCGCCCACGCATCCGGCGCGAGCGTGAACGCGCGCTGCGCGATCTCGTTCGCGAACGCGGCGCAGCCCGCCGGCGCGACGACGGTCGCGCCCGCGGCGAGGAAGGCGCGCAGGCCGCCCGTGTAGTGCGGGTGGAAGTGGCCGAACAGCACGTAGCGCACGGGCTTCTTCGGGAAGCGGGTCGCGATCGCCTCGACGATGCGCTCGCCGAGCTCGCTCGAGAGCGGCGCGTCGATCGCGACGAGGTGGTCGTCGAACTCGACCACGACCGTGCGACCGTCGAGCTCGGGGGAGGCGAAGGAGCACAGACCCGGCTGGATCTCCTCGACGCCGATGCGGCCCGGGCTCGTCGGCCCGGGGGCGGTCTCGGCGGCGGCCTCCGCCGGTGCGTCGAGCTCCTGCGCGAGCTCGACCGGCGTGTCGAGCGCTTTCAGCTTCAGCTCGAAGGTCGCCGGGCTCGCGCGCAGCACGTTCGCGCCGTCGACCTCGCGCAGCGTGATCGTCGACGGCAGCGCGAGGCCTTCGCGGATCTCCCACGCGCCGTAGCGGCACTCGTCGCGCGCATCGCCCAGGCGCGGATGCGCGAACACGCGCGTGATCGACTCGAGCTGCTTCGATGCGCCGTTCCACGCGAAGCGCCGCACGAACCCGCCGAGCTCGGCGGCGTCGGTCCAGCTCAGGGCCGTCGCGCCCACGTCCGAGCAGTGCTCCGGCGCGCCGCGCACGCGGGCGAGCGTGCGCCAGGGGATCAGCGCCTCGACACGCGCGCGC
The DNA here is from genome assembly GCA_044229935.1 of Planctomycetota bacterium. Taxonomy (GTDB): domain Bacteria; phylum Planctomycetota; class UBA1135; order UBA1135; genus JADJLZ01. Next base: position 77,217 of record JBGASC010000021.1, on the reverse strand, counting down.
AGGAGCGCCGCGGCCTTCCCGCTCGATTCGGCGAAGGGCTTGTCCTTGTCCAGACGCCGCCACGCGCGCGCTCCGACGAGCAGCGTCGTGTCGAGGTCGCGCTGATCCTCGTGGCCCTGCTGCCAGGACTCCCAGTCCAGGCGTGCGCGCTCGCCACCGTCGCTGAGGACGCGGAGGCGCGCGCCGAAGAGCATCGTGTCGTGCGGCTTGGAGAGGTGCGCCTCGAGCGCGTAGGTGCCCTCGTAGGTGACGCGCAGCGCGGCGTGCGGCTCGCCCTTGCCTTGCAGGAGTTGCCGTGCGTCCGCGGTGTTCTGCACCTGGGCCGCGGCCTCGGGCGTCGCGCGCGGAAGGGAAGCGGAGAGAACGCCAGCGACGACGAGACCGAGAGCGGGGACGATCATGGGCGGCCTACGCCGAGTGCGCGTGCGCTGTTGGTGCGCAGTTCGAGCCGTGTTCGACCGAGCTCAGCCCCACCACCCGCGCACGAGCCCGATCTTCCACACCCACGCGACGAGCATCAGCGCCAACCCGCCGCCGATCCACGCGCGGGCTCGCGCGCGCGAGGCGAGCTCGAACAGATCCGCTCCGCGCAGGTGCGCCCAGCTCGCCCCCAGCGGCGCGAACACGAGCACTCCTGCGCAGGCGAAGCCGAAGGGCTGGTTCCACAGCGCCGCCCACAACCTCCCGTGCGCCGCCAGGCACAGTGACGTCGTCACGCCGCACCCCGGACAGGGCACGCCCCACCACGCGATCGTCTTGCAGTCGGGCAGCCCGAGCGCCGTGTGCGTGCCGTAGCCGCGCGCGTCGGGCTCGACCAGCGCGCCCAGCGCCACGAAGAGCACCAGCGTGGCGAACGAGCCCACGAGCAGCAGCCAGTGCTCGGCCGAGCGTGTGCTCGCGCGCGCCGCAGCCTGCGACACGCCTTCAGGCCCTTCGTGCGTCACGCCCTCATTCTGGACGCACCGCGCTCGCTCGTCCAACGCCGTCCGCGGACGGCGCGGATCCGACCCCGACCCTCGCGCTCAGTTGAAGTCGTAGATGTACGACAGGCGCAGCTTGTTGAGGATCGCGTAGGGCATCTTCTGCAGGAGCTTGAGGTCCGGGTCGCCCTTGTCGTTGAACCCGCGGATGACCGGGTTGCGCATGATGAAGAAGCGCCGCGAGGAGCGGTCGTCGGCCTCGTAGGACCCCGGGCGCACCTCGCCGCCGAACTCGACGTTGAGCGAGCCGGTGTAGAAGACGCGCACGCGGTGCAGCGACTGGTTCTTGGCCAGCTCGCGCAGGTGCTGGTCGCCACCGGAGTCGAGGAACTCGTGGCCGAGCAGGATCTCGTCGACGTTGACCTGCAGGAGCGGCGTGGTGATGCGCTCGCAGCTGTTGAGGTCGATCAGGGTCGCGTCGCGGACCTTGAGGAAGTAGCGCCGGTACTCGTCGAGGATCGTCGAGAGCCGGGTGTACTTGTTCTCGACGTTGCCCTTGATCAGGAAGCTGTCCGTCAGCAGCAGATCAGAGACGATGGTCAGCATCGGGCAACAGCTCGGGTCCTGGGTGTGGTTCGGAGTACGGGCACGTCGTCTCGCGCACGGCGCCGGCGAGGTAGAACGAGCCCACCACGAGTACCCAGCCTCCGTCGCGTGTCCGGTCGAGAGCCCTGGCGAGCGCCGAGGCGGGGTCCGCAGCTGTTTCGGCCGCGATGCCCAGCGCTCGAGCGGTCTGCGCCAGAGTCTCTGCCTCCACGAGCGGCCCGGAGGACGCCGTGGTGCAGACGAGCCTATCGACACGTGTCCCCAGCGCCTTGAGCACCGCGGCCGCATCCTTGTCCCGGCCCAGGGCCAGGACGCACACCGGGGGGGAAGAAAGTTCCACATCGCGCACGAGCTCGTCGAGCAGCAGGCTGACGCTGGAGGCGACGTGCGCGGCGTCGATCACGACCGGCGTGCGAGCGACGCGGCGCTTCTCGGCGCGCGCGGGCAGGCGCGCCGCCTGGACCGTCGCCGCATCGAGCAGCGCGCCGGAGACCCGTCCCCCGCCGCGCGCGACCAGGCCGCGGCGGCCGAGCTCGTCGAGCACCAGCCGCGCGAGCACCGCGTTGCGCTCGAGCACGACCATCCTCGCGGCGAAGGGCGCAGGCCGCAGCACGCGCACGCCGAGCTGTGCCGCCGCGGCGTCGATCAGCGGCGCCGGATCGTCTCCTGCAGGCGCCTCGCCCGGTCGAACGCCGGTGACGAGCGTGCTGCCGCGCTTGAGGATCCCCGCCTTCTCGCGCGCGATCGCCAGCCGCGTCGGCCCGAGCACCTTGGTGTGCTCGAGGTCGATGTTGGTGATCACGCAGACCTCGCCGTCGACGACGTTGGTCGAATCCAGCCGCCCGCCCAGACCGACCTCGACCACGGCCCACTCGACGCGCGCCCGGGCGAACGCGAGCAGCGCCGCGGCCGTGACGACGTCGAACCAGGTGCTCTCGGCCGCCGGCGAGCTGCTCGCGGCGCGAGCGCGCGCGTCGAGCGCCGCCTCGAGCACGCCGGCGAGCGCCTCGTCCCCGATCTCGCGCCCGTCGAGGCGGATGCGCTCGTTCATACGCTCGACGTGCGGCGAGGCGTACAGCCCGGTGCGCAGCCCGGCCTTGCGCAGGCCCGCCTCGACCAGGGCGCTGGTCGTGCCCTTGCCCTTGGTCCCCGTGACGTGCACCGCGCGCAGCGCGCGGTGAGGATCACCCAGCGCGGCGAGCAGCGCGACGATCGGCTCCAGGCCGCGGCGCATCGAAGCGTCCTTGTCGCGCCGCTCCCAGTTGACCAGGGCGTCCAGCTGCGCGATCGCGCGTTGCAGTCGGGTCGAGCTCATGCAGAGGTTTCGCGAGCGATCGTTCAGGTCGCCGGGGTGTGCACCGATAACGGGACTAGGCTATACAAGGGAAGTTCCTTCCCGCGCGCGTCGCGCACGGATCTCCCCTCGCCACGGCGACTGCCTCGATGTCGGACCTCCTCCACCGGATCAAGATCTTCGTCTTCCAGCAGAACGGCCCCGAGCCGAGCTACCTGCTGCTGCGCGGAGCCCAGCGCATGGAGAGCTTCTGGGGCCCGATCCAGGGCAACATCGGCTTCGGCGAGAAGCTCGAGACCGCGATCCGCCGCGAGGTGCTCGACGAGACCGGCGTGCTCAAGCCGCTCGACGTGATCGACCTCGAGATGCCGCTGCACGTCAGCCTGGGCGACGAGGACATCATCGAGTGGACCTACGGCTTCAAGACGCTGCCGCCCGAGCGGCCGTTGCGGCTGGATCCGAGGTGGTCGGAGTTCCGCTGGGTGCCGTTCTCGGCCGCGTATCCGCTGCTCGAATTGGATGTCGACCGAGCGGCGTTCATGCGGCTGCACGCGATGCTGCGGGCGGCGTGAGCGGGTGAGTGCGGGGTGTCGTGCGGCGCGAGGCAGCGTGAGGTGTCGGCGGAGCCGGGCAATCCTTGAAGAACTGCTCTGGCACCGTACTCACACGATGTTCAGCAGCGGGTACTTCGCGCCGAGGACCTTTTCGTGGTCGGCGCGGAACCAGCGTTCGGCGATCGTGCCGTAGACCGAGCGGAAGTCGGTCGTCATCACGAGATCGCCGTCGTTGAGCTCGGTCAGCGAGGGGTGCTTGCCGTAGAGGCCGCCCTTGACCTTCGGGCCGAAGACGAGCATCGGCGCGGCGACGCCGTGGTCGGTGCCCTTCGAGCCGTTCTCCTTCACGCGGCGGCCGAACTCGGAGAAGCACACGACGACGACCTCGCTGCCGGCCTTGGTGCCCGCGAGGTCGTTCAGGAACGCGCCCAGGCCCGCGTCGAGCTTGCGCATGCAGGCGTCGTGCGCCGGGCGCTGGTTGTTGTGCGTGTCGAAGCCGCCGAGCTCGACCGAGATCACGCGCGTGCCGACGCGCGCGTCGATCAGCGCGGCGGCGACCTTGAGCACCTCGCCGAGATCGTCGCCGGGGTAGGCGACGCGCGGCTCGTACTCCGCGACCGCGCGGCGGATGCGCAGCGAGGACTCGTTCGCGTCGCTGAGCACGCCGCGCAGGTGCTGCAGCACCTTGTTGCCGCCGGCGCCGGAGGAGGAATCGCCGCCCATCGGCTCGTGCTCCTCGCCGGCCTTCTTGTAGAGGTCCTTGTCGTCGGAGTCGGGCGCGACCCACTTGTACGAGTGCGGCGTCTGGAACACGACCGGCGGGTGCGTGCGCGAGAAGACCGAGTAGGGCGCGGCCGCGCCGACGTGCACGACGAGCTCGGGCGAGTCCTCCTTGGCGAAGGCCGCCTCGCACAGGCGCCCGATCCAGCCGTCGCCGGCGAGACGTCCCTGCAGGCTGGCGGTGTGCCAGATCTCCATCGACTTGAAGTGCGAGCGGTTGGGCGTCGGGTACGAGCAGCCCTCGACGATGCCGAGCTGGCCCCGATCCCAGACCGCGCGCAGCTTCTTCAGCTCGGGGTGCAGACCGCGGTAGGCGTCGAGCTTCAGCACCTCGCGTTCGGAGATGCGGATCGAGGGACGCGCGGACTGGTAGGCGTCGTCGGCCCACGGAACCACCATCGAGAGCGCGTCGTTGCCGCCGGAGAACTGCAGCAGCACGAGCGTGCGCGGCTCGCTCTCGGCCGGGTCCTGCCCGGCGGGGACGAAGAGCTTGACGGTCGCGCCAGCCTGCGAGGCGAGCGCGAGGCCGCCCAGGCAACCCAGTCCGCCGACGAGCAGCTGGCGGCGGTCGAACGACTTGCGATCGTGTGCGTGCGTCATCGGGAGAGCTCCATCAGCCGAGCTGGGCTTCGGGCAGCGAGAGGATCAGATGCGCCAGGCGCCGCAACACCTTCTCGGCCTCGGCCCGGGCCTCGAAGAGATGTCCGTCGGCGAGCGAGAGCGCGGCGCGCTCGTTGGCGAGGAAGTCGCGCAGCTTCTGGAGCGTGTCGGCCGGCGCCTCGATCGCGAGCAGGTCGTCGAGCATGCGTTCGACGATCTCGCGGTCGGTGCGCGCGCCCAGGCGCTCGAGGCGCGCGCTGAAGTTGAGGTTCGGCGCCCAGCCCGAGTCCTGCACGCGACGCAGCGCCTGGTAGGCGACGCTGCCCGCGCCCTTGAGGCCGGCCTGCTTGTCGAGCGCCTTCTTCGGGCGCATCGACTGCATCTGCATCGTGTCGCCCTGCATGCCCGCCGGCGCGTCGTCGGCCGCCTCCTGGTCGAGCATGTCGGGGTCGTCGGCGCGGATCACGTCGTCGATCTGCACCACGCCGAGCAGGAGGCCGGCGAGGTTGCCGCGCTGCATCAGGCTCGAGGTCGTGATCCAGGACTCGCCCTCGTCCCAGCCCTTGACGTTGGGCGGCGCGAAGAGACGCTGGCCGAGCAGCGAGGCGCCCGCCGCGATCACCATCGGCGGCGTGTGCAGCCCCAGGCGGCGCGACATGCCGACCATGAAGTCGACCGGGCCCTGCACGCGCGCGCCGAGGATCTCCTCGCGGTAGAACTCCGGATCGAGGAAGAGCTTCCTCAGGAAGGGCTTCAGCTCGAACTGCTGCGCGCGCAGGAACGCGGCGTACTCGTCCAGGCGCGCCTTCGACGGCTCGACGCCCTCGAGGTAGGTCAGGATGCGGCGCGCGACGTAGCGCGGGCAGGCGTCCTGCGCGAGCACGATGCGCACGACGTCGTCGCCGTCGAACTTGCCCTTCTGCCCGAGGAAGCTCTTCTCGCCGTCGTCGTGCGCCTTCGCGTTGTAGGCGTAGGCCCCGCGCTCGTCGGTGCCGCGGCCGGTGAGGGCGCGCGCGACCTCCTTGATGTCCTGCTCGGTGTAGTTGCCGATGCCGAGCGAGAAGAGCTCCATCAGCTCGCGCGCGAGGTTCTCGTTGGGGTTGCCCTTGCGGTTGACCTGGTTGTCGAGGTAGGTCAGCAGCGCCGGGTCCTTGAGCATGCCCGAGAGCAGGCGCGCGTAGTTGCCGACGGCCTCCTCGCGGATCAGCTGGTCCTGCGCGAGGATCATGTGCGCGCGGCGCACCGTGTCGACCGAGCTCGTGAACAGGCCGTGCCAGAAGAGCACCATGCGCTCCTGGAGCGGGTCCTGCCCGCTCTCGGCGCGCTCCATCCACCAGGCCGTGTAGTCGAGCATCTGGCGCCGGTCGCGCTCGCGCGTCTCGCGCTGCACCTTCTGGCGCTCGTCGTCGGAGAGCTCGCGCAGCTCGCGGCGCGAAGGATCCTCGACGCGTTCGACGAAGAACGGATCGATGTCCGCGCGCTGCGTGACGAGGCGCTCGACGCAGGCGGCTTGTCCCTCGGCGACGGCGCAGGCGATCTCGCCCGTGCGCGCGCCGAAGCCGGCGCGGTTGAGCAGGTGCTCGGCGTGGCGCGCGTCCCAGGCGAGCGGCGCTCGCGCGGAGGCCGGGCTCGCGTCGCCGGCGGATTGCGCCAGCGCCGCGGAGGGCAGGAGCAGGAACAGACAGGCGGAGAACGGGTGCTTCATTGCAGGAGAGCCACTGCGCCCGAGGGCGCAGACGGAACGCGACCCCTTCATCGTCCCCCAGCAGGCCGAAGCTGTCCACCTCGCCTGCCCGTCCTTAACATCGGGAGCCCGACCGCCAGCTGCCGGCCGCGCACGAACCCCGCTCCCGGAGACCCCGAGGTCCCGGAACCTCACGAAGAGAACCCGATGTCCCGCATCCACCTCGCTTGTGCTTCCGTGTTCCTCGTCCTGACCGCCGCCTGCCAGTCCAGCGCACCCGGGAGCGAACTCCCGCGCGGCCACGAGATCGGCCAGCCCATGCAGGCGCGAGCGATCGTGCACTTCGCGGTCGTCGACGCGACGCCCGCGAAGTTCTTCAACCAGACGCTGCTCGTCGAAGGCAAGGTGAAGGCGGTCTGCCAACAGAAGGGCTGCTGGATGCAGATCGAGGAGGGCGATCACGTCGCCTGGGTGCGCTGGGAGACCGGCTGCGGCGGCAAGTACGCCTTCCCGAAGGACTCGGCCGGCAAGCGCATCCTCGTGCAGGGCTCGTTCTACCCCAAGAAGATCAGCGAGGCCGACGCGGAGCACCTGCAGCAGGAGTCCGGCGGCAAGCTCGAGGTCAAGCTCGACACGTACGAGTTCAACGCCTCGTCGGTGCGCATCCTCGAGTGAGAGAGCGCGCGCGACCCGACGGCGGAGGAGGAGCGCTCGCGTGAGCTCCTCCCCGTCCCCTCGCGTGCACGTGGCGCGCGAGGCGCCGCGCGACCTGCGCGAGTTCCTGGCGCTGCTCGCGCGCGAGGGCGAGCTGGTCGAGATCGAGGCCGAGGTCGATCCGCTGCTCGAGGCGGCGGAGATCCACCGCCGCGTGATCGCGGCGAACGGGCCCGCGCTGCTCTTCCGCAGGCCGCGCGGATCGGCCTTCGCGCTCTCGACGAACCTGTTCGGGACGCACAAGCGCGTCGAGCTCGCCTTCGGCGCGCGGCCGGGCGCGCTGATCGCGCAGGCGGCGGCGCTGCCGCGCGAGCTCCTGCCGCCGACGCTCTCGAAGCTGTGGGCGCAGCGTTCGCTTTTCGGCGCGCTGGCCAAGGTCGGCATGAAGCGCCGCGCCAGCGGCCCCGTGCTCGAGCACGTGCAGGATCCGCCGCGCCTCTCGTCGCTGCCCGCGCTGCAGACCTGGCCGCGCGACGGCGGGCGCTTCCTGACGCTGCCGCTCTGCTACACCGAGCACCCCGAGGGCCACGGCTCGAACCTCGGGATGTACCGCGCACAGCTCTTCGACGAGAGCGCGCTGGGCGTGCACGTGCAGATCGGCAAGGGCGGCGGATTCCACCTCGCCGCCGCCGAGCGCGCCGGGCGCGCGCTGCCGGTCAACGTCTTCCTCGGCGGTCCGCCGGCCCTGATCCTCTCGGCGATCGCGCCGCTGCCGGAGAACGTGCCCGAGCTCCTGCTCGCGAGCCTGGTGCTGGGCGAGCGGCTGCAGCTGGTCGAATCGCCGCTCTCGCCGCTGCCGCTGGTGGCGCAGGCCGAGTTCGCGCTGCTCGGCGAGATCGCGCCCGGCGCGCGGCGGCCCGAGGGTCCGTTCGGCGACCACTACGGCTACTACTCGGAGACGCACGACTACCCGTGGATGAAGCTCTCGGCGCTGTGCCACCGCAGCGGCGCGATCTTCCCCGCGACGGTCGTCGGCAAGCCGCGCCAGGAGGACTTCTTCCTCGGCGACTACCTGCAGGAGCTGCTCTCGCCGCTCTTCCCGGTGGTGATGCCGGCGGTGCGCGACCTGTGGAGCTACGGCGAGACGGGCTACCACTCGCTCTCGGCCGCGGTGGTCGCGGAGCGCTACCGGCGCGAGGCGATGGCGAGCGCCTTCCGCATCCTCGGCGAGGGCCAGCTCTCGCTGACGAAGTTCCTGCTCCTGACCGACGCGGCCGTCGGCCTGCGCGACTTCAAGGCGACGCTGACGACGGTGCTCGAGCGCTGCGAGCCGCGCACCGACCTCTTCGTCTTCGGCAACCTCTCGATGGACTCGCTCGACTACGCCGGCCCGCGCATCAACGAGGGCGGCAAGGGCGTGCTGCTCGGCGTCGGACCCAAGCGCCGCGAGCTGCCGCGCGAGTTCACCGGCACGCCGCGCGCGCCGGTGCGGCGCGTGCAGGTCTTCTCGCCCGGCTGCCTCGTGCTCGAGGGCCCGCCCTTCGCCCAGGACGCCGAATGCGCGCGCGCGATCGCCGCCGACCCGGCCTTCGCCGGCTGGCCGCTGCTCGTCCTGTGCGACGACGCCGCGCGGCAGGCGAAGAGCACGATGAACTTCCTCTGGTCGACCTTCACGCGCTTCAACCCCGCCGCGGACATCCACGCCGCGCGGATCGAGCTCGTCGGCAGCCACGCGAGCTTCCACGCGCCGCTCCTGATCGACGCGCGCATGAAGCCGTGGTACCCCGAGGAGCTCCACTGCGACGAGCGCACGGCCGCCCAGGTCGGCGCGCGCTGGCGCGAGTACTTCCCCGCCGGCCAGGTCGAGATGGGCGACAGCGAGCGCGGGCACCTCGACTGACACGGCCGATCCGCGAACATCCGAGCCCGCTACGGTTTTTCAGCGAACATCCATGCCCGCCACGGTTGTTCACTGAAAAACCGTAGCGGGCTCGGATGTTTCGCTATCCGTTGCGGAAGCCGTAGAAGGCGGGCGATTCGAGCTCGGGTGCCGCGGCGCGGCGCACCTGCAGCGTGCGGATGGCCCACAGGTCGCGGAAGATGCGGTAGGCGAGCGCGGTCTTGTCGAGGTAGTCGACGCCCGCGCTGCCGCCGGTCCCGACGCGCCGGCCGATGACGCGTTCGACCATGCGCGCGTGGCGCTGACGGAAGATCACGAACTGCTGCTCGAGCTCGACCAGCGCGTCGAGCACCTCGCGCGGCCAGGCGAGCAGCGGCAGCTCGCGGTAGGTCTCGATGAAGAGCATCGCCGCGCGGATGCGCCGCCGGCGCGCGCCGCCCTCGGTCTCCGCGGGCGTGAAGAAGGCGCGCACGGACTCCTTCTCCTTCTCGTAGCGCGCGCGGATCATGGCCGCGTCCTCGCGCGTGCGCGCGATGCCGGCCGCGCGCGCCGCGGTCGAGTCGAGTTCGCGCGCGTGCGCCGCGAGGAAGCGCTCGAGGAAGGCCGCGAGGTGCTCCTCCGCTCCGGGATCGTGCGGCCCCGTGCCGTCGATCGGCGTGCGCCACAGCCACGCGTCGATCGCGCTGCGCACCGTGCGCTTCTCGGCCAGCTGCGCCTCGACCCGGCGGTAGGCGGGCGAAGGCGAGCCGTCGTGCGAGCGCAGCGCCTCGAGGTAGCCGCCCTCGACGCCGAGCGGGATGCGCTCGTGCTCCTCGAGGCCGAGCAGGATCTCGATCTGGCGCAGCTGCGCGCTCTGGAAGCCGCTGGCCGGGATCAGCTTGTCGCGGAAGGCCAGGAACTCGCGCGTGGTCAGCGTCTCCATCACCTCCCAGGTCGGATACGAGTTGTGCAGGATCGTGATCGCGCGCTTGAGGCTGCGCACGCCGCCCGAGAGCTCCTGCTCGGCGACGTGCGGGGCGGAGAAGAGGTCGCGCGCCGTGCCGAGCTCGCGCAGGACGAGCTTGAGCCACAGCTCGAAGACCTGGTGCACGGTGATGAAGAGCACCTCCTCGTTGGCGAGCTGGCGCTCGTCGCGCTCCAGCCCGCCCTGCAGCGCGAGCAGGTCCTCGACGCGGATGTAGTCCCAGTAGCTCGCCGGTCTGCTGCTCGGTTCCTGCATGGCACTCCTCGTGGGGCGCGAGGATAGGCGAAGTCGGCGCGCGCGGACAGCCTGCGCCGCCGCTGCGCTCGCGTTCAGCGCTTCGAACCGGAGAGCCGCGCGACCTGGCGACGCACGAGCGCCTCGGGACCGCCGGGCTTCATCCCGCAGCGGCGCGCCTCGACCAGCGCCTGCTCCAGTGACACGCCGTCGTGCCGCACGCGATGGATCGCGAAGAACATCGCCGCGCGGCTGGCGTTGACGCTGACCATCAGCAGCGGACGCGCGCCGCAGTGCTCGATCGCGAGCAGCACGCGGTCGACGAGCGCGTCGTCGACGGCCTCGTCGCGCTCGGGCCGCGCGTCGACGTACTCCAGGCTCGCGTCACGGCAGGCCTGGCGCAGGTCGAGGCCCGCGCCCTCGCTCGCGAGCGAGAGGTCGATCAGCGTCGAGATGCCGCGGCGGCGGGCCAGGTCGAGTTCGGCCGGACCGGGCAGAGGCGCGATCCACACCGCGCCGGCGTACGCGACACCGCGCAGCTGTCCCAGTCCGGTCGAGAGCACGGGCTTGGGTCCCGTGACCGGCCCGAGCGGGCGCTCGGTCGAGGCGCACGCGGTCCCGAGCGCCAGGGCGGCGACGACGAGGCCGACAACGCAGACGAGTACGCGCATCCCGCTCCTGCATCGAAGATCGCGCAGGCCGAACTGGAGTCGGAGCGCAGGGAGTGCGCGTCGGTCGATCCGCAACGTCCCGGACCGGAAGAGCTTTCAGCTCGCGCGCGTCGAGCGCGCCTGCAGCGTGAACCCGATCCAGCCGAGGATCCAGGCGCTGCCGCCCAGCGGCGTGATCATGCCCAGCCAGTGCGGCGCCCCCAGCGCCATCGGGTAGAGCGAGCCCGCGAAGAGCAGGATGCCGAGCACGAAGAGCTGCCCCGGCCAGGGCCGCAGCGTGCGTCCGCGCAGGAACAGCCCGTAGCCGAGCAGGCCCAGCGCGTGCAGCATGTGGTAGAGCACCGCCGTGCGCCACCAGTCGAGACCTTCCTCGACGAAGTGCGCCTTGAGCGAGTGCGCGCCGAGCGCGCCGAGCGTGACGCCCAGCGCCATCAGCCCGGCCCCGATCGAGATCCAACGCTCGCTCGCGGCACTCGTGCCGGCCGCGCCCGCCTCCGCGCTCGTCTGGTTCGCGCTCATGATTGCGTGTCCTTTCGTGTCTTCGCGTCGGCGCCAGGGCCGCGCTCGTGCACGGCGCTCAGCGCCTCCTGGATCGAACCGGCGAAGCCCGCGTCATGCGTCAGCGCCAGGAACTCCGTGCGCTCGAGCGCCTGCGCGAGCTCGCGCTGGCGCTGCACGCGCTCGCGCACGAGCGCCTCGATGCGCTTGCACAACAGGCGCGTCGAGAGCCCGTGCAGGCCGAGCATCTCCCACTCCTCCTCGGGCAGGAGGCGTTCGACCAGCGCGGCCAGCGGCGCGGGCAGGGCGTGGATCACGTCGTGCACGCGGTCGTTCTCGTGCTCGCGCGCGGCCAGCTGCACGACGAACAGGCCCGCCGCCGCGAGCGCGAAGCCGCCGCTCCACAGCCCGAGCGTGATCGGGAAATCCAGGCCCGCCGGCGGGAGCCCGAGCTCCCAGGGCGTGAACGAGCCCAGCGAAACGCTCTGGATCGGCGCCAGGAAGTCGAACGGGATCCACGAGAGCACCGGGATCGGGAGCGTCAGCACCTGCCAGTGGTTGCGGCTGCCCTGGTAGGTGATCCACAGGCGGAAGACGAGCAGCAGCGCGAGCAGGATCAGCGCGCCGCTGCCCAGGCCGCGCGTCCCCGCGCGCGGCCGGCGCAGCGCGAGCACGAGCAGCGCCGCGACCTCGGCGAACATCCACGCGCCGCCGGGCGCGAGCACGCCGCCCGCGACGAAGGCGAGCCCGAGGAAGCCCGCCAGCGTGGCCAGCACACCGGGAGGATCGCGCGGCAGCGCGTGCGCGCTGCGCACGCGCACGATGGTCGCGACCAGCGCCACCAGCGCGCCGAGCGCGAGGGCCGTGTAGCCCGTCCCCGAGAAGTCGCGGTTGGCGTCGACCTGCACGCCGAGGAACAGGCCACCGCAGCCGATCAGCACCGCGCCCAGCGCGATCAGCCACTGCGCATGGCGCTCGGCCACGATCGTGTTCGGACTCAGCGCGATGCGGGTCGCCTCCATCAGCCGTCCCCGCAATCGCCGACGAGGCCGGGGAAGAGCACGGCGCATTCCTCCTCGAAGCCCGCGAGCTGGTCGCGCTCGGCCGCGAGCCCCTGCACGGCGCGCGCGTGCCGCGACTGCAGCGCCTGCCCGAAGGCGCTGCGCTGCGCGCTGTCGCCGACGAGCTCGCGCAGGAAGCCGCAGGCGCGCTGGTAGGGCGCCTCGTGGTGTCCGACGACGGGCGCGTCCCACGCGCTGCGCATCACGCGGCCGTAGAGCAGCGCGCAGGCCAGCGTCGGCTCGACCAGCGTCGCGTCGCTGGCGCCGCGCACGGCCCAGGCGCGCAGCCAGTCCTCGAAGAGCCCGCCCAGGCGTTCGGCGTGCTGCGCCTTGCCGAGCAGCCCTGGCTTCCACTCGCTCGCGCGCGCGAGCTGCACGAGCAGCGCGAGCGCACCGAGAGCGTCCTCGCGCGTGCCCGCGCGCAGGCCGGCGAGCGCCCGCTCGAAGCGCTGTCCATCCGCGCCATCGAGCCAGTCGAGCGTCGCCGGGCAGCCCTTGAGGCCGAAGACGGCCGCGCGCAAGGCCGCGAACTCCGCGCGCGAGGCGGGCGAGACCCACGCGTCGAGCTCCTGGATGCGCAGCGCGGCGCCGCGGGAGAGCAGCTGCATCGGCTCGACGATGCGCGGCGCGTCGGCCCGTCCTCCGGTCGCAGCGGCGCACCGTGGCTTCCGCGCCGCGCACCAGGAGCGCCAGAACGAGGGCGAGCGGCGCAAGCGCTCGCACGACGCGTCGCCACCGGTTATGAGTGCCGGGGACATCGGCGCGCGATTGTCGCGCGCGGTGCTCCGCGTTTCCAACCCGCGGCGCATAGCGCGGCGGCCGGAAAGCGAACGCTCCCGGCCGCCGATCCCCAAGGAGACGCGTTCCTACCTGGGCGGCTCCTCGATGCGCCGGCGCAGGAGCTCGCGGATGTGCTCTTCCATCTCGCGGTTCTGGCGCGCGAGCTCCTCGACCAGCTGCTGCTGGCGCTCGTGGCCCAGTCGCTCGGCCTGCGCGCACTGGAACTGCCAGGTGCGGTAGGCGTCGATCGCCTGGCACAGCTCGTCGCAGTTGGGGAGGTTCGCCAGCACGAGCTGCTTCGAGCGCTCGGCCAGGGCGACGAACTCGTGGAAGTCCGCGTCCTGCGGGAGCTGCGCCTCGAGCTTGTGCGCCTCGGCCAGGAGCTCGTCGAAGGTGCGGCCGCGGGCGTGCACGCTGCGGCGCAGGAACTCGGCGAACTGCCCGACGATCACCGCGCGGCGGTAGCCCGCGTCGGCGCCGTCAAGCTGGTCGCCTGCGTGCCGCGCAGCTCCTGCGCGATCTCGGTGTGGCCTCCTCGTTGAAACGGCCCCGTTGACGATGCGCGGCGCCTTGTAGCGCAGCCGCACCGTCGCCAGCGGCTTCTCGGAGACCGCGCCGAGGTTGCGCTCGAGCTCGTACAGCGCCGTGACCTGGTGCCCCGCGCCGACCTCGCCCGCGTCGACCTTGTCGTTGCGGAAGTCGGCGTCGGCGTCCGCGCGGTTCTCGTAGCCGAGCAGCCGGTAGCGCGCGACCTGCGCCGGATCGAACTCGACCTGGATCTTGACGTCGCGCGCGATCGTCTCGACCGAGCCCATGAAGTTGTCCATCATCACGCGCTTGGCCTCGCGCATGTCGTCGACGTAGCTGCACAGGCCGTCGCCCTTGTCGGCGAGCTGCTCGAGCAGCGCGTCGTTGTGGTTGTTCATCCCCACGCCGATCGTGTTCAGGTAGATGCCCTTCTCGCGGATCGGGCGCAGGCTCTCGGAGAGCTGCACCGGGTCCGTGACGCCCTTGTTCGCGACGCCGTCGGAGAGGAACACCACGCGGTTGGTCGCCTGCGCGTCGAGCCCGGCCAGCGCCGTCTCGTAGCCGAGCTTCAAGCCCGCCTCCGAGTTCGTCCAGCCGTCGGGCTGGAGCTGCGCGATCGCCGCCTCGATCAGCCCGCGGTTCGCGACCGAGGTCAGCGGCAGGATCTGCCGCGCCTCGGTGCTGAAGGCGACGATGCCGACCTGGTCGGCCGCGTTGAGCTGCGTCATCAACAGGCGCAGCGTGTCCTTGACCGTCTCCATCCGGTTCTGCTCCCTCATCGAACCGGAGCAGTCGATCACGCACGTCAGGTGCAGCGGCTTGCGCTCCGACTGGGCCAGCTCCTGCCCGCGCACGACCACACGCAGCGTCCACGTGCTGTTCGCCGGCTGCGCGAAGCGGCTCGGCGCGAGGTCCGTGTGGATCGCGAACGTGTCGTGCAGCGGCGCGGCCACGTCGGCCTTGAAGTAGTTGACGAACTCCTCGGTGCGGATCTGCGCCTTCTCGGGCAGCTTGCCCTCGACGAGGTAGCGCCGCGCCAGCGCGTAGCTCGCCGTGTCGACGTCGGCCGCGAAGGTCGAGAGCGGATCGAGCGCCGTGATCTCGAAGGGGTTGTCGCCCCAGTAGCGGAAGAACATGTCGCGCGGCCGCTCGTTCGGGAGGCGGCAGCATCGAGCGCCCTGGCACTCGACCTCGAGCACGCGCTGGCGCTCCTCGGGCGAGAGCTTGAGAGTAGAGCTGGCTCAGGCGGACCTCGTCGTCGTTGTCGGGACCGACGTAGCCCAGTTCCTTCAACGCGTCCTTCGCATTCGGGCTATTTGTCGCGCAGCAGGGCGAGCCGTTCGACCCCGTCCTGGTCCGCGCGATCGAGGAGGCTGCGCAGGCGAGGCCTGTTCCCGCGGCGGGCTCTGGAGCGGACGCCGGCGCGCCCGTTCCGAGGAAGAACGAGTCGCGTGTTCCACCGGCCTTTCCTCCTTCGCCAGCGTCTGCGCCGGCTCCACGCCCCGCAGCGGGTCGGCCCGCCGCGAGCGGAGCGTCGAGACGCTTCTCGTTCCCCGCGAGGCCGGGCGCCCGGCGCGGCGCGAGCTGGTCGGTCCGCCTGGGCGACGGCCGGCTCCTGCTCGATCGCGCTTCAACGGCGGGACTTCCTCCGGTTTCCGGTGCGGGGCCGTGCCGGCGGACCCGCCACCCCCGCCGCCGGCCGAGGTCGAAGGTCACCCGCGCCTCCAGACGTTGGGCTCTCGCGCACGGCGTCGAGGAGGCCTTCGACTTGTAGGCGAGAGCGATGACCGTAATCGTCGCGCGAGCCGTCACCCGCGGTCTGCAGTTGCACCTCGAGGTGGCCGTGACGGCCCCGTGTCGTGGGTGCAGCACCCGGAGGTTCGGATCGGCCGTGTCGCCATCGTCCGCCCGCGGCATCTCGGCAGCGTTCCCGGGACGACCTACACCCGCGCCTTCTTCGCTTCGACGAGAGGTCAATCGAGCTCGAGCTCGCCGTCTTCCCGCCAGTCGGCTCCGCACGGCCCTGCTTCGGCCGGCGCCGGCCGAAGTCCAGATCGTCCGCACGTCGATCTCCGCCTTCGACGCGCTGCGCGTCCTCCGTCGCGGGAACAGCCCTCCTTCGCTCCCCCAGCAGCTGCCCGGCAGCGCTGCTCTTCCAGCTCGAGCCGCGCGACGCGCGATCCGTAAGCGGTTCTGCTCTCGTAGAGCGCGCGCAGGTACATCGCGCTGCCACCGAGCACGAGGAAGCCCGCCGCCATGCGCATCCAGCCGCTCGCGTACCAGGCGCTCTTGCGCGGCTGCGGGTTGACGGCCGACATCAAGGCGGCCTCCGCCTCGGGCGACATCGTCTCGGCCGCGCCGACACTCTCGCGCACGAGTCCGATCGTGTGCTCGATGTCTCGAGCTCCGCGCGCAGCTCGGCGGATTCCGCCAGCAGGTGCTCCATCTCGATCCGCTGCGCCGCGTCGACCTCGCCGAGCGCGCGTAGCGCACAGACGTTCGTGCATCGCCTGGTCAGCTTCATGACAGTTCTCCGCGGGCCAAGCCCATCCCCGTCCCGATCCCTCCCGCTCCCCGTGCGCGCCGCGCTCTTGCGTCCCTCGAGCAGCGGCTCGAGCCCTTCGCCGAGCGCCTTCAGGCCGACGCTGATCAGCCAGCCCACCGTGCCGATGTTCTTGCCGGTGATCTCGGCGATCTCCTTGTAGCTGCGCTCGCCGACGAGCCGCAGCACCAGCACCTCGCGCTGGTCGACGGGCAGCTTGGCGAGCTCCGCTCGACCAGCGCGCGCGTGTCGCGTTCCTCGATGGTCGCGAGCCCGCCCTCGGCGGACTCGCTCGCCGCGACGTCCAGCTCGCGTCGCTTGCGCCTCGTGTCGGTGCGGATCGTGTCCATACAGGCGTTCCTCGTGACCTTGTGCAGCCAGGAAAGCAGCTGCGCGCGCTCGCGCTCGGGATCGCCCAGCACCTCGTCGGCGAGGTCGGCGGCGACTGCGCCAGCTTGAGGAAGACGTCCTGGACCACGTCCTCGTAGGGACTGCCCGCGCCGAGGATGGCGCGCGCGTGCCGGAGCAGCGCGGCCTGGTGGCGCTCCACCAGAGCCCGCGAGAAACCGCTTGATCGCCGGTCTTCCCAGCTCCGGAGCAGTTGTCCGTCCGAGGTCGGGATCATGAACCGTCTTCGCGTGGAAACGCCGGGGTTCCAGGGGATGTAGGGCCTGCTCGCCGAAGAGTTTTCCGGCGCCGCTTGCGCGCGGGCGAGCCGAAGGGTACGGTCGCTCGCGATGGATGCGAAGCAGGAGGTCGATCGGAGAACCGTCGAGCGCCACTATGCCGAGCTGCTCGCTCGGTGTACGTCTGGATCTGGTCAGGGCATGAAGCCGGCCTCGCGCGGGCCGCGCCAGCAGCTGGCGGAGCTCGACCTGCGCGAGCGCGCGCCGGGAGCTGGCCGTCGATCTGGGCGCCGGACCTGGTTTCACGCGCGGCGCTGGCCGAGGCGGGCTTCGAGGTGCTCGCGCTCGACACCTCGCGCGCGCTGCTCGACGAGCTGGAGCGCGAGCGCGGCACGCTGCCGATCCGAACCGCCGAGCGCGACCTGTGCGCCTTCGAGCGCGAGCTCGGCGGCGCGTGCGCGCGGGTGATCGCGTGCCTGGGCGACACGCTGACGCACCTGGGGTCGGAGCGCGAGGTCGACGAGCTGCTCGCGGCCGCGGCGCGCAGCCTGGCGAGCGGCGGGAAGCTCGTGCTGACGTTCCGCGACTACACGCACGAACGGCCGGCGAGCGAGTGCCTGATCCGCGTGCGCAGCGAGCCGGAGCGCGCCTTCGCCTGCGCGCTGGAGTTCACGCCGGAGCGCGTGCTCGTCACCGACCTGCTGCACGAGTGGCGTGAGGGGCGCTGGGTCGAGAGCCGCAGCACCTACGCCAAGCTGCGCCTCGATCCGGCTCGCGTGCGCGGACGGCTGCGCGAGGTCGGGCTCGCGCTCGAGAGCGACCACGAGCGCCGGCGGTCTCGTGACGCTCCTCGCCGCCGCGCCCTGAGCTGCGCTTCGCGCTTCCCAGCGCCGCCGGCATCGCAAAATACTCGGCACGCCCGATCATCAACACCTTCGACCCCGACGCAGCCGCACAGGAAGGCACCGGCGCCTTCGGACTTCCCGACGAACCCGAGAAGGCGCGCGTGCAGATCCTGCCCGTGCCCTTCGATGCGACGACCTCGTACCGCAAGGGCACCAGCGCCGGTCCCGACGCGATCCGCGCCGCGAGCCGGCAGGTCGAGCTCTTCGATCCGGTCTTCGGCGCGCCCTGGAAGCACGGCATCCACTGGATCGAGCCCGACCAGCGCGTCTTCGACTGGAACGAGGAGGCCGGCGCGGCCGCGCAGCCGATCCTCGACGCGGGCGGCGCGATCGGCGACTCGAAGGCGCTGGCGAAGAAGCTCGCGCGCGTCAACGCGATCGGCGCGGAGCTCAACGGCTGGGTGCACGGCGAGGTGCCGCGCCTGCTCGCCGAGGAGCGCCTGCCCGTGGTCGTCGGCGGCGACCACGCGGTGCCCTTCGGCGCGATCCAGGCCTGCGCGGAGAAGCACGGCTCGATCGGCGTGCTGCACTTCGACGCGCACGCCGACCTGCGCGACAGCTTCGAGGGCTTCAGCTGGTCGCACGCCTCGATCATGCACAACGTGCTGCAGCACATCCCCGGCGTCGCGCGCATCGTGCAGATCGGCATCCGCGACTTCGGCGAGCGCGAGCACGAGCTCATCCTCGGCTCGCACGGCCGCGTGCAGACGCTGCTCGACGCCGACTGGCAGCGCGCCAGGCTCGAGGGCGTCAACCTGCTCGAGCTCGTGCGCCGCGTGCTGGCGGAGCTGCCCGAGAAGGTCTACGTCTCGTTCGACATCGACGGGCTCGATCCGCAGCTCTGCCCCAACACCGGCACGCCGGTGCCGGGCGGGCTCTCCTGGGCGGAGGCGATGCTCTGGCTGGAAGAGCTTTCGCGCAGCGGCAAGCGCGTCGTCGGTCTCGATCTGAACGAGGTCAGCCCGGGCGACACCGAGCTCGCGCCGGGCGAGCGCGACTCGTGGGACGCGATCGTCGGTGCGCGGCTGCTCTACCGGCTGATCGGCGCAGCGGTGGCCCGGCGCTGATCGTCGAGCAGCGGAAATCCCCTCGTCGAGGGGCCGTAAGCGCGGCCCTTTTCCGCGAGGAGCCTCCATGCACGACGCCCAGCCGCCCTCCGATTCCCCCGCTCCGGTCCCCGCGAACGAACCCGCGCCGCTCGTTGCGCCGGCGGAGCCGAAGAAGCCGCCGCTCCTGATCCTCGGCTCGCTGCCGGATCCGGTCGTGCCGCGCGAGATCGAGCTCGTGAGCTCGCCGCCGCCGATTCCCGCGGCGCCTGCGCTCGACGTGCAGGCCGAAGCTGCCGCGGCTCCGCGCCTCCTGGCCGCGCCGCCGACCTCGGCCGAGCTGCTCCCGCCACGATCGGTCGTCGCTCCCGCGCCGCGCGCCGCGCCGATCGCCCTTCCGGCCGCCGCGTCCCGTGCAGACCGCGGATTCCCCCGGCCGCGCCGCCCCAGGCCGCGCCGCCCCAGGCCGCGCCGGTGCACGTCCGCCTGCTCCGCCGCCCCCGCCGCCCCCGCCGCCGCTGCAGCCCGCCTTCGCCGGCGCCGCGGCCGCAACGTTGCCGCACGTCGAACGGGGACGCGGCTGGGCCGCCTTCTCGCACCTCCTGCTCTTCGCCGTGATCCCGACGCTGTTCCTCGGCGGCGTGGTGACGTTCTTCCTCTGGCAGCTGCTCGGCAAGGACGACTCCTTCGTCGAGGACCAGACGCGCGAGGCGCTCAACTTCCAGATCAACGTCGGCGTGCTCTCCTACCTGCTGGGCTTCTCGATCATCGGCATCCCGCTGGTGATCGTGCTCTGGATCGTGGCGCTGGTGATGTGCCTGATCGCGGCCCTGCACGCCTGGCGCGGCGAGCGCTACCGCTACCCGCTGGCCGTGCGCATCGTGACGCACTGAGCGCGCGCTCGCCCGCGGGCCTCCCGCAGGTCTAGAATCCGCGCATGGTGGATCCGGACCGGCCGATCATCGGCATCAACGGGCTGCTCGACGTCGCGGGCGAACCGAGGCTGACGCTCGCGACACGCTACGCGCAGTCCGTGCTCAAGGCCGGCGGCGTGCCGCTCGCGCTCGTGCCGGTCGGAGGGCCGCACGACATCGAGCGCATGCTCGAGCACGTCGACGGCGTGCTCTTCTCCGGCGGCGACGACTTCGACACCGCGCGCCTGGGCCTCGGCCCGACGCATCCGGAGGCCGTGCCCGTGCCGGCCGCCAAGCAGGACTGGGACTTCGCGCTGGCGCGCGCGGTGATCGCGCGCGGCGTCCCCGTGCTCGGCATCTGCTACGGCATGCAGCTGCTCGGGCTCGCCGAGGGCGGCCGCATCCTGCAGCACCTGCCCGAGGATCGTCCGGGTTGCCAGGAGCACCGCAGGAAGACCGTGCACCCGGTCCTGCTCGAGCCCGGCTCGCGACTCGCGCGCATCGTCGCCGAGCGCGAGCTCGACGCCGTCTCGAGCCACCACCAGGCGCTCGCCTCTCTCGGCAAGCACTGGTCGGTCGCGGCACGCGATCGCGAGGGCCTGATCGAGGCGATCGAACGCGAGGCGCATCCCTTCGCGCTCGGCGTGCAGTGGCATCCCGAGCTCGCGCCCGAGGGCAGCGCGCACGACAAGCTCTTCCGCGCGCTCGTCGGCGCGGCGGCGATCGCGGCCCGCAAGCGCCTGTACGGCGCGACGAGCTGAGGCCGCGTGGGTGCGCTCTCGATCCAGGTCCGCACCGGGCCGCACTACGAGGTGCGCGTCGGGCGCGGGATCCTGCGCGAGTGCGCGGCGCGCAGCGAGGAGTGGACGGCCCGGCTCGTGCTCTCCGACGCCAACGTCGCGCCGCTGTACGCGCACGCGCTGGCCCTGCCTGCGGACGTGCCGATGCACGTGGTCGCGGCCGGCGAGGGCTCGAAGAGTTTCGCGGAGCTCGAGCGCGTGCTCGACGCGCTGGCACGCGCGGGCCTGGACCGCCACGGCGTGCTGCTCGCGCTCGGCGGCGGCGTGGTCGGCGACCTCGGCGGCCTCGCGGCCGCGCTCTACATGCGCGGCATCGACTGCGTGCAGCTGCCGACGACGTTGCTCGCGCAGGTCGACTCCTCGGTCGGCGGCAAGACGGCGGTCAACCTCGCCGCGGGCAAGAACCTGGCCGGCGTGTTCCACCAGCCGGCGCTGGTGCTGGCCGACACGCAGACGCTCGCCACGCTCGACGAGGAGGAGTACCGCTCGGGCCTGGGCGAGGTGCTCAAGACCGCGCTGATCTCCGGCGGCGCGCTGTTCGAGCTGTGCGAGCGCGAGTGTTCGCGCCTGCTCGCGCGCGACGCGGACCTGTTGGCCGAGGTCGTCGCCGCCTGCGTGCGCACCAAGGCCGCGGTGGTCGAGTTCGATCCGCACGAGCGCGGCGCGCGCAAGCAGCTCAACCTCGGGCACACCTTCGCGCACGCGATCGAGCACGCGGCCGGCTACGGCGCGATCCCGCACGGCATCGCGGTCGGCGTCGGGCTGGTGCTCGCGCTCGAGCTCGCCGCGCGCCTGGCGATCCTGCGCGACGCGGCCCTCGCGCCGCGCGTGCGGACGCTGCTCTCGGCCTGCGGCATGCCCGCGTCGCTGGGCGAGCTGCGCCAGCGCTACCGCAGCCCGCTCGACCCGGCCGTGCTCGCGCCCGCGATGCGGCTGGACAAGAAGAGCTCCGCGGGCCGGCCGCGCTTCGTGCTGCCGCGCGGCGCGGGCGAGCTCGTGCTCGACGTCGAGGCCGATCCCGACGCTCTCGCCGCGGTGCTGCGCGCGAGCTGAGCGATGGGCCACGCGCACGCAGGTCACGAGCACGAGCCGGGACGGGAGCACCCGCACGGCGAGGCCTTCCCGCGCCAGGCGACCAGCGCGCTCGTCGGCGACGCGCTGCGCGGCGAGCGCCGTCGCGCCTGGCTACAGGACGCGCTGATCGCGCTCGCGCTGGCGCTCCTCGCGCTCGGGTTGCCGCTCGAACGGCTGCTCGGGCGGCCCGCGCGCTCGGACGAGCGGCTGCACTTCCTCGCCTCGGCCGCCTGCTTCGGGCTGGGCTGGCTGGTGCTCGTGCGCGCGGCGCGTCGGCAGGGCTGGGAGAGCGCGCCAGCCCTGCGCGCGAGCCTCGTCGCCGCGTGCGCGCCCGTCGTGCTCTTCGCGGCGACGACGCCCGGACCCGCGGCTGCGGGCTGGCTCGGTGCCTGCCTGGTGTTCGCTGCGCTGGTCGCGGACGAGCTGCATCCCCTCGTGCGCGCGGGTGCCTGGTTCGCCGCGTGCGCGCTGCATCCGTGGAACGCGTGGCTCTGGCCAGCCTGGTTCGTGCGCGAGCACAGCGCGCGCGGACGCGCCTGGTGCGTCGGCGCGGCGCTGCTCGCCGGACTCGTGCTGTGGACGCGCCGCGTGCACACGCCGGGCGAGCTCTTCGCCGGCTTCGACGGCGGCCCGGGCCCGTGCGTGGCGTGGTGGGCGCTGTGGCTCGCCGGGCTGGGCGGAGCCGCGCTCGGCCTGCTCGCGCTGGCGCGTGCGTGGCCGGCCGCGCGGCCGCGGCCGTACTGGATCGCGGCGTTCGCGCTCGTGCCGCTCGTGCCGCTCTCGCTCGGCGGGACGATCGAGTACGACCTCCCCTGGTTGTGGCTCGCGCCGCTGGGCTGGCTCGGTGCGCTGGAGCTGGAGCGCCGCGCACGCGCGGGCACGCGGCTGCTCCTGGGCTCCGCGCTCGTGGGCGCGCTGGCCCTGGTCTGGGTGCGCGCGAACGATCCCGAGCGGGCCTGGCGCGCGATCGCCGAGGAGCGCCTCGAACCGACGGACCTCGTGCTGACGCACTCTCGAACGCACGTCTACCTGCTCGGCACCCGCAACGGGCTCGAGGTCCAGATGCTGCCCGCGCGCTGGCTCGACGGCTCGCCCCGGGCGCGGGAGCTCCAGGAGGCGGTCGAGCGCGCCCGGCGCGAGGGACGGCGCGTCGTGCTCGACGCGACCTCGCTGGTGCGCGGCGTCGAGTTCCTCGTCGACGAGCCGACCCGGGAATGGGCCGAGAAGGCGGCCTCCGCGCAGCTCCTTTCGGCCTCCGACGTCCGCCGCTGAGCCGTCGACAGGGCGCGCCGTTTTTGCTCCAATCGGATAGTTTATCCCCCGCCAGCGCGCGCTCGGAGTACGAGGCTCCCGCGCGCGAATCCCCCACCGCCATTCGAGGACATCGCCGCCGATGCCGCGCCGCGACGATCTCAAGAGCATCCTCATCCTGGGCAGCGGGCCGATCGTGATCGGCCAGGCCTGCGAGTTCGACTACTCCGGAACGCAAGCGTGCAAGGCGCTGCGCGAGGAGGGCTACCGCGTCATCCTCGTCAACTCGAACCCGGCCACGATCATGACCGACCCGGAGACGGCGGACGCGATCTACATCGAGCCGATCACGGTCGAGGCGGTGACGAAGGTGCTCGAGAAGGAGCGCCCCGACGCGATCCTCCCGACGCTGGGCGGACAGACGGGCCTCAACACGGCGCTGGCGCTGTTCGACCGCGGCGTGCTCGACCGCCTGGGCATCGAGATGATCGGCGCCAAGGCCGAGGTGATCCGCAAGGCCGAGGACCGCAACCTCTTCCGCGCCGCGATGACCAACTGCGGCCTGGAGAGCGCGCGCTCGGGCGTGGCGCACACGATCGAGGACGCGCGGCGCGTGCTGGCCGAGATCGGCCTGCCCTGCGTGATCCGGCCGGGCTTCACGCTGGGCGGCACGGGCGGCGGCATCGCCTACAACGTCGACGAGTTCGAGGAGATCGTCGCGCGCGGCCTCTCGGCCTCGATGAACTCCGAGGTGCTGATCGAGGAGTGCCTCTCGGGCTGGAAGGAGTTCGAGATGGAGGTGATGCGCGACCGCGCCGACAACGTGGTCATCATCTGCTCGATCGAGAACTTCGACCCGATGGGCGTGCACACGGGCGACTCGATCACCGTCGCGCCGGCGCAGACGCTGACCGACCGCGAGTACCAGATGCTGCGCAACGCCTCGATCCGCATCATGCGCGAGATCGGCATCGAGTGCGGCGGCTCGAACGTGCAGTTCGCGATCGACCCGAGGACCGGGCGCCTGATCGTGATCGAGATGAACCCGCGCGTCTCGCGCTCCTCGGCCCTCGCCTCGAAGGCGACCGGCTTCCCGATCGCGAAGTTCGCCGCCAAGCTCGCCGTCGGGTACACGCTCGACGAGCTGCAGAACGACATCACGCGCGAGACGCCGGCCTGCTTCGAGCCCTCGATCGACTACTGCGTGGTCAAGATCCCGCGCTTCGCCTTCGAGAAGTTCCGCGGCGCCGACCGCACGCTGACGACGCAGATGAAGAGCGTCGGCGAGACGATGGCCATCGGCCGCACGTTCAAGGAGGCGCTGCAGAAGGCGATGCGCGGCCTGGAGACGGGGCGCCCGGGCATGGGCCTGGACCCGCGCGACCCGGCCGAGAAGACGCTGGCCGAGGAGCCGGGCGCGCTGACGCGGCTCCTGCGCATCCCGAACGAGCTGCGCCTGGTCGCGCTGCGCTGCGCCTACCGCGCCGGCTGGAGCACGAGCGAGATCTACGAGGCCAGCGGCATCGACCCCTGGTTCCTCGAGAACATCCGCGAGCTGGTCGAGTTCGAGAGCGAGCTCGGCGGCGCGCTGATCACGCGCGAGCTCCTGCGCGAGGCCAAGCAGAAGGGCTACGCCGACCGTCAGATCGCGCTGGCGATCGGCTCGCAGGAGAAGGACGTCACCGCGCTGCGCCAGGAGTGGGGCATCGAGCCGACGTACAAGATCGTCGACACGTGCGCGGCCGAGTTCGAGGCGAAGACGCCGTACTACTACTCGACCTGGGAGGAGGAGGACGAGCTGCGCCTCACGCCCCTCAAGAAGATCATGATCCTCGGCGGCGGCCCCAACCGCATCGGCCAGGGCATCGAGTTCGACTACTGCTGCGTGCACGCCGCCTTCGCCGCGCAGGAGATCGGGCGCGAGGCGATCATGGTCAACTCGAACCCCGAGACGGTCTCGACCGACTACGACACCTCGGACCTGCTCTTCTTCGAGCCGCTGACGCACGAGGACGTGATGAACATCGTCCGCAAGGTGCAGCCCGAGGGCATCATCGTGCAGTTCGGCGGCCAGACGCCGCTCAACCTCGCCGGCGGCCTGCACCGCGAGCGCGCGCCGCTGATCGGCACCTCGGTCGAGTCGATCGACCGCGCCGAGGACCGCGAGCTCTTCTCCGCCGTGCTGCGCAAGCTCGGCCTCAACCAGCCCGAGAACGGCCTCGCGCGCAACTCCGGCCAGGCCTTCGAGATCGCGCGCCGCATCGGCTACCCGGTGCTCGTGCGCCCCAGCTACGTGCTCGGCGGCCGCGCGATGGAGATCGTCTACGACGACGCCGCGCTCGACCACTACATGCAGCACGCCGTGCAGGCGACGCCCGACCGGCCGATCCTGGTCGACAAGTTCCTCGAGGACGCGATCGAGATCGACGTCGACAGCATCTCCGACGGCCGCATCACGGTCATCGGCGGCGTGATGGAGCACATCGAGGAGGCCGGCATCCACTCCGGCGACTCGACCTGCGTGCTCCCGCCGCACACGCTCTCGACCGCGCTCGTCGACGAGATCAAGCGCGCCACCAAGGCCATGGCCAAGGAGCTCGACGTGCGCGGCCTGATGAACGTCCAGTACGCCGTCAAGGACGACAAGGTCTACGTGCTCGAGGTCAACCCGCGCGCCTCGCGCACCGTGCCCTTCGTCTCGAAGGCGATCGGCGTGCCGCTCGCCAAGCTCGCCACCAAGATCATGTGCGGCATGACGCTCGAGGAGCTCGGCTTCACCGAGGAGGTGCTGCCGCCCTACTTCTCCGTCAAGGCGCCGGTCTTCCCCTTCAACAAGTTCCCCGGCTCGGACATCACGCTCGGCCCCGAGATGCGCTCGACCGGCGAGGTGATGGGCATCGACGAGAACCTCGGCCACGCCTTCGTGAAGGCCTACCAGGCCGCGGGCTTGAAGCTGCCCAAGGCGGGCAAGGTCTTCCTCTCGGTCAAGAACTCCGACAAGCGCGCGATCGTGCCCGAGGCGCGCGGGCTGGTGCAGCTGGGCTACGAGCTGCTCGCGACCGACGGCACCTACCGCGCGCTCAAGTCCAACGGCATCGCGGTCACGCGCGTGAACAAGGTCTACGAGGGCCGCCCGCACATCGTCGACATGATCAAGAACCGCGAGATCGCGCTGATCCTCAACACGCCGCTCGGCAAGCAGCAGCGCGTCGACGACTCGATGATCCGCGCTGCGGCCGTGACGGCGGGAGTGCCCT
The DNA here is from genome assembly GCA_044229935.1 of Planctomycetota bacterium. Lineage (GTDB taxonomy): Bacteria > Planctomycetota > UBA1135 > UBA1135 > JADJLZ01. The sequence continues at coordinate 51,074 of JBGASC010000021.1, read as the reverse complement.
GCATCACGACGCGCGCCGGGATCAGCGCCGTGGTCAGCGCCCTGACGGCGATGCACGGCTCCGACTACGCCGTGAAGTCGATCCAGGAGCACCACAAGTCGCTGCCCAAGCGCAACGTGGTCGCGAGCCCGGCGCCGAAGACGGCCAAGGTCTGAGGGCCGGGGCCGCTCCCCCTCGCCAGTCGTCGCTCTCTCCGAAACGCAACGCGGCGCGATCCCTCGCGCCGCGTCGCCGTTCCTGGCCTCCAGGCCGCGTGCTCAGGGCCCTTCGCGCTGCCGCGACGTGATCGTCACGTCGTAGGTCCAGCTGTTCTCCTCGGGGATCTCGTGCTCGCGCACCTTGGTCTTGCCGCCGAGCTCGATGGTGAAGTCCGTGACGCGGATGCGGCGGCTGTCAGCCTCGAGCTTGTAGAGGAAGTTCGCGATCTTCGAGCGCGGGTAGACGCGGTCGCGCGAGGAGGGCTTGATGCGGATGCGCTTGTCGACGATGCCCTTCGTCACCGGCGTGCTGCTGGGGTCCTTGTTGTTCTCGCCCAGGTCGACGCCGTCGGCGTTGATCGCGCGCTCGATGTAGTTGCCCAGGCCCTCGGTCTCGGTGAAGCCCTCGGCGCGCTGGGCCTTGGTCAGCTGCGTGTGCTTGCGGCCGAGCGTCTCGATCTCGCGCACGAGCTTGGTGACGTCGGTCTCGTCGTAGGTGCCGCTGGCGGCCTTGCGCTGACCGCTCTTCTCGAGGCTCGACTGCAGGTCGGCCAGCTTCTTGTGCTGGTAGTAGCCGAAGACGCCCAGGCCGATCGCGCCCAGCAGCGAGAAGGTGATGATCGCGCGCGCGAGGTTGAAGTCCTTGAAGAAGCTCTTCATGGCTCAGTTCCTGGGTTCGGCCGGCCGCGGAGCCTTGGAGACGTCGACCGTGATCGGCAGCGTCGCGATCGAAATGCCCTTGCCGTTCTCGAGCGCCTTCGTCGGCCGCTCCTCGACGTCGACGCACCACGGGCTGGCCTTGAGCGCGCTGCGGAAGGCCTCGTAGTTGGCCGTCGCCGCGGACTGGTTCTCGGCGAAGAAGGAGAGCTCCAGCGTGACCTTGACCGAGTCGGGCTTCGTGCCCTTGCCGGGCTGGTAGGTGGCGGAGACCTTGCGCAGCGAGGGACGGCCCATCGTCTCGCCGCCCTTCTCGAGCGTGTCGAGCACCAGCGTCGCGCCGGCGAGCGCCGACTGCGGGTAGGAGATCTCGGCGTCCTGGCCGAGCTCCTTCTCCAGGTTGGTCACCTCGTTGGCGAGCAGGCGCTTGACCTGCTGCAGCTGCTCGAAGCGCGTGTGGTCGCTGTCCGCCTCGATCGTCTTGACGTACTTGACGACCTTCTCGGGCGGGTACTCGAGGTAGCCCTTGCTGCCGGCCTTGTCGTTGCCGATCAGCCAGCTCATCGTGGCATCGCGCCAGTAGGACATCGTGCCGTTGACGTTGGTCAGGTCCTTGTAGAGGAAGATGTTCCAGACGCCGAGCAGCGTGACGAGCAGCAGGCACACCACCGCGATCGGCAGCTCGACTCGCTCGAAGGCGCCGCTGTAGCGCAGGTCCTCGCGTCGCAGCGAGGGATGCAGCTCGCCGCCGCCGAGCTCGCGCAGCGCGACGCCGTAGGCGACGACCAGCTGGCCGCGTCCGTCCGCGGGCGCGCCGCCGTCGGCCTCGAAGCACTCGAGCAGCTTGACCGGCACGTCCAGGATCGAGCTGCCGGCGAGACCGGGCACCTCCCAGCCGCAGACGTAGACGGTCTGCAGCGGATGCGCGGTGCGCGCGGCCGAGACCGTGCGGCCGAGCTCGCGGCGGATGCGCTTGATCGCCTGGTCGATGCGGCGCTGCATCTCGAGCGGGTCGAGCACCGCCTCGACCGCGGGCGCAACCGGCTGCTTCTCGCCCTCGGCGGCGGCCTCGCCTTCGGCGGCGGGCGGCGTGGCGAGCTCCCAGGAGAGCGCGCCGATGTGGATCGCGCGCATCTCGCGCACCTTGCCGCCGTCCATCACGACGACCGAGGTGCTGTAGTCGCCGACGTGCACCAGGATCTGCGCCGTGTCGATCGGGCAGAGGCCGGCCTGCAGGGCGGCGTTGACCATCGCGCTGGTCTCGAGCTCGACCTCCTGCGGCTCGACGCCGGCCTTCTCGCACAGGCCGAGCTGGCGGCGCAGGTCGTTCTTCTGCACCGCGGTGATCAGGAGCTCGCTCGAGTCGGAGGTCGACTCCAGCACGTGGAAGTCGACGACCACGTCGTCGATGTTCCACTGCGGCAGCAGGCTCTCGACCTCGAACTTGAGCACCTCCTCGATCTTGACGGCATCGGAGAAGGGCAGCTTGAGCGTGCGGAACGCGCCCAGGCCGGTGTCGAGCGCGATGCCGATGCTGTCACCGGGCAGATCGTGCTTCTTGACCGCCTCCTTCAGCACCGCGGCGGCCTGCTGCAGGTCCGCGGCCTCGTCGCCGCTCCCGCGCGGGAACTCGCCGGTCAGGTAGGAGACGATCTTGTGCTTCTTCGCGTTGCCGTCGAGGACGACCAGCTCGAAGCGTCGGGGGCCGACACGGATGCCGCAGGAGCGCATGGGATCTCAGTGGGTGTTCGTAGGCAGGCCGAGGGCCATGCTCTTGAAGCGTTCGCGTTGGTCCTCGGGCAGGACCCGGTCCTGGATCAGGCTCCGATAGTAGCTGCCGCGCTCCGCCAATTCCGGTCCCATCGAGCTGATCGTATCCGCCATGCGCCGGTTCTTGATGTCCTCGATCTCCTTGGCATAGGCGGCCAGGATCGTGTCGAGGTGCTTGGCGCGCTCGCCCGAGAGGGGGAAGGTCGCCAGCAGCATGCGCCGGTAGTCCTCGAAGGGGCCGGAGGGCGCGGCCGGCTGGAGGTGGGAGGCGGTGGCCCAGACCCCGGCGGCCGCTCCCGCGAGGAAGCTGACCAGGGCGAGCAGCAGCACCCACAGGCGCAGGTTGCTCACGGCTTGCGGTCGCTCCCGTGCGTGGCGCCCCCGTTCGCGGGCTGCGCGTGCTTGCCGGTCTCGAGCTTCTCGGCGCGGTTGAGCCGGTCGAGCTCCTCGAGCGCCGGGCCGACGCGCACCGGCGCCTTGTCGTCGGCGACCAGCCGGCTGGACTGCGGCAGGCCGAGCTGGCGCACGCCGAGGGCCAGCACGAGCAGCAGCGCGGCGGCGACGGCGGTGCAGGTCAGCACGAAGCGCAGCAGTCGGCCGCCGGACTCGGGCTCGCGCAGCGCGATCGCGCCGCCAGCGACCTCGAAGCCCTCGCCGGTGTCGCCCTGGAAGGCGCGCCGGGCGACCCGCGAGGCGAAGTCGCGCGGAACGGCGACCTCGGCGGTGGGCACGAACCAGTGCTTGAGGTTCTTCAGGTCCTGCGCGGAGCCGCGGCAGGGCTGGCAGTCGAGCAGGTGCTGGCGCAGAGGGCCGGCCTGGGCCTGGGTGAGCTCCCCGTCGAGGTAGCTCGGGATCAGTGAGCGTGCGTTCTGGCAATCCATGTTCGTTCCCTCCGTCAGCCCTGCGTGCCGAACTCCGGGTGTCTCTGCAGCAGCTTCTCCTTGAAGCGGGCGCGCGCGCGGAACAGGCGCGACTCCACCGTGCCGATCGAGATGCCGAGGATGTCGGCGATGTCCTGGTAGGCCATGTCTTCGAACTCGCGCATCACCAGCACCGTGCGGAAGATCTCGGGCAGCTCCTCGAGCACCTCCTGCGTGATGCGCGCGACCTCGGCGCGCTCCAGGTTGGCCGAGGGGCCGGAGCTGCGCGCTTCGGGCGCGGCGGGCACGGCCTCGAGGTCCTCCACGGACTGGACCGGCGAACGCCCGCGGCGCTTCAGGCTGTCGAGGATCGTGTTGACCGAGATGCGGTAGAGCCAGGTGTAGAACGACGACTGGTGCTGGAACGTGTCCAGACGGCGGAAGGCCTTGAGGAAGGTCTCCTGCGCCAGGTCCTCGATCTCGACCGGGTTGCGCGTGTAGTGCCGGATCAGGTTGAAGACGCGCTGCTCGTAGCGTTCGACCAGCAGCTGGAAGGAAGCCTGATTTCCGTTCAGGGCTTCCTGGACCAGGCAGGTGTCGTCGGGGGCCGCGTCTTCCATGAGCCGGGGTCGCATGTCGGCGCTAGGGACGGCCGGGCCGTGATCCTATTCCCGCCCTTCGTTGCGCGAGAGTCGCCCCTCGACGTCCTCCAGGCGGTGTCCGAGCTTGTCGCGCTTCGTGCGCAAGTACCTGACGTTGTTGGAGTTGGGCGTGGTCCGCAGGGGCTGCTGGTCGAGCACTTCCAGCCCGTAGCCGTGCAGGCCCGCGATCTTCTTGGGGTTGTTCGTGAGCAGCGTCATCCGCCGCACGCCGAGGTACTGCAGGATCTGCGCGCCCAGGCCGTACTCGCGCAGGTCGGCCGGGAAGCCGAGCTTCTCGTTGGCCTCGACGGTGTCCAGGCCGGTGTCCTGCAGGCGGTAGGCCTTGAGCTTGGCCTCGAGCCCGATGCCGCGCCCTTCCTGGCGCATGTAGACCAGCACGGCGCGCTCCTTCTTGCCCAGGATCTCGAGCGCCTGCTCCAGCTGCGGCCCGCAGTCGCAGCGCAGCGAGTGGAACACGTCGCCGGTCAGGCATTCGGAGTGCACGCGCACCCAGACGTTGTCCTCCAGGCCCGGGCGCAGGCCGTCCAGGCCCGGATCGGGCATGCCCAGGCTGAGCGCGACATGCTCCTTGCCGTCGACCTTCGAGCGGAACATGTGCGCGCGGAACGTCCCGAAGCGCGTCGGCAGCGGCACGTCGAGCTCGAGCGGCTCGATCAGGCGCTCGTTGGCGCGGCGCCAGGCGATCAGGCTCTCGATCGTGCAGATCCTGAGCTGGTGACGCTCGGCGAATGCCTCCAGATCGGGCATGCGCGCCATCGTGCCGTCGTCGCGCATGATCTCGCAGATCACGCCGGCCGGGCGCGCTCCGCAGAGGCGCGCGAGGTCGACGATGCCCTCGGTCTGGCCGCCGCGCACGAGCACGCCGCCCTCGCGCGCCCGCAGCGGAAAGACGTGGCCGGGGCGGGCGAGGTCCTTGGGCGCGGCCTCGGGCCGGCAGGCGACGCGGATCGTGTGCGCACGGTCGCGGGCGCTGATGCCGGTCGTCACGCCGTGGGCCGCCTCGATCGAGACCGTGAAGCCCGTGCCCATCTTGTTCGTGTTCGAGGGCGTCTGCGGGCCGAGGTCGAGCTGCTCGCAGATCGACGGGTCGAGCGGCATGCAGACCAGGCCGCGGCCCTCGCGCGCCATGAAGTTGATCGCCTCGGGGGTGACCTTCTCGGCGAGCATGGCGAGGTCGCCCTCGTTCTCGCGGCCGGGGTCGTCGACGAGGATGATCATCCGGCCGGCCTGGAGCTCGACCAGGATCTCGGGGATGGTGGCGATGGGCATGGTGGGCCTCCGCGCGACCCGGACGGGGCCGCAGCAGCGCTTCATGGTATGAAGGCGGCCCCATCCGAGCCAATCCCATGCCCACGCCCCGCCCGCGCACGGCCCTCGCGGCCGTCCTGCTCGCCTCCCTCAGCTCGTGCAAGGCCCTCTGGGAGCAGGGCGGGCTCGAGCGTCCCTCCGCCGACGGCGGCGCGCGGCGCCAGGCCGTTCCGAACCCGCCGCTGGGTCCGAACGCGGTCGTGCAGGATCCGCTGACCTCGATCCTGCGCTACGAAGCCGCGCGCAGCGACGGCGAGGGCTTCCTGCAGTTCCAGCTGGCGCAAGGCGACGAGCCGGTGCGCACGCGCGCCGCGACCGCGCTCGGTCGACTGGCCTTCCCCGAGTTCGCGGGCAGCGTCACCAGCGCGCTCGTCGGAGCGCTCGACGACGCGAGCCCGCGCGTGCGCGCCGCGGCGGCGTTCGCGCTCGGCGAGCGCGGCGATCCGTCCTCGGCCGCTGCACTCGTCGCGCGGCTGAAGACCGACGAGACCGACGCGAGCGTGCGCGCGCTGCTCGTCGAGGCCGCCAGCCGCATCGACGATCCGCGCACGCACGCCGCCGTGCTCGCGGCGCTGGGCGACGTCGACGCACGCGTGCGGCAGGAGGCGTGGATCGGGCCCTCGCGCTGGAAGACCGACGCCGCCGACGCGGGCAAGGTCGACAGCGAGCTCGTGCTCCGCGCGGGCGAGGTGCAGCTCGCGAAGGACGCCGAGTGCCTCTGGCGCGCGTCGTTCACGCTCGGACGGCGCAAGTGCGCGGGCGCACGCGAGCTCTTCCACGCCGGCCTCGCGCACCTGGATCCGCGCGTGCGCCTGATGGCCGCGCAGGGTCTGGGCAGCCTCGGCGCCGACGCCGGCAGCGCGCGCAAGCTCGCCGCGGCGCTGGGCGACCACGACTGGCGCGTGGTCTGCGAGGCGCTCGTCGCGCTCGGCAAGCATCCCGACGCGCAGGCGCTCGACGCCCTCGCCGCGCTGGTCGAGCACCCCAGCGCGCACGTGCGACGCGCGCTGTTCGAGGCGCTGGGCAGCTTCGCCGACGCGCGCGAGCGAGTCCTGCCGCTGATCGAGAAGGCGCGCGTCGACACCTCGGCCAACGTGCGTGCGGCCGCGATCGTCGCCGGCGCGAAGCTCGTGCACGACGAGGCCGCGCCCGACCTCGAGCTGCGCCGCATCGACAAGGACGCGCTGATCCGCGCCGGCGCGGCGGCGGCGGCGGCGGAGCTCTCCGACGCGCTGGCCGTGCCGCTGCTGCTCGCGCTCTCCAGGGACGCGGACCTGCGCGTGGCGGGTCTCGCCATCGAGGGCCTGGGCAAGCACGCGACCGAGCCTGCGCGCGCGCGCCTGCTCGAGCTCGTCGAGAGCGGCGACAACGGCCTCGCCCTGGGCGCGGTCGAGGCGCTGCGCGAGGGATCGCGCGAATCGGACCTCGCCGCGCTCGAGGCCTGCTGGCGCCGCGCCAGCGGGGACATCGCGGCCGAGCTCAAGGCCGGGCTGCTCGAGAACGCGGCCAAGATCGGCAGCGAGCGCGCCGGCGCGCTGATCGCGCTGGGCGTCGCCGATCCCGAGCGCTTCGTCAACGCGAAGGCGCGCAAGCTCGACCACGAGCGCTTCCACGACCGCGCCGCGTCCGCGCGCCGCGATCCGACGCGGCGGCGCACGCAGGTCGCCGACGTGCACGCCTTCGCCTCCAACCCGCGCGTCGAGGTCCTGACCACGCGCGGATCGATGGTCTTCGAGCTCTTCCCCGACGAGGCGCCGCTGCACGTGCACAACTTCCTGGAGCTCGCGCGCAGCGGCTACTACGCGAACCTGCTCTTCCACCGCGTCGTGCCCGACTTCGTGGTGCAGGGCGGCGACTACCGCGGCGACGGCAACGGCGGCAAGACCTGGGACGCGGCTCCGCTGCCCGCGGAGTTCACGCCGCGCAAGTTCGTGCGCGGCTCGCTGGGCATGCCGCGCAACGAGGATCCCGACAGCGGCGGCAGCCAGATCTTCGTCACGCACCGCGAGACGCCGCACCTGGACGGCCGCTACACGCTCTTCGGCCAGCTCGTCTCGGGCCAGGACGTGCTCGACGCGATCGAGGTCGGCGACCGCATCCGCGAGGTGCGCATCCTCGACGCGCGTCCGCAGCACTGAGAGGCCGGGAGCCCGTCTCCGCACGGGCCGCGCGCGCCACCGGCACGGATTTCCCGCTTGGTCTCAGTTCGCCCGGGGCGCGGGCCGACAACGAGCGCGGGCCGAAGTGCACGTCTCCTGCGCGGGCCCGACGACAACACCATGCATCGCTTCTGGGTCTTCCTCTCCCTCGGACTCGCCGCCGGCGGCGCCGCCCTCACCCTCCAGGATGTCCACCGCCGCGTCGCGCGCCTCGAAGAGACGCCGCGCGTCGATCCCGCGCAGGTCAGCCGCATGCGCGGCACGCTGCAGGAGATCGAGGAGCGCGTCACCCGGGCCCTGGACGCGATCGGCGAACTGCGCCGCGACGGCCAGCGCACCAGCGTGATGCAGGCGCGCCTCTCCGGCCTCGAACGCGAGCTGCGCGACGCCGCCGCCGACCTCGGCGAGCAGAAGTGCCGCCTCGCCGACTGGGAGGAGACGCAGCGCGAGACGCCGCAGAAGATCGAGTCGATCTTCGCCACGCGCGTCGGCGAGGTGCAGCAGAACCTCGACCAGCAGTGCCGGCAGCTGGCCGAGCTCGCCGAGAAGGCGCTCGGCCTCGCACAGACGACCAAGAACGAGGTCTCGAGCGTCGAGCAGGGCCTGGCGCGCGACGAGGACCGCATGTGGCGCGAGCTCGTCGCGCCGGTCGTGCAGCTCTCCGGCGAGGACACCGTCGGCAGCGGCGTGCTGCTCGCCTCCGAGCCGGTCGCGGGCACGCAGGACTGGCGCACGTACATCGTCACCGCCTGGCACGTCGTGCGCGACATCGAGAAGGACCCCGAGCACCCGACCACTCCCGTGCCGGTGACGATCTACGGGCCCGACCACGAGATCCAGAGCGAGACGGCCAGCGTGCTGCGCTTCGATCCGGGCCTGGACACGGCGCTCCTGCAGCTCGACAGCACGCACAAGGTCGAGTGGGGCGCGCGCATCGCCACGCGCGAACGCCTCAACGGCGCGCGCATCTTCGACCAGGTCTACGCGGTCGGCTGCCCGCTCGGGAACGACCCGATCCCGACCTTCGGCGAGATCGCCGACACCGACCACGTCGTCGACGGCACGCGCTACTGGATGATCAGCGCGCCCACGTACATCGGCAACTCCGGCGGCGGGATCTTCGATGCGCGCACGCACGAGCTGATGGGCATCTTCTCGAAGATCTACACGCACGGCACGCTGCGCCCGACGGTCGTGCCGCACATGGGCCTGGTCACGTCGATCGAGACGATGTACGGCTGGCTGGACGAGGTGCACTACGCGGGCCTCGTGCACCCGCCCGCGACGACCGCCCAGGCGCTGCCGGCCGCGGCGCAGAAGTAGTCCGGGTTACCCGCGGGACGCACGAGGCTAGTCTCGTGCGCCCGCATGGCTCTCCCCGCCCGAACCCGGATCGCGCTCGCCCTCGCGCTGCTGCTCGCGCTCGCGGCGACGTGGCTGGCGTTCTCGGGTCCGCTGCTGCGCACGCAGCCTGTCCCGCGCGCGGAAGCGATGCCGGTCGCGGCCTCGCGTGTCGAGGAGCGTCTGGACGCGGCTGAGCCCGAGCCCGATGCGAGCGCGAAGCCGCAGGGCGCTTCGCGCGGCGCCGCGGCTCGCGCGAAGCCCTCCGAGCGCGCGGCGGTTCCTGCGCCACAGGCTCCCGCCGGCACGAGGAACTCCGCTCCGCGCGCGCAGCCGATCGAGGGCGATCGGCTGGTGTTCACCGTGCGCAACGCGCGCTTGCGTCCCGTCACGACCCTGCAGAGGTTGGACCTCGAGTACGCCCTCGGCGCCGCGCCAGCGACGATGATCCCCTCGCTCGCGAGCGAGGACGGCACCTTCGCGTGCGCGATCCGCCCGTTCCGCGGCACGATCCGCGTGCACTCGACCTCGTTCGGCGACGCGGTCGCGGCCTTCCCCGCGCCGGAGAACGGCGAGAGCCGCGCCGAGCTCGTGCTCTCGTGCTACGCATCGATCGTCGGGCGCGTCGAGCACGAGGGCGTGCCCGTCGCGGACGCGATTGTCTGTGCGCAGACGCTCGTTCCTGGAGCGCGCGAGTGCGAGGCGCGCCTGGGCTGCGGCATCGCTCCGGAGCGCTGTCGATGGCTGCGCGGAGAGGTGGAGACCGACCGCGACGGCGCGTTCGTCTTCGCGGTGGAACGACCAGGCGAATACGTGCTCGTCGCGCGGCACGACCCCGAGGGTGCCGTCACGAGCGCTCCCGTGGTCGTGGAGGACACGCACGAACGGGCGCCGATCGTGCTGAAGCTCGCGCCTGCGTCGCGGGCGGAGATCCGCTGGCCGCATGCGCCGGAGCTCGAGCGCGAGCGCGTGCTCTCGCTCTGGGGAGAGAACGGCCTTCACGTCGAGGCGCGGGCTGGTGCGGAAGACGCCCCCGTCGAGTTCGACTGTTTGCCGGCTGGCACCTACGTGCTGACGCGTCCGTACCAGGGCCCGCGCGATGCCCCGCAGCACCTCGAGCTCGATGGCTCGCCGCGGTCCGTGGTGCGCGAGGAGTTGCGCAGGCTGAGGACGATCGAGCTCGAGCTCGCGAGCCCTGCGGAAGACGCGCAGGTCACGGCACGCCTCTACCGACTCGGTTGCTGCGCCGATCTCGCTGACGAAGCGAAGCTCGAGCGCTGGCCGATCCGGCTCCAGGCCGGCGATCCGGGCGCGCACCTGCTCGTGCTCGAAGCACACGGCGAGTACGGCCGACCGACGTACCGTCGCCTCGTGCGCGTCACGCTCGCCGAAGGCACGAACGAGCTCGCACCCAAGACGCTCGAGCTCGACGGCGAGCTCGCCTGTTCCTCGATGCGCCTGGACATCGACAAGCGTTCCGTGCACGCGCGCTTCGTGCTCGGCGACGAGAGCGTGCTCTATGTCCCCCTGCACGAGGCGCCGCGCGCACCGCGCGAGAAGAAGCCGAACGATGTGAAGTTCCTCCTCTCGGGCAGGACACCCGTCGGCACCTGCGATCTCGTGCGCCTCGCGGGCAACCAGCTCGAGATCCTGCTTCGCGACGTGCACGTCGGCGCCAGCGGACCGACGCGCGTCACGCTCAGTGCCGGAAGTGCCGCACGCCGCTGAAGACCATCGCGGCGCCGCCCGCGTCGCAGGCGGCGATCACCTCGGGGTCCTTGACCGATCCGCCCGGCTGCAGGATCGCCGTCACGCCCGCGTCGAGCGCGAGCTGCACGCCGTCGGGGAAGGGGAAGAACGCGTCGGATCCCAGCACGCTGCCGCGCGCCTGCGTGCCGGCCTTGTGCACGGCCAGGCGCACCGAGTCGACGCGGCTCATCTGTCCCGCGCCGACGCCGAGCACGCGCGTGCCCTTGGCGAGCACGATCGCGTTCGACTTGACGTGCTTGGCGACCTTGTTGGCGAAGTCGAGGCTGGCGAGCTCCTCCGCGCTGGGCGCACGCCTGGTCACGACCTTGCACTGCGCCGGATCGACGGCCTCGAGGTCGCGGCCCTGCAGCAGGAATCCGCCGACGAGCTTCTTGAGCTCGAAGTCGCGCGCGTCGCGCTGGCCGGCGTGGTAGTCGCCGATCTCGAGCAGGCGCACGTTCTTGCCCCACTTGGGCTTCTCGACCAGCAGCTGGAGCGCGTCCGCGTCGAAGCCCGGCGCGACGATCGCCTCGACGAAGCGGTTGCCGCCGACGAGGTACTGCGCCGAGGCGAGGTCGAGCGCTCGCGTGAAGGCCAGCACGCTGCCGAAGGCCGAGAGCGGATCGCCGGCCCAGGCCTGCTCGAGCGCCGCGGCGATCGTGCCCGCGGCGGCCGCGCCGCAGGGGTTGTTGTGCTTGATCACGCACACGAAGGGCGCGTCGAACTCCTTCGCGAGCGCCAGCGCCGCGTCGAGGTCGACCAGGTTGTTGTACGAGAGCTGCTTGCCGTTGAGCACGCGCGCCGCGGCGATGCAGGGTTCGCCCGTCCCGCTCTGGCGGTAGAGCGCGGCGGTCTGGTGCGGGTTCTCGCCGTAGCGCAGCTCGTCGACCTTGACGCCGGCGAGCGAGAAGCTCGGCGGATACGCGCTCTGCGCCTTGCCGTCCTTCTGCTCGGCCTCGAACATCCAGCGCGCGATCGCCGCGTCGTAGCGCGCGGTGAGACCGAAGGCCTTGGCGGCGAGCTCGCGCTTGAGGTCGTCGGAGAGCACGCCGCCGTTCTTCGCCAGCTCGTCGAGCACGCGCCCGTAGTCGGCCGGGTCGGTGACGATGCCCACGTAGCGGTGGTTCTTCGCGGCCGAGCGCACCATCGAGGGCCCGCCGATGTCGATCTGCTCGATCGCCTCGGCGCGCGTGATGCCGCTCTTCGCGACGGTGGCCTCGAAGGGGTAGAGGTTGACCACGACGAGATCGATCGGCTGGATGCCGTGCTCGCGCATCGCGCCGAGGTGGCGCTCGTCGTCGCGCAGCGCGAGGATGCCGCCGTGCACCTTGGGGTGCAGCGTCTTGACGCGCCCGTCCATCATCTCGGGGAAGCCCGTGTAGTCGGAGACCTCGCGCACGGCGAGGCCCGCCTTGCGCAGCGCGGCGAAGGTTCCGCCGGTCGAGAGCACCTCGACGCCGTGCTGGATCAGGGCGCGCACGAAGTTCTCGATGCCGGTCTTGTCGGAGACGCTGACGAGGGCGCGCTGGATGCGTTGGGACATGGTTCGACTCCCTGGAAACGCGCAGTCTACCGCCGCGCCCGGGCACGCCCAAGCAGCACGCAGAGCTCCCGCGTGCTCACCCGCGCGGCGCGACGAGCTTCTGCAGCATCTCGACGAAGCGCTGCGGCGCGACCACGCCCGAGCTGCCGCCGAGGAAGCGCCCCTCGGCGTCGGCGAAGAGCACGAAGGGCAGCATCTCGGCGTCCTGCAGGTTCTCCGCCAGGCCCTGCACCTCGTCCTCGCAGTCGTCCGCGTCGGCGGCGAGCGCGACGAAGTGCTTCTGCAGGAGCGGCGCGACGTCGGGCCGCGGCACGACGGCTTGCACCAAGGTGCGACACTGGCCGCAGGCCTCGCGGCCGAGCTCCACGAAGATCAGCTTGTGCGCCGTGCGTGCCTCGGCCTGCGCATCCTTCCAGCGCGTGTGCCAGGAGAGCGCGCCACGATCGTCGAAGTGCGGGTGCGGTGTACGTGCGTCCATGTCCGGCTCCGCGGCGGGCCGTGTCGGGAACTTTCTTCGGGAGTTCCACGGCCGCGTCCGCGGCATCCGTTGGACCACGGCGCCGCGCTCAAGGCAATGGGCCACGCGAGGCGAAAAACCGCTGGTCCCACCCCTTACCCCACGACCCGCCTTGCGACTCCGTACCCTGCTGATCGCCGCGAGCGCGCTCGCGCTCGCCTGCGCCCCCGCCTGCTTCCTGTTCCAGGGCGGCGCGGAGTCCAACGTGCTCTTGATCGTCGTCGACAGCCTGCGCTACGACGCGCTCAGCCGCTCGCCGGGCGCGCCCTCGACGCCCAACCTGCAGGGCCTGGCGAGCGAAGGGGTGAGCTTCCAGAACTGCTTCAGCCACTCGCCCGTCTCCGCACCGGCGGTCGCCTCGCTGCTCAGCGCGCGCCTGCCGCACGACCACGGCGTGCTGGGCAACGGCCAGCCCGTCGGCGAGGACGTGGCGCTGCTCCCGGAGTGGATGCAGAAGCGCGGCTACCGCACCTTCGGCGCGGTCGCACTGGGCACGCTGCGCCTGGACGCGCCGGGCACCGGCCTGGACCGCGGCTTCTCCGAGTTCCATGGCCCGCAGCACGAGACGGAGCCCGCGGGACAGGTCGTCAAGCACTTCGGGAACTTCCTCAGCAAGGCCGGCGACCACCCCTGGTTCGCGATGCTGCAGTTCACCGAGCCGCGCGAGCCCTTCGAGGCCCACGGCCGCGAGGCGGTCGAGGCGCAGCTCCTGCGCGACGGCGCGGAGGCGGAGACGCTCTCGATCGCCGACAGCTGCTTCTACGAGCGCACGCTCGAGCTCCCGCCCGGACGCACGCGCTTCACGCTGCACTCCAAGAGCGAGATGCACGTGCGGCGCTTCGGCGCCACCACCGCGCAGGGCCGCGTCCTGCCCGCGAGCTACGAGCGCGGCAACGCGCGCGATGCCGGCAAGGACTTCGTGATCGCGATCGAGAACCCCGGCAAGACCGCGGTCGAGTGCTCGATCTCGGGCTGGATCCACGACGCGCCCTCGCTCGAGAAGAGCCGCAAGCGCTACCGCCTCGAGGTCGAGGAGGTCGACCGCGCGATCGGCGACGTGATCGGCCGGCTCAAGAGCCAGGGCCTCTACGAGCGCACGCTGCTGATCGTCACCTCCGACCACGGCGAGGCGCTGGGCGAGCACGGGCACCTCGGGCGCGCGGCCAACCTCTACGACGAGACGCTGCACGTGCCGCTCCTGATCAAGCCCGCCAAGGACGACGAGCGCGCGCCGCTCCTGGCCCGTTCGCGGGCCTGGATCGTGCGCCAGATCGACGTCGCCCCCACGCTGCTCGAGCTGGCCAGCGTGCGCGCGATGCCCGGCATGGAGGGCACCTCGCTGCTCAACCCCGCGCGCGTCGAACTCGAGGCCGAGACCTACCCGCCCGAGGCACCCGAGACCTGCTTCGCGATCCGCGACGTGCGCTTCAAGCTGCAGCTGGGCGCGCGCAGCGGTGTGTTCGAGATGTACGACCTGCAGAGCGACCCGCTCGAGCTCGAGAACGTCTTCCCGCTGCAGGGGCAGAACAAGTCCGACTGGCAGCGACGCCTGCGCGAGAACCTCGCCAAGGCCCCGCGTCCGCCGGTCGCGCGCGGCAGCGGCCGCGGCGCGCTGCAGGACATCGAGGCGCTGGGGTACTGAGCGCATTCGGCGCGCTCCAGCGCGCGCCGCTCGTGCACGCCGTCGTGTCCGCGCTGCCTGCGCACGCAGGCTCGCGTGCGACGCGCTCTACTTGCGCACGCCGCCGTGCGCGCGCAGGTAGGCCTCGATGAAGCCGTCGATCCCGCCGTCGAGCACGTCGGCGATGTTGCCCTTCTCGTAGTCGGTGCGGTGGTCCTTGACCATCTGGTAGGGATGCATCACGTACGAGCGGATCTGGCTGCCGAAGGCGATCTCGCCCTTCTGGCCGTAGAGCTTGGAGAGCTCCGCGTCGCGCTCGGCCTCCTTCATCGCCAGGAGCTTCGCCTGCAGCAGCTTGAAGGCGAGCTCCTTGTTCTTGAGCTGGCTGCGCTGGCTCGAGCTGCGGATCACGATGCCCGAGGGGATGTGCCGCAGGCGCACGGCCGTCTCGACCTTGTTGACGTTCTGGCCGCCGGCGCCGCCCGAGCGCATCGTCTCGATCTCCACGTCCGCGTCCTTGATCTCGATCAGGATCGTGTCGTCGAGCAGCGGCGTGACGTCGACCGAGGCGAAGGCCGTGTGGCGGCGCGCCTGGCTGTCGAAGGGGCTGATGCGCACGAGGCGGTGCACGCCGATCTCGGCCTTGAGGTAGCCGAAGGCGTAGTCGCCCGCGATCTCGAGCATCGCCGAGCGGATGCCGCCCTCGGGCTCGTCCTGGCGGTCGACTTCGCTGACCTTGAAGCCCTTGCGCTCGGCCCAGCGCACGTACATGCGCAGCAGCATGCCGGCCCAGTCGCAGGCGTCGACGCCGCCCGCGCCGGCCGCGAACTGGATGTAGGCGCCGCAGTGGTCCTGCGGGCCGCCGAGCATGACGCGGAAGTCGAGCTTCTCGATGCCGGCCTCGATGCGCGGCAGGAGCGCCTCCATCTCGGGCAGCACCTGTGCCTCGCCGTCGCTCGCGCCCATCTCGGCCAGGATGCCGGCCTCCTCGAACTCGGAGGCGAGCTGGCGCACGGGCTCGACCACCGAGCGCACGTGCTTGGCCTCGGCGACGATCGTCTGCGCCTTGCCCGAGTTGCTCCAGAAGTCGGGCGCGCCCTGGAGCTCCTCGATCTCCCTCAGCCGCTTCTCACACGCAGCGAAGTCAAAGACTCTCCTTGAGCTGTTCGAAGCGCGCTTCGAGCTCCTGCGCGCGTGCGGAGAGATCCTTCAGCGTGGCCATGGGGGCGCGGATTGTAGGGATTCTCCCGCGGATGGGAAGCGCGCAGTCGCGCGAGCTCGAGATCCTGGACTCGTCGCACGCGCTTGCGCACAGTCCGGGCGTCGAGCGCGAGCTCGAGGAGGAAGAAAGCGGACCTTCCGGGTGCTCCCGCCGGCGCTTGCGCGTCGTCGAAGAGTGGGAAGGTCCGCGGAGGAAGCCGGTCGGGTGCGTTGCTGGACCAAGTTGCGAATCAGCCCGACACGGAAGGTCCAAAGACCATGCGCCCCGAGGTCCCACGAACCGCGGGGCGCCATCCTCATGTGGGGCCTCATCGGCGCGCGGGTCTCGAGAACCGAAGGCCCGGACGGCCGAAGCGGAACGCTTTTCCCGCCGTTCAGCGCCCGGACGACCCGCCCAGGCCGGGAACGAGCCGGCTGAGCTCCGGATCGTCGCGATCCAGGAGGCCGGTCGACTGCACCAGGCGCGTGATCGCCTCGCGCTCCTTGGGCACGAGCGCGCTGACGACCTCGCAGCCGGTCTCGGTGATCACGACCACGTCCTCGATGCGCACGCCGATGCCGCTCGCGCGCTCGTAGACGCCCGGCTCGACCGTGAACGCGACGCCGGGGACGAAGGGCTTCGCGCCGTCGCCGACGTCGTGCACCTCCATGCCGATGTAGTGGCAGGCGCCGTGCGGCATCAGCTTGCCCAGGCCGCGCTCGCCCAGCACCTTGCGGCAGGCCTGCTCGACCTCGCGCATCGTCGCGCCCGGCTTCGCGACGGCGATGCCCGCCTTCTGCGCCTCGAGCACGGCGTCGTAGATCTCGACCATGCGCGGCGTCCAGACGCCGTCGGTCGGCCAGGAGCGCGTGATGTCGCAGTCGTAGTGGTCGAACTCGGGCGCGTAGTCGATCAGCAGCATCTCCGAGGGCCGCAGCACGCGCGAGCTGGCCGAGTAGTGCAGCGCCAGCGCGTTCGGCCCCGACCCGACGATCGCGTGGTAGGCCGGTCCGCGCGCGCCCTCGCGGCGCTGGACGAAGCTCATCAGCGAGTCGAGCTGCCACTCGCCCAGGCCCGGCCGGGTCGAGCGCATCGCCTCGATCATCGCCAGCGCGCCCGAACGGCCCGCGCGGCGCAGTGCCTCGATCTCCTCGGGCGTCTTGACGCGCCGCAGCTCGTCGAGGGCGGGCGCGAGATCGCGCACGACGACGCCGAAGGTCTCCTCGAGGTGCTTCTTGAGCGCCGACTCGCGGCTCGTGCGACCGTCGAGCGGATCGCGCTCCTGCCCGCGGTCGGCAGGCATGGCGCGGTCGACGCAGCCGGCGAGCTCGACGTGCGGCGCGAGGCTGGTCCACACGGTCGCGTCCTTCGGCGCGAGGGCGCGCAGCGTGTCGAGCAGCTCGCCGTTGGACTTGACCTCGGCGAAGCCGGTCAGCGCGGGCACCCACGCGTCGGAGGCGTCCCACAGCTCGCCCTCCCAGAGCTCCTTCGACTTCGAGCCCTTGGGCAGGAAGAGGATCTCGCGCCTGCTCGCGAGGTCGATCAGCAGCGAGGCGTCGGGGCTCTCGACGCCGGTCAGGTACCAGAAGGTCTTGTCCTGCTCGAAGCGCGAGTAGTCGCGCGTGTCGGGCATCCCGCGCACGAAGACGACGCCCTTCTCCCCCAGCGCGCTCTCGAGCGCGGCGCGGCGGCCGGCGTGGAAGGCCTTGCCCAGGCCGCAGACCTGGCCTTCGGGGACGGCGCTCGAGGGCTGTTCGGGTGCGGGGCTCGCGGCAGGCTTGTCCTGCGCTGGCGGGAGGACGAGCGTGGAGAGCAGAGCGAGCGGAGTCAGCGGAGCGAGCGGAGTCAGCGGAGCGAGAACGGACCAGGGCGCCATGCCGGGGAAGATACCCGAACATCCGTGCCCGCTACGGTTTTCCATCGATCGCGCCCGCCCCCGCACCCCGCGTGACGCGACCGCCGCGCTCCTCGTCCGCTCCGCGCCGCGGAGATCGATGGAAAACCGTAGCGGGCACGGATGTTCGATGGAAAACCGTAGCGGGCACGGATGTTCGGGGATTGGGGCGGCGCTACTCGAAGAGGCCGCGCACGAGCGGCTGGCCGCCGCGCACGTGCCAGACGCCGCGTGCGAGCACGTCGCGCACCGCGCCCCGCTCGTCGAGCACGACGAGGTCGGCGTCCATGCCGACCGCGAGTCGGCCCTTGCCCGGCAGGCGGTAGAGCGCCGCGACGTTGCTGGTGACGCAGGGCAGCACCTCCTCGAGCTCGTGTCCGCGCGCGAGGAGGTTCTGCACGAGGCGCGCGAGCATGGCCGGGTCGCCGACGTCCATCTTGACGATGCGCTTGTGCTCGTCGAACTGCGGCAGGCAGCCGCCGCCGTCGGTGCTGACCGTCAGGCGCTCCTTCGGCAGGCGCGCCTCGTGGAAGCGCTCGAAGGCGTCCTCCGCGCTCCAGGCATCCTCGCCCTTGTCGATCGGATACGCCGTCACGTCGATCGCGCAGCCGTGCTGCACGAGCAGCAGCGCCTCGTCGAAGAGGCGCCGCTTGCGGTTGACGTGCGTCGGGTGGAACGTGCGCGGCGGGATCTCGCTGGTCTCGAGCGCGCGCCGCACGAGCTCGAGCCCGCGCGCCCCGTCGCCGACGTGCAGGTGCAAGACGCCCGCCTTGCCCGTCATCAGGCCCGCCACGTGCGCGTCGGCCGCCAGGCGCAGGAGCTCGTCGAGCGTCGGCTGGCTCGAGCGGTGGTCGCTGATCGCGACCTCGCCGATGCCGATGCAGCGCTCCAGGTGCACGATGTCGCCGCGCACGCTGCCGGTCAGCGTCGTCGGCGGCACGTGGTAGCCGCCGGTGTGGCACCAGGCGGAGAGCCCTTCCTCGTGCAGCGCTCGCGCGCGCGCGAGCAGCTCGCCGGTCGTGCGCGTCGTGTCGTCGGTGCCGAGCACGCCGATCACGCTCGTGACGCCGCCGCGCGTGAAGCGCGAGAGCGGCACCGCGGGCACCTTGCTGCGCATCCCCATCTCGCCGCCGCCGCCGGTGATGTGCGCGTGGTTGTCGATCAGGCCGGGGATCACGCGCGCGCCGCCGAGGTCTACGGTCTCGCAGCCGAGCTCGCGCGGCAGTGCGGGTGCGTCCTCGCCGATCCAGACGATGCGTTCGCCCGCGACGAGCAGCGAACGGCGGCCGAGGGCTTCGGGGGCGTAGAGCTCGGCGTCGGCGAGCAGGGTGAGGTGGCTCATGGCGTGCGTCCGAGCGTAGCGAGCCCGGCCCGCGAAGTCGCCGGGCCCGGCCTCCCCGCATGCGGAGGCTGGGCCCGGTCGGGAGCGCGGTTCGCTCGCCGCGCGAGCGGACCTCGCTCCGCGCTCAGTGCGGGTTCGGCAGGAGCTCGAAGACGGAGTTCTCGCCGTGCTGCTGCGTGTAGAACGCGCGCCAGCCGTTCGCGAACGGCGTCGGGATCGTCGCGCCCAGCACGCCGTTGAGCCGCGGGTTGCCGTCGGAGACGTGGATGCCGGTGATCTCGTTGTCGCCCTCGTTCTGGAAGCCGTTGCCGCCGACGCCGGAGAGGCCCGCGTCGAGCGTCGCCGCGGGATCGCGGCCCTGCGCGAGGAGCCGCACGGGCGCGGGAGCTCCGGCCGCGCCGTAGTTGACGCTCGCGTCGAGCACGAAGGCCGAGTCGAGCGCGTTGCGCTGCGCGTGCAGCGTGTCACCAGCGTCCTCTCCCGTGACGAACTGATCGGCGTCCCAGAAGGCGATGTTGTCGAGGCCCGTGTGGCCGAGGTCGCCACGGTAGACGAGCGCGAGCGTGCCGTCCGTGGCCGAGCCCACGCTCTTCGTCCAGACCAGGATCGCGCCGAAGCCGCCGTGCTGCACGCCCGCCTCCGTCAGCGCGTTCGTGTCGCCGGTCTCGGTGAAGTAGAACTCGCTGAAGTTCGTGCCGGGACGGAAGACGCCGTTCTCCGGCCGCTTGAAGGGCGTCGCGAGCGCGGCCTTGGCCAGCGCGTTGGCGTTGAAGGGCGTGGTCCCGTCGATCGCCGTGTCGTGGATCGTCACCCAGTGCGTGACGAAGCTCAGGCCGTAGGTGTGCAGGTCCGCGACGTCCTGCGAGAGGATGTCCGCGTCGGCCTGGCCGGCGTGGAACACGATCGGCTGGCCGGGGTTCGCGAGCGAGATCACCTGCAGCGCCTGCAGGCGGCCGCCCTGGGTCAGGTCGGCGGTGTTGGTCGGGACGAAGCGGTAGACGAAGCTGTTCGGCTGCTTGGCGTGGGTGTTGACGCTCCCGCTCGCACCGCCGACGTCCTCGACGATGTAGAGGTTGCCCTCGCCGTCGTTCTGGATGCCTTCGTAGCCGCCTCGGCCGAGGTAGCCCGAGATGTCCTGCACGATCGAGGGGTAGCCGACCGTCGCCTGCCACACGCCGCCGCTCGAACCGCCTTCGAAGGTGAACAGCAGCCGGCGGCAGAACGGATTCCAGGTCGAACCGTCGAAGACCGGCAGGTTGTTGCCGAGCGTGTCCTGCGTCGCGAGCAGCGTCACGCGGTGCGCGGCATCGGCGTCGAGGTTGATGCGCGTGATGTAGCCCAGGCCGCCGGTCTCGTGGCCCTGATAGAGGAAGTGCGTGCCGTAGTCGTAGCTCGCGTCGGGCCCGACCTGGTTCGGCAGCACGAGGTAGGTGTTCTTGTCGGGCTCGGTCTTGGTCGCCTCGACGTTGTTGCCGGGCGACTGCACCGCGCCCGGCGGCGGCAGCAGCGGCCCGTCGCCGCGGTACCCGAAGAACGGGATCGCGCTCGTGCCGTTCTCGATCTTCGTCGAGCCCTGCGCGAGGCGGTATTCGATCAGCTCGTGCGTCAACGCGTTGGGCACGGACGTGCCGGGAGACTTGGGGTTGGCGCTGGCGACGCCGGTGAAGCCGCCGCTGGCGCGGACGGTTGCGGGGAGCGCGATCGTCGCCGCGGCGACGGCCAGGCCGAGAGGGAGGGTGTTCCGGAGGAGCATCGGGAGTCGTTTCCTTGAAGGGTTCGCTGTCGGAGAGGACATCGAGACGCGGCGCGGGGCCCGGCCGCTCGATGGCCGCCGCACGCTAGGTCTCCCGCGTTGGCGCGCGGTGAATCCCGACGCAAGCTGCGATGCACGTTGTGTGTCCGACGCTTTGCCGCGTCCTTCGCCCGGCTTGATCCGCGCCGGCGAGGATCCCTGCAGGCTGCAAACTGCACCGCCCCCTGCCCGCGCCGGCGCCTCGCGCTATGCTTGGGACAGATGCTCCTCGCGCTCTTCGACCTCGACGAGACGCTCTTCGACGGCGACACGGACATCGAATGGAGCGAGCTGCTCGCCGAGCACGGCGCGCAGGACGCGCAGCGCACGCGCGAGTTCCACGTGCAGTACCACGCGGGCACGCTCGACATCGACGAGTTCTTCCGCTTCCAGCTCGAGCCGCTGGCGCGCCTGCCGCTCCCGCTGCTGCTCGAGTGGCGCGAGCGCTTCCTGCGCGAGCGCATCCTGCCGCGACTCTCGCGCTCCGCGCGCACGCTGGTGCGCGAGCACCAGGCCTTCGGGCACGAGCTCGTGCTGATCACGGCGACGAACTCGTTCCTGACGCGCCCGATCGCGGATGCGCTGGGCATCCCGCACCTGATCGCCAGCGAGCCGGAGGTGCTGCACGGCCGCTTCACCGGACGCCTGGCCGGGCCGCCGTGCTACCGCGAGGGCAAGATCACGAAGCTCGAGGGCTGGCTCGCCGCGCGCGGACAGCGCCTCGCGGAGCTCGAGGCGAGCTTCTTCTACTCCGACTCGCACAACGACCTGCCGCTGCTCTCGCGCGTGACGCACCCGATCGCGGTCGATCCCGATCCGCAGCTGCGCGAGCACGCGCGTCGCCACGGCTGGCTCGTGCTCGACCTGCACCGCGCGTCGCTGGCGGCGGGGTGAGCGCGGCGCTTCGAGCTCGAGCTCGGATCGCGCTCAGCGCCGCGGTTCCGCCAGCACCAGCTGCAGGTTGTCCGCGTGCTCCTCGAAGCCGAAGCGCCGGTAGAGCGGTCTCCCGGCGCTGCTCGTGTGCAGGCGCAATCTTCCCAGCCCGAGCCTGCGCGCCTCGACGAGCAGATCCTGCAGCAGCGCCGCGCCCACGCCGCGCCGGCGCCACGCCGGCCGCGTGTAGACGCTGACGACGTAGCCCTCGTCGCCGCGGGGGTTCGCCGGCGTCGGCAGGAGCTCGCGCACGTGCATCGCGATCGTGCCCAGCGCCTCGCCGCCCTCCGCACGCGCGATCCAGACGCACAGCGCGCCCGAGCCCACGCCCCGCGCGAAGCGCTCGCGTGTCGGCGCCTCGAGCGCCGAGCCGAGGATCGGCTGCGTCGTGTGTCCGACCTCCTGGAAGAGCGCGCTGCGCAGGCGCAGGAAATCCTCGACGTCCGCTGCTCCGGCGCGCACGACGCGGAAGCCGCGCTCAGACGCCATCGCGCGCGGCGCTCCGGCGCCAGAGGAAGGGCTGCGGCAGCGGCGCGACGTCCTGCGCGACGACCTCGGCCGCGGCGTGGTAGCGCGCGCCGCGCAGCCAGCAGCGCACGAGCAGCACCAGCGCGGTCAGGAGCGCGAGCGCCCAGACCGTCCCGAGCCCGGCGCGGTTGACGCCCAGCCGGCCCTCGAGCTCGCGCGCGACCACGGACGCACCGGCGACGAGCAGCACCTCGCTCGCGAAGAGCATCGCGAGCGGCGCGAGCGTGCGCCAGGGACGCCGCACGAGCATCGCCAGCGCGGCGAGCCACTCCCAGCACACGCAGCGCGCGTTGCGCCAGGCGATGCGCAGGCGCACGTAGTCCGCGCAGCACAGGACCAGCGCCACGCCGAGCGCGTACAGCACGGCCTGCGTGCCGCGCACGATCACCGCGCCCCATTCCGAGACGAGGTTCTCCAGGCGATCGCCGTCGGAATGCGGCAGGCGCAGGATCCAGTCGTAGACGAGGCGCTGCCAGGGCGCCTCGAACATCACCCAGGTCCACAGCGCGAGCAGGAGCAGCGTCACCAGCCAGACGCGCAGGTAGCGCCCGAAGAAGCGCCGCGCTCCCGCCCCGCCGCGCGCGAGCACCTCGTCCTCGCGGCCGTCGAAGGCCAGCGCGGCCCAGCCGCCGGCGAAGAACATCCCGGCCAGCATCGCGAGCAGTGCGGCGAAGGAGAGCCACGCGCCCGTCTCCGCGTTCAGCTGCGCGAGAGCGGTGCGGTGGTCGAAGCGGAAGCTGGTCGAGAGGTTCGCGAAGAGCTCGCCCGGCTCGTAGCGCCCGCCGAGCGCGCCGCCGAGCCACTCGCGCCAGACCAGCGCGGCGGGCAGTGCGAGCGCGAACTCGAGCGCGGCCGCGGCGAGCCACCAGCGCCAGCTGCGTCCCGCAGCCCCGATCGCGCGCGCCCAGCGCATCAGCCGCCCACCCCGCCGAGCCAGTGCAAGAGCGCCGCGGACTGGGCCAGCACGCGTTCCGACCAGCGCACGGGCGTGCGCTCGTCGCGCTCGGCGTACCAGCGGTTGTTCGAGAGATCCAGATCGAGCCAGTAGCGCTGCGAGGGATCGAGCACGGCGCTGACGAGCTTCTTCGTGCTCGGCGCGCGGCCCGCGAGCGGCTTCCACCAGGCCTGGCGCTGCATCTCCGCGCGCGTCCAGACCAGCGTCTCCTTCGTGCCGTCGTCCCAGCCGAGCTCGAGCTCGAGCGGAAGCGAGAACTCGCCGCGCCGGCGCACGACCACCTCGGGGATCCACGTCGCGGGCGCGGGCGGGGCCTTGGCGTCGCGCCGCTCCCAGCTCCCGTCGGCCGCGGGGAACCAGCCCAGGTCCTCGCTCGCGGACTTCTGCGCGACCTCGAGGCTCCAGTCGACCGTCGCGCGCGAGCGGAAGGCGTCCTCGAAGAACCACGAGACGTCGACGCCCGCGCCCTCCTGGAACGCGCCGAAGAAGTCGTCGGCGTACGGATGGCGGTAGCGCCAGCGCTCGGAGTACAGGCGCATGCCCTGCTGGAACTTCGACTCGCCGACGAGCCCGCAGAGCGTGCGCAGCATCGTCGCGGTGCGGCGGTAGCTGTTCGTGCGGTAGCTCGACGCGTCGACGTAGAGCCAGCCCGGCCGGTCGACCACGTCGCTGTCGGGGTCGGCGAGGTAGCCGTTGCGATCGCCCGAGCGCGGATCGTCGCGCCAGCGCGCGGCGGCGAGCAGCGGCTGCGCGGCCCAGAACTCGAGCAGGCCGCCGGCAGCGAGCGGATTCCAGCTCCGTCCGAACAGCTGCGGTCCCTCGCGCAGCGCGAGCCAGCCTGCCAGCCCGCGCGTCTGGGGCTCGACCAGCTGCACCGCGTCGATCGGGAACGGGCCGTAGTCGCGCGTCGCCGCGTTCAGGCCGTAGCGCCGGCTCATCGCCTCGCTCTGCGTGTAGGTGTTGAAGCCCTCGTCGAGCCAGCCGGCCTCGAACTCGTTGTTGCCGACGAGGCCGTACCAGAACTGGTGGCCGCACTCGTGCACCGTGACGCTCTCGGGCGAGCGCATCGTCGGGAACGTGAACATGCGCGAGCCCGCGGTGAAGAGCGTCGGGTACTCCATCCCGCCCGCCGCGCCCGCGCCCCAGGCCGGATCGACGACCGTGACCTGCTCGTAGGGATACGTGCCCCACCAGAGGCCGTAGAAGAAGAGCGAGGTGCACGCGGCGTCGAAGTGGCGCCAGCCCTGGTCCGCGTGCTCGGGGCGCAGGAGCACGCGCACGCGCACGTCGCGGCCGGCGAGTTCGTCGCGCCCGCGGCTGAGCGCGAGCCCGGTGCGCGTGACCTCGGGCTCCCAGCGCTCGGACCAGTCCGCCCAGCGGAACGTGTTCTCGTAGACGACGTAGCGCGGATCCGCGGTCCAGGCGAAGTCGTGCACGCGCGGGTGCCGGCCCGTGCCGTCGACCCGCGCGCGGTCCTCGAGCGAGGGCGCGAGGAAGCGCGCGCGCACGCGGCCGTCCTGCTGTTCCTCGGGCAGCACCTCGACGCCGCTCGCGCCGATGCGCCCGGCGTAGCGCTGCGGGAGGTCGATCGTCACGTCGTAGGTGCCGTAGTCGGCGAAGAACTCCGTGTTGGCGTGGAACTGGTGGCAGTTCCAGCCGTTGCCGGTCTCGTAGACGCCGAGCTTGGGGAACCACTGCGCGCAGAAGAGGAAGTCGCCCTTCTGCCCGGTGCGCCGGCGCACGCGCGGCGGCCGTGCCTCCCAGCCGAGCTCGACGGTCACGCTCTCCCCCTTCTTGAGCGGCTCGCTGAGCTTGACGCGGAACACGCTGCGGTCCTGCGCGTTGCCGTCGTCGGGCGCCATCCACTCCAGCCGGCCGAGCGAGTCGCCGCCGTTGACGCGCAGCGTGGTCAGGTGCTGCCAGCCCCACTCGTCGGAGATCTTCGCGCCGCGCAGCGAGCCGCCCGACTCCGACAGGTGCGTCGAGCGGTTGTTGGCGAAGGCGTTCCAGTAGAGGTGGAACCACAGGTCGAAGACGTCGTCCTTCGACTGGTTGGTCCAGGTCAGGCGCTCCTCGCCGACCAGGTGCTGCTGGTCGGGGTCGACCCGCACGCGGATGACGTAGTCGGGCTCGAAGGGAGCCTCGCCCTGGTTCTGGGCGCGGGCGGTGCCCGCCGCCAGGAGCGGCAGCACGAGCCCGAGCGCCGCCCGAAGTCCGTTGCGAGAGGCCATCGCCCGAGGAGGATCGCCGGGCGACCCGGCCTCGGCAAGCGTGGCGGACGGGGGCCGGGCAGGTTTTTCCGATCCCTGGGCCCGGGGAAGCCCCTCGCGACCCCTTCCGGCCGGGACTTGCGCGGCGGCCGGATTTCTTCCTCATGCGGGTCGGGGGGGTGCCGATAACTCAGGGTGGAAAGATCTCCTCACCCGAGGAGGCCAGTCATGGAAATCAACAACCAACCCATCCAGGGACCGCGTCCGAATCGCCGCTCGATCAACGAGCCGTCGATCGACATCACGCGCCGGAACCGGGAGAGCATCGAGCAGGTTGCCCAGGACTTCGAAGACGCGCAGTACTCGACCGATCGCATCGAGCTCTCGAGCGAAGGCCAGGCACTCGCCGCCGGACAGGTCAAGGCCGACGAAGCGAAGACGAAGGATGCTCACCAGGAGAAGGTGCAGGAACTCAAGCGCCAGTACCTGGACGGCAAGCTCAACACGCCCGAGCGTGTCGAGAAGGCCGCGCACAAGATGCTGACCACCGACTGAGACCGGTCGGACGAACGTCAGCCACCGCAGAACAACGAAGCCGATCCCGGCAGGGGTCGGCTTCGTGCGTTGAGGACAGTGCGCAGGGAGGGCGCGTAGGAACGGAGTTCCGGGGTGAGGGTCTGCGCGGAGCTCGCGCGGGTGCGAGAGGGCGAGCGCGAACGTGCGCGAGCGAAACGGGGGCGGGCGGGGTGTACTCCTCCGCCGGGACTTGCTCTCGCGCTACAGCAACGCCGCGATCTGTGCCGCCGCGAACTGCGCGAAGCGGCGCGGGCTGAGCAGGTAGATCTCGGCCGTCTCGTTGGTGCCCCCGCCGCCGCGGTTCTTCGCGAACCACTGCTCGAGGCCCTTGCGCACGCGCTCGTCGGAGGCGTCCAGCTGCGCGCTCGCGCTCCAGACCGACAGGCCCGTCTCGCTCGCGATCAGATCGACGTCGACGCACAGGCGCTGCGGCGCGTAGCAGCGCAGCTCGGTCACCGTGCCGGCGAAGATGCCGTCGAGGCGGAAGCGCCGCGCCAGCGCCAGCACCGTCGCGGGCTTGATGCGTCCGCGGCGGAAGGGCTCGCTCTTCTGCACCTCCTCGAGGTCCAGCGCGGTCAGCGGCACGACCTCGAGGTTCGATCCGCCGGCGAGCTCGGTCGCGAAGGCGGCCTGCAGCTCGCGCGCGCCGTCGGCGTCGAGGCACTCGCCCTGGAAGGGCAGGAGGCCCACGCGGTGCAGCCCGTAGCTCTTGAAGTCGCTGGCGACGGTGGCGCGCGCCAGGGTGCCGACGTCGGCGCGCGTGGTGGCGCAGCCGCAAAGCGGCGCGCACAGCGCGGTCAGCGCGGCGAGGACGGCGAGCTTCGTCACGGCTTGTGCTCCGCGGAGCCCTCGGCCGACTCGCCCTTCGCGCTCTTGTCGCTCCCCTCGCCCCTGGTGTTCTTGTCGCTCTTCTCGCTGCGCGCGGGTTCGCGCACGGAAGCGGGCGAGGCCTTGGCCTTGTCGCCGGTCTTGTCCTCCAGGCGCTGCCACTCGATCTTCGACTCGAGCAGCAGCTTCTCGGCCTCCAGGCGCCGGATCTGCGCCGTGACCAGGCGGCCGGCGAGGTCGAAGTTCTCCTCCTGCAGGCGCGCGCGCTCGGCGTCGAGCGCGACGAACTTCTTGTCGAGCTCCTCCTTGGCCTTGAGCGCGGCCGCGAGCTCGCCGCGGCTCTTCTCCAGCGTCGCGGCGATGTTCTTGACCTCGAGCGCCAGCGCCTCCTTCTCGTCGATGGCCTTCTGGTAGAGCTCGAGCAGGTACGTGCGGCTGCCTTCCTGCGGCGCGCGGTCGCCGGCGGGACCGTTCTGCGTCGCGGCGCCCGCGGGCGCTCCGGCGTTGACCACGCTGCCGTCGCGCGCGTAGAGCACGGGCGTGCCGCTCTGCGCCTCGGGCGTCGGGCCCGCGGGCAGGTCGGAGCGCGTGCGGTTGGCGGCGGCGCAAGCCGAGAGGCCCAGCGCCAGGAGGGCGAAGCGGACGGGGTGCGTGCGGTGTCTCATGCGGGGACTCCGGCCTTGGCGGCGGTAGGTGTGCTCTCGAAGACGAGCTCGACCAGCGTCGTCTCGCCGCAGGTACAGGTGAACTCGATCGCGCGCGGCGCGCCCTCGTGCTCGAGGAGACGCACGCTCTTCTTGCCGCAGGCGGGCGCGGCGGTGCCGCGCGCGGCGGGGCGCGCCTCTGCGCCGGCGAGGACGACGCGCTCGCGCTTGATGATCGACGGGGGCTTGGGTGCCTGGTCGTTCATGCGGTCACGTCCAGTCGATCGCCGAGGCCGTCTTCGTGCGGCGAGCGCGGCACGTGGTGTTCGCCGTGCTCCGGCTGCGCGCCGGGTTCGAGCACGAAGGCCTGCGGCTCCTCGCGGTCCTGCCCGCGCTCGCGCTGGCGGCGCGCGTGGCTGCGCTGGCCGGTGCGCGCGGGGTGCACGTGCTCGGGCTCGACGCGGCTGACGAAGGCGTCCACGGCTCAGGCACGCTCCTCTCCGATCAGCGTCGCCAGCTGGCGGTTGAGCTTGTACAGCGCGCGGCTGTGGATCTGGCTGACGCGCGACTCGGTCACGCCGAGCACCTCGCCGATGTCCTTGAGCAGCAGCTCCTCGCCGTAGTAGAGCGTGATGACCGTCTTCTCCTGCTCGGGCAGCTCACCGATGGCCTCGATCAGCAGGCGCTTGGTCTCGGCGAACTCGGCGCTGCCGACGGGATCCTCGCTGCGCGGATCGCCCAGCAGCGCGGAGAGGCGCGAATCCTCGCCCTCGGCGTCCAGCGAGACCTCGCCCGTGGCGCGCGCGCTGTTGAGCACCTCGTCGACCTCCTCGACCGTGAGCGAGAGGGCGCTGGCGATCTCCTCGGGCAGCGGCGCGATGCCGCGCTCCTGCTCGGCGGCGCGCACGACGCGCTCGATGTCGCGCGTGCGTTCGCGCTGGCCGCGCGAGAGCACGTCGTTCTTGCGCAGCTCGTCCAGGATCGCGCCGCGGATCTTGTGGTAGGCGAAGGTCGAGAACTTCAGCCCGCGCGAGGCGTCCCAGGAGTCGGCGGCCGCGATCAGGCCCAGCATGCCGATGCCGTAGAGATCGTCGCGGTCCATCCCGGCCGGCGCGTTCATGCGGCCGACGATGTGCTTGAGCAGCGGCACGTGCTCGAGCACGAGACGGTCGCGTTCCGGCTCGTTGCCGGTCGGCGTGTACGTCTCCCACTCGCGTCTGGATCCTCGGGTGCTCATGTGCGTGTGTGCCGGTCGCGTGCGACCTCAGCGCGGCCTCAGCCCGCCTTGCCTCCAGGCCCGCGTGGCGTGCTCCTGCGCTCGGGACCGCGCGCGTCGGCGCGCATGGCTGCCAGGAGCCAGAGCGTCGCTCGCATGATCATCAGCAGGCCCACGAAGAGCAGGCCGCCGCGCACGGCTGCGGCCCACACGGGGACGTGGAAGAGAAGGGAAAGGAGCGCGAAGGCCGCGCCCGACGCGACCGCCACGCATTGGCCGAAGCCAAGCCAAGCGGCCTCGAGGGTCGGACCGTCGTGACGGCTATCGGCCATGTTTTCCGACTCCTTGAGCCTGGGCGCGCCGCGCGGGCCCAGGACAGAGACGCTCGACGCGCGCGGCCAGCTGGCGCAGGCAGGCCAGCGGCAGGTCGAGGTCCGCCGCCCCGCACGCGAGCGCGAAGGGCTCCTGGCGCTCGATGCTGCGCGCGATGCCCGTCGAGCGCGGCATCCAGCCCGCGAGCTTGGGCGAGCGCGCCAGGAAGCGTTCGCACACGCCGCGCAGTCGCGTGCCGGTGGCCTCGGCCTCCTCGATGCCGGCGGCCTGGTTGACGAAGAGCTCGGGCGTGGGAACCTCGCGCTCCCCCGCCTCGCCGTGCGCGTGCAGCGCCTTGACGACGCCGTACGCGTCGGTGAGCGCGGTCGGCTCGGGCGTGGTCACCAGCAGCACGTGGTCGGCCGCGCCGGCGAAGGCCAGCACGTCGGGTCCGATGCCCGCCGCGCCGTCGGCGACGACGAGGTCGTAGTCGCCCGAGAGCTCCTCGAGGTGCACGAGCAGGCGCGTGCGCTCGTTCTCGGGCAGCACGGCCAGCTGCTGCGCGCCGGAGGCGGCGGGCAGCACGTCGAGGCCGTGCGCGGCGCGCAGCACGCACTCGGAGAGCTCGGCGCGCCGCGCCAGGAAGTGCTCGAGGCTGCGCGTCGCCGGCAGACGCAGCAGCACGTTCAGGTTCGAGAGCGCGAGGTCGAGGTCGGCCAGCAGCACGCGCTTGCCGCGCCGCGCCAGCTCGAGCGCGAGGTTCGCGGCGATCAGCGACTTGCCGACGCCGCCCTTGCCTCCGGTCAGGAAGAACAGCGGAGCGCGCAGGTTCCAGTGGCCGGCGCGGTTCTCGCGGGACAGAAGGGCGGCGGTGCTCACGCCATCCTCCCGCGCAGCCACAGGTCGGCCACGCTGTCGCCCGAGGCGCGACGGAAGTTGGCGTCGACATCGGAGCCGTCGCACAGGAAGGCGACCGGCAGGCGCTTGTCGAGCGCGAACTCGAGCGCCTGCGCCTTGTCCTCGGTCTCGTCGAGCTTGGTGATGCTGCAGGCTGCCGGCGCGAGCGCCTCGAAGGGCTTCCAGGCCGCCTCGAGTGCGGCGTGGCTGGCCGGCGCGGGCAGCACCAGGTGCACGTCGAGCAGCGCGGGCGTGTCGGCGAACACGCTGCGCAGCTGCGCGAGCAGCTCGGCGTCGTGGCGCGGATGCCCGGTCGTGTCGAGCAGCACGAGGTCGACCGAGCCCGCGGAGAGCGCGGCCGGGTTCATGCGCACGCCGCGCTTGAGCACGGTCAGCGGCAGCTCGAGCACGTTGGCCCAGGCGCGCAGCTGCTCGACCGCTCCGACGCGGTGGCTGTCGAGCGTGGCGAGCTCGACGCGCCGCCCGGCGTCGCGCATGCGCTTGGCGAGCTTGACGATCGTGGTGGTCTTGCCCACGCCGGTCGTGCCGGCGAAGGCCAGCACGCGCGTGCGGCCGTCGACGCGACCCAGGCGCACGGGCGGGAAGAGCGCGCCGATCTCCTCGGCGGCGAGGTCGAGCACGTGCCCGCCGCTCGCCATGCGCGCGCGCACGGCATCGCACAGGCGCGTCGCGAGCGAGTGCGAGACGCCCTGGCGCTCGAGGCGCTGGGCCAGCTCGCGCAGCGCGGGCTGCTCCTTCTCGCGCGCCTGCTGCACGCGGAAGAGCGTGCTCTCGACCTCGGCGGCCGAGTCCTCCTTCTGCGCCACGGCCAGCGCGATCTCGCCGCCGGGCAGGATCTCCTGGCTGACGACGATGGCGTCCTCGCCGAACATGCGGCGCGCGCGCAAGAGGGCTTCCTTCAGGCTCGTTCCACGGATGCGATGGATCTGCATCTCATTCCTCCATGCGGACAACCGCCTGCGTCACCACCGAGCGCGCAGGCACGACTTCGTTGTAGGAGAGCACCGCCACCTTCGGCAGCGAGGCGCGCGCCAGCTCGTTCAGGAAGCGGCGCACGTTCGAGCGCACGAGCAGCACGACGTTCTTGCCGCCCTGCGTGGCCTGCGCGACGACGGAGCCGGTGCGCTCCATCAGCTGCTGCAGGTAGGCCGGGCTGACCGGCGGCGCGTCCGGATCGCGCGGGCCGCCGACGGCGGAGGCGAGGCGGTTCTCGATCTCCGGATCGAGCGTCACGGCGTGCACGACGCCGTCGGCGTCGGCGTACATCTCGCACAGCATGCGGCCCAGCCGCGCGCGCACGAGCTCGGCCAGCTGCTCGGGCTCCTTGACCTTGCCGGCGTTGTCGGCGAGCACCTCGAGGATCGCGGGCAGGTTGCGCACCGACACGCCGTCGCGCAGCAGCGTCTTGAGCACGCGCTGCACGTCGCCGTAGCTCATCTTGGAGGGGATCAGCTCCTCCACCACGGCCGGCGAGGTCTTCTTGACCGTGTCGATCATCTCCTTGACGTCGTCGCGCGAGAGCACCTCGCCGATCGAGGTGCGCACGGTCTCGGAGAGGTGCGTGACGAGCACGCTGACCGGATCGATCACCGTGTAGCCGAGCATCTCGGCCTCGTTGCGCAGCGACTCCCCGATCCACCAGGCCGGCAGGCCGAAGGCGGGATCGCTGGTCTTCTTGCCCTTGAGCTTGCCCGTGACCGTGCCGCCGTCCATGGCGAGGAACTGGCCCGGCTCGATCTCGCCGCGCGCGATCTCCTGTCCGCCGACGAGCACGCGGTAGGCGTTGGGCCCCAGGCGGATGTTGTCCTTGATGCGCACGGGCGGGAGCATCACGCCCTCCTGCAGCGCGAAGCGTTTGCGCAGCTGCCCGATGTGATCGAGGATGCCCGTGCCGCTCTGGTCCTGCACCAGCGGGATCAGGCGGTACCCGATCTCGAGGCTGAGCCGGTCGACCTGCAGCAGCTCCTCGGGCTTGGGCTCCTCGCGCGCGCCCTTCGTGCCGGCGGCCTTCTCGGCCGCGACGCGCTGCAGCTCGTCCTCCTGCTGGCGCTTCTCGGCGGTCTGGCGCGCGCTGCGCCACATCAGCACGAGCATGATCGCGATCACGAAGAACGGGATGTGCGGCATGCCCGGCAGGATGCCGATCACGAACAGCATCCCGGCCGCGATGATCGAGGCGCGCGGGCGGCCGGAGACCTGCAGCAGGAGGTCGGTGCCGAGCGACTGCTCGCTGGTGTTCTTGGTCACCAGCACGGCCGCCGCGGTGGAGATGAACAGCGCCGGGATCTGGCTGACCAGGCCGTCGCCGATGGTCAGCTTGGAGTAGCGGTCGGCCGCCTCGGAGAGCGCCATGCCCTTCCAGGTCGCCAGCGCCACCCCGCCGACGAGGTTGAGCACGGTGATGATCAGGCCCGCGATCGCGTCGCCGCGCACGAACTTCGAGGCGCCGTCCATCGCGCCGTAGAACTCGGCCTCGTTGGCGATCGCCGCGCGGCGCTGGCGCGCCTCGGTCGCGTCGATCAGGCCGCTGTTCAGGTCGGCGTCGATCGCCATCTGCTTGCCGGGCATGGCGTCGAGCACGAAGCGCGCCGCGACCTCGCTGATGCGGCCTGAGCCCTTCGTGATCACCACGAACTGGATCACGATCAGGATCAGGAACACGATCAGGCCGACGGTCAGGTTGTCGCCGCCGACGTACTCGCCGAAGGCGTGGATGATGTTGCCGGCCTTGCCGTGCGTCAGGACCAGGCGCGTGCTGGCCACGTTCAGGCCCAGGCGGAACAGCGTGGTGAAGAGCAGGATGGTCGGGAAGGTCGAGAGCTCGCGCGCGCTGCCCGAGCTCATCACCACCAGCAGCAGCAGCAGCGAGATCGTGATGTTCAGCGCCAGCAGCACGTCCAGGATGAACGGGTTGACCGGCGTGATCAGCGTGACCATCAGCCCGAGCACGCCCAGGCCGACGATCCAGTCGGCGTAGCGGCGCAGGAAGGACCCTGCGGCCTGGGCCTGTGCGGCGAGGGGGCTGGTCGTGCTCATGGCTCAGCTCAGCGCGCGCTCGCGCCCTCCTCCTCGACCCGGTAGACGTAGGCCAGCACCACAGCGACGGCCTGGTAGAGTTGCTCGGGGATCTCGTCGCCGATCTCGACCTGTGCGTGCAGCGCGCGCGCCAGCGGGACGTCCTCGTAGCAGAGGATGCCGTGCTCGCGCGCGACGCCCTTGATGCGCTCGGCGACCTTGTCGACGCCCTTGGCGACCACGTAGGGCGCGCTGCGGCGCGTCTTGCCGGCGACCTCCGTCTCGTCGCGCTCGTAGCGCAGCGCCACGGCGTAGTGCGTCGGGTTGGTGACCACGACCGTGGCCTTGGGGACCTCGGCCATCATGCGGCTCTTGGCCATCTCGCGCTGCAGCTGGCGGATGCGCGACTTGACCTGCGGATCGCCCTCGCTGCTCTTGGCCTCGTCGCGCACTTCCTTCTTGCTCATGCGCATCTCGCGCTCGTGCTGGAAGCGCTGCCAGAACAGGTCCGCCAGCGCGAGGAACAGGATCGCGCCCAGCGCGGACGCGGTGCACTTCAGCGCGATCGAGCCCAGCCCGGCCAGCGCCGGCCCCAGCTCCGCGCCGGCGAGCGAGGCGATGTGCGGCACCTGGTTCCAGGCCACCGTCATCATCGTGCCGGCGATGGCGAGGATCTTGACCAGCGCGATCACCGTGCGCATGCCGCCGCGCGTGCTGAAGACGCGGCCGAAGCCCTTGCTCGGATCCAGGCGCGCGAGATCCCAGGCGATCGCCTTGGGCGTGATCTGGAAGCCGACCTGCCCGTAGCAGGCCAGCAGCGCGATCGCGATCAGCGGCACGATCACCGCCAGCGCCGCGTAGCCCAGCTTGAGCGTGCTGGCGCTGACCCAGCCGGCGGCCTGGGGAACGCTGAGCTCCTCGCGTCCGCGCGTGCCCAGCGCGGTCAGGCTCTCGACCATCAGGCCGCCCGCGCCGTGCGCGAGCCACGAGCCCGAGATGCACAGCACGATCAGGCCGATCAGCAGCATCGAGGCCGAGGTGACCTCCTGCGAGAGCGCGACCTGCCCCTGCTCGCGCGCTTCCTCGCGCCGGCGTGGGGTGGCGTCCTCGGTCTTCTCCTCGCGATCGGGTTCCTCGGCCATGCGTCAGGCTCCCAGCGTGTCGAGCACGCCGTCGAGGCCGTGGGCCAGCTGGTCGTAGAGACCCTCGAGTGCCGGCGCGAGGAAGGGCGCGAAGACGAACAGCGCGGCGATGCCGACGAGGATGCGCGCGGAGAAGCCGACGTCCATCACGTTGAGCTGCGGCACCATGCGCGCCAGCAGGCTGACGAGCAGCGTGGTCATGAAGAGCAGCACCAGCACGGGCGCGGCGAAGGCGATGCCCGCGCCGAAGGTCTGCGCGAAGAGCGCCTGCGCGCCCCAGGCGAGGTCGCCCGAGAGGCTCAGCAGGCCCACGGGTGCGCGCTCGAAGGAGTGCTGCAGCGCCTTGAGCAGCAGGTGGTGGCCGTTGACGGCCAGGAAGCCCAGGAAGAAGAAGACCTCGTAGAACTGCGTGATGATCGGCGTGTTGATGCCCGTGGTCGGGTCCATCAGCGAGGCCATGTTGAAGCCCATCTCGGTGCCGATCATCTCGCCCGCGACGCGCACCGAGACCATCACGGCCTGCAGCACGAAGGCCAGGAACAGGCCGATCAGCAGCTCGCGCAGCACGAGGCAGCCGTACTCGACGACCTCGGGCGAGTGGTCGAGCGGCACGCCGCCGGCCGAGTACAGCACGAACGAGACGGCCACGATCAGGCCGACGCGGTAGCCGCTGAAACCCGTGCCCGTCCCGAACAGCGGCGAAGCGATCACCAGCGCGCTGGTGCGCGCCAGGTAGAGGCTGAAGGCTTCGAGCGATCCGGGCGGGAAGTGCGACATGGCCGGTTCAGGAGATGCCGAAGCTGACCAGCTGCGAGAGCACGCGCCGCGTGTAGTCGACCAGGATGTGCAGCGCCGGCGCGAGCAGCATCAGCACGACGGCCATCACGCAGAACATCTTGGGCACGAGGCTGAGCGTCTGCTCCTGCACCGAGGTCAGCGCCTGGAACAGGCTCACCGCGACGCCCACCACCAGGCCCACGAGCAGCACGGGCCCGGCCAGGATCATCACGGTCACGAGCAGGTCGCGCGCGAGGTCCGTGATCGTCAGGTCGAGGCTGGTTTCGGCCAGGAACATCGCGCGTCCTCAGGTGGTGACGAAGGAGGTGACGAGCGACTCGCACACCAGGTGCCAGCCGTCGACCAGGACGAACACGAGGATCTTGAACGGCGTCGAGATCATCACCGGCGGCAGCATGAACATGCCCATCGAGAGCAGCACGCTGGAGACGACGAGGTCGATCACGAGGAAGGGCAGGAAGAGCAGGAAGCCCATCTGGAACGCGGTCTTGAGCTCGGAGAGCACGAAGGCCGGCACGATCACGCGCATCGGCAGGTGCACTTCATCGCCCCTGGGCGCGGGCTCGAGCTTGGCCATCTCGACGAAGAGATCGATCTCGCTCTTGCGCGTGTTGGCGACCAGGAACACCGCCAGCTCGTCCCAGGCCTTGCCGCCGGCGTCCTCGATCGAGAGCTCGCCGCTCTTGTACGGCAGGTAGGCCTTGTCCCAGATGCGCCCGGCCACCGGCCCCATCACGAAGGTCGTGAGGAAGAGCGAGAGACCGAGCAGCACG
This sequence comes from Planctomycetota bacterium, assembly GCA_044229935.1. Classification (GTDB taxonomy): domain Bacteria; phylum Planctomycetota; class UBA1135; order UBA1135; genus JADJLZ01. The sequence continues at coordinate 15,613 of JBGASC010000021.1, read as the reverse complement.
GGGTTGGGCGGGAGCTCGTTGACGCTCAGCGCGCGGCGCACGAACGAGAGCACGATCACGATGCGCGTGAAGCTGGTGATCGTCACCAGCACCGCGGGGAGCAGCGTCAGGACCGTCAGCAGGATCGCGATCTCGACCGCGGTCGAGGTGCGTCCCTCGGAGAGCGAGCCGGCCGCTTCCTGCAGCGCGTCGGGCACCGGCGGACCGATGGGCGCGCCGCCCTGCAGTCCGAACGCGAGCCCGGCCACGACGAGCGGCGCGGCGAGCACGAGCAGCGTGCGCACGAGCCTCACGCGCTCGCCTCCCGCCCGTTCCAGGTCTGGCGCGCCTTGGAGAGCGCCTGCAGGAAGGCGTGTTTGTCCGCCTTCGACGGCTCGCCGGGCTTTTTCGACTCGGCGTGCACAGGATCGATCTCCGCGACCAGCGAGACCTCCTTCTCCCCCAGGCCCAGCGCGAACGTGCGGTCGTAGCAGCGCACGACCGCGAGGCGCTGCTTGCCCCCCAGCGGCAGCAGGTCGACGATCTGCAGCGAGCGCGAGGCCGCGCGCGCACGCACGGCCCCGCCGACGAGCTTCTTGAAGCCCCAGGCGAGACCGAGGATCGCGAGCAGCAGGATCCCGCACACGGCGAGATAGCGCGTCAGGTCGGGACCGTTCGAGTCGAGCGGCGCGACCTTGTCTTGCGCGCTGTCGAGCAGCGCCAGCGGGAGCGTGATCGGGAACATGCGCCGCCTTCAAGGCAAGCGCCGTGCCGCAGGTGGATGCGCCGCTCCGCTGCGCTGCGGGCCGCCGTGCGAAAGAGTTGCCGTCGCGTTCCTCGACAGCTGTCGAGGATCACGACAGGCCCGTAGGATCGAGCGCATGACACGCTTCCCCCGCCTCCTCGTCCTGCTCCTGCTCGCCGCGCCCGCGCCGGCCCAGCTCACGCAGCGCATCAGCGTCGCGACCGGCGGCGCGCAAGCGCACGGCCGCAGCCTGGCCCCCGTGATCACGGGAGACAGCCGCTTCGTCGCCTTCGTCAGCGACGCCCCCGATCTCGTTCCGGGCGACACCAACGGCTGTCGCGACGTGTTCGTGCACGACCGCTGGCTGCACACGACCGAGCGCGTCAGCGTCTCGGACGCCGGCGCGGAGGGGAATGGCGACAGCGATTCGATCTCGCTCTCGGCCGACGGGCGCTTCGTCGCCTTCCGCAGCGAGGCCTCGAACCTCGTCGCGGGCGACACCAACGGCTGCTCCGACATCTTCGTGCGCGACCGCCTGCTGGGCCTGACGCAGCGCGCCAGCCTCTCTTCCTCCGGGCAACAGGGCAACGGCGCCTGCGCGCTCCCCAGCCTGTGCGCGGACGGCAGCCGCGTGGCGTTCTCCAGCGCCGGGGACAACCTCGTGAGCGGCGACACGAACCAGCGCGACGACGTGTTCGTGCGCGATCTCGCCGCGGGCACGACCGTGCGCGTGAGCGTCTCGACCGCCGGCGCGCAGGGCAACTCGGGCAGCGACGAGCCGGTCTTCTCGGCCGACGGGCGCTGGGTCAGCTTCGACAGCAATGCCTCGACGCTCGTGCCCGGCGACACCAACTCCTGCGAGGACGTGTTCCTGCACAGCCTCGTTGCCGGCACGACCGAGCGCGTCAGCGTCTCGAGCAGCGGCGCGCAGGCCAACGCGCAGACCGGGCAGTCCTCCCTCTCCGTCGACGGCCGCTTCGTGAGCTTCTTCAGCATGGCCGACAACCTCGTGCCCGGCGACACCAACGGGGTGGGCGACATCTTCGTGCGCGACCGGCTGATCGGGACCACCACGTGCGTCAGCGTCTCGAGCTTCGGCGCGCAGGCCGACCTGGGCAGCATCGGCGGCTGGCTCTCGGCCGACGGGAACTCGATCAGCTTCCTCTCGCTGGCCACGAACCTCGCGGCCGGCGACACCAACGGCGTGCTCGACGTGTACGTGCGCGACTGGCGGGCGGGAACGACCACCGAACGCGTCAGCGTCTCGAGCGCGGGCGCGCAAGCCGACGCCGCCAGCACCTCCGCCATGGTCTCCCTGTTCGGCCGCTTCGTCGTGTTCGGCAGCGACGCGAGCACGCTGGTCGCAGGCGACACGAACGCCGACAGCGACGTGTTCGTCCACGATCGGCACGCCTCGGGCTTCACCAGCATGTGCGAGCCGGGCTTCGCGGGAGCCGGCCCGTGCCCGTGCGGCAACCCGCCCGCCGGCCCGGGACGCGGCTGCAACAACTCCGCGGCGACCGGCGGCGCGTCGCTTTCGGCGAGCGGCGTCGCCTACCTCTCGACGGACAGCCTGGTCCTCGCCACGTCCGGCGAGCTGCCGAGCGCGACCAGCATCGTGCTGCAGGGCACGAGCTTCGACACTCTCGGCGTGAGCTTCGGCCAGGGACGTCGCTGCGCGGCCGGCGTGCTGCGTCGCCTGTTCACCAAGGTCGCCAGCGCGGGCAGCATCGTCGCGCCCCAGTTCGGCGCCGGCGATCCATCGATCTCCGCGCGCTCGGCCAGCCTCGGCGATCCGATCCAGATCGGCGAGACGCGCTGGTACCTCGTCTACTACCGCGATCCGACCGTGCTGGGCTCGTGTCCTGCCGCGAGCACGTTCAACTGCACGCAGGGCGGGTCGGTTTCCTGGCAGCCGTGAGCTCTGCACGCGGCGAGCGCTCGACGTCGTGGGCAGCCCACGTGCGCGACGGGATTCGGTGCTCCGGCTAGCGCGGGGCGTGGAGTACGACCTCGGTCGTCTCCTCCGCGTGCACCAGCACGGGAACGGACAGCCGGGCGTGTTGCGGCCCGACCACGACGAGGGTGTAGGCCCCGGGCGCGATCGAGTCGGAGCCCCGGTAGGTCCTTCCGGCAGAGAGACTCCAGGTGAGGGCGGGCCCGGGCATGCAGCAACAGTCCTCGTCCCGCCACGGATGCGCGGAGCCGCCAGCCCACCCGTCGGGCGCGGAGGGCGGCAGCCAGAAGCGCAAGGGGAGCTCGCGTCCCTCGGAGTCGACCAGATGGGCACGGCACTCGCCCGGACTGGACGGCGCGACGGAACCCGTTTCCGCCGGAGACTCCTCGCGCAATTCGACATCGAGCCGACCCGTCCGCACGAGCGTCAGGTCGAGCTTCACATCCCCTCCCTCCCGCACCGTGCAGGCGCCTGCGTTGCCGAGGTTGCGCAGGACATCGCCATCGGAGCCGAGGAGCGAGACGAGGAAGCGTCCCGGCGGCAACGACAGGTGTGCGTCCTCCGTCACGCGCAGCTCGGTCAGCGGCATCCAGGGATCGAGGCATGCCACGCCCAAGCGGTAGAGTCCCTCGGCGGGCTGGCCGGCCTCGTCGAGCAGTCGCACGTGCAGCGTTCCGCCCGCCACGCGCTCGGGCGGTCGGAACTCGAGGCGCGTGCGCGATTGCCCGGGAACGATCGCGACCTCCTGCCACGCCAGGGGGCGATCGTGGACGAACCAGGCGAGCCGGTACGTGCGGCCTGGCGTGACCTGCGCCGTCCAGAGCGAACCGTCCCGCGAGAAGTCGAGCCGTTCGGCTGGGGCACCAGGAGAGGCGACGACGTCGAGGGCAAGCAGTTGTCCCTCGTCGTCCTCGATCTCACCGCCGTCCTCCGACGTGCTCCCCACCTCGACCTCGAGCACGTGGCGATCGACGACGAAGCGCACCGGTGCTGCCTCGGAGCGCACGGTCACGGGATGAAATCGCCATGAGGTTCGCGCGCCGGCGTCCTCGAGAGCCAGCAGGTAGCTGCCGGGGAGTTCCGGACCGAAGTCGAACGCCCCGTGCTCGTCGCAGAATGCACGCGCGCACGCAGCGACCTGCAGATCGCCGGCAACCCAATTCCGCACGGGTGCGCCGGCCAGCTCCGATTCGACCTGGCCGGGTGCGAACAGGCTCAGGCTCGCGAACGACAGCGGCACCCCGTCGCACGTGACCACGATGCCGTGGATGGATGCTGCCGCTCCCGGCGGGATGCACGCGGGCGACGGCCCCTGAGGATCCGCCACGTCATCGGGCGACGCGCTTCTGCGCTGGGCGGACTCTCCCTCGTCCAGAACGCGCATCGCCCGCGGTTCCGAGCGAGTCGATACGGGTTCGGGTCGTGAGACAAGGACCGGCGGCCCTTCCGTGCTCCCGGCAATGGCAAGCCAGACTGCCGGGACGACGAGCGTGAGCAGGGCGAGGAGGCGCATGCCTGCGGGAGCGTCCGCCGAGGGCCCGTCGAACAGCGTTCCGGCGCGGCGCCCTCGCGCCCGAGCGTCGCAGCGATTCCTGTTCGATCCGGCGCGTGCCAGCGCTTCTCTGGCATGCGTTGCGGGATCTGGCCCCGCCGTTTAGCCTCGCGTCCTCCGTGGGAAGCGCTCGACTTGGACGCCCCGACGGCGTTGCCTTCCGCTGCTTTCGAGTCCCGTTGCGTGCTCCCCCGCAAACACCCCAGGATCCAATCGACATGCTCCATCGCTCACGCGTCGTCGCCGCACTCGCGTTCGCGCTGACCGTACTCGCGCCTCTCGCCCTGGCCGATCCACGGGCACAGGACTGCAACCTGGACGGAATCCCGGACTCGAGCCAGCTGCACTGGCTGCCGGTTGCCCTGGCAGACGATGCCTCCTTGGGCGTCTCCAGCGAGATCGACGTGCTCTCGAACGACGCGCTCGTCGGCGGGTACTACGGCGGAGTCTGCTTGAGTGGAGTCTGCAACAACTGCGGCTCATCGACCTGCGGCAGTTCGGACACCGTCGTGATCGTCAATGGGCCCCAGCACGGCAACTCGAGCATGCTCCCGAACATCGGCACACCCGATCATGGGAAGATCCACTTCACCTTCTCGGACTCGGGCACGTATTGCGGCCACTACGAGTACCTGCTCTATCGCTGGAGGGACTCTTGCGGAATGCAATCCCCCCCGACGCGGGTGCGCATCGCGATCCCGTGCTCCCAGTCGGATCTCGTGGCCAGCCTCGACGGCAGCAGCTGGCTGCGCATCGACGACCTGGGTGTCGGCTCGAACGTGGACCTGGATGCGCCCTTCACGGTGGAGTGCTGGGTGAAGCCGGCCTCGGCGACGGGCGTCGAAGCGCTCATCTCGAAGTGGGGGGATGCGGGCGTCGACGACCGCTCCTACATCATCGAGCGCTGGAGCACGAGCGCCCTCCAGTTCGGCGTGAGCGGGGATGGACCGACCAACCAGCACGACGGGAACTACCACACGTTCTTCTCGGGCACGCTGCAGACGGGTGTGTGGCAGCACGTCGCCTGCACGTACGACGGGGCATTTCGCCGGACGTACCTCAATGGCGTCCTGGTCGGCGTGCGCGCGGCCACCGGAAACGTGCATCAGGGCGACACGCATCTCGCGATCGGCGCGAAGCTCCGCAACAACGCGCAGGGCACTGGCGACGTATCCGAGTTCTACCACGGCCTGATCGACAGGGTGCGCATCTGGAACACGGCGTTGTCCGCCGACAGGATCCAGCTCTCGATGAACGTCCGTTTCCTCGGCTTCGCGTCCTCCGCCCTCTCGGGTTTCAACCCCGTGAGCGCCTGGGAATTCGACAGTGCGAACGGCCACGACTCGTTCGGCCACAGCGACGCCATCCCGGTCGGGAACGTGATCTTCCTGCCGAACGCCGGCCCGCCGTCGACGCTGATCGACTGCAACGGGAACGGCCTGCCCGACTACTACGACATCTACGCGTTCGGCGGGGACCTGAACCAGAACGGGGTGCTCGACTCCTGCGAGTACTCCTCGCTCTGCTGGCCGGCCAACGGCGGCACGCTCTCGTGCCCGTGCTCGAATCCGCCGGCGGCGAACGGCCGAGGCTGTGACAACTCCTCCGCGACGGGCGGAGCGAAGCTCGACGCATCGGGTGCAGCCTCGCTGCTGACCGACGATCTCGTGTTCGCCGCGTCCGCGCTCAAACCCACGGCCACGTGCACGGTCTGGCAATCGACGGGCACTTCACCGACGGGAATCCAGATGGGCCAGGGCGTCCGCTGCGGCACCGGAACGCTCAAGCGCCTGTACGCCAAGACGGCGGTCAACGGCGTCATCCAGGCGCCGGCGGGGGCTGATCCGCACGTCTCTGCACGATCCGCGAGCCTGGGAGACCCGCTCTTTGCGGGCCAGCACCGCTACTACTTCGTCTCGTATCGGGATCCTGGAGTTCTCGGTGGGTGTTCCAGCCTGCTCACGTTCAACGTGACCCAGATGCTGGACGTCGTCTGGACGCCGTGAAACGGCCTCGACCGTCGCAACCCCGTCAACGCAGGTACTTCTGCAGCCGCAGCGCGGGGCGGACGCCCAGCTGGTGCATCGCGGTCCCCGGCGAGGCCAGCGTTCGTGCCGCGCTGCGCGCGTAGTTGATCGCGTCGGAATCCCAGCTTCCGCCGCGCATGATGCGCGAGTCGGGACTGTCGAGAGGAGGGCCGCGAGACCCGTCCGGGTACTCAGGGACCTTGCTGTAGAGGCAGTGCCCATCGCGGCACCACTCCTGCACGTTCCCGTGCATGTCGTAGAGGCCGAATCCGTTGGGTGCGAACTGACCGACGGGCGCGTGGGCGGAGAACGGATCGTCCCAATCCTCGAGGATCCAGTTGCTGGCTTGCCCCTTCAGGCTCTGGTCCGCCAGGTTTGCGACGAGCTTCAGTTCGCTTCGGACGTTCCCCGTCGACCAGATCGTGTGCGTTTCGGCACGAGCGGCGTATTCCCACTGCGCTTCGGTCGGGATCTCCAGCCCGATGCGATCGAGCCACGTCCGGCAGTCGTACCAGCTCACCTGTTCGACCGGATTCGTCATGGTGATCGGCCAGCCCGCGGGTCCGGGCTTGTACCTGCTCGGCTCTTTCGCAGTGATGCGCAGCCACTGCGCCTGCGTCAACTCGTACTTCGAGAGCAGGAAGGGCGCCAGTTCGATGTCGGTGACGGGCGACTCGTCGCGCTGCGCGTTCGGATCGAAGTTCTTCCCGTCCGGCCTCTCGGCCTGAGCCCCCATCTGGAACGTGCCGCCCGGCAGCAGCACGAAGACGAGCGCGTCCTCGGGTCTGGTCGCCAGGACCCCGCGGGGAGGTACCGGTTCCTCTCCGGTCAGCAAGTAGGCGAACTCCCACAGTCCTTCGGCGTTGCAACCCAGAGGCAAGAGCCCGAACTGCGGCTCGATCACGAGCCCGTGGTAGCGCGGTGTCGCAGTCGGGTCCGCGAGGCTCGCGCAGGCCGCCTGCCAGCGTTCGCGTGCATGCGGCGAGTCCAGCGTCGCTTCTCGTGTCGCCGCGATCAGCCTCTGGCGCTGTTCGATCCCCCAGCCGTGCTCCAGGGAGCGCCCGTGCAGGAGGCCGCTCTCCGGATCGTCGATCAGGCAGAGCACGTCCAGGAGGCGCCCGACGAAGCTCGAGGCGCCCGACTCCACCAGATACGGCCGGCGATAGGCGGCCAGGTCCAGCGTGATGCGCCTGAGGTCTTCGAAGCCGGGCAGTCCGTCCCCCCCCGACACGCTCCGCTGCGCATCGACGAGCCAGTGCTCGAGCTCCGGCACCATCTCCGGCACGGGCGGCCAGAGCCGATCCGCGCGATCGATCAGGCTCTCGACGTCGTCGATGCGGTGCGTGACGGAAGCCAGCGTCTCATTGCGATCGCCGCGCACCTTGTACAGGAGTGCGACCACCAAGGTGGAGAGCAGGAGTGCCATCGAGATCGAGAGCACGCGGTTCCTCAGGACCCACTTGCGCAGCTCGGCCCAGGCACCCCTCTCGTAGGCAGACACCACGCGTCGCTCGAGGAACGCGGCGAGATCCGCCGCGAGCGCGGTTGCGCTCGGGTACCGTCGCGAGCTCTCGCGCTCCATCGCGCGCTCGCAGATCGCGACGAGCTCCGATGGCGCGCGTGGTGCCACGCGGGCAAGCGGCGTGGGCGGCTCGCGCATCACGCGAAACACGGCGAGTTCGGGCGTGAGCGGCGCCTCGCGGTCCCCGTAGGGCGCGAAACCGGCCAGAAGCTGGTAGAGGATCGCGCCCAGCGAGTAGACGTCGGAGCTGATGCCGACGCGCACACGGTTGCCCTGTGCCTGTTCGGGCGCCATGTACGCCGGCGTGCCGATGGCCTGCCCCTCGCGGGAACGCTCCATCCCAGCCGGGAACTCCTGCTCGGGCTGCTCCTGCACGCATGCAGGGAGGTGCTGTCCAGGATCCGCGGCCGTGTCGGCGGAGTCCGCGCCGTCCGCCGGCGCCGACGCGCGCGCCAGGCCCCAGTCCATCACGAAGACCTCGCCGAAGTCCCCCACGCGGATGTTGGCCGGCTTGAGGTCGCGGTGGATCACGCCGCGCTCGTGCGCGTAGGCGATGGCCTCGCACGCGCGTTGCACGATCCCCACCAGGCGTGTCGTGCTCCAGTGCGGATCACGCTCGTGGTGCAGCCGGAGCACCTCGGCCAGGTCGCGCCCGCGGACGAGCTTCATCGTGAAGAAGGCGCGGCCCGTGTCGTCGATGCCGACCTCGTGCACGGGCACGATTCCGGGGTGATCGAGCTGACTCGTGAGCCGCGCCTCCTCGAGGAACCGGTGCAACTGCTGCGGGTGGACCTCTCGCGGTCCGGCGACGGGTGAACCCTCCGCCTGGGCACGGATCACCTTCAGCGCGAGCGTGCGTGCCAGCTTGCGGTCGCGCACCTGGTACACCACGCCCATGCCGCCCGCGCCCAGTCGGCCTTCGATCGAATAGCGCTCCGGGAAGGTGGCCGGCTCGCGCACGCCCGCGAGCAGATCCGTGATGCGCCTGCGCTTCGCGTCCTGTTCCCGCGATGCGGCGTCCCAGGCGAGGTTCGCAGGTCCGCGCTCCCGCCAGAGCTCGCGCAGTTCGCCCGCGCACTCCGGGTGCTGGGCCGCGAGCCGCTCGAGATCCTCGACGGCCGGTTCGCCGTGCTGCTGGAGGAACACGCCCAGCAGGCTGGCTGCCGCTTCGAATCGCGCCTCTCTCTCGAGCGAGTCCGACATGCAAGCGTGCTGGCGCGCGGCCCGGGGACAGGCCTCGCTCGCGGTGCAGCGTAGCACGGTGGCCGTCGGTTGTCCGCGGGGCGGCTGCTTGCGCCGCAGCGGCACCGAGCTGATCCGGGAAGAGGCAACGACACGAGCCCGGTGCGTGCACCGGGCTCGTGTTTGCTCGTCGGGTACGCGCGCCCTCCTGGCCGCGCCCCGGTTGCGGTCGATCAGCGGTCGATCGGCGGCTCGCAGCGGGTCTGCGACTTGGTCGTGGTCGACGTATGCGATCCGTCGACCTTGCCGCCCACGATGCCGCCGGTCGCGCTGCCCCCCCCGCCGATCGTGTTGGTGGTGGTCTTGGTCGTCGTCGTGGGGTACGTGCCCTTCGGGCACTTCGGGCCGTCCGCGGCCAGGGCAGCACCGGAGAGCGCGATCACGGTCAGGGCAGGGATCAGGAACTTCATGGTCATCATCCTCTTGTCTGGGTTGTTGCGTCGAGCAGGCACCGCGCCGGCTGGACACGAGTTCGAGCGCGCACGTGATGGGGAACGAACACGAATGCGAACCCTCCACGGCGCTGCAACCGCGTGGCGACGTGCGTGCGTCGCGGCGGCACCCCGACGAGAGACGGCGGTGCCGGCCTCTCGGCCTGCACCGCCGTCCCATGCGGCCCGCCTTCGTCCGCGGTCAGTCGCCACGCTGCGCACCGCCCCCGGTGGCGTGCTTGATGCCGGCCTCCAGGCAGCGGGAGCCCTGCTCGACCACCCTCGAACCGTACGTGTAGATGGAACTCGGGGTCGGCGCCGGCAGGTTGCGAGCTTCCTCGAAGACCTTGTTGCACTCCCGCTGGACGTCGCTGGTCCGCGGCTCGTCGGCGGAGGCGGCGCTGCACAGGGCGAGGAGGGCGATGCTGGAGAGCGTGAGCTTGTTCATGGGTTTGCTTCCTTCGTATGTCGGATTGATCGGCCTGCCGGGAACCCGGCGAGATCGGCCGTACGAGCAAGCAAGCGCGCCGGTGCCCGCTGACGAACAACCTCCTGCACGAGCGAGGAACGCTCCCCCGCGCTGTTCGCCGCGCGGGCCCCGGACGCTCACGGGTTCGAAAGGACCGATTCCATGAACCTGTTGAGTGTCTTCTTGTTGTGTTCGATCCCTGCGTGCCCTGGCGAAACCTCCAGGGCGTGCCCTCCGCAACCCTCCAGTCTGGCCGGCGACCTTGCGTTCGCCCGCGGGTGCGAGCCGCTGCCCGTCACGTTCGACGAGACCGCGGACGAGGCGCTCTTCCGCCGGCGCGATCCCGCCCCTGACCCCAAGCGCCTGTCCGGCCCCGAACGCGCGCCCGAGCGCACGGGGGACCCGTGCCGTCCCCGCTGTGGCGACTCGGGCGCAGATCGGAGCGACGAACCGCGCGCGAAGCGCAGCGGCGACGATCCGGTCGACGGGGGAGGACCGCTGTGGTTGCGCAACCGCGAGCCGATCGGCGCGACGCTCGAGCAGGACGCGACGCCGCGGGCGCGCTGGGAACGCTGCGGCCACAAGATCCCGCTCGACCGCGAGGGCAACTGCCCGGTGTGCAAGAAGGGTGGAGGCCCGCACGTCGCCTGATCCGCATCCACGCAGTGATCGTCTCCCCGGCCGCCCCGTGCTCGTCGCGGGGCGGCCTCGTTTCGTGCGACGCAAGCCCGAACGAGTTCGTGTTCGTCGCAGCGAGACCGCGCGCTCAGTTCCGTGAAAGGACCAACCAACCATGAACCTCGAACGAACCTCCATCCTGTCCCTTCTCCTCCTTGCTGCTCTCTCCCCCTCGGCGCCTTGCGCGACCGACACGCACGACGATCTCGTGACGATCGGGCGACTTGGCACGCACACGCTCTTCGTCGGCCCCGGCAGTTCCTACGGGACGGTCGAGATCCGCAACGACGGGCCGCGCGCCGTTCACTTCCGCGTCTCGCAGGCCGCGGCTGCGGAGGGGCAGGAGCCTCTCGACTACGGTGAGTTCTACCTCGAGATCGGCGGCCGGACGGAAGTGCAGACGCTCGCCGGCTGTCCGGGCGGCGTCGAACCCAGGCTCAAGCTGGAACTGCTGCCCGAGGTGCGCGACGACCTCTGGAGCGGGAGCCTCAGCGACGTGCTCTATCCCGCGCGCGTGCCGCCACGGGAGCGCGCCCCCGAGCTGATCCCCTGCCCCAGCGGCAACGAGATGCGCAACCGCTGGTCGAAGCTCTGGGTGCGCCAGCCCGAGAGCGGAACGCGCGGCGGCGCGCAGGCCTGAGCCCTGCTGGACTTCGTGCGCGCGCAGGCACGACGCGGAATGCCGGAGCGCTTCGCGCAGCGTGGGCCGGGGGACTGCGGTTCCCCGGCCCGCGGCCTCATTCGCGCTGCTCCGGAAGCTGCCCGGCGCGCACCTTGCGCAGCAGGTTCCAGAGCTTGGGTTCGAGGCGCTTGGCCGCCATGCGTGCCGCATCCGCGGAGGCGAATCCGAGCTCGCTGGCGAGCGCAGTCCACTCCACCTCGTCGACTCGACTGCCGATCAACAGGCGACGCTCGTCGGGATCGAGGAACTGCACCGCGAGCCGGACCCAGCCCTGCTCTTCGGCGCGGGCAGCGGCCTCTGCCGGCGCGTGAGACGCCCTCGAGGGCATCGGGAAGGCGGAGAGCGGTTGATCGCCTCCCACCGCAGACTCCAGATGTCCACCACCACGCCGGGTCGCGCGCCGTTGTGCGTCGATGAGTTCGTTCATCGCGATGCGGCGCAGCAGGCTGCGAAACTGCCCCTCGCTCGCAGGGCGGAACCGCGGGCCCCAGCGCAGGAATCCGAGCACGGCATTCTGGACGATGTCCAGCGATTCCTGCTCGCCGATCGGACCGCGCGGCTTGGCTGCGTGTACCTCGCGCTGCAACCAGGGCAGTGCATCCGTGAGCAGCTGATTGAGGGCCTGATCGTCGTGACCGTCGTACCAGCGGGAGAGCAGGTCGATGGCCGAGGCGTGTTGCGGTTGCTCGTGCATGGCGTATCTCCTGGGGCGAGCTCGCAAGTCTATCGCCTGCGCCGCATGCGCGGGAGTCGAGCAGGCCCGGCGACCTCGAGCGACCCTGACCGGATGCGGCGGCACAGCGAATCGTGTTCGTCGCAGCGACCCGGATCGCTCGAGCATGCGGGCGCCTCGCGCGGAAGGTGAAGCCGCGGATGCGGCAGCCGCACGCGGCGCCCGAATGACGAGGTGAATCCAATGGATGCAAATCGAATCAAGCGCTCGTGGGTCCTCCGTGCGCTCGTCCTTCCGACGCTCGTCGTCGGGGTGGCGGGTGCGGTCGCACGAGCCGACGCAGGCGCCCGGCCGCAACCGCAACGCCCGCTGGCCGAGCGAATCGCGGACGTGCGCTCCGGCATCGCGCAGGCCCTTCGTGCGGGGAACAGCCAGACCCTGGAGGCCCTCTCCTACGGAACGATGCGGGAAGGCAGCTACGAGCCGGACCAGATCGCGACGTGGTGGAGCTGGTACGACACCTGGCACAGCTGGCTGAACTACTTCAACTGGTTCAACAGTCCCTGGGTCACGTGAGTCCCCTGCGCGCGCCCGGATTCTGGGACGGCATCGGCCGGCCGCCGGGCGCGCGCTCTCATTCCAATTCCGCCACAGTTGCCAGAACCCGTCCAGGTGATGCCATGGCCCTCTCCACCAATCATCCGAAGCCTGTCGTCCGAGAGATCATCTTCCAGGCCAGCCCCTACTGCAACCTGAACTGCAGCTACTGCTACCTGCCGGACCGCCGTTCGAAGGCGAGGATGGAGATCCATACGATTCGCAATGCGATTCGCAAGGTGCTCGACGCCGGACTGGCGAGCGAGCTGCTCGGAATCGAGTTCCATGCCGGCGAGCCGCTGGCCGTGCCGCGCGCGTTCTACGAGGAGGCGCTGCGCGCGATCCGCGAGGAGACTGCGGGGCGCGTTCGCACACGGATCACGCTTCAGACCAACGGCACGCTCATCGACCAGGCCTGGTGCGAGTTCCTCGCGGCGCACGGCATCGGCGTGGGCGTCAGCGTCGACGGACCGGAGTGGATCCACGATGCGCGACGGAAGAACTGGGCGGGCAAGGGCACGCACGCGCAGACGATGCGTGGCATCCGGCTCCTGCAGCAGAACGGGCTCTCGTTCGGGGTGATCAGCGTTCTGACTCGCGAGAGCGTCGAACACCCCGACGAGCTGTTCGGCTTCTACCAGGAGAACGGACTCGATCTCGTGGGCTTCAATCCGGAGGAGGCAGAGGGCGCGCACTCGTCGAGTTCGCTGTCCACAGCCGAAGGCGAGACGGCGTTTCGCGCCTTCCTGGCACGCCTGCTCGAGTTGATTCGCACCAGTGGATCGCGCATGAAGGTGCGCGAGTTCGTGATGATGGGCGGGATGATCTGCGGCGGCGAAGGGCAGGGCATGGCGGATGCACAACCGTTCGGAATCCTGACGGTGGGGTCGAACGGCGACTTCATCACCTTCTCGCCCGAGCTTTTCGGGGTGAAGAGCGCGCAGTACGACGATTTCGTCCTGGGCAACGTGAATCGCGATCGGCTCGAGGATGTGCTTGCGAGCCCGCGGCTGGCATCCCTGCGCGCGGATGTCGCAGCGGGGATCGAGGCCTGCCGCCAGTCGTGCCCCTATTTCCGACTGTGCGGAGGCGGTTCGCCGTCGAACAAGTTCGGCGAGCACGGCTGCTTCACGGCAACGGAGACCGTGCATTGCCGGCTACGCAAGCAGGCGGTGGCAGACGTCATGCTGGCTGACTTCGAGAGCGTCCTCGCCGGCGGCGGGTCCGGTGTGCGCGCCTGACACGCGAGGCAACGACGCGCGCGAGCCGAGGTCGATTCGACATCCGAGGCCGGAGCAGTTCCAGGCCGCTTGAGCTGCGCGGACCGACGGGTATCCTCTGCACGCCAGCTGGATGCGGGCCGCGGGACGAGATCCGTCCCGCGGCTCGCGATCATGGGCCACCAGGGAGGAGAGCATGAGTCGCTTCGACAAGCCCGGCGTCGCGATCCCGGCGCGGGTCGCTGGAGAACCCGGCACGCACTGCGGGATCCGGGCCGCGAGCAGGAGGACGGGATGTGTGCTTCGCTTCGCGAGGGCGTTGGCGGCGTGGTCTGTCGCGAGCTGGCCGGTGGCACAGGCGCAGTGTCCGACTCCGCACGCAAGCAACGATTTCACGACGACACAACTCGCCACCCCCGTCACGATCACACCGACGACGAACGACACGGGTTCGCTCGGCAACGACCCCATCGTGATCGTCAACGGTCCGAGCCATGGAGTGGCGAACTACGCGGGCGGGTTGGCGATGTCCTACACCCCGTCGATCGAATCGACGGGGCCGTACTGCGGCAGCGACACGATCGTCTACCACCTCGTCGACAACTGCGGCACTCCGTCGAACGACGCGACGTTCACCATCCAGGTCCACGGCCCGACGGTCGGTCCAGCCGTGAACGACACCTACTCGAGCGACCAGATGACCGTGTTGGGCTCCGGTGTCTGTGTCCTCGACATTCCTTTCCTTGGCAACGACTACTACCAGTCGCCGGTGCCTCAGGTGGTCATCGTGACGCCGCCGCAGCACGGCACGGTCTCTTCGGTCTACGGGAGCTCGACGCAGTTCCAGTACACGGCCACATCCTTCGGTTGTGAGGGCGACTCCTTCTCGTACAGGTTGGGCGACGACCTTCACTGCGGGCAGTCGAACGTCGCGACAGTGACGATCCTCCCGCTGCAGGCCGACTGCAATCGCAACGGGATCCCGGATGTCCAGGACGCGGCGGCACCCGGCGCGGATCTCGACGGCAACGGCGTTCCCGATGTGTGCGAGCTCTCGTCGGACTTCAGCTCCACATGTGCCGTCATCCGCTCCTCGTCCGGGGAGCGAGCATTCGGAACCGGCAGCGACGCGCGTCTCTCCGGCAACGGCCGCTTCGTCGCGTTCACGAGCAATGCTGCAAGCCTGGGGCCCCCGCACATCCAGTGGGACTCCGTCTGGCTGCGCGACCGCTGGCTGGGTACCACGGAGGTCCTGCCGCGCACGATCACGGGCGGCTACACCACGTATTGGTCACGGAATGCAGACGTATCTGACGACGGCCGTTTCGCGGTGTTCTCTTCACCCGCCCCAAACCTCACGCAGAACGATGTCGGCGGAAACGAGGATGTCTTCCTTCGCGACCGCCTGCTCGGAACCACGACGCTGGTCACGCGGACGTCCAGCGGGGTTCAGGCCAACGCGAGCAGCTACCACGCCCGAATTTCTGCGGACGGCGGTTGTGTCGCGTTCCGGAGTGCTGCATCGAACCTGGTCCCCAACGACACGAACGGCAAGCTCGATGTATTTCGCTGGGAGCGGGCAACGGGGCTGATTCAGTTGGTCAGCCACAACGCGTCAGGTGCCTCGGCCAACGGATGGTCGGGGGAGCCCGCGATCTCCGCAGACGGCCGCTATGTCGCGTTCAGCAGCGACGCCACGGACCTGATCCCTGGCGACACGAACGGCGCACAGGACGTGTTCGTCTTCGACGCGCAGTCGGGTCTCGTTCAACGCGTCAGCAAGTCCAGCCAGGGACTCCAGGCCGACAGCGACTCGTACGAGCCCGCGATCTCGGCCGA
>JBGASC010000020.1:0-93678 GCA_044229935.1 Planctomycetota bacterium | reverse complement strand
GCCGAGGCCGTGCACGGCATGGCGGTGCACATCTTCCAGAAGAAGTAGGCGCGCGAGTCATGGCATACAGCGAGCAGTTCGGCCTCTTTCGCGCGTCAGAGTTCCCAGATCCCGCGAAGAAGCCGAGGCAGGTGTTCGTGGCCTATCCCTACGGGCTCTATCCCAAGGCCGACTACCGTCGTGTGTATGCTTCAGTGGGCAAGGCGTTCGATGTCGAGTTCGTGTTCGCCGATGAGCGGATCACAAGCCTCCACATCCTTCAGAAGATCCGCGAGTACATCAGGGCCTCAAGATTCGGGATCTACGACATCTCGGGTTGGAATCCAAATGTCACGCTCGAGCTTGGCTTGGCCTTTGGCCTGAGCGAGCGGACTTTCATCGCGATAGACCCGACAAAGACCGCTGTGAATGAAGTCCCGTCGGACCTGCGAGGACTTGATCGCATTCAGTACACCTCGTACGCCGAGCTAGAGGAGAAGCTTGGTGCGCTCATTGCTCAGGAGCTGCCGGTTCCGGTGAAGCACGACGTGGAGAATCAGCTTCAAGAGCTGCGAACGAAGTGTGTCGATGTGGTTGCCGGCTCGGATGGCCTCAAGATTGGAGACATCGCACGACTGTTGGGTGTCTCAGTAGACATGGCGAAGCTCGTTATCCGGCCACTCGTTGGACATGAACTGAAGAGCCTGGGTGTGAAGAAGGGTACCCGCTACTACCGTGTCTGAATGCGAACCAGGTACACCAGATTACGGCTGTTCACCCGTTCGTGATCGCGCATGCAAAGGCATCCACTCTCATGCCTCTCAGGAACGCGCCTAGTGACGGTGATCCCTCGGCGCCGCGCGAGCTCGCCGTGCGGCACCTGGGCCGCACGCGCTACGAGACGGCGCACGCGCTGCAGGAGGAGCTCGTCCTCGCGCGCGTCGAGGGCCGCGTCGGCGACACGCTGCTCTTCACCGAGCACGACTCGGTGCTGACGCTCGGGCGCGGCTCGCCCAAGGACGACGCGGCCGGCAGCGGGCTCCCGAGCGTCGCCATCGAGCGCGGCGGCGAAGCGACCTGGCACGGACCCGGGCAGATCGTCGGCTACCCGATCCTGTTGCTCGAGGGCGAGCGGCGCGACCTGCACCGCTACCTGCGCGAGCTCGAGGAGGTCGTGATCCGCGCGCTCGCGGACTTCGGCGTCGCCGGCACGCGCGTCGAGCGCAAGACCGGCGTGTGGGTGGGCGAGAAGAAGCTCTGCTCGATCGGGGTGGCGGTGCGCCGCTGGGTGACCTGGCACGGGTTCGCTTTGAACGTCGACGCGGATCTCACGGACTTCCGCAAGTTCCGGCCCTGCGGCCTGGATCCGGACGTGATGGCGAACCTGTCGCAGTTCGCGCGGCCCGCGCCGTCGATGAACGAGGTGACAGCACGCCTGGAGTCGCGCTTCCGCGAGGTGTTCGGGTACGCCAGCGTCGGTTGAGCTCGCGGTTGCCCGCTCGCGGATCGCGCCGCACAATCGGCGCGCCATGTCCAGCGCACGCACGTCCACCGCACTCCCGTTCACACTCTCCCTCGCACTCCTCGCCGGCTGCAGCGGCGGGGGAGGCGGCTCGTCCGGGCCGGCTTCGATCGGCGGAACGATCGACTTCCAGGCCGCGGGCACGACCGCGCCGCTGACGGCGGGCACGGGCTCGCTCGACGCGAGCGCGCGGCTGGGCCTGGTGCACGCCGGCTCGCGCTTCGCGTTCCACACCGAGGACCAGGACGCGCTGCACGCGCTCGACTTCGTCGCGCGCGAGGCGCTGCACGTGCGCGCGGTCGCGCGCGGCGCGGGCGAGCTCGCGCTGGGCGCCTACGATCCCGTCGAGCTCGGCTGGCGCGCGAGCGCGAGCGCGGGCGCGGGCGTGTGCGAGCTCGAGTTCGACGCGCGCGGATCGATCGACCTGGTGCTGCGCGGGCAGGGCACGCTCAGCCTCGAGTTCGGCGCGAGCGCTGCGAGCGGCACGAGCACCGCGAGTGCCACGAGCGCCCGCGGCGTGCGCAGCGCGACGCCCTGCGACGTCGCGGCGACGCGCGCGCTCTTCGCCGGCTACGAGACGCCCGTGCTCGAGTGCGCGCGCGGCGAGCTGATCGTCGCGCCGCGCGCGGGCGTCGCGAGCGGCGCGCTGCTCGCCGAGCGCGGCCTCGCGCAGTCGCTGCGCATCCCCGACGGCCCGATCCTGGCGCGCTTCGACCTCCCCGCCTCGCTCGACGAGCGCGGCGCGCGCCTGGAGACCTTGCGCCGCGTGCGCGCGCTGGCCGAGGACGAGCGCGTCGAGTACGCCGAGGCGAACCTCGTGCGCCGCGCCTCGGGCAACCCGACGCCCAACGACACCTACTACTCGCTGCAGTGGGACTTCCCGCTGATGCACTTGCCCGAGGCTTGGGGCATCACGACCGGTTCGTCCTCCGTGATCGTCGCGGTGATCGACACGGGCGAGACGAACCATCCCGACCTCGTCGCGCGGCAGATCGCCGGCTACGACTTCATCTCGAGCGCGACCAACGCGGCCGACGGCGACGGCGTCGACGCCGATCCGACCGACGAGGGCGACGGCAACGGCGTCGAGCCCAACTCCTTCCACGGCACGCACGTGGCCGGCACGATCGGCGCGTCGACGAACAACAACACGGGCGTCGCGGGCGTGACCTGGGCCACGCAGATCATGCACTTGCGCGTGCTCGGCAAGCAGGGCGGCACCGACTTCGACATCGCCAACGCGATCAAGTACGCGGCGCGCCTCGCCAACGACTCGGGCACGCTGCCGGCGACGCGCGCCAACGTGATCAACATGAGCCTGGGCGGGCCGGGCTCGTCGAGCACGGTGCAGAGCGCGGTCACGGCCGCGCGCAACGCGGGCGTCGTGATCTTCGCCGCTTCGGGCAACGAGAACAGCTCGACGCCGAGCTACCCGGCGGCCTACGCGGGCGTGATCTCCGTCGCCGCGGTCGACTTCAATGCACAGCGCGCGCCGTACTCGAACTTCGGGCCGACGGTCGACCTCGCCGCGCCGGGCGGCGACACCTCGGTCGATCTCAACCAGGACGGCTACGCCGACGGCGTGCTCTCGACGCTGATGCAGGGCACGACGCCTCCCTTCTCGCCGATCTACGCCTTCTACCAGGGCACGTCGATGGCCTGTCCGCACGCGGCGGGCGTCGCGGCGCTGATGCTGGCCGCGAACCCGGCGCTGACGCCGGCGCAGATCGAGACGCTCTTGACCTCGACCGCGACCGATCTGGGTGCGCCCGGGCGCGACAACCTCTACGGCTACGGGCTCGTCAACGCCTTCGCGGCGGTCAGCGCGGCGCAGGGCACGAGCTCGGGCACGCCCGTGCTGGGCGTGACGCCGCTGAACCTCGCCTTCGGCACGAGCGGCACCTCGCTCGCGTCGCAGGTGAACAACCTCGGCGGCGGCGCGCTCGACGTCGGCACGCTGGTGGTGACGATGAACGGCGGCGGGAGCTGGCTCGGCGCGTCGGCGGTCGCCTCGGGCAGCGCCTCGAGCGACACGTCCTCGATCACGGTGACGGTCGATCGCACCGGCCTCTCCGACGGCGACTACAGCGGCACGGTGCAGGTGCCCTCCAACGGCGGGACGGCGACCATCGCGGTGACGATGACGGTCGAGAGCGCGAGCGTGCCGGTCGACGTCGACCTCTACGTGCTGCTGGTCGACAGCACCACGTTCGACACGGTCGCGCAGGCGGTCGTCAACCCGACCACGGGCCTGGACTACGCGCTCGACGACCTCCCGGCGGGCGACTACGTGCTCGTCTGCGGCTCCGACGACGACAACGACGGCGCGATCTGCGGGCCGGGCGACACCTACTGCGGCTTCTATCCCACGCTCAACGAACCGACCGTGATCAGCGTGGCCGAGCACGAGACGCTGAGCGCGCTCGACTTCCCCGTCAGCGACGTCACCTCGCTGACCGGGCACGCGGGGCCGGGATACGCGATCCTGCGCCGCGCGCGCTGAGCCGCTCGCGATCGCGCAGGCGCGACGCCGGCCTTCACTCCAGCTCGAGCGCGACGCTGCCGCTCGCGGGCGGCACGAGCACGATCTGGTAGGGCTGCGTCACGACCTGCGGCACGAGCATGCCCTTGTGCGGCTTGCGCTCGACGGCGTGCACCACGAGCCCGGCCTTCGCCGGCGCGACCCAGCACACGTCGACGCCGAAGCCGCCGCTGGGGCGATCGCCCAGGCACACGGCGAGCACGCTGTGCGCGGCGAAGTCGACCGCGGGCGCCTCGGGCGCCGCGACGCGCCAGCTCGCGTGGCGCTTCCAGAACGCGATCCACTGCTCGCGGCTCGCGAGGAGCTCCGCGCTCTGCGAGTGCACACCGGACTGGTAGCCCTGCAGCAGCGTCTCGAAGGCAAGCGCGTTCTCGGGCGCGCGCGCCGACGGCAGGTGATCGCTGCTGCGGCAGGCGCCGAGGGCGAGCGTGGCCAGGACGAGCAGGGCGGTGGGGTTCGCGTGCGGCATGCGTCGGTTCTCGTGTTCGAGGCAGTCTAGCGCCCGGTTCGAGTTGGGTCATCGCGCGTCCGTCCGCGCCGCGAGCCGCTAGACTGCGCGCTCCCACGTCCCCCCCGGAACCCCCATGAAGATCCAGCGCCTCCTCCTCGCCCTTCCCGTCCTCGCGGCCCTCTGCTCGAACGCACGCGCCGACGAGGGCATGTGGCCCTTCGACCTCGTCCCCAAGAAGCTGATCCAGCAGAAGTACGGCTTCGAGATCAGCGATGCCTGGCTCGAGCACGTGCAGAAGTCCGCCGTGCGCATCGGCGCGGGCGGCTCGGGCTCGCTCGTCTCCGCCAACGGCCTGGTGATGACCAACCACCACGTCGGCAGCGGCATGCTCGAGAAGATGAGCACGCCCGAGAAGAACCTGATCGAGCTCGGCTTCTACGCCAAGACGCTCTCCGACGAGGTGCCCTGCCCCGACCTCGAGGTCAACATCCTCTGGACGATCGAGGACGTCACCGCGCGCGTCAACGCCGCCGTGAAGCCCGAGATGGACGTCGCCGCGGCCGGCAAGGCGCGCCGCGAGGTGCAGAGCGCGATCGAGGCCGAGGCCAAGGCCAAGACCGGCCTCAAGTGCGAGGTCGTCACGCTCTACCAGGGCGGGCGCTACTCGCTGCACTGCTACAAGTCCTTCCAGGACGTGCGCCTGGTGATGGCGCCCGAGAAGGGCATCGCGTTCTTCGGCGGCGACCCGGACAACTTCGAGTACCCGCGCTTCGACCTCGACATGTGCTTCTTCCGCATCTACGAGAACGGCAAGCCGTTCCACGCGGAGCACTACCTCAAGTGGAGCAAGAACGGCACGAGCGACAACGAGCTCGTCTTCGTGGCGGGCCACCCCGGCCGCACCGAGCGCCTCTTCACCACGGCGCACCTCGCCTTCCTGCGCGACGTCGCCTACCCGCTGCAGATGCGCAACATGTGGCGCCGCGAGGTGCAGCTGGCGACCTTCCGCGGCCGCAGCGCCGAGAACGCGCGCATCGCCGAGGGCGAGTTCTTCGGCGTGCAGAACACGCGCAAGGCGCGCACCGGCATCTTCGAGGGCCTGCAGGACGAGCGCCTGTTCGCCCGGAAGCTCGAGGCCGAGAAGAAGCTGCGCGACGCGGTCGCGGCCAACCCCGAGTACCAGAAGAAGTGGGGCGACGCCTGGGACCAGATCGCGGCGGCCGAGGCGACCTACGCCACGTTCTTCGAGCGCTACAGCGCGCCCGGCGTCGGCAACGGATCGCTGGGCGGGCTCTACGGCATCGCGCGCACGCTGCTGCGCATCGCCGCGGAGGACCAGAAGGAGAACTCGCAGCGCCTGCGCGAGTACACCAGCGCGCGCCGCGAGACGCTGACCCAGCAGCTCTTCTCTCCCGCGCCGGTCTACCCCGACCTCGAGATCGACCGGCTCGCGAGCGGGCTGCAGCTGATGAGCGAGCTCCTGGGCGCCAACGACCCGGTCGTGGTGAAGGCCCTCGGCGGCCTGCCGCCGCGCCTGCGCGCGGAGCAGCTGATCCACGGCAGCAAGCTGGCCGACGTGGCCGAGCGCAAGCGCCTGTACGAAGGCAAGCAGGCCGCGATCGACGCCTCGAACGATCCGCTGATCGCGCTGGCGAAGTCCTTCGACGCCGAGAACCGCCAGCTGCGCAAGCGCTTCGAGGACGAGGTCGACAGCAAGGAGAAGGAGGGCTACGCCAAGATCTCGCAGGCGCAGTTCGCGATCTACGGCGAGTCGCTCTACCCCGACGCGACGTTCACGCTGCGTCTCTCGTACGGCACGGTCAAGGGCTACGAGGAGAACGGCCGCCAGGTCGCGCCCTTCACGAACTTCGCGGGCCTCTTCGAGCGCAGCGCGGAGCGCAAGAACGAGTTCCCCTTCAACCTGCCGCCGCGCTGGGCCGGCGCGCGCGATCTGGTCAACCCCAACACGCCGTTCAACTTCGTCTCGACCTGCGACATCATCGGCGGCAACTCCGGCTCGCCGACGATCAACAAGGCGGGCGAGGTGGTCGGCCTGATCTTCGACGGCAACATCCAGAGCCTGATCCTCGACATCGCCTTCGAGGAGGAGCGCGCGCGCGCGGTCTCGGTCGACACGCGCGCGATCCTCGAGTCGCTGCGCAAGATCTACGACTGCCAGTCCCTGGCGGACGAGATCGAGGGCAAGGGCCGCAGCTGAGCACGCAGCTCTTTCCCGGAAGGGTTTTCCGCGGCGTCGCCTCACGGCGGCGCCGCGCCGCGTTTCGGGCTCCGCGCGCCGCCGGGCGCGCGATCACGGGGCAGACTTCGGCGTGCATCCGCGCCTCCTCGCCACCGTCGTCGCCGCGCTCTCGCTCAGCGCACCGTCCGTCCTGGCCCTGGGCTTCACGGCCTCGGGGCCCGGCGGGAGCTGCCCCGATCCCGCCGCCACGCCGGGCGTGTGGAACCAGAGCTACGGCGGCAGCGCGCTGACGAGCTCGATCACGCTCGCGCATCCGGTGGCGAGCCTCTCGCGCGTGCGCCTCACCGGCCTGCAGCACGCCGCGCGCGGCAACCTGCACGTGCTGCTGCACGGACCGCAGGGGACGAGCTGGAACCTCGTCGTGCGCCCGGGCTTCGACGGCACGAACGCGGGCGACGCGGGCAACTTCCTCGCCGGCGACTTCACGCTGGTCGAGAGCGGCGGCGCGAGCCTGGCGCAGGGCGCGCTCGATCTCCCCGGCGGGACCTACGACCAGTACTTCAACAGCGGCAGCGGGCGCTGGACGAACGGCGTGCTCGACGTGCCGCTCTCGGCGATCAGCGGCCCGAGCGGCACGTGGACGCTGGAGGTGCGCGACTGGCGTCCGCTCGACGCCGGATCGCTCGCGGGCTGGACGCTCGAGGGCGTCGAGGGCGGCTTCGCCACCTTCTGCTACGGCACCGGCATCCTCGCCACGCCCTGCGCCTGCGGCGCGACCGGGGCGCTCGGGCGCGGCTGTCCGAACTCGGTCGACTCGTTCGGCGCGGGCCTGGTGGCCGAGGGCCTCAGCGCGCTCGACAACGTCGCGTTCCACGCCGCGGGCGAGCCGCCGAGCTCGCTCTCGGTCCTGCTGCAGGGGACCTCGAGCGTCGCGGGCGGCGTGCCCTTCGGGGACGGCGTGCGCTGCGTCGGCGGCAACCTGCGCCGGCTCTACCTGCGCAACGCGACCAACGGGGTCTTCGAGGCGCCGGCGATCGGCGAGGAGGGCGTGCGCGCGCGTTCGGCCGCGCTGGGGGACGTGATCCCCGACGGGGCGACGCGCTACTACCAGGCCTACTACCGCGATCCCGCGGCGGGCTTCTGTCCCGCGCCGCAGGGGGCCACCTACAACATCACCAACGCGGTCGCGATCACCTGGTGATGCGCCGTCGCGACGCACGCCGTCGAG
Source organism: Planctomycetota bacterium (assembly GCA_044229935.1). Lineage (GTDB taxonomy): Bacteria > Planctomycetota > UBA1135 > UBA1135 > JADJLZ01. Next base: position 85,756 of record JBGASC010000020.1, on the reverse strand, counting down.
CTCGATCGACGCGGGCGACAGGAACGGAAGGGAATTCCCTGCCGGGCGACTCCGATGTTTCGCGGCCGGGCGCAAGTTCGGGCGACACGCACTCCGATGAAGGCGCGACTTGGGTCACGCGCTGCGGACGAGATGCCGCGGCGCAGGGGCACCCCCACCTGCATCGGAGACGCAATGGCCACGCGAGACATCGACACCGGCTCCCGCACCGCGATCGAAGGCATCCTCGACCCCGTCGTGCTGCAGGGACTGCACGAACTGGCCGGTGACGACGAGCCGGAGCTGTTCGCGGAGCTGATCGACATCTACCTCGAGGACGCGCCGCTGCGCCTGGCCGAGATGGCGCGCGGGCTGCAGCTCTCCGACTGGAAGCTGCTCGAACGGGCCGCGCACACGCTCAAGTCGGCCAGCGCCAACATCGGCGCCCTGCGCCTGGCCGGCCTGTGCAAGGAACTGGAGTGCAGCGCGCGCACGGCGGACAAGCAGGCCTGTGCCGCGCTGTTCGACCAGTCGTCGCAGCACTTCCCCGAGGTCCAGGCAGCCCTGCTCGGGGTGCGGAGCTGATCGCGCGCAACACGACGGCCACCAGCGATGATCCGCCAGACCTTCGACGAGCTCAAGCTCACCAACCGGCTGCCCTCGCCTCCGGGCGTCGGCATGCGCGTGCTGGAGATCACGCGCGGGGAGGACTTCTCCGCCGACGACATCGCCAACGCGATCATGGCGGACTCGGCGCTGACCGGTCGCCTGCTCAAGATCGCCAACTCGGCCCAGAACGGCGCGGGTCAGCCGATCACCACCGTCTCCGAGGCGACCATGCGCCTGGGCGTGCGCTCGGTGCGCAACATGGCGCTGGGCCTCTCGCTGATCTCGGCCAACCGCAACGGTGCGTGCGAGCGCTTCGACTACGAGCGCTACTGGTCGATGTCGCTGGCGCGCGCGGTCGCCGCGCAGAGCATCAGCCGGCACAAGCGCGTCTGCGCGCCCTCCGAGGCCTACGTGCTCGGCCTCTTGTGCGAGATCGGGACGCTGGCCCTCGCCAGCGTCTACCCCAAGGAGTACTCGGCCATGCTCGAGGCCCATCAGGGCACGGGCGTGGCCGCGCTCGGCCGCCACGAGCGCGAGGTCTTCGACATCGACCACAGCGAGGTCGGAGCGCACATGCTCGAGGACTGGGGCCTGCCCAAGAACCACTCCGAGTCGCTGCTGGCCTACGAGTCCTTCGGCCAGCTCGAGCAGTCGGGCGACGCGCAGTTCGACGGCATGGTCGGCATCCTCTGGGCCGCCGAGGGCATCGCCGAGATGCTCTTCGCCGACGAGAACTCCGAGGCCGGCGTCTGGAACGTGCACATGGCGCGCCTGCTGCGCGTGCGCGAGTTCCTCGGCCTGGAGGAACAGGCCTTCGCCGAGATGTGCGACTCGATCGCGCGCGAGTGGCAGGAGTGGAACGGCATCCTCAAGCTCCCCAAGCGCTCGCCGCTGCGCTACGAGCAGCTGACCACGCGCGCGAACGCGGGCCTGCTCGACCTGAGCGTGCCTGCGCCCGCCGCGGAGGCCGACGTGGCCGCCGTCGCGCCCGTGACCGCGCCCGAGCCCGCCCGCCCGAGCGGTCTGCGCCTCCTGGCGGTCGACGACGATCCCATGTCGCTCAAGCTGCTCGAGCGCACGCTGACCAAGGCCGGACACCACGTCTCCTGCGCGCACGACGGGCGCGAGGCGCTGCAGATCGCGCTGGAGGAGAACCCGCAGGCCGTGATCGCCGACTGGATGATGCCCGAGCTCGACGGGCTCGAGCTGTGCAAGGCGCTGCGCCGCATCGAGTGCGGCCAGGACATGTACTTCCTGCTGCTCACCGGCCGCGACGACGAGAACCGCGTGGTCGAGGCCTTCGACGCCGGCGTGGACGACTACGTCGCGAAGCCGTTCAACCCGCGCATCCTGCTGGCGCGCCTCAAGGGCGGCCAGCGCGTGATCGAGCTGCGCGCCAAGGTCGAGGCCGACCGCCAGATCATGATGGAGCAGGTGGCCGAGCTCGGCATCCTGACGCGCAAGCTGCGCACCGCGGCGCTGACCGACGCGCTGACCGAGCTCCCGAACCGGCGCTACATCATGAAGCGGCTGGAACAGGAGTGGGATTCCTCCACGCGCACCGGCCGGCCGCTGTCCGTGATCATGGTCGACATCGACCACTTCAAGCGCGTCAACGACCAGCATGGCCACGACGTCGGCGACATCGTGCTGAAGGAGACCGCCTCGGTGCTGCGCAGGACCGCGCGCCAGGGCGAGGAGGCCGCGCGACTGGGCGGCGAGGAGTTCCTGGTCATCTGCACCAACACCACGCTGGCACAGGCGCGCGTGTGCGCCGAACGCATCCGACTGGCGATCGAGCGCAACGTCATCCAGGCCGGGGCACTCGCGAGCAGCGTCACGGCCTCGCTGGGCGTGGCCGAGCGCACGCCTGCGCTGGCCAACCCCGACGCGCTCTTCAAGGCCTCCGACGAGGCCGTGTACCTGGCCAAGAACGGCGGACGCAACCAGGTGCGTTGCGCCGGCGACGTGCTGCGCTCGATCAAGTCCGCCTGAACGAAGGGACCGTCCGCTTGCTCCAGGAAGGCTTCGAGGAATTCAAGCTCTCGGGGGGCATGCCCTCGCCGCCGGGCGTGGGCATGGTCGTGCTGCGCGCCACGCAGGGCGAGGAGACCGATCTCGAACTGCTGATCGACTGCCTGGAGGTCGATCCGGCCTCCGTGCTGCGCGTGCTGCGCGCGGCCAACGCGCGCGGCGCGGCGCAGGGGCTCAACCCCTGCAGCGTCTTCGCCGCGGCGGTGGTGCTCGGTCCGCGCGAGCTGCGCACGGCGGCCCTGGGCTTCACGCTGCCGTCCTCGAACCGATCGGGCCTGTGCGAGGAGTTCGACTACGAGGCCTTCTGGTCCTGGTCGCTCGCCTGCGCGCTCGCCGCGCGCAAGCTGGCCGAGCTCAGCCAGGAGTGCGATCCGGCCGAGGCGCACGTGTGCGGGCTGCTGGCCCACTCCGGCGAGCTGGCGCTGGCCTGCTCGCACCCGCAGGCCTACGGCCGCATCCGCCGCGAGCACCGCGCGCGCGGCGCGGACGCCATGCTCGAGGCGGAGCGCGAGGCCTTCGAGATCCACCGCTGGGCGGTCTCGGCGGCGCTGATGTCCGAGTGCGGGCTGCCCGCGCGCTTCGGCGCCGCGGCCCTGGCCCTCGATCACTCGCAGGCACAGCAGGCCGGCGAGGACGACGACGCGACGCTCAAGCTCGCGCTCCTGACCGAGGCCGGCACGCTGGCAGCCGAGTGGCTGACGGGCCAGCGCCTCTCGTCCGCGCCGCGCGAGGAGCTGTGGAACCAGCTCGTCGGCCTGGCCGCGAACCTCTCGCTGGGCGAGGGCCAGCTGCAGGGCGCGCTGCTCGCGGTGCAGCAGACCTGGGAGAAGGCGCGCGCCCGGACGCGCCTGGGATCCGGCGAGGAGAACGCTCTGGTGCCCGGGCCGGAGGGCGCGGCGGGCGTGCCCGCGGCGCCGATCAAGGTGCTCGTGGTCGACGACGACGGCAAGCTGCGGCGCCTGGTCAGCCACCTCTTGCGCAGCGCGGGCTACCTCGTGCTCGAGGCCCACGATGGCGAGGAGGCGCTCGCCCTCGCCTTGCAGGAGTCGCCGCAGATCGTGATCACCGACTGGTCGATGCCCGGCATGAGCGGGCTCGAGCTGTGCCGCACGCTGCGGCGCATGGAGAGCGGACGGCGCACCTTCGTGCTGATGCTGACCGCCAAGGAGGACGAGGAACGCGTCCTGGATGCCTTCAGCGCAGGCGCCGACGACTACGTCACCAAGCCCTTCAACCCGCGCATCCTGCTGGCGCGCGTGCAGGCCGGCCGGCGCCTGATCGAGCTGCAGCAGCAGGTCGAGAGCGACAAGATCGAGCGCCTCAAGCAGGTCGCCGACATGGGGCTGATGACGCGCAAGCTGCGCACGGCGGCGCTGACCGACTTCCTGACCGAGCTGCCCAACCGGCGCTACGCGACCACGCGTCTGGAGCAGGAGTGGGCCGCGGCCGAGCGCCTCGAGCGCCCGCTCTGCGTGGTCGCGATCGACATCGACCACTTCAAGCGCATCAACGACGAGTTCGGGCACGACGTGGGCGACCTCGTGCTGCAGTCGACGGCCCAGGCGCTGCGCTCGCGCACGCGCCGCGGGGACGTGGTCTGCCGCCTGGGCGGCGAGGAGTTCCTCGTGATCAACGTCAACAGCGACCTGAGGGGCGCCTGGAAGTGCGCGGAGCGCCTGCGCCTGGCCGTCGAGACCAACCTGATCCGCGCCGGCGGCTTCGAGGGCCACGTCACCGTCAGCCTGGGCGTCGCACGCCGCATCCCGGGCATGAAGGGGCCGCAGTCGCTGCTCAAGGCCGCCGACTCGGCGGTGTACGAGGCCAAGGCCGCGGGACGCAACGCGATCCGCGGCGAGCTCCCGCCCGACGCCGGCCTGCGCGAGACGGCATGAAGCTCCGCCGGCGCACATCCTCGCGGCTGGGGAGCTTGCGCAGCGCACTGCTGCTCGCGCTCGCGCTGGGCATCCTGGCCGTGCTCGGCCTGCGCATCTCGTCCATTGGCGGGACCGATCCGGGCGCGGTGCAGTCCTGCATCGACGGCATGCGCGAGGCGGAGTGGGCCACCTGCCGAGGCGAGCCGTACCGTGCGGAGGCGCTGGCCGCGCTGGAGCGCGACGGCGAGCTGCTGCGCGCGCTGGTCGGGCCGGACCTCGCGCTCGATCCCGAACAGCTCGCCCAGGACCTCGGCGACTACACCGCGCAGGTCAAGGCGCTGCGCTCGGCGGCGCACGTGAGCGACGAGGCGCTCTGGAAGCTGCACGAGACCGGAACGAGCATCGCACGGGCCTGCACGGAGGGGCGCACGCACGCACGCACGCTGACGGCCCGCTGGCGGGCGGTCTTCTTCGGCTACCTCGCGCTGCTCCTCTGCACCTGGGCCCTCGGTGCGCGCCGCGGCCGGGGCACGGCCGGACAGCCGGCGCACCCCGCTGCGCAGTCCGCCGAGGAGGCGACGGCTCGCGCGAGCGCGCTCGAGGCGCGCGTGCAGGAGCTCGAGAAGCACCTGGATTCGAGCCGGTCGGATCTGCAGCTCGCGCGTGAGCAGAGCGCCGCCGCAGCCGAGGCCAGCGCGGCCAAGAGCGCCTTCCTGGCCAACATGAGCCACGAGATCCGCAGCCCGATGACCTCGATCCTCGGCTTCGCGGAGCAGCTGCTGGACCCGGGCGTCGGCGACGACGAGCGCGTCGAGTCGATCGGCATGATCCGGCGCAACGCGGATCACCTGATGCACCTGATCGACGACGTGCTCGACCTCTCGCGCATCGAGGCCGGGGAACTGCAGCTCGACCTCGCGCCCTGCGCGCTGTTCCCGCTGCTGAGCGAGGTGCGCGCGCTGATGTCGGCGCGCGCGGCGCGGCGCGGCCTGGAGTTCCGCGTCGACGTGCCGCGTCCGGTGCCGGACACCATCGTGACCGACGCGCTGCGGCTGAAGCAGGTGCTGCTCAACCTGGTCGGGAACGCGATCAAGTTCACCGAGCGCGGCTTCGTGCGCGTGACGCTGACCGCGGGCGAGTCGCTGCAGGGCCGGGTGCGCCTGTGCTTCCGCGTCGAGGACACGGGCATCGGCATGGACGAGGCCACGCTCGGGCGCCTGTTCCGGCCCTACGCGCAGGCCGACGAGACGATCCGCAAGCGCTTCGGCGGCACCGGCCTGGGGCTCTCGATCAGCGCGCACATCGTCGAGCGCCTGGGCGGGAAGATCGAGGTGCAGAGCCGGCCGCAGATGGGCAGCCGCTTCGAGTTCACGATCGAGGCCGCCAGCGCGCCGGTCTGCACCTGGCGCAGCGCCGACGCGCTCGATGCGACCAACGTGCGTCTGGCCGAGACGCGCATCCGGCCGCGGCAGATCTCGGCGCGCGTGCTGCTGGCCGAGGACGGCGAGGACAACCGGCGCCTGATCGCGCACCTCCTGCGCCGCGCGGGCCTGGACCTCGTGGCGGTCGAGAACGGCGCGGAGGCGGTCGAGCGCATCGTGCACGAACGCAACGCCGGCCGGCCCTTCGACCTGGTCCTGATGGACATGCAGATGCCGGTGCTCGACGGCTACGGCGCGGTGCGGCGCCTGCGCGAGCTGGGCGTGAAGACGCAGATCGTGGCGCTGACCGCCAACGCGATGACGCCGGACCGCCAGCGCTGTCTCGACGCGGGCTGCGACGAGTTCTGCGCCAAGCCGATCGACTTCGACGAGTTCTTCGCCACGCTCGATCGCGCCCTGGCCCGCGGCCGCAGCGAGACGCCGGCGGCGCTGCCGCAGGCACGGCCCGCGATGCCGAGCTCCGACGATCCGAGCTTCGCGCAGCTGGTCGAGCTCTTCGTCAGCGAGCTCGCCGAGGAGGTCGACGCCCTGCGCAAGGCGCTGATGAGCTCCGACACGGCCGAGCTGGCGCGCCTGGCGCACCAGCTCAAGGGCAGCTGCGGCAGCTACGGATTCCCCGAGCTCAGCCGGCGCGCGGCCGAGCTCGAGCGCGCGGCCAAGAACGGAGCGAGCAGCGCCGTGATCGAGACGGCCTTCGCCGCGTTCGAGAAGGCCTGCGCCTCGGTGCGCTCCTCCGCGGCCGTCTGAGTCCGGACGAGTGCGGAGTCGTGCGGCGCGCGGTTCGCGCCTCGTGCCGGGGACGCTATGCTCTGCGCTCCTCCTCCGTCCCCGAACCGCCGCCTGCACGTCATGGACCACAAGAGCCTTCAGGACTTCGTCGACCGCACCTGGGATTCCTCGATCGTTCCCGCGCTGACCGAGTACATCCGCATCCCCAACAAGTCGCCCTTCTTCGATCCCGAGTGGGTCGCGCACGGGCACATGGATCGCGCCGTCGCGCTGATCGAGGGCTGGTGCAGGGCGCGCGCGATCGCCGGCCTCACGGTCGAGGTCGTGCGCCTGCCCAACCGCACGCCGCTGATCTTCATGGAGATCCCCGGCAGCGGCAAGGACACGGTCCTGATGTACGGGCACCTCGACAAGCAGCCCGAGTTCACCGGCTGGCTCCCGGGAACCGGCCCGTGGGAGCCGGTGATGAAGGGCGACAAGCTCTACGGTCGCGGCGGCGCCGACGACGGCTACGCGGCCTTCGCCTCGCTGACGGCGATCGAGGCGCTGCAGCGCGCGAACATCCCGCACGCGCGCTGCGTCGTGCTGATCGAGGCCTGCGAGGAGTCCGGCAGCTACGACCTGCCGGCGTACATCGACCACCTCGAGCCGCGCATCGGCGACGTCAGCCTGATCGTCTGCCTGGACTCGGGCTGCGGAGACTACGAACGCCTGTGGAGCACGACCTCACTGCGCGGCCTGGTCGCCGGCAACCTCGTGGTCGAGGTGCTCAAGGAGGGCGTGCACTCCGGCGACGCCTCGGGCATCGTGGCCTCGAGCTTCCGCATCGCGCGCACGCTGCTCTCGCGCCTGGAGGACGAGGAGACGGGCAAGATCCGCCTCGACGCGCTGCACGTGAAGATCCCCAGGGAGCGCGAGAAGCAGGCCAAGGCGACGGCCAAGGTGCTCGGCAAGGCGGTCTTCTCGAAGTACCCCTGGGTTCCGGGCATGAAGCCGATGAAGAAGGACGGCGCCGAGCTGATGCTCAACCGCACCTGGCGTCCGACGCTCTCGATCACCGGCGTCGCGGGCATCCCCGAGATGGGCAACGCCGGCAACGTGCTGCGCCCGTCCACCGCGCTCAAGCTCTCGATCCGCGTGCCGCCGACCGGCGACGCGGAGCTCGCGACGAAGAAGCTCAAGAAGCTGCTCGAGAAGGATCCGCCCTACGGCGCCAAGGTGCGCTTCGAGCCGGAGAAGGGCGCCTCGGGCTGGAACGCGCCCGCGCTCGCGTCGTGGCTGGAGAAGTCGGTCTCGTCCGCGTCGAAGGCGGCCTTCGGCAAGGACGCCTGCTACATGGGCGAGGGCGGCTCGATCCCGTTCATGGGCATGCTGGGCAAGAAGTTCCCCAAGGCGCAGTTCCTGATCACGGGCGTGCTCGGTCCGCAGTCGAACGCGCACGGGCCGAACGAGTTCCTGCACGTGCCCACGGGCAAGAAGCTGACCGCCTGCGTCGCACGCGTGCTCGCGGACCACTTCGCGCGCGAGAAGGACGGCGCGTCCAGCGGCGCCGCGCCCAGGAGCGCGAAGAAGCGCGCCAAGCGCAAGTAGTGCGCCCGTTGCGGCGCGCAGCACGCTAGGATCGGGAGACCCAGGAGCCGGGCGCCGTCGCGCGTCCTGCCGGAGATCTTTCGATGATGCGCCTCGTGCTCGCCGCCGTGTCCTTCCTCCTGTTCGTTCCGGAACGCGTGCTGGCGCAGTCTCCCGGCGTGGTCAGCTGCCAGCCCGGAACCGGCGGCGTGATCCTCTGTCCCTGCGGCAACAACCCCTCGGGCCTGGGGCGCGGCTGCGACAACTCGATGGGCACGGGCGGCGCGGGCCTCGTCGCGACCGGCAATGCCTCGCTCAGCGCGGACACGGTCCTGTTCCTCGCCTCGCACATCGGCACGCTCGGGCCCACTTGCGGCGTTCCCAACCAGAACGTGCTCTGCTCGCTCTACTGCGGCCAGTCCTCGCTCCCCGGCGGGGTCGTCTGGGGCGACGGCGTGCTGTGCTGCGGCGGGAACTACTTCATGCTGGCGATCGGCCAGTCGCTCAACGGCGACTTCGTCTGGCCGCCGGCCGGACCGACGACGGTGAGCTCGATGGAGCTCGGCCTGGGCGACCCGCTCGTGGTCGGCGCGACGCGCTGCTACTTCGTCGCCTACCGCGATGCCTGCCCGTCGTTCTGCACGAGCGGGCTGCGGCAGAAGACGAACAGCTACCGGATCGTCTGGCTTCCGTAGCGCGAGCCGCGCTGCAGGGCGGGCGGGAAATCGAGGCTGCCGTTCCACGACGGGCCCCGTCGAGGCACTGGAGGTCCAGGAGCGGAGCGCAAGACCGCGCTCCGAAGGAGACCTCGATGATCCACAAGCACCTCGCCACCCTGTTCGTCCTCACCGGCCTCGCCGCCGGCTCGGCCCGCGCCCAAGTCAGCTGCGAACCCGGGCAGAACGGCGTGATCCCCTGTCCCTGCGCCAACAACCCCTCCGGTTCCGGCCGCGGCTGCAACAACTCGCTCAACACCGGCGGCGCGGCGCTCTCCGCGACCGGCAGCCCCTCGCTCAGCGCCGACAACATCCAGTTCCACTACACCGGCATCGGCACGCTCAGCCCGTCCTGCTCGAACCCCAACGGCAACGTGCTCTGCGGGCTGTACGAGGCGACGCTCCCGATCTCGACGGGCACGGTCTGGAACGACGGCGTGATCTGCTGCACGGGCACGTTCTACCCGCTCAACATCCAGGTCTCCTCGGCCGGCGTGTACCACTGGCCGGTGCCCGGCACGACCGCCGTGAGCTCGACGGCGATCAGCATGGGCGACGCGCTCGGCGTGGGCTCGACGCGCTACTACTTCCTCGCCTACCGGGACACCTGCCCGAGCTTCTGCACGCCCAACCTGCGGAACAAGTCGAACAGCTGGACGCTCACCTGGACCCCGTGAGGAGCGAAGGCACGAACGGGCGGACAAAGAAAGTAATCCGCCCGTTCCACGGCAGGCCCAGTACGATCACTGGAAGCCCAGGAGCGGAGCGCACGACCGCGCTCCGAAGGAGACCCCCGATGATCCAGAAGTTCCTCGTACCCCTTTTCGCCTTCGCCGCGCTCGCCGCGGAAACCGCCAGCGCGCAGGTCAGCTGCCAGCCCGGAACCAGCGGCGTGATCGCCTGCCCCTGCGCCAACAACCCCTCGGGGCTCGGGCGCGGCTGCAACAACTCGCTCAACACCGGAGGCGCGGCTCTCTCCGCGACCGGCAGTCCCTCGCTCAGCGCGGACAACATCCAGTTCAACTGCACGGGCATCGGCACGGCCACCCCGAGCTGCAGCGGGACCAACGTCAACGTGATCAGCCTGCTCTACGAGGGCACGACCCCGATCAGCGCCGGTGTCGCCTGGGGCGACGGCGTGATCTGCACCGGCGGTCCGTTCTACCTGCTCAACGCCCAGGTCTCGAACGGCGGCATCTACCACTGGCCGGTTCCCGGCACCACGGGCGTGAGCGCGATGGCGATCAGCCTGGGCGATCCGCTCTCCTCCGGGCAGACGCGCCACTACTTCGTCGCGTACCGCGACTCCTGCCCGAGCTTCTGCACGGCATCGTTGCGCCAGAAGTCGAACAGCTGGTCGCTGACCTGGACGCCGTAGTCGCTCCGCGATTGCCAACTTCCGCCCCGGGCGCATAGCCTGGGTCGGGAGTCCCTCGCATGGAGCACGACACGCGCCCGTCCCTCTTCTCGCGCCTGCGCGACGGCGAGGACGATGCGTCCTGGCGCGAGTTCGAGGCCAAGTACCGCGAGCTCGTGCTGCGCTACTGCCGCGTGCGCGGGCTGCAGCCGGGCGATGCCGAGGACGTGCTGCAGATCGTGCTGATCGGCTTCGCGCGCGCGCTGCGCAACTTCCGCTACGACCCGAGGAAGGGGCGCTTCCGCGGCTACCTCGGTCGCTGCGTCTCGCACGCGATCAAGCGCCAGAAGCAGGGCCGGCGCCTGGATGCGCATGCGATGGTGGGGGAGTTCGTCAGCGAGCTCGAGGATCCCGCGCGCAGCGAGCTCGACCAGGACTGGGAGGCGGAGTGGACCGACCACCACTTCCGGATGGCGATGCAGGCGGTGCGCGAGGACTTCGAACCGCAGTCGATCGAGGTCTTCGAGTGCCTGAAGGAGGGCGCGAGCGTCGAGGAGGCTGCGGCGCGCTTCGGCATGAACGTCGCCGCAGTGCACAAGGTCAAGCAGCGCGTGCGCGACCGGCTCAAGGCGCAGATCGCCGAGCAGATCGCGGCCGAGGATCCGCCCGATGCCTGAGGACGGCCCCGAGAGTCCTGCGGGTCCCCGTGCAGCCGAGGAGATCGCGCGCTTCGGGCTGAACGAGGAGGGCGACGGGTGGATCGCGAGCGTGCGGCGAGCCGAGGCGCCGCGCGCGCTGGGCAGCATCGGCCCCTACGAGCTGCTCGAGGAGGAAGGCCGCGGCGGGCAGGGCGTCGTGTTCCGTGCGCGCCAGCCCGGCACGCAGCGCGTGATCGCGATCAAGCGCCTGCTGGCCGGCTCCTTCGCGAGCGCGGCGGCGCGGCGGCGCTTCGAGCGCGAGATCGAGATCGCCTCGGAGCTCAAGCATCCCAACATCGTCACGCTCTACGGCGTCGAGATCGTCGACGGCCAGCCGATCCTGGCCATGGAGTGGATCGACGGCCGGCCCGTGACGCAGTGGGCGCGCGACGACGGCGGACGGCCGCGGCGCCGCGAGGAGATCCTGCGCTGCTTCCTGGCGATCTGCGCCGCGCTGACGCACGCGCACCAGCACGGCGTCCTGCACCGCGACCTCAAGCCCTCGAACGTGCTCGTCGACGAGCGCGGCGAACCGCACCTGGTCGACTTCGGCCTGGCCAAGCGCGTCGGCCCGGGCGCGCGCGAGGAGCCGCTGACGCTCAGCGGCGGGTTCGCCGGCACGCCGGCCTACGCCTCGCCCGAGCAGGTGCGCGGAACCGACGAGCCGATCGACGCGCGCAGCGACCAGTACTCGCTGGGCGTGATCCTCTACGAGCTCCTGACCGCGCGCCTGCCCTACGACGCGGGCGACAGCGTGACGCGCATGATCGTCGCCATCGAGACCGAGGAGCCGCGGCCGCCCTCGCAGGTGGTGCCCGGCATCGCGCGCGACCTCGACACGATCGTGCTCAAGGCGCTCTCGAAGGACCGCCGCCAGCGCTACGCCAGCGTCGACGCGCTGGCCGCGGACATCGAACGCTACCTGGCCGGGGAGGCGATCCTCGCGCACCCGCCGAGCGCGTTCTACCAGCTGCGGAAGTTCGCGCGGCGGCGCTGGCTGCCCGTCAGCGCGGCGCTGCTGCTGCTCGCGCTCGGCGTCGCCTACGCCGTCGATCGCGCGGTGCAGGTGCGCCGCGTCGCGGCCGAGCGCGACCACGCCGAGTCGATCCTGGGCTTCTTCGCCGAGGACACCTTCGGCCGGCGCGATCCGTGGGAGCTCGGGCGGCTCCTGACGCTGCAGGACGCGCTCGAATCGGGCGCGCGCACCATCGACGAGCGCTTCGGCCGCTCGCCGACGGACGCGGCGCGCGTGCACCAGCTCTTCGGCGCGGCCTGGCTCAACCTCGGCCGCCTCGCGCAGGCCGAGCAGCACGTGCGACGCGCGCTGGAGCTCGAGCCCGAGGGCGAGGGCGTGGCGGCCGCGCGCCACGACCAGCGCCTGCAGCTCCTGGGCGAGATCCACCTCGCGAACATGCGCTGGCGCGACGCGGTCACGGTCGCGCAGCAGCTCCTGGGGCTGACGCGGGTGCAGGGCGACGCGCGCGCGCAGGCGCTCCTGCTGCTCGCGCGCGCCTCGCGCATCGCGGCGCGCCACGCCAAGGCCCGCGAGCGCTGCGAACAGCTGCTGCAGCTCGCGGCGCAGCTGCACGGCGAGCGCTCGTACGAGGTGGCGCTGGCGCAGGCCGAGCTGGCCGGCATCCTGGCCGACGCCGGCGAGCCCGCGCTGGCGCGCGAGCACGGCGAGCACGCGTTGGCCGCGCTGCGCGGGCTGGGTGCGCGCGGAGCGAGCGCCGCGGCCAGCCTGGAGATCGACCTGGGCGAGATCTCGCTCGACGAAGGCGATGCGCGCGCGGCCTGCGAGCGCCTCGCGCCGGCGCTCGAGGCGCAGCGTGCGCTGCTGGGCGCAGATCACCCCGAGCGCGCGCCCGGCGTCGCGGTCAGGGTCGAGGCGCAGTTCGCGGCCGGCGACGAGGCGCGCGCGAGGGAGTGGCTGGCCGAGCTCGAGCGCCTCTCGCGCGTCGCGCTGGACGAGGAGCATCCCTACGCCGCCGACGTGCTCTCGAAGCTGGCGGCGCTGCGCGAGCGCGAGCTGGACTGGCCGGCTGCCGAGAAGCTCTACCGCGACGTGCGCGAGCGCCTCGACCGGCGCCTGGGCTTCAACAACCCGCGCACGGCGCAGGCGCAGGCCGATCTCGCGCAGGTGCTGATCGAGGAGCAGCTCGCGGGCACGCCGCGCGACGCGAAGGAGATCCGCACGCTGCTGGAGACCTCGCTGCAGAGCCGGCGCGACGTGCTCGGGGGCGAGCACCCGCTGGTGGCCGAGAGCCTGTGGCTGCTGGGCCGGCTCGAGGCGCGGGTCGAGCATGCGCCGAGCCTCGCGCGCGAGCACCTCGCGGCCGCCCGCACGCTGCTCGCCGACGCCGGTCCGCGCTGGAGGACCCTCGCCCGCTCGGTCGACGCCGAGATCGATGCGTGCGGGCCGCCCTGAGGTAGACTGGCCGCGCATGCTCCCGCTGCAACCCCGCGACCTCCGCACGCTGGCGCTGGCTGCCGCCGCAGGCGCGCTGTTCGTCTTCGCGTTCGTCTTCGGCCTCGCGCACCTCGCGCGCACCCCGCGCACGACCGCGAGCTGGCACGCGAACGGCCAGCCGGCCGAGCGCGTGACGCGCGATCTGGTCGGCCGCGCGGGCCTGTGCCTGTACTGGGATGCCTTCGGCCGTCTCGACGCGAGCGCCTCGGGCGTCTTCGGCGAGTTCGGGCGGCAGCGCGAGCTCGACGCGCAGGAGCTGGCGCGCTTCTCCGATCGCGGCACGCGCGCGGAGCTCGACCTCGCCTCGCTCGCGGCCGCGATCGCCGCCGCGACCGAGCCGGGCACGTGCGGCCCCGCGACGCTGCACGAGCTCGTGCGCCCGGGCTGGTTCGCCAAGGGTTTCGAGGGCGCGCACGTGATCCCCTGCGATCCGTGGGGCCGAGGCTACCGCTTCGCGGCGGAGACCGACCGGCACGCGGCGCGCGTGTGGACCTTCGGCCGCGACGGCCGGCCCGGCGGCGTCGGCGAGGACGAGGACGTCGTGTGCGAGTTCAGCGGCCGCGGCGAGCCGTGCTTCTGGCACGGGACGCTCGCGACGGACGAGCGCTGAGGGAGCGCGGCAGGTCCGGCGCGACGCGCCTACGGCCACCACTCGATCGAGGCGGTCGGCGTCGCGTTGAACGTGCTCGCCGCCGAGCAGCCGCCCGCGACGAGCGGATCGCGGTAGTGCACGAGGTAGTAGCGCGTCGCACCCGGCTGGATCGGGTCGCCCAGCTGCGCGGAGCGCACGCTGATCGTCGGTTCGCCGGCACCCGGCGCGCGGATGCTGCCGTTGAGCGCGCTCTTGAGGTAGAGGCGTCGCAGCGTCCCGCCGACGCAGCGCACGCCGCGGCCGAACGAGACGCCGCTCGCGATCGGGAACGCGCCCTGCAGGAGCAGGCTCGTCGCGGTCGGGTTCTCGCCGCTGGTCGTGAACGCGAGCGTGTCGCCCGAGAGGTAGGCGATGCCGCTCGCCTGCAGCGACGCTCCGCCGGTCGCGGCGAGGTTGTCGCAGCCGCGCCCGGCTCCCGCAGGCGGGTTGCCGCACGGGCAGGCGATCACGCTGCCGCTGCCCGGCTCGCACAGGCTCGCGGCACCCGACGCGTGCCGGTCGCGCAGGAAGACGTCCGGCGCGCCGTTGGAGTCGCCCGCGACCAGGTTGGTCGCGAAGCTGGTGAAGGCCACGCAGCGCCCGTCGGGCGTGATCTGCGGGATCCACGTGCCCTCCGTGAGCTGGTCGGCCTCGCCGCCGCTGGTGCTGACGCTCATGCGCTCCGTCGTCGCGTGCGCGCGGTCGCGCAGGAACAGGTCCGCGACGCCGTTGGTGTCGCCGGGCACGAGGTTGCTCGCGTCGCTCTCGAAGACCACCAGGTGCGCGTCGGGCGTCATCGAGGCGGACCAGTGGCTGTCGCCGTTGCCCTGCGCGCCGCCCGCTCCCAGGCTGACGAGCTCGGTCGTGCCGAGCAGGCGGTCGCGCAGGAAGACGTCGGCCGCGCCGTTGGTGTCGCCCGCGACGAGGTTCGTCGCCGCGCTGTCGAAGAGCACGAAGCGCCCGTCGGGGGAGATCAGGTGCGCCCAGCTCGACTGGTTGCCGGCGATGCCCGCACTGCCGACGCTGACGCGCTCGGTCGTGCCGAGCAGGCGGTCGCGCACGAAGCAGTCGACGCCCGATCCGTTGTTGTCGCCCGGCGCGAGCGTCGCCGACGCGCTCGAGAAGAGCACGAAGCGCCCGTCGTCGGAGAGAGCCGTCGCCCAGCACTCGGCCTGGACCTGCACGCCGCTCGTGCTGACGCTGATGCGCTCGGTCGTGCCGAGCAGGCGGTCGCGCACGAACACGTCGACGTCGCCGTTGGTGTCGCCGGCGACGAGGTTCGCCGAGGGGCTGTCGAAGGCGACGAAGCGCCCGTCGGGGGTGATCCAGGGCAGGCAGTTCTCGCCGGCGCCCGGCACGCCCGTCGAGCTCACGCTGGCGAGCTCGGTCGTGCCCAGCAGTCGGTCGCGCACGAGCACGCCGCCCTGGGGCGTGTTGATCCCCGGCACGAGGTTCGTCGCGAAGGTGTTGAAGACGACGAAACGCCCGTCGGGCGTGATGTGCGGGTGCTCGCTGGCGTGGTCGCCGAGCGCGCCTCCCGGACCGACGCTGACGAGCTCGGTCGTGCCGGCGAAGCGATCGCGCACGAACACGTCGACGACGCCGTTGGTGTCTCCCGGCACGGTGCCGTCGGAGCCCGTGAAGGCGACGAAGCGCCTGTTCGCGGAGATCGACGGCTCCGAGCCGCCGACGGTCTGCTGGCCGGCCGGGGTCAGGTCGACGCGGATCGTCGTCTGTGCCTGGAGCGACGTGCCGAGGAAGCCGGCGACACACACACACACCCATCGCTGAGTCTGCATTGCTCTTCTCCTTGGTTTGCCTCCGTGGCGGGAGGCCCGGGAACTTCTCTGCACTCGTATCCGCGGCGGGAGCAGGGGCGACTGGAATTCTAGACGAGGGTCCAGCGCGCGGACCCCAGACATGCCTGCCGACAAGTTCCGCTGCATCCGCGGGCCTTGGCGCATGGCCAGCGGACCGGCACGGGAGTTGACTGTTCCATGGCCCCTGCCCACGAGCACCAAGACCCACGAATGAAGCCCATCCTCGCCACTCTCGCATGCTGCATCGCCGGCAGCGCCCCCGCTCAGTCCACCACGATCTGGGTCAACGATCCGGGCGGCGTCTCGATCGCGACCGACGCACAGGACAACGTCTACTCCGCGCGCTGGGACTACAACCCGGCCGGCGACATCTGGGTCGCGAAGCGCAGTGCGGCGGGCGCGCTCCTCTGGGAGGTGCGCTTCGACAACACGGACTCGACCAGGCACGAGGTCGCGACCTGGGTCGAGACCGACAGCGCGGGCAACGCGCTCGTCAGCGGCACGGTGCGCTCGGGCTTCTCGAACCCGGTGAACGCCAACAGCCTCTTGATGAAGTTCTCGCCAAGCGGCCAGCTGCTCTGGCGGCGCGTCTACGAGACGAACTTCGACGGCTCCTCGACAAGGAAGCTCGTCGTCGATGCCGCGGACAACGCCTACGTGCTCGGGCTCGGCACCGGGCCGCTCGGCCAGGTCACGACGATCAAGAAGTTCGACCCGAACGGAAACCCGGTCTGGTCCTGGTTCGATTCCCAGGGCATCGGCGCGCCGGTCAACTTCAAGCGCACACCCGACGGCGCGCTGCTCGTCAGCGCGCGCGGCATCACGGGCAGCTTCAACGGTTTCGCCAAGGTGGACGCGAACGGCCAGACGATCTGGAGCCTCGCCGGCATCGGCAGCTTGACTGTCGGCGACGCCGCGGGCGATGCGAACGGGGACAGCTACCTCGTCGACAGCGTGTACCCGAGCGGCAGCGGCAGCGTGCTGCGCAAGGTCGGCCCCGCGGGTGCGACGATCTGGGAGCGCACGCACGCCATGGCGGCCTTCCGCGTCGAGGTCGGCCCGGACGGTTCGCCGCTCGCGAGCGGGTTCCCGAACGCGGGCTCGCCCGGCGCGGCGTTCATGAAGTACGACGCGGCCGGGAACTTCCTCTGGGAGAACCTCGACGGCGACGGTCCGGGCGTGTGGCTGCTCGCGCACGCGCAGATGAAGCTCGACGCGAACGGCGATGCCTACCTCGCGGGCAGCACGATGAGCCAGATGGGCCTCGCGAAGGTCCGCGCCGACGGCACGCCGGCCTGGACCGCGCTCACGGCGGGCGGCTATCCGCAGGGAATCGCGCTCGGGACGCAGCAGCGCGCGTTCATGATCGGCGGCCAGGCCGCGCGCATCGACGAAGGCAACGCGACGGGCTTCACGAGCCTGTGCGACGCGGGATCGGGCGGCGTGATCGCCTGCCCGTGCGGCAATCCGCCGAGCGGAGCGGGCCGCGGCTGCGACAACTCGTCGGCCACGGGCGGTGCGGTGCTCGCGGCCACGGGCATCGCGTACCTGTCGATGGACAGCCTGGTGTTCGCGACCAGCGGCGAGAAGCCGACTGCGCTAAGCATCGTGATGCAGGGCAGCAGCGCGAGCACGTCCGGCATCGTCTTCGGCATGGGCGTGCGCTGCGCGAGCGGGACGCTGAAGCGCCTCTACAGCAAGACCGCCGTGGGCGGGAGCATCAGCGCGCCGAACTTCGGTGCGGGCGATGCGAGCGTGTCGGCGCGCTCGGCGGCGATGGGCGACGTGATCCAGGCGGGCGAGAGCCGCTGGTATCTCGTCTACTACCGCGACCCCGGCGTGCTCGGCGGCTGTCCGGCCGCGAGCACGTTCAACGCGACGCAGACGGGCAAGGTGCTCTGGGGATCCTGAGCCCAGGTCACCACTTCGTGGGCTGGTTCGCTCCCACGCCCGGACCGTAGACGATCGCGTTCCCGAAGAGGCGCATCGTGCCGCGGAACCAGTTGCGGAAGTCCGGCGGGCAGGCGAACAGGATCAACTGTCCCGCGCCGCGGCGTTCGACGGTGCAGTAGGCCGAGTCGGCGATGCGCTCGCGCGCCTCGGGCCAGAGCAGGCCGGAGAGGCGCAGGCGCTCGGCCGAGGCGAGCCGCACCGGCGTGTGCACCGGGCGCTCGGAGAGCAGCGGCGTGCCGCCCTCGAAGAAGACCGGCAGCTCGGCGCCGCAGCCGTAGGTGAGCCACTCGTCGGGGTTGACCTCGCCGCGCAGCAGCACGCCGCGCGGGGAGAAGGTGCGCGCCCAGCGGTCCCAGCGCGCGAGCTCCTCGGCGTCCTTCTTCGGCGGCGAGGCGTCGGCCTTCTTGTCGCCGGCCGGCTTCGCCTCGGGCTTCCTGTCGGCGTCGGCCTTCGTCTCGGCTGCCGGCGCCTCCTTCTTCTCGCCGAAGAGCGTCGCGGCGTCGACCGGTGTCCGGCCGGCCTCGCGCTCGCGCTGCACGGACTCGGCGTACTTGGCGAGGTCGGCCAGCGCGTCGGAGCGCGTGCGCACCGACGAGAAGCCGAGCTCCTTGCCGAGCAGCAGCGAGGCCGAGGAGCCCGACGCGATCAGCGTGCCGCCCGCCTCGATCCAGGTCTTGAGCGCGTCGGCGTTGGCCTTGAGGATCGTGCCGAGATCGCCGCCGGCCTCGGGCAGCACGATCACGTTGTACTTGCGCAGGTCGTAGCCGCCGAACTCCTGCGCGTCGAGCAGCGAGCAGGGCAGGCCGAGCTCGTTGTCGATCAGGTGCCAGGAGTGGCCGAAGTTGTCGCTCGAGACGGGGTTGTTCGAGAGCAGCGCGACGCGCGGGCGCGCGAGCAGGTGGAACTTCTGGCCGCCGAGGTCGGGACCCTCGTCCGCGCTGCGCGCCGTGCCCGCGGCGTAGGCCAGCACGCCCGCGGCCCTGGCCGCGCGCTCGACCTTCGCCGCGGCGTCGGAGGCGTTCTCGTGCCGGCGCACGAGCAGGCTGCCGCGCACGAAGCGGCGGATCGGCTCGGCCTTGGCGTCGGCGCTCGCGCTGGCCCAGATCGAGAAGGGCTCCTCGGCGAGCTCGACCTCGAGCTCGAGCTCCAGCGCCTGCACCGCGAAGACGAGCGCGCGATCGTCCTGGCCGTCGACGACCCAGCCGTAGACCGGCTGCTCGGCCTTCGCGAGCGGGACGAGGCCCGACTTCGGCGCCTCGAGCGTCGTGACCCGCGTGCCGGCGGTGTCCTTGGCGTCGCACCAGTAGCCGTCGAGATCGAAAGCGTGCGCCGGCGACCAGGCCGTCACGTCGTAGGCCTTGGAGCTCTGCTTGCGCTCGAGCTCCTTGCGCTCGGCGTCGAGCGACTTCTGGTCGTAGCGCGGGTCGAAGACGAGCAGCGCCTTGACCAGCGTCGAGAGCGGCTGGCGCGCCTGGATCACGAGCGAGCCGGCGGGAAAGGCGTGCGCGTCCTCCTTCGCGCCCAGCGTGTTCTCCGCGTGCGCGCCGCTGAAGGCCTCGTCGGCTCGGAAGACCTCGATGCCCTGCGCGGCGAGCATCTCGACCAGGCGCTTCTCGCGGTCGGGATGACGGCCGGGCACGAGCACGAACATGCGCTCGTTGCCGAGCGTCTGGGCGGCGCAGTTCTGCTGCTTCTGCGCCAGGAAGCCGGCCAGCACCTCCTTCCTGTGCCTGGCGAGTGTCGTCGCGTTCGTCACGCTCGAGACGGCCTGGTGCTGCACCGCCTCGCGGTACGTCGCGATCTCGCCCGAGGCGCGGCGCAGCGCCTGTCCGGCGAAGCGCGCCTGCTCGTAGAGGATCCCGACCGCGCCCTGGAACGTGCCCCACGAATCGGTGTAGCCCGGATACCACGAGTCGGCCCACTCGCGCGTGTAGTAGCTCCAGCCGTGCTTGTCGAAGGCCGCGCCCTGGTCCGCCGCGAACACGCGCCACCAGGTCTTCGTGTGCTCGGGGAAGAAGGGCGTGAACGGATCCGTCGCGGGATAGAAGAGGTACGTGTCGAGCCCGCCCATCTCGTGCGCGTCGGTCAGGAGCTGCGGATGGAAGCCCTGGATCGCGGCCCAGCGCGCGCGCGTCTCGGGCTGCGTGCCCCACATCCAGTCGCGGTTCATGTCGAAGAGGTAGTGGTTGCCGCGGCCGTAGGGCCAGCGTCCGCGCTGCATCGCGTCGCTGTCGAGGTTGGGCACGTAGCCCGCGCTCTGCTCCAGCTGCGAGAGGATGCGCTCGCGCCCGTCGGGGTTGAGCGCGGGGTCGATCACGATCACGACTTCCTTCAGGACGTCGGTGACGTCGGCGCTCGTGCCCGCGGCGAACTGGTAGGCGACCGCGAGCGAGGCGTCGGCGCCCGACATCTCGTCGCCGTGGATGCTGAAGCCGAGCCAGGCGATCGCGGGCGAGTTCGCGACGATGCGGTCGAGCTCGGACTGCGCCACGCCGCGCGGATCGGCGAGCTTGGCGATGTCGGACTTGATCGCGTCCAGATGCGCGAGGTTCTCCGGCGAGGCGATGATCACGCCGACGAGCTCGCGCCCCTCGTGCGTGCGACCGAAGGTGAAGAGGCGCATGCGATCGCTCTTCTCCGCCATCGCGCGCAGCGCGCCGAGGATCTCGGCGTGGTGCGCGGTGAACGTGCCGAGCGGCTGGCGCAGCAGCGAATCGGGCACGGGCACCCGCGCGTCGTAGGTCGTGCCGGGGAAGATCGGCGCGAGCGTCTCGTCGCGCACGGAGTCGCCGAAGCGGATCGTGCGCTGCGTCGCAGGGCCCGCGCCGGCGTTCGAGGGCGGAGAGCTCCGCGCGGGGGACGCCGCGCCCGCAGGCGGATTCTGGGCGCTGGCGCAGGCGGTCAGGACGGAGAGGAGGAGGAGCGCGGAGAGCGGTCGCGTCGTCATCGCGGCAGTGTAGCGTCGTCCCGCGCGAGGAAGGCTCGCGCCCGTTCGCTCCGTGCAAGACCGATTGTCGCGCCGTGCGCGCGGGGAGTAGGATCGCGCACGGCGGGCCCTTAGCTCAGTCGGTTAGAGCAGGCCACTCATAATGGCTTGGTCCCAGGTTCGAGTCCTGGAGGGCCCACCACCCGCATGTTCCCGCGCCACTACGTCGCCTTCTGCCCGCGCTGCAACGAGGTCACTCCGCACGAGGACCACAGCTTCGGTCGCAGGCTCTCGATCGTATTCGGGATCGTTGGCCTCGTGCTCGTGTTCCTGCCCGACGCACTCGACCTGGGGCCCTGGGTTGGCGGCGCATGTCTCCTGATCGCGATCGTCGTCGCCTTTCGCAGCGGCACGTGGTTCTCCTTCGACCGGCACGAGCGCTTCGTGAAGCAGCGCTGCACGCGCTGCCGCCACAAGGCGGTGCTCGCGAACCGGCGCACCAAGCCGGACCCGAGGAACTCGACGATCGACATCTGATCCGCCACCCGCGCGAGCGCCGCTACTTCCAGCGCCAGACGTCGAACACGGTGCGCGGCGGCGAGACGAGCTCGTAGCGCAGGAGCAGCTCCGCGCGTCCGTCGCCGTCGACGTCGGCGCACTCCAGCGCGCTCAAGCGCGCCGCGGCCTTGTCGCGCAGCTCGACGCGCGCGTCGCTCGCGCGGCCGCCGGTCAGCAGCGCGGTGCGCCGCTCGGCCAGTCCGCCCAGCCAGAGCACGACGCGGTCGATGTCCCAGACCTTGTCCGAGTCCTCGAAGAGCAGCTTGCGCAGCATGTCCTCGGCGTCGAAGGTCGCCGCGCCCGCGAGGGCGGCGTCGCGCACGAGCCAGACCTCGAGCGCGCTCGAGTCGCCGGAGACCAGCGCGATGTCCTTCGTGCCCGAGCCGTCGAAGTCGCCCCAGGCCGAGCGGCGGAAGCGGTCGCGCACGTCCTCGAAGCGCTGCAGGATCTTCTCGGGCTGCTTGAGCAGGCTCAGGATCGAGGGCAGGCGCAGCACGATGTCGCTCTTCAGGCTCGGCGCGGTCTCGAAGCCCTTGCCGCCGCGGTTGAGGTAGCCCGCGGCGGAGACGTCGACGTCCCAGTCGCCGAACACGCCGCGCACGAGCGTCGCGATCGTCGGCACCTGCACCTTGATCAGCAGGAGGTCGGGGAACTCGTCCGCGTCCAGCCGCGCGAGCTGCAGGGCGGTGATGTCGTCGGCGGCCTTGAGGATCGTCGCGGGCTCGGTGAACTGCGGGCCGGCCTTGCCGCCGTGGAAGACCCAGACCTTGCGGCGGTGCGCGATCACGTAGTCGGGGATGCCGTCGCCGTCGAGGTCGCGCGCCTGAAAGGTCGCGGCGGAGTCGACCACCAGCGTGTGGCCCGGGCGCACGTCGGCCGCCTCGGTGCTGTCGCGGAAGATCGAGAGGTCGAGCGTGACGTCGGGGCGCGCGGGGAAGGATCCGTCCTCGCGCTGCAGGTGGAAGCCGCGCTTCTCGCCGTCGATCACGAACAGGTCCGGCCGTCCGTCGCCGTTGACGTCGCGCGTCGAGAGCTTGGGGATCGTGAACGAGCCCGAGAGCACGTCGGAGAGGTCCGCGCCCTCGCGCGCGTTCGAGCTGGCGAGGTCGACCGCGACGCTGGCGGCCTTGCGGAAGCTCGGCCAGCGCGCGCTCGCGCCGGCGGTCGCGGGCAGCACGCCCTCGTCGAGCCACAGCTCGCAGGCCTGCGGCCCGGGCAGCACCAGGTCGGGCTTGCCGTCGTTGTTGACGTCCTGCGCGAGGTCGGCGAAGGTCGGGCGCCCGACGCGCAGCGTGAAGCGCGCGCGGGAGATCAGCGGCTCGGGCTGCGCGACGAACGCGCGCTGCGCGTCGAGGGCGTAGACCTGCACGCCGGCGGGGGAGGCGCTGACCAGGTGCAGCGGGCCGCGGCTCGCGGGCAGCGGCGTGACGTCGAGCAGCGTGTGGCGCGGATCGGCGAGCTGCAACGCACCCACCGGTGCTTCCGCGAAGCGGCTCTTGTCCGCCGCGCGGGCCCAGGTGCGCACCTCGCCCGCGCGGCCGACGAGCACGAGCTCCGTGCGGCCGTCGTCGTCGACGTCCAGCCAACGGTGCGCGCTGAGCGCGAAGGCGGGCTCGAGCGTCGCCTCGAGCACGAAGCGCGCCGTCGCCGGCGCGTCCTGCGCCGCGGCGGGCGCAGCGGACGGCGCAGCGGACGGCGCAGCGGACGGCGCGGCGGCGAGCAGCGCGACGGAGGCCAGGGCCTGCGCGAGCATCAGCGGAACCTCAGGCACTGCACCTGGTCTCCGGAGAGCACGAACACGTCCGCCGCGCGCGCGCCCGCGCGGCGCACGACGCGGATGCGCGCCTTCGCGTCGAGCGAGAGCTCGAAGAGCGGCGTCTCGGCCAGCGCGAGTCCCTCGCGCGTGCGCACCAGCGGCAGCACGCGCAGGCGCTCGGGCCGGTCGCGCACGAGCAGGTCCGCGAGGCCGTCGCCGTCGGCGTCGCCGAGGAAGGTCAGCGTCAGGTCGAAGTTCTTGATCGGGATGTTGACGCGCCAGGTCAGGTCGGGACGCTTCGCGAAGAGGCCGTTCTCGTTGCGGTAGACGTAGACGTCGGCGTCGAGCGTCTCGGTCGAGGCGCTGCGCAGCTGGTCGATCAGGTCGGGTCGCACCGCGCGGACGAACAGATCGGGCCGGCGGTCGCCGTCGAGGTCGCCGAAGCTCGCGCCGGCGACGAAGCCGCCGAGCACGAGCAGCTCCTGCGGCAGGTTCTTGGGACCGAAGAGCGGCGCTTCGGGCGTCTGCTGCGCGGCGCCGCGCCCCGCGCCCTGCACGAAGAGCAACAGCTGCGTGCGCACGTCGGAGCTGCGCTTGTCGCCGGCGAAGATCGCCACGTCGGCGCGGCCGTCCGGTCCGGTGTCGAGCGCGTGCGCGCTGTAGGAGGCGTCGAGCTCGCGCTCGCGGTCGACCGGCACGGGCAGCGGAAAGGCGAAGCGCGGCGCGCTCGCGAACGTGCCGTCCTTCGCCTGCGTCCAGACGTAGAGGCGCGTGCTGCCCTGCGCGAGCACGTCGATGCGGTCGTCGGCGTCGAAGTCCAGGCACTGCGGGGCGCTGGCGCGTTCGGTGACCGAGAGCAGCGCGCCGGGCAGGCGCAGCTCGTTCGCGTCGCCGAAGGAGAGCTCGATGCGCCGGCCCGCGCCGCCCTCGTCCGAGACGCGACCGTGCAGCAGCGAATCGCTGGCGAAGGCGTCCTCGGGCAGGCGCAGGTGCGCCGGCGCGCCGAAGCCCTGCGCCGGCGCGCGCGCGCGCAGCGCCACCGCGTAGCCGTCGGGCTCGGGCACGACCAGATCCAGGCGCCCGTCGCCGTCGAGATCGCGCAGCGCCTCGGGACAGGCCCAGCAGTCCGCGGCATCGGGGAGCTGCCAGAGGAAGTCGAGCTCGCACAGGCGCGCGAAGCGCTGCTCGGGTTTCTCGGCGGGCCTCCAGGCGAACACGCCGCGCGCGCTGAAGAGCACGAGCTCCTCGCCGCGCGCCGGATCGACGTCGCCCGCGGCCCAGGCGACGGCGTCGGGGGTGAGCTCGAGCACCGGATCGGGCGTGCTCGACAGGTGCGGCGCGCTCGCGTGCGCGCGGAACACGCTCAGCGAGCGCGCGAAGGGCTTCTTCGGATCGCAGGCGGAGACGAGCACGTCGAGCTCGCCGTCGCCGTCGACGTCCGCGGTGCCGACGTCCTCGACGCGCCAGCCGGCGGGAAGCTGCAGCGTGCCGACCTCGCCGGAGAAGCGCCTGGCCTGCGCCAGGAGCGGCGCGGCGAGCGCTGCGAGCGCGAGCGTGACGCGGAGCGGAGCGACGTGCATCAGAAGTGCACCTGCTCCAGGCGGTCCGCGTCGCCGCGGCCGAAGGAGATGAACCACAGGATGCGCCAGTCCCACGCCGCGGCCGTGTGCCGGTAGCGCAGGAGGCCGAGCAGGATCGAGGTCTCGCTCGCGCCGCGCACGCGCTCGTAGCTGAAGAGGACCGGCAGCGTGAGGTGCGTGGTCTCGCGCTCGCGCCGCGAGAGGCCCGCGTCGAGCTCCAGGCGCTGGCCGCCGCGCGCGAGCGCGAGGTGCAGCCGCGCGTCGGGCTCCGCGCTGCGCACGCGGTCGAGCAGCTGCTGCGGGTGCGCCAGCGGCACGCCGTCGACGGCGAGGATCACGTCCGAGAAGCGCACGCCCGCCGCGCGCCAGGGGCTCTCCGCCGCGAGGCCGACGACCACCGCGCCCGCGCCGGGCGCGAGCTCGAGCGCGCGCGCCTCGACCTCGGTCGTGCTGCGCAGCACGAGGCCGACACGTTGTTCCTCGCGCAGGCGCACCGTCGGCACGCGTTCGGCGGGATGCAATCGCGCGACCAGCACGAGCTCGGCGCGGCGCTCGCTGCCGGCGCGGTCGCAGACCAGCGCGAGGCGGCTGCCGGCGGGCTGTGCGAGCTCGAGTGCGCGCCACTCCGAGGGCCAGTGCAGCTCGACCGTCCGGCCGTCGGGCGTCGCGGCCGAGAGCAGCAGATCGCCCTCCTCGAGCCCGGCCGCGTCGCCGGGCGAGTTCTCGACCACGCGCTCGACGCGCACGCCCTCCGGCGCTTCGAGCAGCGCGTCGAGCGAGGCGCGCGCGTCGGCGACGTACAGGCCGCTGAACGCGCCGGCGGGGAGCGCGGCGCGCGAGGTCTCGTCCTGCGGCTCGCCCTGCAGCGCGAGCGGTTCCTCCATCCCGGCGAGCGCGGGCGACTCGCGCGGCAGCGCGCCGGGTCCGGCGAAGAGCGCGCTGCAGGCGCCCAGCGCGGGCGCGAGCAGCACGAGGAGCAGCAGCAGTCGCGGGGAGATCGTCATCAGGGCACCGAGCGTCGCGTGACGAGCAGCACGGAGAGCGCGAAGGCCGACACGGCCCACAGCGCGGGCGCCGCGAGCGCGGTCGCGGCGTAGTCGAAGTGCGCGTTGCTGACGCCCTGCGCGACGTCCGAGTAGTAGGAGAGGAACGAGGTGTCGCCCAGCGGCGAGGGCAGGTGCGCCGACGGCAGCCAGCCCTCGAGCCCGAAGCCGCGCGCCAGCGTGCGCGCCAGATCGAGCAGCGCGAACAGTCCCAGCCCGAGCGCCAAGGCACCCGCGGCGCCGCGCGCCAGCGCGCCGGCGCACAGGCCGATCGCGCAGTAGGCGACCAGCGGCAGGAGCGGCGCGGCGAGCGCGCGGCGCAGCTCGGGCACCAGATCGCCGGCCGCGACCAGGTCGAAGTGCTGTCCGTCGGGCAGGATCTCCGCGACGCCGCGGAAGTCGAAGTACCAGGCCGAGGCCGCCAGCGCCGTGCCCGCCAGCAGCGCGTAGGCGAGCGCGACCAGGCCCAGCTGCGCGGCGAGCTTGCCCAGCGCGGCCTGCACACGCGTCAGCGGGCGCAGGAACAGGTTGCGCAGCGTGCCGCGCGCGAGCTCGCCGGCGAAGGCCTGCGTCGCGAGGCCGACCGCGATCGCGGTGCACAGCGGCAGTCCGGCCGAGAGCGCGCTGCCCGTCGACTGGAACGCGGTGACGTCGGTCGTGCTGAAGAGCTTGCCCGCGCGCACCTCCTCGGCCAGCGACTGCGCGTGCGCGTGCAGCCGCAGCACGTTCGCCAGCGCCAGCGCCGCGGGCAGGCCCAGCAGCAGCACGAGCTTGCCGCGCGCCCAGACGCGCTCGAGCTCGTAGCGCACGATGCGCGGCAGCTCTGCGCGCGGCGCGAGGCGCGCCGGCGGCTGCGCGAGGGGCGCGGGCGCCGGGGCGCTCGCGTTCCTGTCGCGCGCGCGCGTGTGCGCGTCGGCGTGCTGCGCGTACTCGAGGTAGATCTCCTCGAGCGAGGGCGGATCCGCCGCGAAGCTGCGCACGGCGACGCCGGCCGTGACGAGCTCGCGCAGGACCGCGCTGGGCGCGCGTGCGCCGAGCTCGAGGCGCAGCCGGCCGTCCGCCGCGGCGCGCGAGCCCACGCCCAGCGCCTCGAGCGTGCGCGCCGGCGCGGCGCCCGCGGGTGCGTCGCGCTCGAGCTCGAGCGCGTAGCGGCCGTCCATCCCGCCCAGCAGCGTGCGCGTCTCGGCTTCGACCAGCAGCCGTCCCTGGTGCAGCACGCCGACGCGATTGACGAGCCCCGAGATCTGCGCGAGGTGGTGGCTGGAGAGCAGCACGGTCAGGCCCTCGTCGCGCGTCAGGCGCACGAAGAGCGCCTGCATCTCGGCGATGCCCTGCGGATCGAGGCCGTTGGTGGGCTCGTCGAGCAGCACGCACAGCGGGCGGCCGATCAGCGCCTGCGCGATGCCCAGGCGCTGGCGCATGCCCTGCGAGTAGGCCGAGACGGGCTTGGTGCGCGCGTGCTCGAGGCCGACGAGCTCGAGCAGGCGGCCCGCCTCGCGCCGCGCCTGCGTGCGCGAGAGGCCCTGCACCTCCGCGAGCAGCACGAGGTTGCGCGCGCCGTCGAGCGTGCCGTGGAAGCCGGGCACCTCGATCAGGCCGCCCATGCGGGCGCGCGCCTCGCGCGGGTGGCGCGCGGCGTCGAAGCCGTCGATCAGGACGCGGCCCGCGAAGTGCGGGTCGAGGCCGAGCGCGATGCGCATGGCCGTGGTCTTGCCCGCGCCGTTGTGCCCGATGAAGGCGTAGCAGTCGCCGCGCCGCACGTGGATCGTCACGTCGTCCAGCGCGCGCTGGGCGCCGAACGTGCGCGAGACGCCCACGAGCTGGAGCACCATGGGCCCATCGTAGTGTTCCCGGCTGCGGCGCGGCACGCATCCCGCGTGCGCACGTCCGGCGCAACCTGCCGTCCCGGAGGAGTTTCCGGCGCCTTCCTGCACCGCTTTCCCTCCCGGTCGCCGGAAGCGTATCCTCATGGGCTCCGGTTCCACGCCAGAGATCGTCGTGTTCACCCCCCCCGACACGCAGGTCGCGCGCCCTCCATCGACACCGGCCCGAACGGCCGCCGCGCGCCCATGCCGCTGACATGAGCGCACCCGTCAGCGCACCCGGCTCCGGCCCCGCGCCGAGCGAAAACCACCTGCGGCAGCTGACGCCGCTCCTGGTCTGGGCGGTCGTGTTCTGCGACATCGGCACGTCGGTCTACTACGTGCCGGGCATCCTCTACCGCACCGAGGGCGTGGGGGACCTCGCGCCCTTCTTCGTCGCCGCGGCCTTCGTGGGCTTCCTGCTGCTGGCGCTGAAGTACACCGAGATCTGCTGGCGCAACCCCGACGGCGGCGGCGTCGTCACGGTGGCGAACCAGGCCTTCTCGCCGATCGTCGGCTGCTTCGGCGGCCTGCTGATCTGCGTCGACTACTTCCTGACCAGCGCGATCTCGTCGGTCTCCGGCATCCACTACCTCTCGAGCGTCGTGCCCTCGCTGGGCAACCACATCATCGCGCTCTCGGTGGCGACGCTGGTGCTGCTCGCGATCGTCAACACGATCGGCATCCGCGAGAGCGCGATGCTGGCGCTGGTGATGGCGGCGGCGGGCTTCCTGACCAGCCTGATGCTGATCGTGGCGGTGCTGCTCAAGGCCACCCCGGAGGACTGGGTCGCGCTGCGCGCCAACCTTACGCTGACCGAGAAGGTCACGCCGCAGAACTTCCTGATCGGCTTCGCCGGCGCGTGGCTGGCCTTCTCGGGCCTGGAGTCGATCAGCCAGCTCAGCCCGGCGATGAAGCTGCCGATCAAGGGCACGGCCGTGCGCGGCATGCGCTACGTCGTCGGCACGATGCTCGTGTCCGCGCCGCTCCTGACGCTGTTCTGCATCGCGCTCCTGCCGCAGGGCGTCAAGCTCGACCACTACGAGGAGCTGATGAGCGAGCTCGGCGGCGCGTTCGGCGCGTCGTACCTGAAGCTGGCGGTGGTGATCACCGGCTCGTCGCTGCTCCTGCTCGCGGCGAACACCGCCATCATCGGCTGCTACCACGTCTTCCTGGCCTTGACCGAGCGCGGCTTCATGCCCTCGGCCATCGCCATGCGCAACCGCTTCTTCGGCACGCCGCAGCTGGCGATCTTCGTCGCCACGATCATCCCCGTGCTGGTGATCTGGTTCGCCAAGGGCGACCTGCAGTTCCTCGGCAGCCTGTACGCCTTCGGCCTGCTCGGCGCGTTCGTGCTGAGCTCGACCGGCCTGGACGTGATCCGCTGGCGCGCGGGCGAGCGCGGCTGGCGCTTCTGGGTCGGGATCCTGACCTCGCTGATGGTCACGGTCGCCTGGGGCGTGAACCTGTACGAGAAGCCGCTCGCGACGGCCTTCGGCTCGGCGCTGGTCGCGCTCGGCCTGCTGATGGCGGTCGGCACGCGCCGCAAGTGGTTCAGCGACCTCTTCTACCAGATGCCGATGGTGCGCCGCTCGACGCCGCGGCTGATCCAGGAGAGCGAGGAGGTGCTCGAGCACGAGACCAGCACCGAGATCCTCAGCCTGGCGCAGGCCGAGTCGATCTCGCGCCTGTATCCCTCGAGCACGCTGATCGCGCTGCGCTCGGCCAACCCGGGCCTGATCTCGGAGGCGATCGCGCGCGAGAAGGGCCGCGGCGGCAAGACGATCTACGCGCTCTACGTCGAGGAGTACACCGGCCTCTTCGTCGGCAGCGCGCGCCGCAAGCCGACGGCCGAGGGCGTCGAGGCGCTGCGCACCGCCGCGCGCGCGGCGGAGAACGAGGGCATGACGCTGATCCCGATCTGGACCGTGTCGTGGAACGCGGTCGAGGGCATCGTGCGCTCGGCCGAGACGCTCGACGTCAGCGCGATCATGATCGGCGCGACGCAGCGCAACGCGATCTACCACCTCCTGCGCGGGCACGTGCTCTCGGGCCTGGCCAAGCGCCTGCCGCCGGGCATCCGGCTCCTGATCTACGGCTGAGGATGCGCGCGTGCCCGAGACGCTGAGCCAGCACTGGGGTCTGTGGACCGTCTTCGCCGCGCTGATCGTCGGCGTGATGGCGCTCGACCTGGGCGTGTTCCACAAGCAGGAGCACGAGGTCTCGGTCAAGGAGGCGCTGGCCTGGACGCTCGTGTGGGTGCTGCTCGGCCTGGGCTTCAACCTGCTGATCTGGTGGCAGATCGACCGGCCCGCGCTCGAGGCGGCCAAGGCCGCGGCGGCGACGCTGCCCGAGCTCAAGTGGCCGCAGTACCTGACCTGCTACATCACCGAGTACGCGCTCTCGGTCGACAACATCTTCGTCTTCCTGGTGATCTTCACCTACTTCGCCGTGCCGCCGCAGAGCCGCCACCGCGTGCTCTTCTGGGGCGTGCTCGGCGCGATGGTGTTCCGCGGCCTGTTCCTCGTCAGCGGCGTGGCGCTGATCGAGCGCTTCCACTGGCTGATGTACGGCCTCGCGGCGATCCTGGTCTTCACCGGCGTCAAGCTGATGTTCGCCGGCGGCGACGACGACATCGAGCCGGAGAAGAACCTCGTGCTGCGCCTGGCGCGCCGCTTCCTGCCCGTGACCGAGGGCTACGAGGGCAAGCACTTCTTCGTCGTGCGCAACGGCCGGCGCTTCGCCACGCCGCTGTTCCTGACGCTGCTCGTGGTCGAGACCACCGACGTGCTCTTCGCCGTCGACTCGGTGCCCGCGGCGCTGGGCATCTCGCAGGACACGTTCGTGCTCTACACCTCGAACATCCTGGCGATCATGGGCCTGCGCTCGCTCTTCTTCGCCGTCGCGGGGATGCTCAAGTACCTGCACTACCTGAAGTACGGCCTGTCGCTGATCCTGATCTTCGTCGGCGTGAAGATGGTGCTGCCCGAGGAGCACAAGATCCCGGTGACGGTCGCGCTGAGCGTGGTGGGCGGGATCCTGCTCGTGGCAATCGTCGCCTCGGCGATCCGCACGCGCCTGGTCAAGGACGAGGAGCCCAAGTCATGACGATCCTCTGCGGAACCGACTTCACGCCCGCCGCGGCCGAGGCCGTGCGCGTGGCCTCGGGCTGGGCGCGCGCGACGAGGGAGGAGCTCTTGCTCGTGCACGCGCTCGCGCCGGGGAGCGCGGAGCTGCAGACCAAGCTCGCCGAGCAGCTGACCGCCGAGGCGAGCGCGCTGATCGCCGCCGGCGTGCCCTCGCGCTGCGCGCTGGAGACGGGCACGATCCACGAGCAGATCATCGCGCTGGCGCAGCGCTCGCGCGCCGCGCTGGTCGTGCTCGGCGCGCTCGGCCGGCGCGCGGGCAGCGGCTGGAAGCTCGGCTCGACCGCCGACCTGGTCGCGCGCGGCGTGCGCGCGCCGCTGATCGTCGTGCGCGAACCCGCGCCGCTCGAGCGCTGGCTCGCCGGCAGCGCGCCGCTGAAGGTCGCGGTCGCCTACGAGATCTCGCCGACCGCCGACGCGGCGCTGGCCTGGGCCGCGGGGCTCGCGCGTCTCGCGCCGATCGAGCTCGTGCTCGTGCACGCGTACTCGCTCGAGGACGAACGCCGGAAGCGCGGCCTGAAGGGCCCGCTGCCGATCGGCGGCGCCGACGCGCGCCTGGAAGAGCCCCTGCGCCGCGAGATCGGGGCGCACGTCGCGGGGCTGAAGCTCGGCGTCGCGGCGACGCTCGTCGCGCGCGGCGGCCTGGGCCGGCCGGCGGATCAGCTGGTCGAGATGGCCGCGGAGCTCGGCGCGGGGCTCGTCGCGGTGGGGAACCACCACCGCGCCGGCGTGGAGCGCGCGTGGAAGGGCTCGGTCTCGCGCGGCGTGATCGAGCTCGCGCGCATGAGCGTGGCCTGCGTCAGCGAACACGGATAGAGGCCCGGAACCGCGCGGCGTCGTGCGGGTTGAGGCGGCATGCTACGCTCGCGTTCTCCCGAATCGAGGTCTCGCATGTTCGTGCGCATCGTCGTCGTGTCGCTGCTCGTCGCGTCATCCGCATTCGCGGACAGCTTCACCGGGTTCGGCTCCGGGGTGGTCGCCTGCGGCGACGTGAACAAGGACGGCGTGACCGATCTGCTCGTCGCGAGCCGCGACAATCGTTCTCCCGAGGCGGTCTGGCTGCTGTCGGGCAAGGACGGTTCGGTGCTGCACATCTTCCGCGCGCCGGATGATGCGCTCGGCTTCGGGGCCTTCCTGAGCACGGTCGACGATCTCGACGGTGACGGACTTCCGGAGGTCGCGATCAGCACGAGCGGACGGCGAACGATCGTCACGGGCTGGCACACGGAGCATGCCGATCCTCTGCCGACCTGCTTCGCCCCCGAATCCAAGGGCAAGCCGCGCTGCGAGATTCTCTCCTCGCGAACCCACTCCGCACTGTTCGCGTGGCCCGCTTGCGGTCGGGTGCGAATGCTCAGGCGCGGAGGCAGCGACGGACACAAGGACTTCCTGTTCCTCGTTCCAGGCCGGTACGCGAACGGCACCACCGAACTCTCGGTTCGTTCGGCCAAGGACGGCAACGCCGTACTGCAGTTCCATCCTGCGGCAGACGCTCCCTTCGAGAACGATGCGATCGCGGTGGGGGATGTGAATGGCGACGGCTACGACGAGGTCGCGGTGGTTCTTGGCGGTGATCGCACGGTTCACGCGCCTCCAGGTGTCGCTTTGCTGTCCGGGAAGGACGGGGCCGAACTCTGGCGCGACCGCGGCGGCGGTATCGACGACTACTCGTGGGGCACGCTGCGGAGGACCGAGGACCTTGATCACGACGGCATTCCCGACGTGCTGTGCGGGCTCGAATCGCTGTGCGTGCGGGCGCTGTCGGCGAAGAGCGGTCGGCTGCTTTTCGAGATACCAGCTCCGTACCGGAACCAGATCATCGACGAGTTCGCGAGCACGCTCGATCGCATCGACGACATCGACGCGGATGGCGTCGCGGACTGGGTCGTCGGTGCCAACGAGGAATGGGGCTGGCCTGCCTTCGACGAAGGCTACGTCTGGCTCTGCTCGGGCAAGGACGGACACAGGATCCGCGAGCTCGCGCACGACAGCGTCAACGGCTACGACGTCTGCTCGCTCGGCGACGTCGATCACGACAGGAACCCCGACGTCGCGCTGCTCATCGAGAACGCGCACCAGCGCTGGACCGCCGACTTCGACCCGATCGTGCGCGTCGTCTCCACGCACGACGGCCACACGATCTGGGAGAAGGACACGAAGACGCTGCGCGCGGCGCGGGATGACCTCAAGGTCACGCCCGAATCCGCGCCGTTGAAGCCGGGCGAGACGCGTCCTCCGCGCTGAGCGTCGCCTGCGGGTAGACTGCACCCGGCTCCTCGCGCGCTCAGCCCCCGCGCGCGCGGGCCCGACGCATGCAGCTCTCTCTCCCCGCGCGTTCCCTCCTCGTCCTCTCGCTCCTCGCAATCCCGGCGCTCGCGCAGCAGAAGCGCGTCTACATCGCGCCCGACGACCACACCGACTACTTCTGGTCGGCGAGCGAGACGGCCTACCGGCAGGTCTTCCTCGACACGCTCGACTGGTACCTCGACCAGATCGACGCGACGCAGGCGAACCCGAGCGACACGCAGGCGCGCTGGAACTGCGACGGTTCGCTGTGGCTGTGGACCTACGAGCACAACCGGACGCCCGCGCAGTTCCAGCGCCTGATCGACCGCATCGCCGACGGGCACGTCAGCGTGCCGCAGAACGTGCTCGCGGTCTGCCTGGGCGCCGCGCCGGCGGAGGCGACGCTGCGCGCGGGCTACTACATGGGCCGCATCGAGCGCCGCACGGGCCTGCGCTTCCCGCTCGCCTACGCGATGGAGAACCAGACGCATCCGCTCGGCCTCGCCTCGCTCTGGGCCGGCTCGGGCGTGAAGTACACCTGGAAGGGCATCTGCAACTGCGCGACGAACGTCGTCAACGCCTGGGACCGGCAGTACGACATGTACCGCCAGACCGGGCCCGACGGCGCGAGCGTGCTGACGAAGTGGAACAGCCAGCTCAACGGCAACCAGGGCCTGGGCGGCTACGCCGAGGCGCGCTTCCCGTCCGCGAGCGTCGACTTCGTCACCTCGAACGCGCCCTTCAACGGCTTCGCGGCGCGCTATCCGTTCAACGTGATCGGCGCGTTCGGCAAGGGCTGGGACGACGTGCAGACGCTGACGAGCGAGTTCGTCACGACCGCGCAGACGATGAGCAACGCGACGCGGCGCGTGATCGTCTCCAACGAGCTCGACTACTTCGCCGACTTCGAGAGCACGTACCCGCCCGCGACGAGCGTGCCCTCGCTCTCGCTGGCCTACGGCAACGAGTGGGAGATCGACGCGGCGACGCTGGCCGAGACCAGCGCGCGCGTGAAGCGCGGCCTGGAGAAGCTGCGCACGGCGGAGGCGTTGGCGGCGGTGGTCAGCACGTTCGAACCGGCCTTCCTGAGCGGGCGCGAGGCGGCGCGCGACCTCGCCTGTCTGGACCTGGGGCTGTACGTCGAGCACGATTTCGGGATGTGGGGGCCGCCGACGGGCGCGACCGGCACGCAGCTGCGCATCGCGTTCCAGCGCCGCCTCGCCGACGAGATCGACGCGTACGTCAACACGCTGCAGGCCGACGCGCTCGCCGCGCTGGGCCGGCACGTGCCCGCGAGCGGCGCGAACCCGCGTTTCTTCGCCTTCAACCCGCTCTCGTGGACGCGCTCGACCTACGCCGACCTCGCCTGGAGCGATCCGAACCCGGTGCACGTGCTCGACGTCGCGAGCGGGCTCGAGGTGCCCGCGCAGATCGTGCAGGGCACAGGTCCGCGGCGCCTGCGCGTGTGGGCCGAGGGCGTGCCGGCGGTCGGGTACAAGGTCTTCGAGATCGTGCCCGGCGCGGGCGCGAGCTTCCCGCCGGCCGCGACCGTGACGGGCAGCGTGCTCGAGAACGCGCTGACGAAGGTCACGCTCGCCGGCCGCGGCGCGATCACGAGCTGGATCGACAAGACGCAAGGAAACCGCGAGTACGTGCGCACGATCGGCACGAAGGCGATGAACGACCTCGGCCCGGGCTCGGGCAGCGTCACGGTCGAGGACGCCGGTCCGGTCTCGGTCACGCTGCTGGCGACCTCGAGCGCGGTGCTCGGCCACACCTCGCGCGTCACGCTGGTCAAGGACAGCCCGCAGGTCGAGATCCAGGACGACCTCACGCAGAACTTCAACGCCGCGCAGTTCTGGTCCTTCGGCTTCGAGGTCGCCGGCCACACCGCGCGCCACGAGGAGGTCGGCGCGATCCTCAAGGCGAAGCTCTCCACCAACGGCGGCGACTACTCGACGCGGCAGGCGCGCTACGACTTCCTGACGCTCAACCACTTCGTCGACCTCTCCAGCGGCGCGAACGTCGGCGCGACGCTCTCGAACGCGGACGCGTGGTTCTACAACCAGGGCTCGAGCAGCGCGAACGCGCTCGACGAGAGCACGCCGCAGGTCAACGTGCTCGCCGGCGGCGCGATCGGCGGGCCCTCGATCCTGAACCAGGGCGGCGACACGCACTTCCTGCAGCGTTTCGCGCTGCGCTCGCACGGCGCCTACGACCAGGCGGCGGCGATGCGCTTCGCGCTCGAGCACCAGAACCCGCTCGCCTGCGCGCTGGTCAGCGGCACGAGCGCGAACCTCTCCGCGAGCGGCCAGGGCTTCCTCACGCTCAGCGATCCGAACGTGCTGCTCTGGTCGCTCAAGCCGGCCGAGGACGGACCGTTCGCCAGCGGCGGCGAGCTCACGGCGCGCTTGTGGAACCTCTCCGAGAACCCCGCGACGACGACGCTGCAGCTCGCGCCGCGCGCGATCGTAGGCGCCTCGGTCGCCTCGCACCTGGAGACGCTCGATCCGACGCTGGGACCCGCGCCGATCGTGGGCGCGGGCGGCGCGACGCTCGGCTTCGCGCGGCAGCAGTGGCGCACGCTGCGGCTGGAGCTCGCCGCGCCGCCGTGCTCGCGCTCGATCTTCGGCACGGGCAAGCTCAACTCGCTGGGCTGCCTGCCCGAGCTCGGCCTCGGCGGCGTCCCCAGCGCGACGAACCCCGCGCCCTTCCTCGTGCGCGCGACGAACGTGCTCGACCACAAGACGGGCCTCCTGCTCTACGGCTTCGCGCCGGGCAACACGCCGTTCCAGGGCGGCACGCTGTACATCTCCGGAGCGCTCAAGCGCACGCCCTCGCAGTCCTCGGGCGGCGCGGGCAGCGGCAACTGCAGCGGCGAGCTCGTCTACGACTTCAACGCGCGCATCCAGGGCGGCGTCGACGCCGCGCTCGTCGTCGGCGCGAGCGTGTACTGCCAGTACATCTACCGCGACCCGGCCAGCAGCTTCGGCTGGGGCCTCTCGAACGCGGGCCAGTTCACGATCTGCCCGTGAACGCGGCCCTGCGCACCCTGGCGCAGCGGGCGAGCTTGGATTGCGGGCTCCCGCACCGGTAGAATCCCGCGTTCACCCCAGGCGCTCACGAACATGACGGA
Organism: Planctomycetota bacterium; assembly: GCA_044229935.1. Classification (GTDB taxonomy): domain Bacteria; phylum Planctomycetota; class UBA1135; order UBA1135; genus JADJLZ01. Next base: position 49,582 of record JBGASC010000020.1, on the reverse strand, counting down.
CCCCGATTTCCTGCCTTTTTGCCGGCCGACCATCGAGGAGGAGGAGATCGCCTCCGTCGTCGAATCCTTGAAGAGCGGCTGGATCACCACCGGTCCCAAGGTGCTGCGCTTCGAGGAGCTCTGGCGCCAGCGCCTGAAGGTGCCGCACGCCGTCGCGCTCAACTCGGCGACCGCGGGCCTGCACGTCGCGCTCGCGGGCCTGGACATCGGTCCGGGCGACGAGGTGATCACGACCTCGCTGACCTGGCCCTCGACGGTCAACATGACCGAGGTGCTCGGCGCGAAGACCGTCTTCGCCGACGTGCTGCCCGGCACGCTGCTGATCGATCCGGCCGACGTCGCGCGCAAGGTCACGCCGCGCACGAAGGCGATCATCCCGGTGCACTACGCCGGCGCGCCGGCCGACAACGACGCGCTCGCCGCGATCTGCCGCCAGAGCGGCGCGACGCTGATCGAGGACGCCGCGCACGCCGCGGGCACGCAGTACAAGGGCCGCGAGACCGGCAGCGAGGGCCACATCGCGGTCTTCAGCTTCCACCCGATCAAGAACATCACCACCGGCGAGGGCGGCATCGTCACCACGCGCGACGACAAGCTCGCCGAGCGCATGAAGCGCCTGCGCTGGCACGGCGTCGGCAAGGACTCCTGGGCGCGCTACGGCAAGAGCGCCACGCCGCGCTACGAGGTCGTCGAGCCGGGCTGGAAGTACAACATGCTCGACCTGCAGGCCGCGCTGGGCTGCGAGCAGATGGCCAAGCTCGACCGCTTCAACGCCGTGCGCACGGAGCTCGCCGCGCGCTACGAGCGCCTGCTCGCCGACGTGAAGGAGGTGCGCCCGCTGGCGCGCCCGGCCTACGCGCACGTGCACGCCTGGCACCTCTACATCGTGCAGCTGGAGCTCTCCGCGCTGGGCATCGACCGCGACACGTTCATGGCCGAGCTCGGCAAGCGCGGCGTCGGCGTCGGCCTGCACTTCACGCCGGTGCACATGCACGCCTACTACCGCGAGGCCTACGGCGCGAAGCCGGGCGACCTGCCGGTCAGCGAGGACGCGGGCGAGCGCATCCTCTCGCTGCCGCTCTACCCGCTGCTCAGCCACGCGCAGCAGGACCGCGTCGTGGCCGCGATCAAGGACGTCGTCCAGGCCCACAAGCTCTGCCGTGTCCACTGAACCCGAGCCCGTCTTCCTCTCGGTCGTCGTCCCCGTCTTCAACGAGGAGGACAACCTGCCGACGCTCTTCGCGCGCACGCTGCCCGTCCTGCGCGCGCTCGGTCGTCCCTTCGAGCTGGTGCTGGTCGACGACGGCTCGCGCGACGCGACGCTCGAGCTCCTGCTCGAGGCGCGCGCGGAGAACCCCGAGGTGGTGGTGGTCTCGTTCGTGCGCAACTTCGGCCAGCACGCGGCGGTGATCGCCGGCTTCGCGGCCGCGCGCGGCGAGTTCGTGGTCACGATCGACGCCGACCTGCAGAACCCGCCCGAGGAGATCCCGCGCCTGGTCGCCGAGTACGACAAGGGCCACGACCTCGTCGGCACGATCCGCGTCGGCCGCCAGGACACGCTCTTCCGCAAGCAGGCCTCGAAGATCGTCAACCACATGACGCGCCGCATGTCGGGCATCAAGCTGCGCGACTTCGGCTGCATGCTGCGCGGCTACTCCAAGCCGATCGTCAAGCTGATCGCGATGCGCGGCGAGATGGGCACGTTCATCCCGGCGCTGGCGAGCCTGTACGCGCGCAACCCGGTCGAGATCGAGGTCAAGCACGCCTCGCGCCACGCCGGCGAGTCGAAGTACTCGCTCCTGAAGCTGTTCCGCCTGCACCTGGACCTCGTCACGGGCTTCTCGATGGCGCCGCTGCGCCTCTTGTTCTCGGCCGGCATGGTGGTCGCGGCCTCGGGGCTGCTGCTCGCGCTGGTGCTGCTGGTCGGGCGCTTCGTCTTCGGCGCCGAGTGGGCCGCGCAGGGCGTGTTCACGCTCTTCGCGATCCTGTTCGTCTTCATCGGCGCGCAGTTCTTCGCCTTCGGCATCCTGGGCGAGTACATCGGCCGCATCTTCATGAAGGTGCGCGACCGGCCCACCTACGTGCTGCGCGACCTGGCCGAGGAGACGATCGTGCCGGCGCGCAAGCCCAAGGGCGCCACGGCGCGCAAGGACGTCGAGGTGAAGCAGTGAGCGTGGTGGTCTTCGCCTACCACGACGTGGGCTGCATGGGCCTGCGCACCCTGCAGCGCCTGGGCATCGAGATCGCGCAGGTCTACACGCACGAGGACGATCCGCACGAGAACACCTGGTTCGGCTCGGTGCGCCGCGCGGCCGAGGAGCTGCGCGTTCCGGTCAAGGCCGGCGTCGACCCGCACTCGCCGGCCGAGCTCGCGCACATCGCGAAGCTCGCCCCGCGCGCGATCTTCAGCTTCTACTGGCGCGACCTGCTCAAGGAGAGCGTGCTCTCGCTCGCGCAGAAGGGCGCCGTCAACCTGCACGGCAGCCTGCTCCCGCGCTACCGCGGGCGCGCGCCGGTCAACTGGCAGCTCCTGCACGGCGAGCGCGAGAGCGGCGTGACGCTGCACCACATGGTCAAGCGGGCCGACGCGGGCGACGTCGTCGACCAGGAACCCTTCGCGATCCTCGCCAGCGACAGGCCGACCGACGTCTTCGCCAAGGTGCTCGCCGCGGGCGAGCTCGTGCTCGCGCGCAGCGCCGTCGCGGTGGTCGAGGGCACGGCGCCGCGCATCGAGCAGCTGGAGAGCAAGGCGACGGTCTTCGGCCGGCGCCGGCCCGAGGACGGCGCGATCCACTGGCGCCAGTCGGCCGAGGACGTGCGCAACCTCGTGCGCGCGGTGACGAAGCCCTACCCGGGCGCGTTCACCTTCGCGAACGGCAAGCGCGTGCTGGTGTGGTGGAGCGAGCACGACGCGCACGGTTCGCGCGCGAGCGCCGGAACCGAGCACGGCCGCGTCGAACGGCGCGCCGACGGTGTGTACGTGACCTGCGGGGACCGGCGAGCACTGCGCCTCACCGAGGTCGAGATCGAGGGCAGGAGCGGGGACGCACTGGCGTTCCCCGAACTGCTCGGCCACGGAGTCCGGCTGGGTCCGGCGAGCTGAGGAGCACGAAGATGGACGTCTTGATCCTGGGCGTGAACGGTTTCATCGGCAGCCACCTGACGGCCGAGATCCTCGAGAAGACCGACTGGACCGTGCACGGCATGGACCTGGAGTCCGACCGCATCGGCAAGTGGGAGGGCCACAAGCGCTTCCGCTTCCTCGAGGGCGACATCGACATCAACCACGAGTGGATCGCCTACCACGTGCGCAAGTGCGACGTGTGCCTGCCGCTGGTCGCGATCGCGACGCCGGCGAGCTACGTCAGCCACCCGCTCGAGGTCTTCGAGCTCGACTTCGAGCACAACCTGCGCGTGGTGCGCCAGTGCGCGAAGTACCGCACGCGCGTGATCTTCCCCTCGACCTCCGAGGTCTACGGCATGTGCCCGGACGAGGAGTTCGACGAGGAGTCGAGCCCGCTGGTCTACGGCCCGGTGACCAAGAGCCGCTGGATCTACGCCTGCGCCAAGCAGCTGCTCGACCGCGTGATCCTCGCGATGGGCCGCGACCGCAACCTGCAGTACACGCTCTTCCGGCCCTTCAACTGGATCGGGCCCAACCTCGACTCGATCCACTCCGCGAAGGAAGGCAGCTCGCGCGTCGTGACGCAGTTCCTCGGGCACCTCCTGCGCGAGGAGCCGATCACGCTCGTCGACGGCGGCGCGCAGCGGCGCTGCTTCACGCACATCGACGACGGCATCGACGCGCTGATGCGCATCCTGAAGAACGACAAGGGCTGCGCCGACGCGGGCATCTTCAACATCGGCAACCCCAAGAACGACCGCTCGATCAAGGAGCTCGCGCAGACGATGGTGCGCCTGCTCGGCGAGTGCAAGGGCTACGAGAAGCTCGCCAGGAACGCCAAGATCGTCGAGCAGTCGGCCGACAAGTACTACGGCGGCCAGTACCAGGACGTCGTGCGCCGCGTGCCGTCGATCAAGCGCGCGGGCGAGAAGCTCGGCTGGGCGCCGAAGATCGGCTTCGACGACGCGGTGCGCCGCACGATCGCCTCGTACACCGAGACCTCGACGGTGCCCGACACGCGCACCGACTGGACCGAGGATTCGCGCACCGCGCGCAGCGCCCGGCATTGATGCGCGCTTCCGCGATCCCGCGCAGCCTCCTGCGGCACCCGTACCGCACGGCGCTCGGGATCGCGCTGGTGCTGGGCCTCGCCGGCATCTTCCAGCACTCGCTCTGGACACCCGACGAGCCGCGCGAGGCCGAGATCGGCCGCGAGATGCTGCTCTCGGGCTGGAGCTCGATGCCGACGCTCGGCGGCGCGCCCTTCCTCGAGAAGCCGCCGCTGCATCCGTGGATGCTGGCGGCCGTCTACCGCCTCTTCGGCGTCAGCGAGGGCGTCGCGCGCCTGCCGGCGCTGTTCGCCAGCATCGGCGCCGTGCTCGTTGCGGCCGTGCTCGCGCGACGCGTCGCGGGACGCGCAGCCGCCGTGTGCGCCGCGGTCGTGCTCGCGACGATGGTCGGGTTCGCCGACGTCGGGCACAAGGCGGTCAACGACGCGCTGCTCGTGTGCTTCGTCGGCGCGGCGCACCTGTGCCTGTTCGAGCACGTGCGGCGGCCGCGGCGCTTCGCGCTCCCGCTCGCGGGGCTGTGCTGCGGGCTCGCGTTCCTGACCAAGGGCCCGATCGGGCCGATCCTCGCGCTCGGGCCGCCGCTCGTGGCGGGCGCGCTGCTGCGCGAGTGGCGTCTGTGGCGCGCGATCCCCTGGTGCGTGCTCGGCACGCTCGCGCTCGGGACGCCGTGGGTGCTCGCGCTCGGCGCGAACCACGGCTGGGACAAGGTGCGCGTGTGCCTGGTCGACAACACGCTCGGCCGCGGCCTCGGCGGCGTCGACGGGAAGCCGACGAGCTTCGGGCACGAGCGCGGGCCCTTCTACTACCTGGGCGCCTTCCCGCTGATGGTCGCGCCGTGGATCCTGGTGCTGCCGGCGCTGCTCCGCTCGCGCAGTCTGCGTCGTGCGCGCTTCCTCGCGCTGCTCGTGCTCGCGGGCGTGCTGCTGCTCACGATCCCCAGCGGGAAGCGCGAGCTCTATCTCGCGCCGCTCCTGCCCGCGGCGGCCGCGGTCGCGGGCGCCTTCCTCGCGCGCGCCCGCTCGCGCGCGACGCTTTCCGCGATCGCCGTGGTCTACGCGCTGGCCGCGGCCGCGGTCGCGGGCTACGCGCTCACGCACGAACTCGCGCGCTACGCGCCGCCCTTCGCATGCGCCGCGGTGTGCTTCGGGCTGCTGGCCTTCCGTCCGCGCGTCCAGGCCCTGCTCGCGGCTGCGCTGGGCTTCACCTTCGTCGCGCAACTGCTCGTGCGGCCGATGCTCGACCCGCTGAAGAGCATGCGCGAGGGCGTGCTCGAGCTCTCGGCCTCGATCCCGCCGGGCGAGGAGCTCGTCGGCTACGACCTCGACGAGACCACGCTCGCGGTCGTGCCCTTCTACTCCGGCCGGCTCTTGCGCGACCTGCGGCAGCCGGGCGATCCTGTGCGCGTGCCCGACCCGAGCCGTTCGCTACACCTCGTGCTGCTGCAGAAGCGCCGCACCGAGCTCCCGCCCGAGCTGGCGCAGCACTACGACTACGAGCACACGGTCGAGCTGGTCGCGGGGCGCGAGCTCGCGGTCTACCGCCGGCGCGAGGAACGATGAAGCGCCTCTGCCTCAAGGTCGACGTCGACACGCACGACGGCATGCGCGACGGCGTGCCGAAGCTGGTCGAGATCTGCGCTCGCGCGAAGGTGCCCGCGACCTTCTTCCTCTCCTTCGGACCCGACAACGCGGGCAAGGCGATCTTCAACCTGCTGCGCCCGGGCTTCCTCAGGAAGATGCTGCGCACCAGCGCGCCCTCGATGTACGGGCTGCGCACGGTGCTCTCCGGCACGCTGCTGCCCGCGCGGCCGATCGCGACCAAGTTCCCGGAGATCGTGCGCGCGGCCGAGCAGGCTGGCCACGAGATCGGCGTGCACGCCTGGGACCACCGCCGCTGGCAGGACCACGTCTGGAGCATGTCGCGCGAGGAGATCCGGAGCCACTTCACGCGCTCCTTCGCGGCCTTCGAGTCGATCCTGGGCCATCGTCCCGCGGGCATCGCCGCGCCGGCCTGGGCCGTGACGGCCGAGAGCCTCGCGCTGCAGGACGAGCTGGATCTCGTCTACTCGAGCGACCTGCGCGGCGGGCCGATCTGCCGCCTGCGCGCGGGCGGGAAGGAGCTGCACACGCCGCAGATCCCGACCACCGGCCGCTGCATCGAGGAGCTGCTCGCCGCGGGCATGAAGGACGAGAACGAGATCCTCGAGACGATCCTCGCCGACCTCGCCGGCACCGATCCGGCCGTGCTGGCCGTGCACGCGGAGGTCGAGGGCGGCCCCTTCGCCGCGCTCTTCGAGCGACTGCTCGCGCGCGTGCAGCACGGCGGCGTCGAGATCGTCACGCTCGAGACGGTCGCGCGCTCGCTCGAGGCGCGCGCCCTGCCGCTGCGCGAGCTCGCGCACGTCGAGCTCGCCGGCCGCGCCGGTCTGGTCTCGAGCTCCGCTCCCGCAGGAATCCCCGCATGAACCGTGTCGACCTTGCGCGCCTCTCGCGCCTGTCCGTTGCCGCGCGCGCCAACGCGCGCCTGCGCCTGAACGAGAACCTGCACGCGATGCAGGATCCGATCCACCGCCTGCTCAACGCGACCGAGCCGGGCACCTACGTGCAGCCGCACCGCCACCTCGATCCGCCCAAGACCGAGACGCTCTGCGTGATCCGCGGACGCGGCGGCGTGCTCGTCTTCGACGACGCGGGCGAGGTGCGCGAGGCCCTCGTGCTCTCGCCGGCGGGTCCCGAGCTCGTGCTCGAGCTGCCGCCCGGAGCCTGGCACAGCCTGGTCGCGCTCGAGCCGGGCACGGTCTGGTTCGAGGTCAAGGCCGGCCCGTACGTGCCGCCGCCGCCCTCCGACGTCGCGAGCTGGGCGCCCGCGCCCGGTTCTCCCGACGCGCCGCGCTATCTCGAGCGCATGCTCGCCCGTCTGCGCTAGGATCGGCGCCCCCAGGAGGTGTGCATGCGCCACGAACAGGCGTCGAAGGAAGTGTTGTTGTCGATGGCCGTCGCCGGAATCCTCGCCGGCGCGTTCGGCACCGGTTGCAGCCGCGAGGACTCCAAGCCAGCCGCGCCCGCCGCGCAGAAGGCCCCCGACGCGTCGGCGCTCGGTCTCGCGAAGCATGCGTGCAAGGCGCACAACGAGTGCAAGGGGCAGGGCGGCTGCAAGAGCGGCGACAACGGCTGCGCCGGCAAGAACAGCTGCAAGGCCAAGGGCGGCTGCGCGACGGTCGCGCACCACTCCTGCGCGGGCAAGAACGAGTGCAAGGGCCTGGGCGGCTGCGCCTCGGGCGACAACGGCTGCAAGACGAAGAACAGCTGCAAGGCGAAGGGCGGCTGCGAGGTGCCGCTGATGCCCTGAGGCTCGCGCGGAGAGACGACGCATGCTGCTGGCACTGCTCGCGACACTCGCCCTCGGCGGCGGCGACACGCGCCCGCTCGACACGGTCGAGCTCGCGGGCGGCACCAAGCTCGAGGGACGCGTCGTCTTCGAGGACGATGCGGCGATCGTGCTGCGCGTCGGCACCAACGAGCGCACGATCCCGCGCGCGAAGATCGTGCGCTACGACTCGCGCGCGGCGCACGTGCGCGGGCTGCACGAGCGCTGGCGCCAGCTCGCGGCGGACGATCTCGCCGGCACGCTCGCGCTGGCGCGCGACGCGCGCGCGCAGGCGCTGGAGGAGGAGGCGCAGCTCCTCGCCTGGTACGTGCTCGCCGCGGCCCCGGGCGAGGCCGCCGCGCACGAGTTCCTGGGCCACGAGAAGCGCGGCGAGGCCTGGATCGTCTCCGACGGCGTGCACCGCTGGCCCTGGGACAAGCTGCTCGAGCTGCGGCGCGAGTGGAAGGATGCCTGGGTGCTGGCGAGCGAGCACTACCGCGTGCGCTCCAACCTGCCGCTGCGCGAGTCGGTGCTGGCCGTGCTCGAGATGGAGGGCGCGTACGAGGCCTTCTTCGATCTGCTCGGGAAGCCGCTGCGCTTCGGCGAGCTGCTCGAGCCGCTGACGGCCGAGGTGCACGGGGACCGCAAGTCCTTCCCCGAGACCGCGGGCGACGCGCGCTCCTACTTCGACCACACCTCGCACGCCCTGTACGTCAACGCGGCGGACGGCTTCGAGCGCGGCGCCGTGCTGCACGAGTCCACGCACCAGCTGCTCGACGCCTGCATCCAGAACACGCGCAGCGGGCGCGGCGACGTGCCGGGCTGGCTCAACGAGGGCCTGGCCGAGTACCTGCGCGCCTCGGCGGGCGGCCCGCCCGGACGCACGCAGGCGCGCAACGGGCAGTTCGACCTCGCGCGCTTCGCGGAGCACGCGCAGGCCCGCGATCCCTACGATCTCGGCCGCGTGCTGACCTTCGGCTCGGACGACTTCTTCGCCAGCGTCAAGAGCTCGCTCAAGTACTCCGAGTCGTACACGCTGGTGTGCTGGGCGCTGCACGGCGAGGAAGGCAAGCTGCGCGAGCGCTTCTTCAGCTACCTGCGCGAGGCCTGCAAGGGCCACAGCTCGTCGACGGCCTTCAAGGACGAGCTCAAGCTGGACGAGCGGGCCATCGAGAAGAGCTGGCTCGCGTTCGTGCGCGCCACGGCGGGCAAGAAGTGAGCTCCGCGCCGGCAGCGCGGCCGCGCCTGGACTCGATCGACGTCCTGCGCGGGATCGTGATGGTCGTGATGGCCCTCGACCACGTGCGCGACTACTTCAGCGGGGCGCCGTTCGACCCCACTGACCTCTCGCAGACGACGCCCGCGTACTTCCTGACGCGCTTCGCCACGCACTTCTGCGCGCCGGTGTTCGTGTTCCTGGCCGGGACCGGCGCGTACCTGGGCGGGACGCGCGGCAAGACGACGAAGGAGCTCTCGCTCTTCCTGCTCACGCGCGGGCTGTGGCTCGTGCTGCTCGAGCTGACCGTCATCCGCGTCGCCTGGAGGTTCGGCTTCGACGTGCAGCGCTTCGGCGCCGGCGTGATCTGGGCCATCGGCTGGTCGATGGTCGCGCTGGCGGGCCTGGTCTTCCTGCCTCGGCGCGTCGTGCTCGCCTTCGGCCTGGTGATGATCGCCGGGCACAACGCCTTCGACCGCGTGCAGGGTTTCGAATCGCCCTTCCTCGACAGCCTCTGGACGATCCTGCACCACCGCGGCCTCGCGGGCGTGGCGGGCGTCACGAGCATCGGCGTGCTCTACCCGCTGGTGCCCTGGATCGGCGTGCTCGCGGCGGGCTACGGCTTCGGCGAGCTCTTCAGCGGCACGCCGGAGGAGCGCCGCCGGCGCGTGCGCCGCCTCGGGTTCGCCTGCTGCGCCGCGTTCGTCGCGCTGCGCGCACTCGACGTGTACGGCGACTCGGCGCCGTGGTCGGTGCAGGAGAACGCGCTCTTCACCGTCTTCTCGTTCGTCAACTGCACGAAGTACCCGCCCTCGCTGGACTACCTGCTGATGACGCTCGGGCCCGCGCTGGTGCTGCTCTCGTGGCTGCCCGACGAGGCGCGCGGGGTCGCGCGGGTCTTCGCGGTCTACGGGCGCGTGCCGCTCTTCTACTACGTGCTGCACCTGTACCTGATCCACGCGCTGGCCCTGCTCGCCGGCAACGGCGGCCTCGGCGACGGCGGCTTCGGACTGCCCGTGGTCTACGCGGTCTGGCTGCTGGTCGTGGTCTCGCTCTACGTGCCGTGCGCGAGGTGGGGCGAGCTCAAGCGCACGCGGCGCAGCGCCTGGCTCTCGTACTTGTGAGCACGCGGGTCGCTGCGCGACGCGCAGGGCCTTCGCACCACTGGGCAGCCGCGCGTTCCCACTGCTCCACGCGGCGGTACCCTGCTCGGCGCACCGCAATCGCCTGCCCGGGAGCCTAGACTCGCTGGCGTTCCGAGAGTTCCACCTCTAACCGCGAGGTGTCCCATGTCGCTCCTTTCGATTTCGATGCGTTTGGGTTCGATCGTCCTGGGCTCCGTGCTGCTGGCCATGTCCGCGCCTGCGTCGGACTGGTACGTCAACGCGCAGAGCGGAAGTGATGCACACGACGGGCGCACACCCGCCACGGCCTGGTCCACGCTGACACACGCCTTCGGCGCGATCAGCTATGCGCCGACGGGCGTCGAGACCCTGCACGTCGCGCCCGGCCTCTACGACGCGCAGCACGGCGAGCAGTTCCCGCTGACCGTGCGGCCGAGGCTGCAGGTGGTCGGCGACGACGGGCCGACGCTGCCGGTGCTGGACGGCGGCGGGTTCAACCTCCTGATCTTCGCGTCGACGCCGGTGACCCGCTACCAGTACGACCAGAGCACCAGCCTCGAGCGCCTGCACCTCACCAACGCCACCGTGGGCGTGCAGGTCCTGACCAACTGGGGCGCCTGCGCCCCGCGCCTGGCGAACCTCGAGATCAGCGGCATGCAGCAGGCCGGCGTGCTCGTCACCGGATGGGACACGCTGGCGCTGGCCAACCCGCTGCTCGAATCGCTCTCGATCACCGGCTGCATGCGCGGCGTGATCGTGCGCACCTGGAGCAGCGGCGTCGTGGTCGCCGACTCGCACGCGCGCATCGTCGGCTGCTCGATCGCGAACTCGCTGCAGGACGCGATCCTGCTCGACGCGAACGGCGGCGACGTGACGCTCGCCCTCGATCAGAGCCGCCTCGTGCACAACGGGCGCAATGGCCTGTACTTCAGCACGCAGGGCAACGGCGGGCACGCCGGCATCCTCGCGCGCGCCTGCCTGTTCGCCCACAACGGCGATTCCGGTGTGCGCGGCGTGCTGGTCGCCGGCACCGTGACCTCGGCGCAGTACGAGCTGCAGGGCTGCACGATCGCGCACAACGCGACCTACGGCATCCAGACGATGAAGACCGCCTGGGGCTGGCAGAAGGCGACGCTCGCCGGCTGCATCCTCGCCGGCAACGGGCATGACCTCGTCAACAACGGCGAGCTCGTCGCGCGCTACAGCGATTGCGCCGACGGGAAGCTCGCGGGGCAGCAGAAGTGCATCGCGGCCGATCCCATCTTCGTCAACCCGACGCAGGACGACTACCGCCTGCACTACGACAGCCCCTGCATCGAGCGCGGGGATCCGGCCCTCGTGCGCGATCGCGACCTCGCCGGCCGCGTCCGCAACGTCGACGGCGACCTGGACGTCGCGCGCGCCGCGGACATGGGCGCGCTGGAGTTCGAGCCGCTGCACCTCGTCGCACCGCCGGCCCTCGGCCAGCCCTTCGCGCTCGAGCTCTGGGGCGAATCGGGCGGTCACGCGACGCTGCTCGTCGCGCGCGGAGGCCTGGTCGAGCCGCGCCACACGATCTTCGGCGACTTCGCGCTGTCCTCCGCGCGCGCGGAGGTCCTCGGCGTCTATGCCGTCAGCCCCGGCCGCCCGGCGCTGGTGCTCGGGATCGTGCCGAACGACGTGCAGCTGATCGGCAGCACCTGGAGCTTCCAGGCGCTGACCGACTCCAGCCTGGCCTTCAAGGGCCGCGCCTACACCAACCCGGTCGAGTTCACGGTCCAGCCTTGAGCGCGGCGGCCGGGCGAGAGCCCAGCCACCTGCGCAACGAGGTCGCGAGCACGACCAGCGCCGCCAGCATCAGCACGGCGGTGAGCACAGCATCGATCCAGCCCTGCGTCGCGCGGGCTGGATCGCGCGTCATCGGGAGGAAGATGTCGCGCACCGACATCCAGCCCGCCGTCAGCGTGGTGACCGAGATGAACGAGAGCGGCAGGATCGTCGTCCACGCGTAGCGGCCCTTGCCCGTGTTGAAGAGGATCGTCGTCGCCACGCACAGCGCCACGCAGGCGAGCAGCTGGTTCGCGACGCCGAACATCGGCCAGAGCGTCGAGATCGTGCCGGCCGAGATCAGCGCGCACCAGCCGAGCACGATCGCGCCGCTCGTGATCAGCGACCCCGGCAGCCAGTCGTGGCGCGCGAAGTCCTTCTTCACCGTCCTCCCGAGCGCCTCGCCGAGCAGGAAGCGGCCCACGCGCGTGCCCGTGTCGATCGTCGTCATGATGAACAACGCCTCGAACATGATCGCGAAGTGGTACCAGTACTTCATCAGGCCGCCGAAGCCCGGCACCGCCTCGAAGATCTTGGCGATGCCGATCGCGAGCGTGACGGCGCCACCGGTGCGGCCGCGCAGGTTCTTCTCGCCCGACTCCTGCTCCAGGCGCGCGATCTCGACCGGGCGCAGGTCGAAGTCGGCGCTCGAGTGCTCCTCGACCATCTGCGTGTAGCGCGCCTGCTGCGCCTCCGTCTTCTGCAGCGTATTGATCGCGAAGTAGTCGCCCGGGAAGAGCGCCGTCGCCGCGACGAGCGCCACGACGCCGACGACGCCCTCCATCAGCATCGCGCCGTAGCCGATCGTGCGGCAGTCGCGCTCCTTCTCGATCATCTTGGGCGTCGTGCCCGAGCTGATCAGCGCGTGGAACCCCGAGATCGCGCCGCAGGCGATCGTGATGAAGACGAAGGGGAAGACCTTGCCGGAAACGACCGGGCCGCCGCCGTCGACGAAGGGCGTGAAGGCCGGCATGTGCAATTGCGGATGCACGAGCAGCACGCCCAGGATCAGGAACGCGACCGTGCCGATCTTCAGGTACGAGGAGAGGTAGTCGCGCGGGCAGAGCAGCATCCACACCGGCAGCACGCTGGCGATGAAGCCGTAGGCGCCCATGCACGCGATCAGCGCCTCGCGCGAGAGCGTGAAGCTCGAGGCGAAGCTCGACTCCGCGATCCACCCGCCCGCGACGACCCCCGCGAGCAATCCGACGACGCCGATGGCGCTCGCCTCGCCGATCTTCCCTTTCCGGAACCGGTACATGTAGAGGCCCATCAAGAGCGCGAGCGGGATCGTCAGCCCGACCGTGAACGTGCCCCAGGGCGACTCGGCGAGCGCGTTGACGACGACGAGTCCGAGTCCCGCGATCGCGATCACGATGATCATCAGGATCGCGATGCCCGCGACGACGCCCGCGACGGGCCCGATCTCCTCGAAGGCGATCTCCGCCAGCGATCTCCCGCCGCGGCGCACGCTGCCGACGAGGATCATGAAGTCCTGCACCGCGCCGCCGAGGCACACGCCGATCACGAGCCAGGAGAGGCCGGGCAGGAAGCCGAACTGCGCTGCGAGCACGGGCCCGATCAGCGGCCCGGCGCCGGAGATCGCCGCGAAGTGGTGGCCGAAGAGGACCCACTTGTTGGTGGGGTAGTAGTTCTGGCCGTCGTACTTCGTGCGCGAGGGCACGGCGGCGGCGTCGTCGAGCGCGAGCACCTTCGCGGCCAGGAAGGCCGAGTAGTAGCGGTACGCGATCGCGATGCAGCACAACGCGACGACGAGGACCGGGAGGGCGTTCATGCGCACTAGGAGCGTACCGCCCCTCGGCTCACAGCACGAAGGGCTTCGTGCTGCGGATCCTGTATCCGCCCGTCGCGTAGGTCGAGCGCGAGCTCCTCAGCGACTTCGGCCTCCCGAGGGAGTGCCTGGCGTGTGCCTCGGACCCTCGTCCAGAGCGAGCGCCGAGCGTGTCACTGTTGGCGCAGCAAGCGCCTAGCCTGCTGACGATTCCTGCTCGCGGTGAGTCTCTAACAGGAACGTCGCGAGTGTCGAAGCCATGCCCACTGCGAGGCGCGCGTGGCGGCCGTGAAGCCCGCGCGCACGACCGTCAGGGCCGTGCCCGGTTCCATACAGACCGCGAAGCTCGTTGATGCCGTGAGCGATCGCGCCGAGGCTTCCGAGCACCCGCTTGATTGCATCCTTCCCCCGAGTTCCGGAGTCCACCTCGTCCGGCAGCAGGTGCAGTTCACGGCGAACCTCGCCGATGAGTTTTGGGAAGTCCCAACTGGAATCGGCCACCACACCTCGTTCACGAAGGATGCTCTTGCACACCGTCTCTACGAGTTCCTTGGCGGTGCCGATCGCGAGTCGTGGGTCTGTGTCAGCGTCATCCTCCAATCGTCGGAGCTGCTCGACGACGTTTGGCAGATCGAGGGCCGCCGCGTGCTCGAGCAACTCGCTCGCCAGCGGCGTGGAGTGCTTGGGCATGATCCTTCCGTACTTGTACGTGAAGCCCTCACGATCGAGCAGACGCACCAAGTCGCGCAGCACCTTGCGAGGGTGTTCCCCGTGGGGAGGTGCGCGACTGTCCTCCTCCAGATCGTTCGCAACCTGCTCGATCCTTTGTAGCTCCGCTGCGAACACCGCGAGGACCTTCCGCACGTCGCGGACCTTGGTGAGGTCAAGCGAACGGTAACACTCCTCGATGAGCGTTCGGCGTGCGCCGCTCACCTCAGGCGCCGAGCCAGGCTTGGCTCTAATTCCCTGCGCGGCGAAGGCCTCCTCGATCGTGCGCAGAATGCCTGAGCTGACGAAGTGCTCGCGGAACGCTTGTAGCACGCGGAGGTTGACGAGCGGCGACGCTCCGACACCACCACCGGAACGCGGCGTGGACATGGTGCTGGGATGCTACTCCCGCTTGGGTGCAGAAGTCGAAATGCTGGCGAGGATAGAGGAACCACTGTAGCCGGTCGAACCTCGAAGGCAGCGGGAGGGTGCCCGCGGTTCGGCGGCCCGCTCAAGCCGCGCCCAGCTTACGGACGGCTTGGTGGTGCGCAGGATCCTCACGCATCTCGGTTTCCCAGCGAGCCCCCAGGGCTCGCCCCGGCGCTGGCGCCGCCGGAGCCTGAACTCGCCTGGTAGCCCGCGGCAGGGATCCGCTTCCTCAGCCCGTGCTCGGAGAGCCCCGGGCGGGGGAGAGGTGCGTTCGGGAAGGGAGCTGCAGCGGGGAGAATCAGGCTGACGGCCGCGAAGGCTCCGGCGAAGTGGCTCGTGGGGGCAGAAAGGCTGGCGCGGGAGTTCCCGAGTGTGGACAGTTCTGCCGGGGAAGACCAGGCGATGCTAGGCTGGGGCAGAGGTCATGGGCTTGGACTTCCTATCCCCTAACCAACAGGCCGGGAGTTCGAATCTGCCCGCGCGCGCCACGCTTCCCAACATGGGCTGACAGAGCCCGACAAGAACGACCCAGTCATGAGTGCCTGGACGAAGAACCACACTGTCGCGTACGTGCTTACGGGGGGGGCGCTTGTTGCGGTTGACAACATGCTGACACTCGCGAAGGGTAGTCCGGGAAAGCCCTCGGAAGAGGAGCGAGCGCTGTTCGCCGCCGCTGTCGTATTCATCTACGGGATTTGGGAGAACTTCACCGAGCAACTCGCTATTGAGTTGGCGGCGCACGTTTCCTCGGACGTCAAGCCGGAGCGGGTTCCGGAACAGGTTCGAAAGTCACTGGAGAAGAAGGGCGCGTGGGAACTGACAGTGTCACCAGGTTGGCGAACGCTATGGGCAGAGAGCATCAAGCTCCAGGCAGTCGGTGACGATGCCGAGAAGTTCGGAATGAATACCGCTAGGGCCGGAGCAGTGGAGAACCTGCTCGTACAGGCCGGCGTGAAGGAGCCCTATTCTAAGATCCCAACAACCATCATCCCGAAGCACCTCACTGGCCCAATCAAGAGTTTCACCGACGCAGTCGACAGTCTGGTTACTCTACGCGGCGAGATCGTGCACACCGGCAAGGTGCCGAAGTCGCTCCGAAAGCAACACGTGCGTGAGTGGAGAAAATTCATTGGGGATGCTGCCGAGATCATTGATGGATCCTGTAGGGAGCAGTGCCGGGTACTCCTGACGTGAACCCGTGCCAGGTAACAGTCTCGCGAGGGTGTCGTCGAGGCGTGGCCCGAGCTGTGCGAGCAGTTTTGCGCGGCCGTACTGGCGATGATTCGGGCGACGCGTGGGCCTGTCGCCACGGAGTGAGCGGTAGACCTTCGGCGGATCCTATCAGCTCGGGAGCGGGTTTCCACTGCGCACCGCCATGGGCAGAGCATAGGCGGTTTCACTATGCTTCACTGTCATCTCTCACCTGGTACAATGTCCAGTCGTTGAACCACAGAGCGCACTCCCTCATCCCCAACCCACGAACGTGAGCACCACTGGCCGCGAGTCCCGAAGACCCAAGGTGCGGCGCCGGACACTATTGCTGGGTGCCGGAGCGTCCAAAGCTTCGAAGTACGCGCTACCAACCATGGAGGGCTTCTTCGGGCCAGACCTCAATCTCTACGCCGAACTGTGCGAGGAGGCGGCGACGCTTGGGAGGGACATCAAGAGATGCAATCTTGAGCAGCTACTGGTTGACCTCGACATCTCTCGCAGGAGACTTGGGTCCTGGGATCGAAGCTTCAAGGCGCTGGTGCGTGACAAGTACGCCTACGCATACAACAGCTGCCTCGACTACATCCAACGTCGGCTCCACATCACCGACGAGACGGCCGACCCCCTCCACATCGAGCTCTTCAAGTCGCTGGAGCCAGGGGAGAGTGTCCTCACACTCAACTACGATCTTGTCGCGGATCAGGCCCTGACTGAGGTCGAGCACGATGGAAAGGGGAGGCTACCTCCCACCTCGAGGATGGGAAAGATCCGAGGCCTGGTGGGGCTCGAACAGTACTTGGGTGGCATACAGCCGCCGGGCCTCTTGACGCAGGAGTGGATTGGCGGGCTCTACCTAAAGCTGCACGGTTCCCTGGATTGGATGAGATGCACTACTAGGGGATGCTTTGGATCGATCTCGTACTTCCCGTCTGGTCAGTCCGAACTCGGAAAGGAGCATGCGCATTGGACACCCTGCCGGTACTGTGGCCAGTCTCTGGAACCAGCGATCATCCCGCCAAGCACTGGCAAGCTGATTGATGACACCGGCAAGTCGTCTTTCCTGTGGAACCTTGGTTGGGGTTCACTGCACTGGGCGGACGAGTGGGTGATCGTAGGTGTCTCGCTAGCTCCATCGGATTTCGAACTGAGATGGATGCTGAGGTCCTGCGCGTTCTGGAGTTCTGGACTGCGCCGGATAACGGTCGTGAATCCAGATGATAGGGCGGTTAAGGCTGTGGAGGAGATTCTCCCGCCCAAGAAGAGCATTGAGATCTCGCGGTTCGCAGACCTACCAGCCTACGTCGCGTCGACCGGGGCGTGCCGGGGTAACGTGCCTCCGAAGTCGGTCCACTAGAGATCTCACGCTTCGGTCGAGGCTAGGCGTTCAGCCTTCCCAAGCTCTCAGATCGCCAGCCCGACATCGCCTTCGAGAACCGCAGTCTCGAGCCGCGGGCGCTCGCCGCTCTCCCACAGGGGAGCCGTGAACACGACTCGATACCGGATCGGCCCGCCGTCCGCTCGTTCGCTGCGTACGATCGGCCGCGGGATGCAGACGAACTCGGTGCGCATCTCCTTCTCCGACAACCGCACCTTCGCATACCCGTGCCCCCCGAGATCGACGAACTCGAGGTGCGGAGCCAGATCCGGATTGGAGAGAGCTCGTGCGCGCTGCAGGTCGAAGCTGCGCGCGTATTCTAGACAGGCGCGCACGCCGTGCTTCAGCAGCAGGTTGAAGGTCCAGTCCGGCTTCGCGCCCCCCTGCTTGTCGGCCAGGAACAGCGGCCGCAGCGGAGCGTCCTTTGGGAGGTTGTGCTCGGAGCCCTCCATCGGGCCGGGGCTCGTGAGTGATCCGCCGACGAAACTCAAGCCCACCGGCTCGAACGGGCCGGGCGGAAGATCCGCGCTCGCATATCCCGCCCAGAAGCTGTGGCGGTCGCCCGAGACGATGGCGAAGCCCGTGATCTTCGAGTCGCGCACGAGCTGGTAGATCTCCGCGCGCTCCGCGTACGCCGTGCCGTAGTCGCCGCCGCCCAGGGAGGCGTAGGTGTTCGCGGGCCAAGACTGCTTGGTGAGACCCGCGGGCAGGTTCTGCGGATCGGCGCGCTTGTCGAGCGCGCCCAGCGAATTGCCCCAGATCTTCCAGGCCGCGGTCGAGCTCTTGAGCTTGTCCTTGAACCAGGCCTTCTGTTCCGCGCCGAGGAGCGTCTGCGGCGGAGCGCTGCGGCGCGGGTTCGGGACGTGCGCCGCGTCGAAGCGGATCTCGTCTGGGGGATGGCCGCCGGCGAAGGCGCGCCCGCCGTCGAGGGCCTGCATCGCGGGCTCGGGGAACATCCCCATGAACTCCGCGCCGCCGAGCTCGTCGAGCGAAGGATCGCTGAAGGGATCCGCGCTCCGGTAGCTGTGCTGGTCGGTGACGAGGAGATCGAGGTTCCGGCCGTAGCGCAGCGCGCGGTAGCCCTTGAGGCTCCGGATCGCGAGCAGGTTGTTCGGTTCGAGGCCCAGTCCGTGGTCATCGAATTCGGTGACCGGGACGTTCTCGAGCGCGGGCGGATTGAAGCGCTCGAGCATGCGGCTCGGCGGAGTGACGCGCGCGGGGATGTACTCGAACCAGGCCTGGTTTGCCGCGACCTTGACGGTCTGGCCGGGCTGCTCGAAGGACCCCGCCTTCACGGTGCTCTGCCAGCCCATCCACGAGAACTCGTGGTTGTCCCAGATCGCGACGAAGGGCCAGCGCGCGCGGGCGTCCTGCAGGTCGGGATCGGCGAGGTAGCCCTTGTAGATGGCGCGATAGCCTTCGACGGTCAGCGGGATGTGGAAGTTGGCGACCTTGTGGCCGTCCGGGATGCGCGCGACCTCGTAGATCGTCCGGTCGTAGCGCGTCTTGACCTCGTCGGGGTACTCGACCACTTCGTAGATGAAGTCGCCGAGGTGCAGGACGAAGCCGAGCTGCTCGGCCGCGGGCGCGCGCTCGTCCTCGTGGATCATCCGCCGGTACGCGTTGAGCTTGCCCTCGTTCACGTCCTGGCAACTGACGAAGGCGAAGTTCACCGCGCGCGGATCGTCCGGCAACGGCGCCGTGATCGTGCGGCCGATCCGGCTGCCGTTCCCGTCGGAGTCGGTGAAGCGATACCAGTAGACGCGCGCCGGCTCGAGTCCGGCGATCAGGACGCGCGCGGTCCAGTCCGCGGCGCTCGAGACCGGAGCCTCGGCGTGCGCGACGACGCGGCGGAAGGCCTCGTCCTCGGCGACCTCGACGGTCAGGAGCTGGCGTGAGCCCTCGGCGTACGGACGTCTCGTCCAGAGGATCACGCTGTGCGCATCGGGATCGCCCGAGGCGACGCCTTGCGGGAAGAGATCGCGCCGCTCGCGCCAGCGGACGAGCGAACATCCCGCCGGCCCGGCCCACGCGAGCGCGGCACCGATGGCTGCGGCGGATTGGAGGAAGGAGCGGCGGCTGGTGTTCATCGTCGAGGGCGCAAGCGTAGCAGCGCGGAGCAGCGTCGGGCCGCTCCCACACAGCACTGACACGGCCGCAACGTTGTGCGCACCGGGCCGCGGTCACGACTCGGGCCGCGGCGGAGTTGGCAGGCACAGCGCTCGGCGTCGCGCAGAGAGGTCGGCAGCCCACGCGCACGAGTTGGGCCGAGCGGAGGAAGCGAGTGTTGGAGGTCGGCCGGCTCGTCCGCCACCGCTGCGGCGGCCCGCGCACGTTGATCGCGTTCCTCATGGACGGCCTGGTCGGGCGCCGGATCCTCACGCATCTCGGCCTCCCGACCGAGCCCCCAGCCCTCGCGCCGGCGCGAGCGCCGCCTGAACCGGAGCTCGCCTGGCAGCCCGCGGCAGGGATCCGCGTCTTCAGCCGCTGCCCAGGAAGGTGCGGGCGGGGGAGCTCCGCGTTCATCGGCGGGCGCGGTGCGGGACGCTCGCGCCGCTCGCGAACGCTCTCGGCCGGACGGGGCAAGCCACACGCGCGTCGCGCGCGCGAGAACCGGCATGTCCGATCCGTCGCGGCGCGCCCGAGCGCACGCGCGCCGGGCGTTGGCGCGGGCGCCGCGCACGGCGATGATGTCCGAGCCCATGCGAGTCGCCCCAGTCCACCTCGTGCTCGTCCTCATGGCGAGCCTGACGCTCGTCACGCCCGTCCGCGCGCAGCGACCTTCCGCGCCCGCGCCCGATCCCATCGACCGCGTGCGCGCCGAGCTGCGCGAGGGACGGCTCGATGCGGCGCTCGCGATGCTCTGCGAGGCCGTCGCCGCGCAGCCGAAGGACGCGCGCCTGGTCTATCTGCGCGCCGGCGTATGCGCTGCGGCCGCCGAAGCGTGCCCGCGGCTCGCCGACGCGGACCGCGCGGAAGCGACGAAGCTCGCGCCGGACGCAGCGCGCATGGAGCGCTACGCGGAGGGACTCGCGCTGCTCGCTCTGAATGCGGTCTTCGACGCGCAGCGCGCGCTGTCGCAAGCGGCGGGCGAGAAGCCGCAGGACCTCGAGACGATCGTGCGCTGGGCCCGCGCCCGACGCTCGCTCGGGTACTGGGGCAGTCCGCTGTCCGAAGTCCACGAACTCGCCGGGGGGCTCGAACCCAGGACGCGGGCCGAGCGCTGGTATCGCCTCGAGGCGGACCTGCTCCGGGACGCGCACGAGGCCGCGCTCTCCGACGCCGCCGCGCTCCTGAAGGAAGAACCGGACGCCGCGACGGCGTTCGTCGCGCGCGGCGTCGCGCTGCAGGCGCTGGACCGGCACGCCGAGGCCGTTCAGTCCTTCGCGCGCGCGCTCGAGCTCTCCCAGGTCTCGCCGTTCACGCTCGACCGGCTCGCGCTGTCCCGCGCGCGGCTCGGCGACGGGCCGGGCGCGGAGCGCGCGCTCGACCTCGCGCTCAAGCTCGACCCGCACTGCGGCTACGCGCTGTGGCATCGCGCGACGCTCCACGCGCTGCGCGCGGACTGGGCTGCGGCATTGCGCGACGCCGAGCGCCTGGTCGAGGAGCGCGCCGGCACCGGAAGCCAGCACTACGCGGCGCTGCGCGAGCAGCTCGCGCGCGCGCGCGACGGCCGCGAGCCGCCGACCGAGGAGGAGTTCCCCTGGGACGCCGGGATGATGGGCGACGAAGGGCCCGCGCCGGGCGAGGAGCCGAAGCCGCGCACGTTCTTCCCGATGGCGCTCGTGCCCACGACGGAGCAGCCCGTCCCGCGCGCGCGGCCCGAGTTCTACTTCCACGTGCCCGCGCCGGAGGTCGAGCAGGCCTTCGATGCGCTGGCGGCGCTCTTGAAGCGCGCGTCGGACGCGGCGGAGGCGACCGAGGTGACCGACGCGCCGCGCGAGCAGGCGCTCGCCGCGCTGCGCGCCGGCAACGCGCCCCTCGCGCTCTTCCAACTCGACCGCGCGATCGCGGCGGACCCGAAGGACGCGCGCGCGTTGGCCTGGCGCGCCGCGGCGCGCGGCGTGTTCCGCGGCGCGCTGGAGTGGACGGCGCGCGTGGACCACCGCGCGGGCGCGCGGCTCGAACCGCGGCTGGCGCACTACGAGAGCCTCGGGAGCGCACTCGTGAAGCAGTTCGTCCTGCGCGAACCCGCGACGGCGGTCGGGCCGTTCCAGACGTGGCTCGCCGTCGAGGCCTGGGACATGGAGGCGATCGTGTGCGCCGCGCGCCAGCTCGCGGCGTCATCCGATCACGAGGACCAGCAGCGCGCTGCCATGCTGTACGACACGCTCCTCGGACTCGAGCCGACGAACGCGGTCGAGACGGCGTGCTTCCGCGACGCGACGCTGCGCCGGCTGCTCCTGCGCCGCGAGAGCGGGGCCACGAAGCCGTACGCGCGCGGCGAGGAGCTGCTTGCGTCCTTCTCGCGCGACCTCGAGCAGGATCCGAAGGACGCCGCGGCGTGCGTCGCGCGCGGCGCGCTGCAGCTCGAGCTCGGACGCGGGGAGCTCGCGCTGCAGGACCTCGCGCGCGCCCTGGAGCTCGATCCGAAGAGCGTCGACGCGCACGTCTGGACCGGCAACGCGCGCCTTGCGCGCGGCGAGACCGACGCCGCGCTCGCCGCGTTTGCGCGCGCGCTGGAGCTCGACCCGAAGCGCGCCGAAGTGCTGCGCCAGCGCGCGCCCATCCAGCGCGCCGCGGGGCGTCTCGACGATGCGATCGCGGACTACGACGCGCTGCTCGTGCTCGAGCCGGACGATCGCCGCGCGCGCGCGGCGCGCGCCGAGACGTGCGCGTTCAAGGCGGACATCGAGGAGGCGCTCGCCGAGTACGGTCGCGCGCTCGAGGCCGCGCCGGACGCGGCGACCTACGTGAAGCGCGGGCGCGTCTACCTTCGCGTGAAGGAGTGGACGCGCGCGCGCGCCGACTTCGAGTCCGCGCTCGCGCTCGGATGCTCGGTGCAGGCCGAAGCCGGGCTCGACGAGTGCTTCGCGGCCGAGCGCGGCGTCCCGCTCGAGAGGGCGCGCGGAGACCGAATCCTCGCGAAGACCCCGCTCACGGGCGCCGACCACGCGCGTCGCGGCGAGGTCTACGAGGCGCGCGGGGAGTACGACCTCGCCGCTGCCGAGTACGAGGAAGCGATCGAGCCCGGGAACCCCGACCCGTATCCCTGGTACCTGCGCGGCCGGCTGCGCGCGAAGCTCGGGCGCGACGACGACGCGTTCCAGGACCTGAAGCTCTGCCTGGAGCGCGATCCGGGCTTCGACGAGGCGCGCATCGCGCTGCTCCCGCTCCTCGAGCGGTACGGGCACCATCAGGCGGTGCTCGAGGAGGCCACGACGGTCCTCGGACGCCAGCGGGGGAACCTCTACGTCCGCGAGCGGCGCGGCTACGCGGCGTACGCGCTCCGCGACTTCGACCGCGCGATCGAGGACTTCGGAATGATCACGCGCGCGGACGCGTCGAACGTGGGCGCGCAGGTCGCGCTCGGCCGCGCGTACTTCGACCGCGGCTCGGTCTTCTACAGCGCGCAGTCCTATCGGTCC
Organism: Planctomycetota bacterium; assembly: GCA_044229935.1. GTDB lineage: Bacteria > Planctomycetota > UBA1135 > UBA1135 > JADJLZ01. The sequence continues at coordinate 26,772 of JBGASC010000020.1, read as the reverse complement.
GCGCTCGCGGACTACACGCGCGCGATCGCCTGCACGCCGCGTCCGTCGGCCGCGCACTTCAACTGCGCGCTGTGCTGGGTGCAGCTCGGGGACGAGGCCAAGGCGAAGGCCGAGGAACAGAAGGCCCGCGAGCTCGACGCGAGCCTGCCGCCGGTCCGGTATGCGTCGGGCGCGGCTGCCGAACGCGCGCCGGACCGCGCGAGCGAGACGTGCGCGTTCTGCGGAGGCGCGGGCTCGGTGCGCGAGCCCGACCACACGGTGTACGGCAGCTACTCGTCGACGTTGACGACGGTCGACCGCTGGGGCTCCACCACGACGCGCATCCTGAGCTCGGGCGGCGGGATGGAGACGATCAAGGGCGACTGGGTGAAGTGCAGTTGGTGCGGCGGTTCGGGCCTGATCTGGATGTAGGCGCGGCGCCGGATGTACGCTCGAGCGCGCGGAGCGTGCGCATTCGAGACGGCTGGGGAGCGGAGCCCGCGGCGCAGTCGGCAGGCACACAGCTCGCCCTCGCGCACGAGCCTCGGAGCCACACGCGCGCGAACTGGGCCGACCTGATGAAGCGGGTATTCGAGATCGACGTGCTGATCTGCCCGCACTGCGGCGGCCCGCGCAGGCTGACGGCGTTCCCGACGGACGGCTTGGTGGTGCGCGGGACCTGGCGGCGCAGTGGGCATGCGCCTGGATTTCCATGCAACGAGCGTTTCGGACGGCCCGTACACTCCGCAGGCTCGCACCCCACGGCCCCCGATATCCCCCTCCCGATGAAGATCCGTATCGTTGCGCTCCTCATGCTGGCCGCGCTGGCCGGAGCCTGTCGTTCCGGTTCCCAGAGCGCGCCCGCTCCCGCGCCTGAGAAACCCGCCGTGCTCGCGATGCGCCTCGAGCGCATCGAAGCCGTGGACACCGAGTACCACGCGGCGGTCAACGACTACTCGGCAGCGATCCACGCGGCGATCGGCGACAAGCAGGAGCCCACGCGCGAGGACTTCGACAAGGCCTTTGCCTCGGTGAAGGAGCCCGACTACGCCGTCTACACGCAACGCGCCCAGGCGCTGCTCGACGAGGACGCGACCGATCTCGCGGCGCTGCGCACGATCCGCTGGATGCTCGAGAACTCGCGCCAGCCGGAGAACGCCGCGAAGATGTTCGAGCTCCTCGAGAAGCACCACCTCGCGCGACCCGAGATGGGGGAGATGTGCCCGCTGCTCGCGCAGCAGGGCCGCGCCGTGCTGGAGAAGCTCGTCGCGAGTTCCCCGCACGCCGAGGTGCGCGGCAAGGCGCTCCTGGCGCTGGCCGAGAGCCTGAAGAACGACGCCGAGATGGTCGCGATGCTCCAGGCGGCGAAGCCCGAGGAGGTCGATGGCCTCAAGAAGTGGCTCGGCGAGGAGCGCTACCAGGCGCTGCAGCACTTCGACGCGGCGCAGAACCAGAAGCAGATCGAGGAGATCTACGAGCGCACGGTGAAGGAGTACTCCGATGTCGCGGTCGACCCCGGCACGAAGCGCGCGACGACGCTCGGCAAGCAGGCCGCCGCGGCGCTCTTCGCGATGCGCAACCTCTCCGTGGGCAACACGGCGCCGGAGATCGAGGGCGTCGACATGGACGAGGTCGCGTTCAAGCTCAGCGACTACCGCGGCAAGGTGGTGCTGCTCGATTTCTGGGGCAATTGGTGAGGCCCTTGCCGGGCCATGTACCCGCACGAGCGGTCGCTCGTGGAAACGTACAAGAACGAACCCTTCGTCATCATCGGCATCAACAGCGACACGGACCTCGAGAAGATGAAGGGCGTGCGCGCCAAGGAGAACATCAGCTGGCGCTCCTTCTGGAACGGACCTCTGGGGACCGGCGGGCCGATCTCCACCGCCTGGAACGTGCGCGGCTGGCCGACGCTCTACATCCTCGACGCGCAGGGTGTGATCCGCTGCAAGATGGAAGGCGGGAACGAGGAGCTGATCGACCAGACGCTCGAGAAGCTGATCGCCGAGGCGAAGCAGTCCGCGAAGTGAGCGGACGCGGCGCTGCTGCGCCAAGAGGCCGGGGGTGCGCCGGCGCGCGGGGATTCACCCGCGCGCAGCGCAACCCCGGCTGAATGTGGACGCGACTGCAGGCTCGGCAGCCTCGGGGCGGTCGGCCGAGTCGTGCGCAAGACACCCAGGCGCTTCGGCCGGACGACGGAACTCCGGACAGTGCCCCAGCGCAACTCGGCGAGCGCGTTGACCACGACGAGTCCCGGTCGCGAGATCGCGATCACGCTGCTCATCAGGATCGCGATGCCGCGACGGGACGGATCTCCTCGAACGCGATTGCGGCGAAGTGGCGGCCGATGTCGACCCGCGGAAGCCCACGCGCCGAGGCAACCGAGCTTCCGCGGCGTGTGCGCGGTCGGCATGGCCGCCAACGCGCTCGGCGGCAGGCGCACGGAGGTTCCCGACACGATCGATCACGCCGTCGGCCTGGCGTGGAGCTGCGACGAGGGCGACAGCGTGAGAGGGGGATGTTCCGCTCCCGAGCCCCAACAGGGCTACGGTCACGGCCTCGACGCGTGCCGCAGCCCGCACGATCGCGCCGTCCACATCGGAGAGAGCCCCTCGTCCGCGTCGTCCTCGCCGGGCAGAACAGAGCCCCGGAACCTGTCGGCGACAAGCTCCGGGGCGAATCGAACTCCGAGTCGAGCGCGCTGCAGGCGAGGCCGAGCAGGCCTCGCCTGAGCGTTGTGGTCACGGCTGGTCGGGCAGAATCCCGAGTCTCGAGCCAGCCGTGCAGGTTGCAGCGGCTAGCCCCAGATCATCCGCTTGATCGAGTAGAAGATGCCGCAGACGGGGGCACCGATCATGGCACCCGGAGCGGCGCCGACCCCGCCGAAGAAGGACCCGACGCCGGCTCCGCCCAACGCACAGTCGACGATCGCACCGCCAGCCTCCCAGGCGGTTTGGCCAGGCGTCGGCCGGGGCGGCGCCGGCGGAACCGGCGGCGCCGGCGGAACAGGAGGCTGAGGCGTGACGATCACGACGACGACCACGCCGATCTGGTTCCCGTTCCCGTCGACCACGTGGATCACCAGCACGCTCGAGTTCCCGGAACCCTGGGGAGCGCACACCGGCGGATCCAGGTAGAAGTTGTTCTGGGCGATGGTCGTACCGTTGCGCCGGAAGCCGCGGACGCCTGAAGCGACGTACTTGCTGCCCACGAGCGAATCGGTCCGGTTCATGAACGCGCTTGCCGTCGCGATCTGACCAGTCGACAGGTTCTTGATCGGAAGGCTCATGTCGAAATCGGTCTTGTACTGCCCGCCGGAAGCGCCGCACACGAGGTTGATGGAGCCCTTCAGACCCTTCTGCAGGGCGACGTCCAGGTTGCCGTTCCGGCTCTGGTCGAAGCGCGTGACCTGGACGTTCGAGGTTCCGTCGCCTTGGACCTGCGAGTCCAGCTCGATTGCGATCGTCTCGTCGTACGGCGTGCCCGTGTACGGCGTCGGACCCGACGGGAAGGGGCGGTTGACGGTGAAGAACGAGTGCATGTGCCCGTCCCCCAGCCGATTGATCACGTTCGAGGAGATGACGACGCGCGTCGACGGGTCGAGGTAGTCGCTGCCGTCGCGCTTCTCCTCGAACAGCCACTGGTCATCACCCTGCTGCGTGAGGGTCGTGTACCCGCTGATCTCGAACCACTGGGTCAGGCCGGATTCGATCAGCGTGACGTGAGCGAAGTAGTCGGTCCGGGGCAGGTTCATGGAGAACCCGCTGTACGTCGCGATGTAATCGATGGAGATCGAGTCTCCGGATCCTGAGGTGAGCGTGCCGTTCACCTTCCTGTCGTAGCTGAGGGTGCTGGCGTTCGGGTTGCCGACCAGCTGCGTGACCAGCTGACCCTTGAAGACCGAAGCAAGACCATGCTTCTCGATCGTGAAGCTGTGGTCGGCCGTCACCTGCAGGGTGGTCGGCGCCGGACGGGTGATCGAGATCCCCGTGATCGACGATCCCGTGATCGAGTACCGGCCGTAGTCGTTCTGCATGTCGCCGTAGCCGAGCAGCGTGTCGTTGACGAGCTGCTGGGCGCCGAGCAGGAGATCCTCGGGACCGGCGTGCATCAGGTCGTTCGAGCGACCCGGAGACGGACGAGCAGCCAGCGGTCCACCGTGAGGAGCCCAATCCGCAGGGCTACCCGGGAAGTTGGTGTCGTGCGCGTTGCGGCCAACGGACTCGCCTTCGCGGACCGGCGTGCCCGTCGCCAGGCTCGTGTCGAAGTAGACGCCCGAGCCCCAGGGACCGAGGTTGGTCCCGGTGGGTGCGGAGCCGCGACCCCAGTAGAACGCGTCGATGACCTGCTGCGAGCCGGTCTGGACCAGGCGAACACCGCCGCTCGTGTTCCCGAGGTAGTTCGCCCTCGGCATCCCGGAGCTGAAGCACGCGGAACCATCGTCCGTGGTGGAGTCGAGGTACGGGAGCTTGCCCGGCCCGAGGCAGAGCACGACGGCGCATCCTTTCGGAGCGAGGGCCTGCGGGAAATGGCCGATCGAGTTGCCGAGGTTGTCGGTCAGGCTGAGCGTGCTGAGGTCGAGGTTGTCCTGGAGAACGATGATCTCGACCCACTCTCCGACGTCCGCCGTGCCGTCCGTGCCCACGGGATCGAACATGATCTCGTTGAGCACGGCCGGAGGAATCGAGGTGGTGGAATCGTCCTGTGCGAACGCGCCGAGTCCGGCGAACGTGGCGCACATCGACAGCGCGAGCCTGGAACTCACACGGAGCCAGGCTGTCTTCTTGCAGTGATCGTGTTTCATGGGAGCCTCACAATCGAAGAATGAACGGGAGAACGAAGGTCGAAACCTGCGGCCTGTTCGCGGCTGGGACGTCACCCAGGTCGCTCAGGCTTCGAGGGGGGGTGTGGACGAGAGCGTCCCGTTGTCATCGCTCCCGACCTGTCGAGGGACTGCACTCGGATGAGCGCTGCGCATCCCTGCCGCTCGTTTGCCGCCCGGCCTGGCCCCGAGTTGCAACGTGTCGCGGAATGTCCGGCTGGCGATGCTGCACGGCCACGCTTGCGCGGCCAGGACCGCAGCGTGATGGTGCGTCCGCGGCGCTGCGCCATCCGTTCGTCGATTCCGCTGGAACGGTCGCTCGAGGGAGCTGGACCCGTCCGCGACCGCGCTGATGTGGGGCCCGCGGGGTCGCTCGGGCGAGGTCCGGGCTGCCGCGGAATCGCGAAGCGCTTGCAGGCCAGCGCCTAGGTCCTGCGCTTGGACTCCCGATCGAAGGACAAGGTCTCGGACAGATGGATGGAGTGCCTCGGACGCTGAGCAGCGGCCAGGTCCGACTCCTGGCGCAAGCTCCGGGGGACGGAGCAACGTGCCGCGCGGTTGTCCCCTGACTCATGAACCGTCAGGCGGCCGGTCGGGTGCCGTCGTACCCGCTCAGTGCTTCGGCGGCACGCGCGAGCTGAAGCTCCACGCCTGCACACGGGTCCTCGATGGCGTGCTCGCTCGGCCGGGAAGGTTCGCTCCGTCCGTGTCCCACGAATCGGAGCACGGGTCGTCGTCTCTGCCCACGGCCGCCACGTCGGCTTCGCAAGCAGCACGAACGACCTCGTCGCGGGGGACACGAACGGAATCGATGTCGCGGCAGCGCGGCGCAGGCGCGAGGAGCCTGCGCGCAGCGCGCCGGGAGGCGGGTCACTTTGAACGGCAGAGTACTTGACCAATCGGCGGGGGCGGGGCAAGCTTGGGTCATGCAACGCCCGCGGTCCCTCACTGCCGTCCCTCCGCTCTCGCTCGCCGCGCGCGCCGGCGAGGACCTGCGCTTCATCCGCCAGACCATGGAGCGCGCCGCGTCCTTCACCGCGCTGCCCGGCTGGGGCGGCGTGCTGATGGGCGTGGTGGCCCTGCTCGCCGCGCCGGCGGCCGCCCGCGCGCAGGGCGAGCGCGAGTGGATCCTGACCTGGCTCTCGGCGGCGCTGCTGGCCTTCCTGACCGGCTTCACCGACATGCTGCACAAGGTGCGCGCGCAGCGCTCCTCGCTGGTCTCCGGTCCGGCCTCGCGCTTCTTCCTGGCGCTCTTGCCCTCGTTCTTCGTCGGCGGCGCGCTGACGATCGCGCTCGCGCGCGCCGGGATGTGGTCGCTCGTGCCCGGCACCTGGCTCTGCGCCTACGGCGCGGCGGTGATCGCGGCCGGCACGCACTCGATCCGCGCGGTGCGCTGGATGGGGGCCGCGTACCTCGTGCTCGGCGCGCTGGCGCTGGCCTTCCCGCTCGGGCGCGGCGACCTGTGGATGGCGCTGGGCTTCGGGCTCGTGCACATCGTCTACGGCCTGTGGATCGCGAGGTCGAGCCGTGGCTGAGCGCAAGCCCGCCCCGCGCAAGGAGAGCGGCTCCGGCCTGCGCGCGCTGCGCGGCGGCGCGAGCGGCGGCGAGAGCTTCGACAAGCTGATCCACGAGCCGCTGCGCCTGTCGATCGTCAGCGCGCTGGCGGTGCACGACTCGCTCAGCTTCAGCGAGCTGAAGGAGCTGCTCGGCGCGACCGACGGGAACCTCTCGGTGCACGCGCGCAAGCTCGAGGAGAGCGGCTACGTCAGCTGCAAGAAGGGCTTCGACGGCCGCGTGCCGCGCACCGAGTACGCGCTCAGCGCCGCCGGCCGGCGCGCGCTGGAGCGCTACCTCGAGCACATGGAGGCGTTGATCAAGGCCGTCAAGCGGCCCTGAGACCGGGGCGCGCATCGCGCGTCCCTCTTTTTTCGGCGGAGACTTTATGGCGCAAAGCGAAACGCACGCCGGGCTGCACCTGGCGATCATCATGGACGGGAACGGCCGCTGGGCCGAGCAGCGCGGGCTGCCGCGCTCGCTGGGGCACATGGCCGGCGCGCGCGCGGTGCAGCGCGTCGTCCGCGCGGCGGTGGCGCTCGAGCTTGGCACGCTGACGCTGTTCGCCTTCTCGGCGGCCAACTGGAAGCGGCCCGAGACCGAGGTGCGCACGCTGTGCGAGCTGATCGCGCGGCAGCTCGAGCTGCAGCAGGCCGGCTTCCGCGCGCACGGCGTCGTGCTGGAGGTGATCGGCCGCCGCGATCGCCTGCCCGCGCGCCTGCTCGAGGCGATCGAGTCGGCCGAACACGCGACGCGCGGCAACGCGCGCCTGCGGCTGCGCCTGGCGATCGACTACTCGGCGCGCGAGTCGATCCTCGGCGCGGCGCGGCGCTTCCACGTCGAGAGCGCGCGCGGCGGCCCGAGCCAGGGCTTCGGCAGCCTGCTCGCGCGCGACGCGGACGAGGTCGACCTGCTCGTCCGCACCGGCGGCGAGCAGCGCCTCTCGGACTTCCTGCTCTGGGAGTGCGCCTGGGCCGAGCTCTACTTCACGCGCACGCTCTGGCCCGACTTCGGCGCGCGCGAGCTGCGGCGCGCGCTGGCCGCGTTCCGCGCGCGCGAGCGGCGCTTCGGCGCGCTGCCGGGGAAGGGGAGTGCGGCGTGAAGAGGCTCGCCTGGATCGCGGCCGGGCTGCTCGGCCTCGTCGCGCTGGTCCTTGGCGCGCTGGTGCTCTTCGTGCGCGAGGACCACGAGGCCGCTCCGCGCGAGGAGCAGGTCTACGACGACTTCGGCTTCCGCGTCGTCTCGGCCGAGCGCGCGGACGGGAGGCTCGTGCTGGGACTCGAGGTCGCCAACCACGCGCGCCGCGTGCCGTTCCACCTGGGGAACTACCGCCTGCGGCTGGTCGACGCGGGCGGGGAGGAGCACGAGGAGCGCGTCGAGCTCGTGCGGCGCGCGAAGGACGAGATCGCGCCGGGCGAGACGATCGTCGAGACGCACGTCTTCGAGATCCCGGCCTCCGCGCACGGCCTCGTGCTCGAGCTCGGCTTCGGCGCGATCCCCGATGCGCTCGACTGGCTGTTCCTCGGGAAGCGCACCTGGCGATTGCCCTAGCCCGCGGGCGGAGGATCCCCGAGAATCTCCGCCCCCGATGCAGACCAGCAAGACCCTCCGCCTCCACCACGTCAACTCCCCGGACGCCTTCACCGAGCTCGTCGCCGCGCTCTCCGCCAACGGCATGGCGGTGCTCGAGGTCGCGACGCACCACGTCGGCCAGCGCTACATCTACCGCGACGTGACCATCTCGGTCCCCGGCGAGAGCGACCTCGGCACGCTGCTGACGACGGTGCGCCTGCTGCCCGGCATCATCGTCGAGAGCGTCGTCGACGAGGTGCTGCGCGTGCACGAGGGCGGCAAGATGGTGCACCGCGGCCGCTTCGAGGTGACGAGCTTCGCGCAGCTGCGCGAGGTCTACACGCCGGGCGTGGCCAAGGTCTGCCGCGCGATCCAGCACGAGCCCGAGCTCGCGCGCAGCTACACCAATGCCGGCAACACGATCGCGGTCGTCTCCAACGGCTCGCGCGTGCTCGGACTGGGCGACATCGGGCCGCTCGCCTGCCTGCCGGTGATGGAGGCCAAGGCGATGTTCTACAGCCAGCTCGTCGGCCTCAACGCCGTGCCGATCGTGCTCGATGCCTACGGCGTCGAGACGGTCGTCGCCACGGTCGAGCGCCTCGCGGTCGGCTTCGCGGGCATCCATCTCGAGGACATCCGCACGCCCGACTGCATCGAGATCGAGCGCAGGCTCGAGGAGCGCCTCTCGATCCCCGTGATGCACGACGACCAGCACGGCACGGCGGTCGTGACGCTCGCGGCGGTGCACAACCTGCTGCGCGTCGCGGGCCGCGACCTGGGGAGCGCGACCTTCGCGCAGGTCGGGCTGGGCGCCGCCGGCCTGGCGATCGCGCTGCTGGTGCGCGCGGCGGGCGGCGCGCACGTGCTCGGCAGCGACCGTTCGCCGGCCGCGCGCGCGATGGCCGAGGGTCACGGCATCGAGTGCGTCGAGTTCGAGCAGGCGATCGCGCGCGCCGATGTCCTGTGCATGACGACCGGCGTCAGCGGCCTGCTCAAGCCCGAGCAGGTGCGCAAGGGCCAGATCGTGCTCGCGCTCTCCAACCCGCTGCCGGAGATCGAGCCGGCCGACGCGCTCAACGCCGGCGCGGCCGCGGCGCTCGACGGACGCAGCGTCAACAACCTGCTGGCCTACCCCGGCATCTTCCGCGGCGCGATCGACGCGCGCAGCCGCCGGGTCACGACGCGCATGAAGCTGCGCGCCGCCGAGGCGATCGCGGGCTGCGCCCGGCCGGGCGAGATCCTGCCCGATCCGCTCGGGCTCGCGCCGCACCGCGCCGTCGCGGAGGCGGTGCGCCTGGAGGCGCTCGCGAACGCCTAGCCGCGCCGCTCGCGCTCGTCGCGCTCCTCGAGCAGCAGCAGCGCGCGTGCGCCGGCGAGGTCGAGGTTGCCGAGGATGTTGGCGGCGTCGACGGCCTCGAGCACGCCCGCCTCGCGCAGCACCGCGTGCTGCCCGGAGTGCACGCCGGCGAGCACGAGGTTTTGGTCCGACTGTTCGAGGCGCTGCAGCAGCGCGCGGATCTCGAGCGCCGAGTTGAGGTCCAGGCGCGGCAGCTCGCTGATGTCGAGCACGATCACCTCGACCTCCGGATCGAGGTGGTCGGCCCAGCTGACGAGGTTCGGCATGCGCGTGCGCCGGCCGAAGCCCTCGCGTCCGGCCTTGATGTGGAACACCGCGATGCCCGGCGGGAGGATCTCGTGCAGCGTCCCGCCCACGTCGAGGTTGGTGTGGATGCCGCCGATCGGGTGCCACAGGTCCTGCAGGATGATCCACAGCAGGAACGCGACCGCAGGCACCATCGACCACTGCTCGATGCGGTCGAAGGCCAGCGTTCCCAGGCCGGCGCCGAGGGCGAAGCTGCCCACGATGCTCGCGAGCAGCAGCAGGCGCTTGGACGAGACGCGCGAGGCGCCCAGGGCGGGCATCCAGCCCAGCTTGCGCAGGCTCCACAGCGCGCCCTCCAGGCCGAGGTCGGTGACGACGCCGGTGACGTGCGTGGTGCGCACGACGCCGCCGCTGATGCGCGTGATCGTCGCGTTCTGCAGGCCCATCGCGGCCGAGGGGATCAGCGTCAGCCAGAGCTTGGCGTGCTGCAGCTCGAACTGGTGCACCGTGGTCCAGTCGACGAGCAGCGCGAAGGCGGCGAGCAGCAGCGCCTCGACCGCGATCGGCAGCACGTAGATCGACTGCCAGCGCGCGTGGCGGCCGATCTCGGTCAGCAGGCCGGAGAGGAAGGCGCCGAAGAGGAACACGCCGATCAGCGCCAGCGCGTAGACGAGGCCCGCGAGGTTGCCCTCGAATAGGTTGCGGCCGGCCTGCGCGACCGAGCCGGAGAGGTGCGAGGTCGCCTGTCCGCAGGCGAGCAGCGTCAGGATGTTGGTGTAGCCCGCGATCCAGGAGAGCGTGATCGCCAGGCGCGCCTGCTGCGTGTAGGAGTGTGCCTGCCGGACGAACAAGCCGCGGATTGTAGCGCCGCCTGCGCGCGGATCTAGGAGGCCGGAGCCTCGGAGAACGGCGCGTCGGCGAGCCCGACGTACAGGCGCGCGACGACGAGCGCCTCCTCGCCGTTGGCGCAGATCGAGAGCTTGCCGGCCTCCTCGCGCATGCCGGCGCGCTCGAGCACCTCGCGCGGCTGCTTCTGCACGCCGGCGAGCACGACGAAGGTGCCCTTCTTGTGCAGCTTCGAGAGCGCCGACTCGAGCGCCACCAGGCCCGTCATGTCCATCACCGGCACCGCGTCCATCTGCAGGATCACGACCTGCGCCTTGCCCGCGACGGGCGCGAGCGTGCTGACGGCCTTCTCCGCCGCGCCGAAGAACAGCGGTCCGGCGATCTCGTACACGACCACGCCGGCCAGCTTGGGGTCCTTGAGGTGCTCGTGGCGCGTCTCGGCCAGGCTCACGCCGCTGAACTCCGCCATGCGGCGCATGAAGAGCAGCGCGGCGAGCACGATGCCGACACCGACGGAGACCACCATGTCGAAGGCGACCGTCAGCGAGAAGCAGGTCACCAGCACCAGCACGTCGTTGCGCGGCGCGACGCGCAGCATGTGCAGGAAGTGGCGCGCCTCGCTCATGTTCCAGGCCACGAGCAGGAGCAGCGCCGCGAGCGCCGCCATCGGCAGGTAGCCCAGCAGCGGCGCCAGCGCCAGCACCGCGAGCAGCACGAAGATCGCGTGCACGAAGGAGGCGATCGGCGTGCGCGCGCCCGAGCGGATCGCCGTCGCGGTGCGCGCGATGGCGCCGGTCGCCGCGATCCCGCCGAAGAAGGGCGCCACGATGTTGCCGATGCCCTGCGCCGAGAGCTCGACGTCGGGGTTGTGGCGCGTGCCCGCCATGCCGTCGGCGACCACGGCGCACAGCAGCGACTCGATCGCGCCGAGGGCCGCGATCGCGAAGGCGGGCCGCAGCAGCTCCTGCAGCAGGTGGAAGGAGAGGCCGAGCGGCCGGCCGTCGGGGCCGGGGTAGTTCCAGGGCCAATCGACGTGCGGCAGCGCGCGCGGGATGCCCGGGAAGGACTGGCCGTCGACGAGGTACGAGAAGCGGCTGCCGATCGTCGCGACCTCGAAGCCCGGGACGAAGCGCGGCAGGAACTGCGCCAGCAGCGCGGCGAGCGTCACGGCCACGAGCGGCGAGGGGATCTTCTTCGTCAGCCTCGGCCAGAGGAGCAGCAAGGCCAGCGTGAACGCGCCGATCGAGAGCTCCTGCCAGCGGAACGTGGCCGCCGAGTTCCACAGCGCCGCGACCTTCTCGTGGTAGTGCTCGCCCATCTCGCCGGGCGAGAGGCCGAAGAAGTCCTTCAGCTGCAGCGTGCCGATCACGACGCCGATGCCCGCGGTGAAGCCCGTCGTCACCGGGTGCGGCACGAACTGGATCAGCCGGCCCATGCGCATCAGGCCGAGCGCGAGCAGGATCAGCCCCGCGAGCAGCGAGGCGAACATCAGCCCGCCCGGCCCGAAGCGCGCCGACACGGGCGCGAGCAGCACGACGAAGGCTGCGGTCGGGCCCGAGACGTTCATGCGCGAGCCGCCGAGCAGCGGGATCAGCGCGCCGGCGACGATCGAGGTGTACAGGCCGTACTGCGGCGGCACACCACTCGCGATCGCGAGCGCCATGGCGAGCGGCAACGCGACGATGCCGACCACGATGCCGGCCAGGATGTCCGCGCGAAGGTCGCGTGCGTGGTAGCCCTCGCGCAGCGACTCGCGCAGCGCGGTCGAGAGACCGAGGCGTCCGCTCGTGGCGTCGAGGTAGCGGTGCGGCATGGAGCTCTTGCGCTTCCGACTGCGGGCAATGCGAGAGGCGAGGGTATGCTCTTCCCCTCCACGTTCCGAGTCAAGCCACCCGCGAGCCGACCATGCAACACACACGACTGGGCCGCAGCGGCCTGAACGTCTCCCGTCTGTGCCTGGGCACGATGAACTTCGGCCCGGAGACCAGCGAGGCCGACAGCTTCGCGATCCTCGATCGCGCGCTCGAGCACGGCATCAACTTCGTCGACACGGCCAACGTCTACGGCTGGAAGAAGGGCGAGGGCTGGACCGAGCAGATCCTCGGCCGCTGGCTCGCGCAGGGCGGCGGCCGCCGCGAGAAGGTCGTGCTCGCGACGAAGGTCTACGGCGGCATGGGCGACGGTCCCAACGACGGCAAGCTCTCCGCGCTGCACATCCGCCGCGCCTGCGAGGACAGCTTGAGGCGACTGCAGACCGACCACCTCGATCTCTACCAGATGCACCACGTCTGGCGCGACGCGCCCTGGGACGAGATCTGGCAGGCGCTCGAGCTGCTCGTGCAGCAGGGCAAGGTGATCTACCTCGGCTCGTCGAACTTCGCGGGCTGGCACATCGCGCAGGCGCAGGAGACCGCACGCGCGCGTCATGCGCTCGGCCTGGTCAGCGAGCAGAGCCTCTACAACCTGACCGCGCGCGCGGTCGAGCTCGAGGTGCTGCCCGCCTGCCGGAGCTACGGCCTGGGCGTGATCCCCTGGAGCCCGCTCGCGGGCGGCCTGCTCGGCGGCGTGCTGAAGAAGCAGGCCGCGAGCGGCCGCCGCGCGAAGGAGCCGCTGCAGAAGCGCATCGAGAAGCACAAGCTGCAGCTCGAGCAGTGGGAGCGCTTCTGCGACGAGCTCGGCGAGCGCCCGGCCGACGTCGCGCTGGCCTGGGTGCTCGCGAACCCGGCCGTGAGCGCGCCGATCATCGGCCCGCGCACGCTCGCGCAGCTCGACGAGAGCCTGCACGCGCTCGAGATCCCGATCACCGCGGAGATCCAGGCGCGGTTGGACCAGATCTGGCCCGGCCCGGGCGGCGCGGCGCCGGAGGCGTACGCCTGGTGAGCCGGCGCGCCGGGGAGGGCCCGGCTTGCGCCCGATCGAGGGGCTGGAGCATGCTGAACGCGTGGACGCGAGCTCCCGCGGGCAGGCTGGTCGCTCGTCGACGGGCCTGATGCTCCTGCTCGCCGCGGCGCTCTGCGCGCTCGGCGTGCTGGCGTGGTGGGTCGTCGGGAACAGCGGTCCGCACGCGAGCCTCGCCGTTCCGCTCGACGCGCCGGCGACGCGGGAGGACGCGAGCGCGCCGATCGCGAGCGATCCGTCGGGCGCGGGCGCCGCGCGCGAACGCGAGAGCTCCGCGTCGGGCCGGCCGGCCGCCGCGTCCGCGCACGAGCCCGCGCCGCCGCCGCGGGGCACGCTGAAGCTGCGCGTGCTCGATGCGACCTCGCGCGAGCCGATCGCGGGGCTCGCCTTCCTCGTGCTCGCCGACCGCGGCCGCGAGTTCGTGCTCGCGCGCGGGCGCACGGACGCGCACGGATGCGCACAGGTGCGCGAGCTCGAGGCGCAGGCGCTGTGCGTGCGCACCGAGCGCGCGCCGCCGCACGCCGCGGCCTTCGCGCGCACGAGCGTGCTCGCCGACCGCGAGCAGGAGCTCGAGATCCTCGCCGGCCGCGGCGGCGCCCTCGTCGGCCGCGTCGTCGACGACCGCAAGCTGCCGGTGGCCGGCGCCGCGCTGCACCTCACGCCGCCCGTCGAGCTCTCCACGCTCGGCAAGCCCGTCGCGGAGAGCGGGCCCGACGGTCGCTTCCGCATCGAGTGCGTCGCGAGCGACGCGCTGACCGCGGCGAGCGACGCGGCGAGTGCGGCGGTCCCCGTGCTGGCCGTGCTCGGCCTGCAGAGCGCACACGCCGAGGCGATCCCGCGCGCGGACGCGGACGTCGATCTCGGCGACCTCGAGCTCGCGCGCGCCGCGAGGTACGCAGGCCGCGTGGTCGATCCCGACGATCGCCCGGTCGCGGGCGCGCTCGTCAGCCTGCACGAGGGCCGGCTCTACGCGCGCACGCACCGCCCGCAGGACGCGCAGGACGAGCTCCTGCGCCGCGCGCCCGCCGACGCGGACTTCCAGCTGCTCGCGGGCGAGACGCTGACCGACGGCGGCGGACGCTTCGAGCTCGAGGCCGACGGCAGCGGCGTGCGCGTCGTGGTCTGGTCGCGCGCGGGCGCGCTGCAGCCGTTCCCGCTCCCGCGCACCGAGCCCGGCGCGCGCAGGGACGATCTCGTGCTGCGCCTGGAGCCGCGCACGAGCGTCGTGCTCGAGCTCGTCGACGCCGCGGGCGCGAGCGCTCCCGTCCCGGCCGCGCAGATCTCCTCGCGCGGGCTGTGGGCGCCCTGGGGAGCCGCGGGCGTCTTCGGCGAGGGCCGCGTCTCGATCCTCGCGCGCGCGGGCGGCAAGCCGATCGCGTGGGATTCCAGCGGCGTGCGCGGCAGCGACGGCGCCTGGCGCTTCGATCTGCGCACGGACGCCGCGCGCATCGAGGAGCTCGACCTGTCCGCGTCGGGCTACGCGCTGCTCAACGAGCATCCCGCGCAGGGATTCCAGGCGCCGATCGTGCTGCGCCGCACGCTCGTGCCGCTGCCCGCGCTGCGCGTGCGCCTGGTCTCGTCCGATCGCGACGCGCACCTCCTGCCCGAGCCCGGCGAGGAGCTGCAGCTGCACGTGTGCATGGCCGATCCGCTGCGGCACGCCAACGCCGCGCTGGGCTTCTGCTGCGGCAACGGCTGCTTCTGGAAGGGGGACTGGCGCGGCGAAACGCTGCCGTTGTGCGTTCCGGTCCGGCGCGCGGGCGCCTACTTCGTCCACGTGCGCGTGCGCCAGGCGGGCGAGTTCCGCGACCTCGTGAGCTTCGGTCCCTTCGAGCCCGGTGCGGAGGAGCACGAGCTCGCGCTCGATGCGGCCTCCCTCGCCGAGTCCGTGCGCGTCTCGGGCCGGCGCGCGACGCCGCTCGCCACGGGCGAGCCGGTCGCGCTGCTCGACGCGCGCCTCGAGGACGCGCGCACGGGGAAGCCGATCCAGCGCGCCTCGCTGCTCCTCGCCGAGATCGTCGCGCCGCCGCGCGAGCCGCGCGTGCAACGCATCGACGCCGACGAGGCCGGCCTGATCCGCCGCGTGAGCGTGCGCGCCGGCCGCTGGAGCGTGCGTGGCATCGCGCGCGGCTACGCGCGCAGCGTGCTCGCCGAGCGCGACATCGGCCAGGGACAGACGCTCGACCTGGGCACGCTGCAGCTCGAGCCGCTCCCGGCCCACGGCGGACGCGTGCTCGACGCCTCCGGCGCGCCGGTGGGAGATGCCTGGCTCGCGCTGCTCGATGCCGCTGCGACCGAGCTCGACGCGAGCCGCATGTCCACCTGCACGAGCGACGGCTGGTTCCTCTTCTACGGCGACGTGCCGGCCAAGGCCGTGCTGCACGTCGAGCGCCCCGCGCGCGCGCCGGGCGAGCCGATCGAGGCGCAGCGCTTCGCGATTGCTGCGTGGACCGACGGCAAGCCGCGCGACGTGCGCCTCGCGCCCTCGCGCCGCATCGTGCTGCTGCTCAACGGCACGAGCCCAGGCGAGGTCCCGCTCCCGATCAGCGTGTGTCCCGCGCCCGACGAGCCGACGGGGCTGTGCGATCACCGCGGCGCGCTCCCTGCCGTGCACGTCGTGCTCGAGACCTCGGTGCCGATCGAACCGCTGCCGGGCATGCAGCGCTGCGTGCTGCGCCTGGCGCCCGGCCGCTACCAGCTCTACGGCCAGAACCTGCTGCACAGCCTGCCGGTCACCGAGCTCGAGGTCGGCGCGGGAACAGGCGATGTCGAGCTGACGCTGGGCGTGCAGTGAGCGCGTGAGGAGTGCATGCTGGGGGCGAGGCGCGCATGTCTCCCGCTCCCTCCGCTCGTTCTCCGCTCGCGTTGACGCTCGCGCTGGTCGCGATGCTGGCTGCGCTCGGCGCGCTGGCCTGGTTCGTCGCGAGCGGCAGCGCGACGCGACGCTTCGAGGCCGCGAAGCGCGCGCAGGTCGAGCGTGCGGGCGATGGGGGAACGGAGCTCTCCGCCGACGCGCGGGTGTCCGCGACGCGCAGCGTCGAGACGAGCGGCGCGAGCTCGCCGGCGGAGGCGAGCGCTGTGTCGAGCGCGAGCGGCACCGGCACGCTGCGCCTGCGCGTGCTCGACGAGAGGACGCGCGCGCCGGTTCCCGATCTCGCGTTCGTCGTCTACCGCGAGCGCGGCGGGCAGAAGGTCCTCGCGAAGGGCAGCACCGACGCGCAGGGCCGCGCCGAGCTGCGCGAGATCGAGGCGAACACCGTGATCGTGCGCACCGAGCGCAAGCCGCCGTACGCGGAGCAGACGGGCGCCGTGTGGCTCACCTCCGGCGCGACGAAGGAGCTCGAGCTCCTCGTCGGCCCCGGCAGCGCGGTGGTCGGGCGCGTCGTCGACGATCTCGGACGACCGGTCGAGGCCGCGGAGATCCGCATCGATCGCGCGCGCGACTCGGAACAGCCGGACGCGCGCAGCGGCGCCGACGGGCGCTTCCGCGTCGAGTGCCTCGCGAGCCGGCCCGTCTCGGTCTGGATCGTCGACGGCGAGATGCGGCCCGAGCACTGGGAGGCCCTCTGGCTGCAGGCGTCGCACGAGAACGTCTGGGCGAGCGCGAGCGCGCTGCCGGTCGCGGGCCAGGACTTCGATGTCGGCGACCTCGTGCTCGCGCGGGTGACGATCTTCCGCGGGCGTCTCTTCGATGCGAACGGGCAACGGGTCGCGGGCGCCGTGCTCAGCCGCGCCGGGGAGCTGCCGCGCGGGCCCGCCGATCCGGGGTTCCAGCTCGGCACGGGCGATGTGCTCACCGATGCCGCCGGGAACTTCGAGTTCCACGCGCCCGGGCCGAGCTTCGTGCTGGTTTGGACGCGTGCCGGGCAGTGCCAGAGGCTCGGGCTCCCCGCAGCCAAGCCGGGCGAGCGCGTCGACGGCGTCGAGCTGCGCCTGCGCCCGGAGACGGTCTTCGAGCTCGAGCTGGTCGATGCGAGCGGTGCGCGCGCGCCGATCCCCGTGCCGATGACGGGCAGCGATGGCGTGAACACTCCCTGGCGCAGCTCCTACTTCCTCGGCAGCGACAAGGTCAGCATCCTCGCGCGCACGGCCGATGGCGCGCGTGCGCGCGTGGGCTGCGAGCAGCCGGATCCCGACGGGAGGTGGCGTGCGCACCTCGCGCTCGATCCGCGCGAGATCGGCGAGTTCGAGGTCGCTGCGGCGGGCTACGCGCCGGTCGTCGAGCGCTCCGAGAGCGGCTTCCCCGCGCTGGTGCAGCGCACGATCGCGATCACGCCCTTCCCGACCTTCCGCCTGCGCCTCGTGCGCAAGGAAGCGACACGGCTGCTCGAGGGCGAGGGCGAGTTCGTCCACGTGCAGATCTGCCGCGCCGATCCGGCGCGCCGCGCGGCGGCCGGCGGAGGCTGTTGCGGGCTCGGCGCGTACTGGAACGGCCGCTGGCGCGGCGAGCCGCTCGACCTCGTGCTGCCGGTGCGCAAGGACGCGCCGTTCTGGATCTACGTGCGCGGTCCGGAGCTCGACGCGGCAGCCGGACGCATGTCGAGCGTCGGGTACGCGGGCGAGAGGCCGTCCTCCGGCGGCCTGCGCGATCTCGTTCGAACCGGTCCGTTCGGGCCGGGCCCGGACGTGCACGAGATCGAGCTCGACCCCGCGGACTTCGTGCAGCGCCGACAGCCCGAGGAAGCGCGCCGTCCGCCCGCAGCGACGACGCCGGGCGAGGATCGCTCCGCGCACCTGCGTGCGCGCTTCAGCGACGCGCGCACGGGCAAGCCGGTGCCGGGCGCTCGGGTTTCGATGAGCGAGCTCGGCGCGCTCGGCAAGCGCGCGGCGGGCGCGAACGCCGACGAGAATGGCGCGATCGAGGACGCGCGCGTTCCTGCCGGGCAGTGGAAGACCCGCGTCGATGCCCGCGGCTACCTGACCGTCGAGCTCGGCGAGCGCAGCACGCGCGAGGGCGAGACGCTCGATCTGGGCTCGATCGCTCTCGAGCCGCGCCCGCGGCATCGCGGGAAGGTGCTGGATGCCGACGGCGCACCGCTCGCGCAGGTCTGGCTCGGGGTTCTCGCGGGCTCGAGGCCGGTGTACGCGGAGAACGGCGGGATGATGACCGGGCCCGACGGGAGCTTCGAGCTGATCGGCGAGCTGCCGCCGAGCTTCGTGCTGCAGGCGAGCGCGCCCGCGCTGCACGCGGGCTGGGGCTCGGCGGCGCAGCGCTTCGCGCTCGAGGCCTGGCCCGAGGGCGAGGTGAAGGAGCTGCGCTTCGCCAGGTTCCGCAAGGTCGTCGTGACCCTCGCGGGACTGGATCCCGAGGAGGCGCCGCTCGTGCCGTGCGCGTGCCCGGCGCCCGGCGAACCCACGGCGACCTGCGATCACCGCGTGCCGCACGTCGCGCCGCACGAACGGTTGGCGCGCGGACTCGAGATCGCGTCCTCCGACGCGGGTTCGCGCTTCGCCTTCCTGCTCCCGCCGGGACGGTACGTCTTCTCGGGCCAGAACGTGCTCCACGAGCTCCCCGTCACCGAGTTCGAGCTCGACGCAGGCGACACGGACGTCGAGCTCACGCTCCGCGCGAACTGATCCTCGCCCGTCCCCGCCACGCGGCACCTTGTCGTGCGCGGAAGGGCGGGCTAGCCTCGTTCCCGTCCCCGTGCCGATGGCAGTCGGCAGAAGGTCGATCATGAGCAGGTTCCCCGGCGCGTTCGGCAGCATCCTCCTCGCCCTCGGCAGCGTGGCCCTCTTCGACGGCTCGAGCTGCGCGGTCTCGCTCTGCATCGAGGACTGCGACCCGTGCGTGGTCGTGTGCCAGTGCCACAAGGTCTGTCACCACCAGTCGGCGCTCGACTTCGAGAGCTCGCACCGCCTCGTCGCCTACGAGCTCGCCAGCGATGTCGACGAGCACGAGCTCGCGCACCAGGGCTTCGCCTGGATCAGCGGGCTGGCCGTTCCGCTCGCGACCGGGCGCAGCGAGTTCGACGCGCACGACCTGCGCGAGTTCGCCGAGGGCGTGATCGGCGTCAACCGCGGGCTGCTCGATCTCGCGGCTGAGCTGGGGAGCTGGAACTTCGTCGCGGTCGATCGCGTCGCGGACACCTGGCAGGTGGCGTTCGCGCAACACGACGCGAAGGGCGAACCGGCCGCGGGCGCGCTGCTCTTCGTCTTCGATGCGGCGGGGCGGCTGCTGCAGATCGATCGCACGATCGCTGGGTCCTGAGGCCCGTCGCGGCCTTGCGCATTCCTGAAGCCCGGAGGACGCGGCTAGAATCCGCGCTCCGGCGCACGCGCCGACAACCACGGAGGACCCCATGAAGACCGCACTGTTCTGCTCGCTCCTCGCCCTCGCGGGCGGTGTCACGCTCGGCACCGACTACACCAAGGAACGCGCGCTCAAGATCGAGACGCAGATCCACGTCACGAACGAGACGACGGAGATGACGCGCGACGGCGAGCCGATGGAGATGCCGGGCGGCGGCCACCCGAAGTCGGAGAACACCTGGCACATCGTGCAGGTCGACACGGTCACGGCGCACGAGGGCAGCAAGCCCACCAAGGTCAAGCGCCACTACGAGAAGGTCGGCGGCGAGACGGTCTTCTCGATGGGCGACAACGAGAACCAGCGCGACCTCGAGAGCCCCTTCGACGGCACGACGCTCGAGCTCAGCGGCGACGGCGACGAGGTCAAGGTCGAGTTCGTCGAGGGCAAGAAGCCCGACCACGAGGGCGCGCTCGACGGGCACAAGCTCGCGCTCGGGCTCGATGCGCTGCTGCCCGATCACGAGGTCGAGAAGGATGCGAAGTGGGAGCTCGACAGCGACCAGGTCAAGCGCGCCCTCGGCACGGGCCTGTTCAAGGCGCTCTATCCGCCGCCGCAGCGTGACGACAACGCGGGCGGTGGCGCGGGTGGCGGCGGCGGCCGGCGCGGCGGCGGCATGATGGGCCGCGGCGGCGGCAGCGGGCTGGTCGGCATGGCCGAGTGGAAGGGCAAGGCCAAGCTGGTCGCGCTCGACGAGGAGATCGACGGCCACAAGTGCGCCAAGGTCGAGCTCGAGCTCAGCGCCAAGGGCGACCTGCCCGAGCCGCAGATGGGCGGCCGCGGCCGTCGTCCGGGCATGAGCGAGCCGCCGAGCGAGTTCGCCGTCGCGAACACGTACACGATCGAGGCGACCGGGACGTTCTACTTCTCGATCGAGGGCAAGCACCCCGTCAAGCTCGAGCTCGAGGGCACCACCGGCACCGAGACGACGCGCGAGATGAAGCGCCGCGACGAGGACACGACCTCGACGATCCACACGCGCAGCGAGGGCAAGCTGTCCGTCAAGATCGAGATCAGCGAGGAAGCGGCCGAGTCGAAGAAGAAGTAGTCCGCGCCCGCGCGCGCGAGGAATCCTCCAGGCTGGCGCCTCCGCACGCGCGGGGGCGCCAGCTCGCGTTTCGCGCCGGCTCCGGCGCGCGCGGCTCAGTCGTCGTCGTCCTCGTCCGCGGCGCCGAGCTTCAGGCCCAATGCGGCGAGGCCCCTGCCGTGCGCGCCGGCGAACGCGGCCGGGTACGGCTCGTCGCCGCGCACCGAGCTCCAGATCACGCGGTTGAACGCGTCGTCGTCGATGCGGTCGGGGGCGCGCAGGTCGAACTCGCGCGCGCCGGCGGTCTTCTTCGGGTTGCGCTCGTCGAGCGGGATGCGGTTTTGCAGCGCCGCGTAGGGCCTGAGGTCGCTCGCGCGCGTGAAGCACTCGCTCATCACCGGCGAGCCCGCGTCGCGCTGCGTCAGCGAGGGCAGGCCGAGGATGCGCTCGATCGTGCGCAGCACCGAGGTCTGGTCGTAGAAGCGCGAGACCAGCGCGCCGCGCTTCGCCCACGGGCTCGCGACCAGGCACAGCGAGCGGTGCCCGTCGACGTGGTCCCAGCCGTCCTGCGGGTCGTCCTCGTTGACGAAGATCGCCATCTGCGGCCAGAAGCGGCTCTTCGAGAGCGCCTCGACCAGCCGGCCGAGCGCGAGGTCGTTGTCGGCGACGCAGGCGCGCGGCGTGGGCGCGCTCTCCTTCGTGCCGGAGGTGTGGTCCTGCGGCAAGTACACGATCGCCAGGCTGGGGAACTCGCCCGACGTCTCCATGCGCGCCAGCGCCTCGAGGAAGCGGTCGACGCGGTACTGATCGGAGATGCGCAGCTCCCAGCCGGGGTAGTCGGGCGCGCTGAAGCGCGCGAGCTGCGCCTGCGGCATCGCGGCGTGCCAGCGCAGCTCGCCCGCGCGCGCGGCGCGCTGCACCTCGAACCAGTCGCCGCGCGGCGCGTCGATCACCGACAGGTCGAACTCGCCCCAGTTGCGGAACGTCAGCCCGCGCCCGAGCACGGCGTCCCACAGGAAGCCCGAGGGCGCGTAGGTCAGCGCGTCGGTGCCCAGGTCGTAGCTGCGCGTCCAGCCGCCGAACTGCTTCTCGAGGTACTCGACCGAGATCGCCTGCGTGGCCCACTGGTGGCCGTCGGCGGAGACCACGCCGTTGCAGTAGTAGTTGTCCAGCTGCACGAACTGCTCGGCCAGCGCGTGGTGGTTGGGCGTCACCTCGCGTCCGAAGGTGCACAGGCGCGCCTCGCCGTTGCCGCGCGGGAGGTCGCCGAGCACCTGGTCGTAGGTGCGGTTCTCCTTGATCACGTACACGACGTGCCGGATCGTCGAGGGCTCGCCCGCGCGCTCGGGGATCGGCACGGGCTCGATGCCCACGCGAGGCCGCGCGGCGTCCTCGCGCAGCGCCTCGGGTACGCGCGTGTCGCGCAGGGCCTGCCGCGTCAGGCGCGCGAGCTCGGCCTCGTCCGGCACGGCGACGCGCGAGAGCGAGCCGCGGTCGCGCGGGGCCTTGAAGGCCTGCTGCTTCTCGTCGCGCTTGCGCGCACCCGTGCCCTTGACGTTGGCGATGAAGAGCTCGTCTGGGCGCGCGGCCAGCGCACCGGGGAACCAGCCCGTCGGCACGAAGCCGGCGACGCGGCTCGTCGTGTTCGGCCCGTCCGCGAGGCGCACGACCGCGACCGCGTTGTTGCCTCCGTTCGCGACGTAGAGCGTGCGCCCGTCGGGCGAGAGCGCGAGAGCGTTCGGGAGGCTGCCGAAGCCGAGCGCGGCCTCGGGCTTGACGTCGATGCGCTCGACGACCTCGAAGCGGCCCGTGTCGACGACGAGCACCGCGTCCGAGCTCGTCGCGGCGACGAAGAGCCGCGCGCCGTCGGCGGAGAGCGCGAGCGCCGTCGGGTGGGGGCCGCACTCGAGCTCGCCGCTCGCCGCGCGCGCCTGCAGATCGACGCGCGTCACGGTGCCGCTCGTGCCGATGCCGCGTTCGTCGACGACGATCGGCGTGCCGGAGGAGTTCGCGCTCGGCTCGCCCGGCAGCACCCGCCGTCCGCCGAGGTTCGAGACGAAGGCCGTGCGACCATCCGTCGTCACGACCACGTCGTAGGGTGCGACGCCGACCGGGATCTGCACCTGCGTCGCGCCCGAGACGAGATCGACGAGGGCCAGCGTGTTC
The DNA here is from genome assembly GCA_044229935.1 of Planctomycetota bacterium. Lineage (GTDB taxonomy): Bacteria > Planctomycetota > UBA1135 > UBA1135 > JADJLZ01. The sequence continues at coordinate 3,995 of JBGASC010000020.1, read as the reverse complement.
TCGCGCGAGAGGCACACCAGCGCATGGCTGCCGTCGGGGGTGAGCGCGATGCCGCACGGGTAGGGTTCCTCGCCCGGCAGCGTGATCGTGCGCAGGACCCGCAGGTCGCCCGGGGGAACGCTCGACAGCTCGAAGAGCGCGTTGTTCGTCCCCGTCGCGTACACGTGGCCGCCGCGCACCGCGAGGCCGTGCATCGAGCAGCCGTCCTTCAGCGCGAGCCGGCTCGTGATCTCGCCCGTCCGCGTGTCGAACGCGAGCACGCTGCCCTGCTCCTTCACGAACAGCGTCTGCAGCTCGAGCGCGAGGTCGAGCGGACGGCCGTCGAGCACCGTCGTCGTGCCCGCGGGGTGCACGACCTGTTCGGTCGCGAGCACGTGCCCGCCGCCCGCGAGCTCGCCGACGCGCGGGTCGGGCTCGGGCGTCGTGCACGCGGCGGCGAGGATCAGGAGGAGAAGCGGTTCGAAGCGCGCTAGCATGCAGCGCGAGCCTAGAACCCTCTCCCCAAGGAGTCGAATCCGTGTCCACCCGTTTCGCGCGCTCCATCGCGCTCCCGATGCTCTTCGCCCTCGGCGCCTGCGCCGCCCCGCAACCGCACCACTCCGCTGCCGACCTGAGCGCGGCCGGCCGCGCCGTCGGCGACCGCTTCCTCGAGGCCTTCAACAAGGCCGACGTCGACGGCGTGATGGCGACCTACTGGCACAGCCCCGAGCTCGTCTACTTCGGACTCGACGGCATGGGCATGCGCGGCTGGGACGCGGTGCGCGCCGACATGGTCGCGACCTTCCAGATGCTCCCGCACGCGAAGTTCGAGTTCCTCGAGCGCCACGACGATCCGCACGGGGACGTGGTCGTGGGCTGGGGCACCTGGCGCGTGACCGTGCCCGGCGCGTCGGGCGCGAAGCCGACCGTGCTCGAGGGACGCTTCACCGACCTCAAGGCCTTCCGCGACGGCAAGTGGGTCTACATCCTCGACCACCCGTCCGTGCCGATGGCGGCGCCGAAGTAGGGCCCTACGCGGGCGGATCCCACGGCGGCGGCACGAGGCGGCGCTTGCCGTCCTCGCTGCGCGCGATCGTGTCGCGGCCCGGGTCCGCGCGCGCGAGGTCGCGGTCCCAGAGCTGGCAGGTGACCTGCTTGTGGCGCTGGTCGAGCGCCTCGCAGTAGTTCGAGTAGATGCAGCGGCGGACCTGGGCCCCGTGGCCCAGCTCCAGCTTGCGCCACCAGTCCGGATCGGCGAGCGACTGCCGCGCGGCGGCGACGAAATCGCAGTCGGCCTCGCGCAGCGCGCGCTCGGCGAGCTCGAAGTCGTTGATCCCGCCCGCGCCGCCGACGGGCGTCGCGCAGCCGGCCGCGCGCACGGCGGCGCGGATCGCGCGCGAGAGCTCGAGGTTGCGGCCGAAGGGCCCGCGCGCGTCGATCGTGCGCGTCGGCATGCACTCCAGCCCGCTCGGGCCGGTGTAGGGGTAGGCCGCCTCGCCGACGCGCGGCTGCTTCGCGTCCTCGAAGCGGCCGCCCTTGCTGACCGAGACGAAGTCGACGCCGGCGCGCGCGAGGCCCGCGGCGTGGAACGCGGCGTCCTCGACGCGGCTGCCGCCCGCGATCACCTCGTCGCCGAGGATGCGGCAGCCGACGCAGAAGTCCGCGCCAACGTCGCTGCGCACCGCGGCGAGAACCTCGAGCGGGAGGCGCAGGCGCGCCTGGCGCGAGCCGCCGTAGCCGTCCTCGCGCGCGTTCGTGCGCGAGAGGAACGAGGCCATCGTGTAGGCGTGCGCGTAGTGCAGCTCGACGCCGTCGAAGCCCGCCTCGCGCGCGCGCCGCGCCGCGCGGGCGAAGAGTCCGGGCAGGACGCGCGGCAGCTCGCGGATGTGCGCGAGGTGGGTGTCCCCGACGCGCTCGCGGGCGCCGAAGTCGAGCGCCTCGAGCTCGCGCGGCGAGAGCAGCGCGCGCAGCTCGGCCTCCGGCAGGGCGCAGAGCGCCTCGCGCACGCGCTCGTCGTCCGCCGCGCCGAGCCCGAGCGCCGCGCGGTGCTCGTCGCGCAGCGCGAGGAAGCGCCGCAGGTACGTCTCCTTCGCGGGCCGGCGCTTGATGCCGAGGAAGTCGATGATCTGCACGAAGAGGCGCGTCTGGCCGCCGCTGCGCTCGCGCACGACGCGCACCAGCTCACGGAGGCCCGGCACGAAGCGCTCGTCGCCGATGCGCAGCAGCGGACCGCTCGGCACGTCGCGGATGCCGGTCGCCTCGACGACCAGCACGCCCGGCCGTCCGTCGGCGAGCCGTCCGTACCAGTCGAGCACCGCGGGCGTGACGAAGCCCTCCGCGCTCGCGCGCCAGGGCACCATCGCCGGAACCCAGGTGCGCGTGCGCGCGACCGTCGCGCCGTAGCGGATCGGCGAGAGGAGCAGGCTCTGCGCCGCCTCCTCGCGCGTCGGCCAGCGTGCGGGCGGGAGCTTCGCCTGCGCGGGGTGAACGTGGGTCGTCGTCGGTTCCGGTTGCACGCGCGGTTTGGCACACTCTAGCGGATGAGCACGACACACGTGGCGTTCGTGACCGGAGCAGGCCGCGGCATCGGCGCGGCGATCGCGCGGCGGCTCTCGCGGGAGGGCGTGGCGCTCCTGCTCGGCGCGCGCAGCCAGGAGGCGACCACCGAGCTCGCCGACGAGATCCGCGCCGAAGGCGGCAAGGCCTGGCCCGTCTACCTCGACGTCAGCGACCCGGAGACCATCGACGAGGCGCTCGAGCTCGTGCGCGACGTCGGCCGCGGCGTCGGACCGGTCGACTGGCTGGTCAACAACGCGGGCATCGCGATCACCGCGCCGTTCCTGCGCCACGGGCGCCAGGGCGGCGAGGACCTGTACGAGAAGCACCTGGCGACCAACTTCCACGGTGCGCGCCGCATGATCGAGGCGCTCGCGCCGGCGATGCTCGAGCGGCGCTACGGCCGCATCGTCAACGTCGCCTCGTCCGCGGGCCTGGAGGGCTACGCCTACGCCGCGGCCTACGTCGCGAGCAAGCACGCGCTGGTCGGCTACAGCCGCGCGGCCGCGCTCGACCTCGCGCAGAGCGGCGTCACGCTCAACCTCGTCTGCCCGCACTACGTCGACTCGCCGATGACCGACCAGACCGTGCAGCGCATCGTGCAGAAGACCGGCAAGAGCGAGGCGGAGACGCGCGCCTTCCTCGCCGCGCAGAACCCCGGGGGCGCGCTGGTGACGACCGAGGAGGTCGCCGAGGCCGTGCTCGAGCTGTGCGCCGGCGAGTCCAACGGCACGCTGCTCGAGCTCCTCGGCGCGGGCCGGCGCCGCACGCAGGAGGGAGCGCGCACGCGATGAAGCTCGAGACGCTGCAACCGGACGGGTGGAAGAAGCCCAAGGGCTACGCCAACGGCATCGCGCTCAGCGGCGCGTCGAAGCTCGTCTTCGTCGCCGGGCAGGTCGCCTGGGACGCGAACGAACAGATCGTCGGCCGCGGCGATTTCGGCGCGCAGTTCGCGCAGGCGCTCGCCAACGTCGTCGCCGTGCTGCGCTGCGCGGGCGCGAAGCCCGAGCACATCGTGCGCATGACGATCTACGTCACCGACAAGCAGATGTACATCACGCACGCCAAGCAGATCGGCGTGACCTGGAAGGACCTCGTCGGCCGGCACTACCCGGCGATGAGCCTCGTCGAGGTCGCCGACCTGCTCGAGGAAGGCGCGCTGCTCGAGCTCGAGGCGACGGCGGCGGTCGGCTGAGCGCGCGCCGCGCCGCTCACCAGCGGATCGCGACGCCGTTGGAGACGTTGAAGGTCGAGCCCTGCGGCGTTGGGCAGTAGCTCGTGTTCGCGTCGCGGTAGTAGGCCTGGTAGCGGCGCAATTCGCCGGGCAGGATCGTGTCGCCCAGCGCGGCGGAGCGCGCGCGGATCGGCGCGTCGCCGGCTTGCGGCGCGCTCGCGGCTCCGCCCGTCGCGTTCTTCGCGTACAAGCGCTTCAACGCGCCGCCGACGCAGCGCAATCCATC
>JBGASC010000019.1:0-95397 GCA_044229935.1 Planctomycetota bacterium | reverse complement strand
CGCGCTCGGCGGGCGCGGCGGCGCCGGCGCCGTCGTAGGCCACGATCACGCGCACCGCGTCGCCCTGGCGCACGTGCAGCGCCAGCGCGCCGCCGCAGGCCGCGACCTCGTCGCCCGGATGCGCGGCGAGCACCAGCACGGGGCCTCGATCGGGGGCGGTACAGACCTGGGGCAGCGGGGCGCGGGCGGACATGGGGATCCTGGTCGCAAGGGGCGCGCGCGGCGGCATGCCGCGGGCCCGCTCTTCATCGGCCGCGCCGCCGCCCTCGCCCAAGCAGGATCAGTGCACCGCGTCGAGCAGCGAGCGGATGTACTGCAGCACGAGACGGGCCCGGTCGCTGTCGTCGGGGTCGGGCGCCCAGTCGGCGTAGCTGAGATCGAGCGGGTGCGAGATGTCGTCGTTGCGGTCGCGCTCGACGCGCACCTCGACCGTCCAGTGCCCCTCGCCCTTGCGCTTCCAGTTGACGTAGCAGCGCTCGCGCCAGCCCTTGCCGCGGAAGGGCGCCAGCGAGTGGTTCCAGCCCGAGACGGCGCTCATCTTGGCCGGGTCGATGCCCGCGCCGATGGGAAAGTTGTTCTTCTCCAGGGCGACGCGCGTCACCTGCCAGAGCACGTTCTCGGAGAGCACCTTGACCTCGGCCGACTGCCAGCTCGGATCCGGCCGGCTGGCCGCGCACGCGGGCAGCCACAGCGCCAGCACCAGGGTCAGAGCCGCCCACACCCGCTGTCTCATCCTTCGTCCTCCTCGTCCCCGCCCTCGTAGGCGTCCGGGTCCTCGAAGTCCGCGCCGAGTTCGTCGGTGAACTCGCCGGGGAGCTCCTCCGCGCCGGGATCGACGCTCGTGCCGGAACCCTCGCCGGCCAGTGCGGGCGCGGACTCCGGCCGCGCGCCGCGCGCTCGGCGCGCACGGCCGGAGTCGCGGCCCTCGGCGTCCTCCGCGCCGCGCTCGCGCAGCACGATGCGCACCGGGATCTCGGGGAAGCCCAGCTCCAGGCGCACGCGGTTCTGCAGGTAGCGCACGTAGTCCTTGTTGAAGTTCTTCTTGTCGTTGACGAACAGCACGAAGGTCGGCGGACAGACGTCGGTCTGCGTGGAGTAGAAGATGCGCGCCGCGGCGCCGCTCTTCGACGGGCTGCGCGCCTCGAGGGCGCGCGTCATCACGCGGTTGAGCTCGCCGGTGCCGACGCGCTTGTGCGCCTGCGTGAAGAGCTCCTGCGCCAGCGCCAGCGTCTCCTCCACGCCCTGGCCCTCGAGGGCCGAGAGGAAGCTCACCGGCGCGAAGGCCGCCAGCGGCAGCTGCGCGTCGATGTACTTCTGGAAGTCGGAGGGCGTCAGGCCTTCGACGAGGTCCCACTTGTTCGCGCCCAGGATCAGCGGCTTGTGGTGCTCGATCGCGTAGCGCGCCAGCTCCTTGTCGATGCCCGAGAGGTCGCGCGTGACGTCGAAGAGCAGCACGACCACGTCGGCGCGGCGCACGGCGCGGCGGCTGCGCGCGTCGGAGTAGAACTCGATCGCGTCGGCGATGCTGCGCTTCTTGCGCACGCCGGCCGTGTCGATCGCGACGAAGGTGCGGCCGTCGCGCTCGAAGAACACGTCGACCGAGTCGCGCGTCGTGCCGGGGCGCTCGGAGACGATCATGCGCTCCTCGCGCGCGAGGCGGTTGATCAGGCTCGACTTGCCCGCGTTGCGCTGGCCGACGACGGCCAGGCGCATCACCGGCGCCGGCGGCGGCAGCTCGTCGCCGCCCGCGGGCAGGAGGTCGAGGATGCGGGCGCTGAGCGCCGCGATCCCGTTGCCGTTCTGCGCGCTGATCGCCCACGGTCCGTCGCCCAGGCCCAGGCGCCGGAAGTCGTCGACCTCCCACTCGGCGGCGCGCGCCTCGACCTTGTTGACCACCAGCAGCACCGGCACCGGGAAGCCGCGCAAGCGCTCGGCCACGGTCGCGTCCAGCGGCGTGACGCCCTCGCGGCCGTCGACGAGGAACAGGACCAGCTGCGCGCTCTGCAGCGCCGCCTGGATCTGCGCCTCGACCTGCGGCCCGAGGTCGTCGCGGTCGACGATGCCGACGCCGCCCGTGTCGATCACCTCGGCCCAGCGCGTGCGCTCGCCGTCGGAGATCTCGGCCGGCACGGCCACGCGGTCGCGCGTCACGCCGGCCGTCGGCTCGACGATCGAGACGCGCGAGCCGCACAGGCGGTTGGCGAGCGTCGACTTGCCGACGTTGGGCCGGCCGACGAGGGCGATGCGCGGCAGGCGGGTGGCGGAAGGGCTCGACATGGCTCGCTCTCGGCAAAGAGGGCCAAAGAGGGTACGGGGAGCGGCGCGCGCGCACAACCCTCGCTTCCGCGGCCGCTCACCGCTACAACCCGGCGGATGCACCCGATCGACTGGGCCGTGCTCCTCGCCTACGTGGCGCTCGTGCTCGGCATCGGCTGGTGGGTTTCGCGCGGAACCAAGAGCGCCGAAGGCCACCTGCGCGCCAGCCGCGACCTGCCGGCCTGGGCGGTGGTCTTCTCGATCCTGGCGGCGGAGGTCTCGGCCGCGACCTACGTCGGCGTGCCCGAGGGCAGCTACCGGCGCGACTGGTACTACCTGCAGTTCGCCTTCGGGGCCCTGCTCGGGAAGTGGGTCGTCTCGCACCACTTCGTGCGCTTGTACTGGCGGCTGAACCTGCCCACGGCCTACGGCCTGCTCGCGCAGCGCATCGGCCCGCGCTCGCAGCGCGCGTCCGCCTGGACCTTCCTGTGCGGGCGGCTGGTCGCCAGCGGCGTGCGCCTGTACATCGCCGCGATCGCGTTCTCGGTCGTGACGGGCCTCGAGGAGTGGCTCTGCATCGCGCTGATGGCCGGCGTGTCGACGCTCTACACGCTCGTCGGCGGCCTGAAGGCCGTGGTCTGGACCGACGTCGCGCAGGGCTCGGTCTTCTTCGTCGGCGCGTTGACCGCGCTGGTCGTCGGACTGTACGCGATCGGCAAGCCGCCCGGCGAACTCCTCGACGAGGCGCTCGCGGCGGGCAAGCTCAAGCTGCTCGTGCTCGACGAGGCGCCGCTGCAATCGCTGCGCTCGCTCTGGTCCGCGCTGCTGGGCGGCTTCCTGCTCGCGCTGGCGGTGCAGGGCACGGACCAGGAGGCGGTGCAGCACATGCTCAACACGCGCAGCGAGCGCAGCGCGGGGCGCACGGTGCTGAGCTCGGGCCTGATCACGTTCCCGATCGTCGCCTCCTTCCTCGCGGTCGGCACGATGCTGTGGCTCTTCGAGCGCCACGTCGGCGTGCACGGCTACGCGCTCGGCACGGAGGAGGAGATCAAGCGCGTCTTCCCGAACTTCATCCTGCACGAGCTGCCGCTGGGCGTGCGCGGGCTGGTCTTCGCCGGGCTCTTCGCCGCCGCGATCTCGAGCCTGGGCGCGACGCTCAACGCCGCCGCGGCGGCCTGGACGCACGACATCGCGCCGCGCCGGGAGCCGCTCTCGCTCGCCGGCGTGCGCCTCCTGACCGGCGTGTTCGGCCTGCTGCTCGCCGGCATCGCGCTGTTCTTCGCGTGGTTCGCGAAGGGCTCGAGCACCGACCTCGTCCAGATCGCCCTCTCGGCGATGACGATCCTCTACGGCGGGATCCTGGGCGGGTTCCTGGTGGCGCTCTTCGCGCCGCGGCGCGGCAGCGACGCGAGCGTCCCGCTCGGGATGCTCGCCGGCGTCGCCTGCGGGACGCTGTTCTTCTTCCAGGAGAAGCTCTTCCACGCGGTCGTGCTCGCCTGGCCCTGGTCGCTGTGCCTCTCGACGCTGCTCGCCTTCGGCGTCGGAGCGCTCGGATCGCGCCGCGCCGCGCCCGGCGCGGGCGCAGGGTAGACTCTGGCTCCCCCGAGCGCAGAATAGGCAGCCCTCGATGCCCTTCAGCACCCCCCTGTTCGTCTGGGCCTTCCTGCCCCTCGTGCTGGCGCTGTACTTCAGCGTCCGGCGCGAACTGCAGAACCCGCTGCTGCTCCTGGTCAGCCTGATCTTCTACGCCTGGGGCGAGAAGTTCATGGTCGCGATCCTGGTCGTCTCCTGCATCGCCAACTGGGGGTTCGGACGCTGGCTGGAGGCGAGCGAGGAGGAGCGCAAACGCAAGCGCGTGCTCGTGCTGGGCATCGTGTTCAACATCGGCGTGCTGATCGCGTTCAAGTACGCCGACTGGCTCTGGTCGATCGCCTCCTGGCTCCTGCACGACGCGACCGGGCTGATGAGCGAGCCGCTGGCGCTGCTGGGCAGCCACCTCGAGGGCCACCCCGGCCTGCAGGCGCTGCTGCTGGACGGGCACGGGCACATCCGCCTGCCGATCGGCGTCTCGTTCTTCACCTTCCAGGGCACCTCGTACCTCGTCGACATCTACCGCCGGGACGTGGGCTGCCAGAAGAGCCTGATCAACTTCGCCACGTACAAGTCGTTCTTCCCGCAGCTGATCGCGGGGCCGATCGTGCGCTACCGCGACGTGCACGACCAGATCGACCAGCGCACGGTGACGCTCGACGGCTTCGCCTACGGCGTGCGGCGCTTCGTGATCGGCATGGGCAAGAAGATGCTGATCGCGAACCTCGTCGCGGGCGCCTGCGACCAGATCTTCGCCGTCCCGACCGCGGAGCTCACGGCGCCGATCGCCTGGCTGGGCATCGTCTGCTACTCGCTGCAGATCTACTTCGACTTCTCGGCCTACTCCGACATGGCGATCGGCATGGGCCACATGTTCGGGTTCACGTTCCTCGAGAACTTCAACTACCCGTACATCGCGAGCTCGATCACCGACTTCTGGCGCCGCTGGCACATCTCGCTCTCGAGCTGGTTCCGCGACTACCTCTACATTCCGCTCGGTGGCAACCGCGGCGGCGCGGCGCGCACCTACCTGAACCTCGTCGCGGTCTTCTTCCTGTGCGGCCTGTGGCACGGGGCGAGCTTCAGCTTCGTCGTGTGGGGCCTCTGGCACGGCGTGTTCCTGGTCTTCGAGCGCGCCGGACTGGGCGCCTGGCTCGAGCGCCGGCCCGCGCTGGTGCGCCACCTCTACGTCGTGCTGGTCGCCATGCTCGGCTGGGTCTTCTTCCGCGCCGCGGACCTGACCCAGGCGCTGGACTACCTGGGCGCGATGTTCGGCACGCACGCGGGCAACCTGGTCACGATCGGCGATCGGATGGTGCCCGCGAGCGACGTGCACCAGCTGGTGCACTTCACCGATGCCGAGGTGTGGACGGCGATCGTGTGCGGCACGCTGGGCGCGATGCCCTGGCTGCCGCGCGTCGTCTCGTGGTGGAAGGGTCTCGAGGGGCGCGGCCGATCCGGCCTGGCCGTGACGCTCGAGTACCTGAGCATCGGACTGCTCGCGCTCGTCTTCCTCGATTGCGCGATGAAGCTCGCGGCCGGCTCCTACAGTCCCTTCATCTACTTCCGCTTCTAGCGTCGTGCAGCCGCACCGTCCGTCCGCAACGCGCCGCAGGATCGACAAGCTCCTGATCGGGATCTTCCTCGTCGCGCTCGGCGCGCCCTGGGTCGACGGCCTCGTGCGGCCGGACTCCGCGCGCAGCCCGCAGATGCACGAGGACCGGCCTCCGGCGCCCAAGCCCGCGCTCACGCTCGATCCGATCGTGCTGTGGAAGTTCCCCGAGGCCTACCAGAACTGGTTCAACGACTCGCTCGGCCTGCGCGACGTGCTCCTGCGCTGGCACAGCCTGCAGTCCCTCGACGTGCTCGGCGTCTCGCCGACCTCGCAGGTCCTGCTCGGCAAGGACGGCTGGTACTTCTACACCGGCAACGAGAGCGTGCCGGTCTGGCGCGGGCTCAAGCCCTTCAGCGGCGGCGAGCTCGAGCGCTGGCGCGTCGCGCTCGAGTCGCGCCGCGACTGGCTGCGCGAGCGCGGCTGCGAGTACGTCTTCGCGATCGTGCCCAACAAGGAGACGGTCTACCCCGACTTCATGCCCGACGCGCAGACGCGGCTGGGCCCCACGCGCCTGGACCAGTTCAGCGAGTACATGGCGCAGCACTCGGACCTCGACGTGTTCGACCTGCGGCCGGTCTTCGCCGCCGCGCGCAGCGCGGACACGCCGCGCCAGCACCTCTACCTCGAGGAGGGCACGCACTGGAACGCGCCGGGCTCGATGGCCGCGTACCAGGCGATCGTGGCCCACCTCGGCACGATCGATCCCTCGATCCAGCCGCTGCCGCTCTCGATGTGGAAGAAGGTCGACTACGACAGCCCGGGGGACACCTGGGCGCGCAAGATGTACGTCGAGGACCTCTCGCCGCAGCGCGAGAGCGGCTGGATGCGCCCGGTCGGCGAGGCGTTCTCGAAGACGTTCAACGAAGGCCGCGAGGGCGTCTTCGGCCCGGGCCGCAAGCTGCTGCGCGGCACGGGCAACCCGAGCCAGCCGCGCGCGATCCTCTTCCACGATTCGTTCGGGCCCTACCTCGAGAACCTGCTCGCGGAGCACTTCTCGACGCTGGAGTGCTGCTGGACCTACGACTTCGACGCGAGCGAGGTGCAGGCGCAGAAGCCCCGCCTGGTGATCGAGCTGTGGGTCGAGCGCGCGCTGGTCTTCTGGGACCCCGTGCGCCTGACGCCGCGCCTGGTCGAGTCGGCCCAGGAGGAGTTCGAGCGCGCGGAGAAGGTCTGCCTCAAGCTCGACCCGACGCAGTCGGCCGCGAAGCTGGGGACGGTCGGCAAGATGCGCGTGTCGACGATCACCGACGAGCACGGCCCCGCCCTGATGCTCGAGCAGACCACGGCAGCGGACTCGCTGCTGCTGCCCGAGCTCGACTGTCCTCCGGTCGGACGGCCGGTGCTGCACGTGGTGGTCGACTGCCCCACCAAGGGCAACTTCGACGTGCTCTACCTGCGGCCGGGCGACCAGGACTACAGCCGGCAGCACAACTGCCTGTTGATGCTCGAGGCCGGGCACAACGACATCACCGTGCGCATGCCCGAGGCGCGCGTCACGGGGAGGCTGCGCCTGCGGCCGGCCTACACGCCCGGCGCGCCGAGCCTCCTGCGCGCCTTCGAGGTTCGCTCGAGCCACTGAGTCGCGTCCGTTCCCGGGCACGATGACCGAAGCGTCATCGCAGAGACTGGAACCGGACCACCTCCCGTCCTGTCGAATGCGGCGCCAGCCCCGCTCGTTCCTCACGCCAGGACCGCCCCCATGCTCTGCCTGCTCAGCTGCCTGCCCCTGTGCGCCCTCGACGCCGCAGCGGGCTTCGCCATCTTCGCCGCCAACCCCGATGGCACGGGCTCCGTGCGGCTGTGCTCGACGAACTCGGCCTCCTTCAGCGTCCCGGCCGGCCTCGACGGGCTGCAGCTGTTGGGGTGCGTGCCGGCCCAGAGCACGCCGCTCGACGAATCGCTCGCGGGTCATGCCCGGCTGCGCGCCGATCTGCCGCAGGGAACACGCGTGCTGCTGCCGCACGGCCGCGGTTCGCTGTACCACTACCGGCGCTCGAGCGCGGGCGGCACGAGCTACGGATTCCTGCTCGTCGACGCGCTCGGCGGGGCACGCAGCCTGATCGAGCTCGCCGCTCCGCCCGACGCCAGCGATCCGTTCCTGCCCTCGGTCGCGAGCGCACCCGACGGCGCGAAGCTGCTCGTCGCGACGCAGCCCGTGGCCGGCGGCGACCTGTGGGAGCTCTCCTGCAGCGGCGCAGCGGCCCTCAACCGCACCGACGGCCTGGACGTGCAGGTGTTCGGCCGGGACTCGTTCTTCCTCGGCGCGAGCCTCGCGGCGGCGACGACGACGAGCGGCGTGCTGCGCTGGGATCCGCTCGGCGACGAGTGCGCCGCGCCGGCCGCGTTCGCCGGCGGCGGCGCGCCGGCCTGGCTCGGCCTCGAAGTCGTTCCCAGCGCCAACGGGCTGTACGTCGCGTTCCTCGGCGGCGACTCGCCGATGCAGTGCGTGCCCTTCGTGCTCGGCGCGACGGGCGCCGCGCAGCCGATGAGCACGCAGCCGCAGTCGCTCTCGGGTGCGGGCTTCCTGCCGGAGGCGAGCGACGGCCCGTGGCTGGCGGTCTCCGACGACGGCCAGCAGTGCGCCTGGCGCGAGGCCGACGCGCACGTCTACTCGCGCGAGCTGTACCTCGCGCGTCGCGCGAGCGGCGGACAGGCGCAGGCGGCGCACGTCACCGAGGACGCGCTCTTCCATCCGTACATCGACGAGATCGGCCTGGCGATCTTCCGCCCCGACGGACGCCTGGTGTTCTGGGCCGGCGACCAGGGCGCGAACGGCACGCTGCTGACGCGCGCCGACCTCTTCCAGGCCAGCCTCGACGCCAGCGGTGCGCTGAGCGTGCAGAACCTGACGCTCACCTCGGGCGAGGCAACGCCGCCCTTCCTCGCCTACCCGGCGCTGCGGCCCGAACAGGTGCTGCTCGACGACTCGGGCAGCCAGATGCTGGTGTTCAGCCGCGACCCGACCGGCGACCACGTGCTCGAGGCGAACTCCGATCACGCCGGGCTGGCGGAGGTCCTCGACGGCGTCAGCGACGTCGGTGCGATGCAGTTCCTGGGTGACGAGGTGCTGCTGGCCGCGACGCGGCCCGACGACCCGGCGCAGAGCGGCATCTCGCGCGTCGAGCTGGGCACGCACCCGGAGTCGGAGCTGTTCCTGCAGCTCTCGCTGGCGTCGCAGCACTCGCGCGGCCTGCGCGGGCCGGACGGGTGGTACGCCTTCGTCACGCAGCAGAACGGCGGCGAGAGGCTCTGGCAGGTGAACCTCTCCAGCGACGACACGCTGCTCCTGACGCCGCGGCCGCTGACGTACGGCCAGAGCCTGGCCTACACCGACGATGGCACGCTGGTGTTCAGCGTCGGGGCGCCGGGCGCGCCCGCGCTCTTCCTGGTCTGGCCGCGCAACGCGAGCGCGCACCGGCTCTGGACCGAGGCGGTGCCCGGCTTCGTGCTGCCCGGTGCGTGAGCGACGCTCCGGCCGCGGGGATCAGGGCACGCCGAGGAAGCGGTGCACCTGCGGCACGACGCGCACGGCGAGATCGCGGTCGCGCGCCATCTCCGCCACGCCCTCGAGCAGTTCGCGCGCGGGCGCAGCGACCCCGCGCAGCGGCGTCGCGGGCGTGAGGTAGAGCGGCAGGCCAGGGGCGTGCTCCTCGACCTCGTCGAGCAGGAAGGCGAAGTCCTCCGCGCGGCGCTCGCCGCTGACCACGAGCTTGGCGCACGCATCGCGTCCGCCGACCAGCCGCAGGCAGGCGGTGCGCGCGGCGCGCCACTCGGCCGGCGTCTGCGGGCTGGGCTCGAGCGCATCGGAGGCGCTGCGAAAGGGCGCGGCGACGTCGCCGCGCGGCCTGCCCAGTTCGTGCGGCGGATCGAGATCGAAGTCGGGCTTGAGGTCCAGGCTCACGTGGTCGCAGACCTCGAGCACGCGCGCCAGCGTGCGAGGATGCGCGCCGGCCGTCTCCAGGTGCAGGCGCCGCCCGCCGAGCAGAGGTGCGAGCGCCAGCACGAAGTCCGGCCAGGCGAGCGGCTCGCCGCCGGTGACGCTGACCGTGCGCGGCGCGCCGGGCTCGCACTCGGCGATCCAGCACGCGGCCTGGAACGCGGAGGCCCAACACGGCTCGCGGCGCGTCCTCTCGGCGGCGCCCGCGCGAGCCTGGCCGATCGCCAGCCGCGCCTCGCCCGCGGCGGGCACGGACCAGGAGCCCGGCGTGTCGCACCAGCGGCAGCGCAGCGGACAGCCGAAGAGCCGCAGGAAGACCTGCGGCTCCCCCACGAAGGCTCCCTCGCCCTGGATGGAGGCGAAGACCTCCATCACCGGCGCCAGCACCGACGGACTTCGGGCGCGCTCGGACATCGAGGGCCTCGCCGCACGCGGGGCGCGCGCGGCGTGCGCGCGCCTCACGCGGCGGGCAGGATCACTTCTTGGCCTTGGCGTCGGGCTTGGCAGCCGCGGCCGGAGCCGCAGCCTTCGCGCCCGCGGCGGGCGTCGCGGCGACCGTGCCGCCTGCGGCGCCGGTCTTCGCTCCCTCGGCGGCCTTCTCGGCCTTGGCCTTCTTCGCGCCCGCGACCTTGAAGCGCGTGCGCACCTTCGGGATGCCGTAGGGCGAGTCCTTGGACTCGTCGAACTTGCCGGCCTTCTTGAGGGCCGCCAGGCGCTCGATGCGCGAGAAGACGCTGCGCTCGCCGACGAGGCTCTTGCCGCCGCGCAAACTGGAGTGGATGGACATGGGAGGATTCCTTTCGAGGTGTTCTCTGGGGGTCGAGGTCGCGCGCTCCGCTACTTGTTGCGCGCGGCCACGTTGCTGATGTTGTCGATCCAGGCGTCGCCGAAGGGCGCCTTCTTCGAGCCCTTGGGCCCGGGGAGCTTGCGCACGTAGTCGCGGATCTGCTCGATGTCCTGCATCTCGGCCTTGTACCCGACGCAGACCACGATCCAGCGCCCGCACACCAGCGGCTGCACGACCGGCAGGCCTTCGGCGCGCAGGTAGTCGCGCAGCTCGAGCGAGGCCTTGGTGCCCGCCTCGTCGTTGGCGAACTGGCGCACGCGCACCGTGAACTTGTACTTGGGATCGAAGAAGGCCGCGTCGTGCGCGCTCCCCGAGAGCTGCGCCGCCTTGCGGTTGGCCTCGGCCGGATCGGGGCTGGCGGGCGGGTTCGGCGCGCCCTCGCGCAGCAGCGTGCCGGCGCCGCTGGACTCGTCCGCCGCCCCGCCGGCCGCGTGCGCACCGTCGTTGCCCGATCCCAGCCGGCCGATGTAGTACGCCAGGCCGACGCCCAGCGCGCAGACGACCAGCGCGAAGAACACCACGCGGTCGGAGGCGACGCGCGCCAGGAATCCCCGCGACGCGCGCCCGGGCGCAGGCGCGCTGGAGGCCGCGTGCGGCTCCGGGGCCGCGAACGGACCGGCCGCGTTGGCCGGGGTCTGGCCCACGGGCGCCTTCTTGCCCTCCGGTGCGGAGGCCTGGAAGGCGTCGAGCAGATTGGGTTTCCGAAGCACCATGGCGACGAGAAAAGGCAGAAGAGCCTACGCGCACCCTGCACAGCGGTCAACCGCAGCGCGCGGGGACGCGAGCCTAGCGCCGGGCGAGCGCGCCGGGGAGGGCGAAATGCGCCGCGCGGACTTCCTTCCCGCGCCGGCCGCCGGTAGGGATGGACGCATGCGTCCTCTCGCCGCGGTCGTGCTGGGCCTGTGTCTGGGCTGCTCGCGCCCGGCAGAGCCGCAGGCCCCCGCCGGCGGAGCGCCGGTGCCCGCGGCCGGCAGCGGGGGGCGAGAGAGCGAGGACGTGATCGACCAGGCGCGCGAGCGCGGCCTCGACTACGTCAACCGCTCGGGCGAACCGCAGAAGCGCACGATCCTCGAGGCCAACGGCGCGGGCGTGGCGGTGATCGACCTCGGCGCGGACGGTGACGAGGACCTGGTCTTCGCGCAGGGCCTCTCCAGCGTCGGGCAGCTGCTGAGCGGCCCGGGCGCCGACCTCGAGGTCTTCGAGAACGACGGCAGCGGCCAGTTCCAGCGCGTCGCGGGACCGGGCCTCTCGGGCTGGTGGACCGGGCTCGCCGTCGGCGACGTCGACAACGACGGCGACGAGGACCTGGTCGCGGCCGGCTTCGGGGCGCTGGTGCTGCTCGTGCAGCAGGAGGGCAAGCTCGTCCCCGCGACGGCGAGCGGGCTCGCGACGCTGCAACCGGACGACGCGCTCGTCGTCGGCGCGCCGCGCGAGCGCGGCCATCCGCCGCTGTGGCCGACCAGCGTCGCGCTCTTCGACGCCGACCGCGACGGCGCGCTCGACCTGTACGTCGCGCAGTACCTCGACTTCGACCCGGTCTCGCCGCCGATCGGCAAGCTCGGCGAGGGCGCGCTGGCCGTGCCCTGCCGCTGGAAGGGCCTCGAGGTCTACTGCGGTCCGCGCGGGATGGTGGCGCAGCCCGATCGCGTGCTGCGCGGCGACGGTCACGGGCACTTCGCCGACGCGAGCGCGCGCTGGCTCGGCTCGCGCGACGCGGGCTACGGCCTGGGCGTGATCGCCTTCGACGCGGACGGGGACGGCGACACCGATCTCTACGTCGCCAACGACAGCACGCCCAACAACCTGTGGATCAACGACGGCGGCCTCGAGGGCGCGGTGCACTTCGTCGACCGCGCGCTCGACGCCGACGTGGCCCTCTCGGCCGACGGCATGCCGCAGGCCGGCATGGGCATCGCGACCGGCGACGTCGACCGCGACGGGCGCATGGACTTCGCGGTGACGAACTTCTCCGACGAGCCGACCGAGCTGTACTTCGGCAGCGAGCGCGGCTTCGCGCGCATGACGCACCGCTTCGGCCTGGGGCGCGAGACGCGCGCGCTGCTCTCCTGGGGCGTGCACCTGGTCGACCTCGACGGCGACGGCTGGCTCGAGCTCCTCAGCGCCAACGGCCACGTCTACCCGCAGGCCGACCAGCCGGAGACCGGCACGAGCTACGGACAGCCCGCCGCGCTCTGGCGCCTGATGCCCGAGCGCCGCGCGACGCGCATCGAGCCGCGCGATCCGCGCTCGCTCTTCGCGCCGAAGCTCGGCAGCCGCGGCAGCGCGCTCCTGGACGCCGACCGCGACGGACGCCTCGACGTCGTGCTCGTGCGCATCGACGGGCCGGCCGCGCTGGGCATCGACCGCGAGGGCCGCGCCAACCACCGCCTGCTCGTGCGACTGCTCGGGGATCCGGCGCTGCTCGCCTCGCGCACGAGCGGCGAGCGCGCGACGCCGCGCGACGGACACGGCGCGCGCGCGGTGCTGGTCGTCGGCGCGGGCGCGCAGCAGCACGGGCTGCTCTCCGAGGTCGAGAGCGCCGCCGGCTACCAGTCCAGCTCGAGCCTGTGGCTCTCCTTCGGCCTGGGCAGCGAGGCGCGCTACGCCGGGCTCAAGATCGTGTGGCCCTCCGGGCGCGTCGAGGACCTGCCCGGCGGCCCCGCCGACCGGCGCCTGACCGTCGTCGAGGGCCGCGGCATCGTGCGCGCGGAGGAGCTGCGGTGACGCTCGCCACGATCCTCGTCGCGCTCGCGCTCGCGCTCGGCGGCGATGCACGCGCGACGCTGGCGCGCTGGCGCGAGGCGCTCGAGCTCGACCTGCCGGCCGAGGTGCTGCGCGAAGGGCCGGCGGCGACGGCCAGGGACGGCGAGCTCGGCCAGAGCGGCGAGGCGCTGGCGCTCTACGCGCGCGCGCTCGCGGGCGCGGGACGCACGCAGGAGGCGCTCGCGCTGTGCGGGAGCGAGCGCGTGAGCGAGAACGAGCGGCCCTGGCTCGAGATCGCGCGAGCGCGCCTGTCGATCGAGGCCGACGATCTGGCCGGGGCGCGCGCGCGGTTGACCGCGCGCGACTCGAAGGCGGAGCTCGGCGCGCGCTTCCCGGATCGTCCCGAGGCCTGGCTCCTGCTCGGCCGCGCGCTCTGGCGCAGCGACGAGCGCGCCGCGGCGCGCACGGCGCTCGAGCGCTACCTCTCGGCCGCGCCGCTGGACGTCGAGGCACCCTTCGCCTGGCACATGCTCGCGCTCGAGGCGCAGCGCCGCGGCGATGCCGCGCGCGCGGCGCAGTGCACGCAAGCCGAACGCTCCAGCGCCGAGTGGCAGGCCTTCTACCGCACGCGAAGGATGCAGATCCGCGAGGCGCCGCACGAGCCGCTGCCGCGCCTGGGCCTGGCCGAGCTGTGGATCGCGGCCGGCGACGACGCGCGCGCGCGCGCCGTGCTCGAGGAGCTCGTGCGCCTCGCGCCCGACTTCGCGCGCGGCGAGCTGGCGCTGGCCCGCCTGGAGAAGCGCGCGGGCCATGCCGACGCGGCGGCCGCGCACCACAAGCGCTACCGCGAGCTCGGCGGCACGGAAGGGCTCTGATCGCGCGGGAACCAGCGCTGCGGCAGGAGCCCCGCCAGCGCCAGCGCCGCCAGCACGACGTAGAGCGAGGCGTCGCCGTCGCGGAAGCGAACGGCGCCGTAGAACACGACGCCGATCGCCAGCGTCGAGAGCATCGGCAGCAGCACGAACAGCGTCGCCGCGCGCGCACGCCGCAGCCCGCGCACGATCCCGACGACGATCAGCGGCGCGAGCGCGATCCAGGAGAGCGCGAAGCTCCAGTACACGCCACGGTTGGAGGTCTCGGAGAAGGGCGAGTACTGGCGCACGAGCTTCCAGAAGACGAGCACCGGCATCTCCGCCGCGTGCTCGCGCACGAACTGCATCCCGTAGCGCCAGGCGGCCGCGGCGCGCTCGGCTTCGCCCTTGGGCATCGGGTGCTCGGCGTCGATCAGCGAGTCGATCGGGATCCAGCTGCCGACCAGGCCGGGTTCGTGCAGCACGGTCGCGTTGTGCGCGCCCCAGAAGACGTGTCCGCTGAGCGTCGAGAGGTTGGCCGTGCCGATCACCTCGTGGTTGCGCAGCATCCACGGCCCGACGAGCAGCGCACAGCCCAGCGCCGTGCGCGCGAACTGCAGCAGCGCCGGCTTGCGCGCGGCGGCGTCCGCCCCGAGCACGAGCAGCGCCGCCAGCGGCAGGCACAAGGACGCCTGCGGCCGCGTCAGCATCGCTGCCGCGAGCAGCAGCCCCGCGCCCAGATCCAGGCCCCAGCTCCCGCCGCGCGCGTGCGAGCGCACCGCGCAGGCGACGGCCAGCGCGATCGCGAGCGAGTAGGGCACCTCGGAGAGGAAGTGCTGCGCGTAGTAGAAGTGGTTCGGCAGGCAGGCGAGCAGCAGCGCCGCCAGCACGCCCGCCGCGCGGCCGAACACGGCCGCCGCCAGGAGCCCGCTCGCCACGCAGGCCAGCGCGGAGAGCAGGCTGAACTCGACGCGCGCGGCGGCGTAGTCGTGGCCGAAGAGCGCGTAGGCGGGAACGAGCGCGACCGAGGTGCCGGGCGGACGGCAGGCGGTCGGCGTGCCGTCGGCGCGCGTGTAGCCCTGCCCGCTCGCGAGCTGCCAGCCGAACTCCTCGTAGTCGACCTGGTCCGGGTTCGCGGCGGCCTTGGGCGGCGTCGAGAGCCCCTGGAAGCGCGCCGCGACCGCGAGCCGCACGCCGAAGGCCGCGAGGGCGATCAGCAGGAGCGCCAGCCAGAAGCGTCGATCGCTCATGCGGAGGATGGCGTGACGTCCGCGCGCGGACTCACTTCGGTGCGCTCGCCGGGGTGGTGCCAGCGGCCTCCGCCGCGCGCGCGAGCGCACGCGCCGCGTCGGTCAGCGCGCGCTGGCGGCCGGCCGCATCCTTGACGTCGGCGAGCACGCTGACGGAACCGGCCAGCGCCCAGCCCTCGAAGGGCTGGCGCAGGGCGTCGATCACGGGCTTGGGATCCTGCCCGTTGGCGCGCTGCTTCCAGAACTCCGGATCGAAGCGCAGTTCCAGGCGCAGCGCGTTGGCCTTGGCCACCTCGGCGCGCCCGCCGATCAGCGCGGGCATCACGTCCGGATCGAGCCCGGCGACGCCCTTGTACAGCGTCGAGTTCTGCATGCCCGTGACCAGCGCGAGCGTCGCGCCCTGTCCCTCGCCCGCGAGCCAGAGCTTGCCGGCAGCGAGCTTCTTCTGCTTCTTGAACGCCTCGACGGCGGCGTGCACCGGGGCCTGGTACTCCGCGGTGGCGCGCGGCTGCTGGAAGTTCTGCGGATCGTCGATCCAGCTCCAGCCCTTGCTCGTGTCCTCGCGCAGCGGATACGGCGCCGCGGGCACGACCAGCGCGCAGCCGAGTTCGTCGGCGAGCGGCTTCCACGCGGCCAGCGCCGAGTCCTTGCTGCCGCCCTGCGCGTGCAGCACGACCAGGAGCCCCAGTTCGGGCGCGTCCTTGAGCTTCTCCGGCACGTAGAGCGCCGGTGCAGCGGCGTACTCGACGGCCTTCTTCTCGAGCGCCTTCATGCGCTCGACGAGCTTGGCGTAGCGCGGGTCCTTGCGCAGCGCCTCGAGATCGCCGTCCTGCTCGGTCATCGCGCACTGCGTCATGTGCGCCGAGGCAGCCGCGGGGCCGGCGTAGATCCCGCCGCGCCCGCCGCCCCAGCCCCACTGCACGGCCTTGTCCATCCACTCGACCGCGTGGTCGAGGTCGCCCTTGCGCGAGTGCATGCAGGCCAGGTTGTAGGCGTTGCCCTGCGTCTGGGGCTGCAGCTCGTTGAGGCGCAGCAGCACGCTGATCGCGTCGTCCCACTTCTGTGCGTCGACCGCGGCGTAGAGCTTGCGGGAGAGGACCTGCACGTCGTCGCCCGGCTGCTGGGCGAACAGGGGCAGGGCGCTGAGGAACAACACGACAAGACGCAGGAGCAGCGGGCGCATGGCGGATCTCCGGGGAGCGGTGGGAACGCCGCGCAGGATACGGGCACACCCCGGTCGGCCGCCAGCGCTAGCGCTTCGCGTCGAGCGCCTCGAGCGCCGCGCGCGTGCGCTCGGCCCAGCGGCCGGCCGGCGCGCCGGCGAGGTAGCGCTCGAGCGTCGCTCGGGCCGCCGCCG
This sequence comes from Planctomycetota bacterium, assembly GCA_044229935.1. Lineage (GTDB taxonomy): Bacteria > Planctomycetota > UBA1135 > UBA1135 > JADJLZ01. The sequence continues at coordinate 78,991 of JBGASC010000019.1, read as the reverse complement.
CATCGCCGCCGCGCAGCTCTGCCTCGGCCAGGTTGAGGTGCACCGGCTCGGGCAGCTCGAGCCCCTCGCCGGTCGCGGTCTCCAGCACGCGCGACCAGAGCCGGGCCGCCTCGTCGTACGCGGCGCGCTGGAAGAGCGTCACCGCCAGGTGGTTTTGCGCCGCGATCGAGTCGTCGTCGTACACCAGCGCCGCGCGGAACTCGCGCTCGGCGCGCTCGAGCTCGTGCGCCGCGTAGGCCTCGACGCCGGAGTCCAGGTGCTTCTGCGACTCCTCGGCCAGGAGGCGCGCGCCCGTCGCGAGCTCCGCGTCGGTCAGGCCCTCGGCGCGCGCCTCGAGGAAGTGCGCCAGCGCGCGCACGCGGTCGTCGCGCAGGAGCGCGGCGACGCCGGCGCGCTTCTCCATCAGCGCGACCTCGGCCGAGAGCGGCTCGCCCTTCTGCACCAGCGCGCGCAGCGTCGCGAGCGCCGCGTCGTAGTCGCCCTGCGCAGCCTGGCACTCCGAGAGGAAGCGCTGCGCGTCGGTCTCCTCCGGATCGAAGTGCACCGAGAGCTGCGCGTGCTCCAGCGCGGCGGCGAGCTTCTGCGCCTTGGCCGCCTCCTTGCCGAGCAGCAGGTGCGCCTGGCCCAGCGCGCGCAGGGCGAAGGGCAGCTCGGGGTCGGCACGGCGCGCGGACTCCAGGTCCGCCAGGCCGCGGGCGCTCCCGCCCGGCCGCGAGAGCGCGACGATGCCGCGCGCGCGCAGGAGCTCGGCGCTCGGCCCGCAGAGCTTCTCGCCCTGGGTGATCTCGCGCGCGGCCGAATCGAAGCCGTCGCTGCCGGCCCAGATCTCGGCGGCCGTCGCATACACGCTGGGATCGGCCGGGTTCTTCGCGCGCGCCTCCTCGACCAGGCGCAGGGCCTCGATGCCCTTGCCGCCCTGCGCGGCGGCGCGTGCGCGCAGGAGCAGCGCCTCGTCGCCGGCCTCCGCGGCGTGCTCGAGCAGCCCCGCGCTCTCGCGCGGCGTGCCCAGGTCGCGCGCGCGCCGCAGCGCGTCGAGCTCCGGCGTGTGCTTGCGCGGGCCAGGCTTTGGGCGGCGCCGGCGCGGCGGGTCGTGCGGCGCGGGCGGGCGCCTCTGCCTGCGGCGTTCACCGGAGTCGGCGGGAGACTCGTGCTCGCCGCAGGCGGCGAGCGAGCGAGATCGAGAGCGGAGGTGGCGCGCATCGCGTCTGATTGTGGCATCCGCGCGGCCCGGCGCTATCCTCGGCCGCGGTGAGCCCGAAGAACGACGAGGACCCGCGCGGCGAGCTCGAGGCGCTCGCGCACGCCACGCGGCGCGCGACGCGGCGCGCCCAGGCGCTCGGCCGCCGCCGCTCCCCCGCGCGCCGCCGGGCGGCACCCGAAGCGGCGGCCGCGGCGGTTCCGACCCCGGCGCTCCCGATCCCCCGCACGAAGGGTCCGGCCGCGGCGAGCGCGGCTGCGCCCGATCTCGAGGCCCCGGCGACCACGGCGGCCGACGTGCGCGCGCAGGCCGCCTCGGCACCCGATCTCGCCACGCTGCGCGCGCGGGTCAGCCGCTGCCAGGCCTGCTCGCTGGCCAAGACGCGCACGCAGACGGTCTTCATGGACGGCAGCGGCGCGCGGCGGTTGCTCTTCGTCGGCGAGGCCCCCGGCGCGGACGAGGACCGCACGGGCGTGCCCTTCGTCGGACGCGCAGGTCAGCTCCTGACCGACATCATCACCAAGGGCATGGGCATCGCGCGCGAGGAGATCTGCATCGCCAACGTGCTCAAGTGTCGCCCGCCGGACAACCGCGAGCCCACCCCGGCCGAGAAGGCGATCTGCACACCCTGGCTGGACCGGCAGATCGAGCTCCTCGACCCCGCCGTGATCGTGCCCCTGGGACGCCATGCAGCCATGCACGTGTTGCAGCTGGAGGCTTCCATGGGTGCCATGCGCGGCCGCGTCCACGTGCGCGGCGGGCGCCAGATCGTGCCCACCTTTCACCCCGCGTACCTGCTGCGCAGCCCCGGGGAGAAGAAAGAGTGCTGGAAGGACATCCAGGTCGCGATGGGAATCCTCGGCATCCCGCTGCCCGCGCGTCCGGCCGGGAACTCCGGCGAGCCGCTGCGGTAACTTCCACGGTCTGCCCCGGTAGGACGCAGCCGCACGATGTGCCGGCCGCCACTGCGGGCCAGCACTTCGGGCGGCGGGAAGAGCCCCGGAGTGTCGCGCTGGCGTTGACCCTGTGCAGATGCGCCGGTATGCTCCCCGCCCGCTCTTCCCCCAATTCGAGCATCGTTCGAAGACGTCTCCCGACCGGTTTCGGAGCGCACCTGCCCGCGTGGCCAGGAGCGCTCCGCATCGATCGCCGCCGTGAGCGCGCAGCGCGCACGGCCGAGCGGGACGGCTTCGAGCCACACGTCCCGCTCGCCCCCGAGCGACCGACGTACCGCACCGAGCGCTGATCGAAAGCGGCGGTGCTTCCCCCCGCGGGTCGCGCACCTTGCGGAGGCGAAGCACGGCGCGCACGCGCGGCGCCACCGTTGATCCCGACCAACCTGACGTAGACCCACCCCCCTGGCTGCGACGCCGACGCCCCCCCGAGTCGAAGCGCCGCGACGGAGTCCCGCTCCGACGTGGCACCGAAATTCCGGAAGCGCCCGGTGTTCGTGAGCGTCGCGGCATGCCGCGCCTGCTCTCCGCCGCCAACGACTCCTTTGGCAAGGCCCTCGAACCCATGCAGTTGAGGTCGTTCCTCCTCCCGCTTCTGGCAGCGCAGCGCTTTCGTGCGCCTGCCACTCGACCACGCCCAAGGACACGAGCGCGACGGACTCCCAGTCCGCGCCGACGCAGGCGCCCGAGGCGGGCGCAGCGCTGGCCGCCCAAGAGGGCACCCCCGTCGAGGCCTCCGCCCCCAAGGAAGCCCAGCCTGAGCCTCAGGCCCAGGCGACGCTCTCGCAGGATGCGCAGCGGGAGAAGCTGCGCCGCGAGCAGCAGGTCTTCCTCTCCGGCGAGTACCTCAAGAAGGGCGACCGCGAATTGGAGCGCGGCGACCTCAATGCCGCGCTGGAGTCGTACTCCTCCGCCCTGGAGCTCGCACCGGGCAGCCAGGATGCGCGCGACAAGATGCACAAGGTGCGCGCGCTGCTGGGCGACAAGTACGCCGACGCCGCGCAGCTGGTGCACGACTCGGCCAGCCAGCTGATGGTGCGCCGGGCCCAGGCCCGCATGGAGGCCGAAGAACAGAACGTGCAGGGCGACAACGCGCTGCGCGCCGGCCAGCTCGACGCGGCCGTCGAGCACTACCGCCAGGCGCAGATGATCCTGCGCTACAACCCGCTGATCGCGACCGACTCGCTGGACGAGAAGATCGTCACCGGCAAGCTCGAGCGCGCGATGGACATGTCGCAGGAGCTGGCGCGCGAGAACGAGCGCAAGGCCCAGGAATCCGCGCGCGCCGAGAAGGAGAAGCGCGAGGCCGAGGAGGGCAAGTACCGCGAGAACGTGCTGCGTTCGCTGTACGCCAACGCCAACTCCGCCTTCCTCAACGAGCGCTTCGACAAGTCCGAGGACTACTGCGACCAGATCCTGCTGATCGACCCGCACAACACGGCCGCCAAGGAGCTGCGCCAGATCGCCCGTGACGCGCGCCACGCCCGCGTCGACGAGGACACGCGCCAGGACTACCGCGAGCAGTGGCAGCGCACCTTCGACGAGGTCGACACCATGAACGTGGTGCAGAACCAGGCGCTGGTGTTCGACGACCTCAAGCGCTGGAAGGAAGTCAGCCAGCGCACGCCGCTGGAGTTCTCCAGCCTCTCGACCGGCGCCGGCGCCGACAAGCAGCGCGTGCTCGACCGCCTCGACCAGGTCAGCTTCGCACCGCGCTTCGAGACGCCCGACGGCGGCGGCTCGGCCCTGGCCGACGTCGCGGCCTACCTGCAGAGCATCACGGGCGTCAACTTCGTGATCACGCCCAAGGCCAACAGCGAGCTCGACGAGGAGCAGAAGACCGTCAAGCTCAAGCTCGACACCCCGCGCAGCGTGCGCAAGGTGCTCGACCTGATCGCCGAGACGCACGAGAACCTGCGCTGGAAGGTGCAGGACGGCGTGGTCAAGTTCGTCACCAAGGACGACCTCAAGGGCGGCCAGATCCTGCGCACGTACGAAGTGCGCGACCTGATCCACCCGATCCCCGACTTCCCGGGCAAGGAGATGAACGTCTCCCCCTCGGGCGGCACCAACCTCCAGGAAGAGGACAAGACCGAGCGCGAGTCCAACGTCGTCACGTCGGACAACCTCGACACGCTGATCCGCAACAACGTCGCGCCCGGCAGCTGGGAAGCCGATCCGCAGAACAGCCTGCGCATCACGCCCGGCGGCACGATGGTCGTCCACCAGACGCCCGAGGTGCACGAGCAGATCCAGAAGCTGCTCGACGACCTGCGCGAGGCGACCGGGATCATGGTCGACATCCAGGCGCGCTTCCTCAAGGTCGAGGACAACTTCCTCGAGGACATCGGCGTCGACTTCCGCGGCCTGGGTTCGCCGGGTCTGGGCACGAACAACTTCTTCAACGACTTCGGCGACCCGACCGCGCAGTCGGACCTGGGCAAGGAGATCGGCCAGGACACCGACCTGGGCGCCTACTACACCCGCGACAGCGCCAACGGCGACTCGGTCGACGTCCGCTCGCGCGTCGAGCAGCTGTACGACACCGCCCTCGGCGATCCGAACGTGATGCAGGGCAACGGCGGCCTGTCGTTCCAGTGGACCTACCTGAACGACCTGCAGCTGCAGCTGATCCTGCGTGCCGTCTCGAAGTCCGAGCGCGTCGAGCTGGTCACCAGCCCGCGCATCACGGTCTACAACACGGCGCGCGGCAACCTCTCGGTGCTGAACCAGGTCGCCTACGTGCAGGACTTCAACGTCGAGATCGCGCAAGGCGCATCGATCGCCGACCCGATCGTCAACGTGGTCCAGGACGGCGTGGTGCTCGACGTGCGGCCGGTGGTCTCCGCCGACCGCCGCTTCATCACGCTCGAACTGCGCCCGACGATCGCCACGCTCAAGCGCCCGATCCGCGAGGTGGTCACCACCCTCGGTTCGCAGAACTCGGTCACGATCCAGCTGCCCGAGGTCGAGTACCAGCGCGTGCGCACCTCGATCCCCATGCCCGACGGCGGCACCGTGCTGCTCGGCGGCATGAAGGTGTCCGACCGCCAGGACCTGCACTCCGGGGTGCCGATCCTGAACAAGATCCCGATCGTCTCCTTCCTGTTCGACCGCAAGGGCAACTACGTGTCGAACCGCAAGCTGCTCGTGCTGCTCAAGGCGAGCATCGTGATCCCGACCGAGCACGAACCGTCGCCGTCGCAGGTTCGACCGCCCGTCACCCAGTCGAGCCACCCCTGATCCTCTCCCCCCCCTGCGAACGAACGCTTTCGAGATCCACCGATGAGGAAGACGAACATCGCCCTGATCCTCGGCCTGGCTCTGGCCTTTGGATGCAAGTCCACGCAGCCCAGCGAACCGCCGCACGAGGAGCAACCGGTCGCGGGCGCCCAGGCGCAGCAGCCTGAGGCGGCCGGGGCCCAGGCTGCCGGCGATCAGCTCGCGAACGACGCGCAGAAGCTGACGCTCAAGCAGCAGTACACCTCGATCATGGTCGACCAGCACCTCGCGCAGGCGCGCGAGATGCTGGCCCAGACGCGCCTGGACGACGCCCAGCGCGAGGTCGAGGGCGCGCTGGCCTTCGATCCGGAGAGCCAGGCCGCGCTGAAGATGCGCGCGGAGATCCTCTCGATGAAGGGCGAACGCGTCGGCTCGCAGCAGTCCGTCTCGCAGCAGATGACGGACCTCTACAAGCTGCGCGTGCAGCAGATGAAGGCCGACGCGCAGGACGGCCTGCGCAAGGCCAAGCTGATGATCGCGCGCGCCGACTACACCGGCGCCGTGGCCGAGCTCGAGATCGTCAACAACCTGGTGCACTTCGCCCCCTACTCGATCGACTGGGAGGGCGCGGACGCCGAGGCCAAGTCGCTGCTCGAGAGCACCAAGGCCACGCGCGTGCAGTCCGAGAAGGCTGCCGAGGAGCGCAAGACCCAGGAGGCCTTCGCCGCGCTGCAGGCCGAGGAGAGCGCCAAGGCCGCGCGCCGCGAGGCGCAGATCGCCAACACGCTCGAGCAGGGCATCGCCGCCTTCGACAACGCCGACTACGAGGAGGCCGAGACGCTCGCCAAGCAGGTCCTCGACAAGGATCCGCGCAACGACAAGGCCCAGGAGCTGCGCGACGCCGCCTTCCGCGCCGGCCGCACCGAGGTGCGCGCCGAGTACGTGCAGCGCAAGAAGGAGCAGTTCCGCCGCTGGCAGGAATCGCTCAAGGAGATGCAGATCCCCTGGACGTCGACGATCACCAACCCCGACGCCGACTTCTGGAACGACATCACGCAGAAGCGCGGCAAGCGCCGCGGCTTCGACCTCTCGCAGAAGATCAGCGACTCCGAGCGCGCGCTGCGCGACCAGCTGCGCTCGACGCCGGTGCTGATGCCCAAGGTCAAGGAGCAGGAGAGCCTGACCAAGCTGATCGACCAGATGAAGACGATCACCGGCCTCCCGCTGGTGGTCGACCCGGCGGCGGAGACGGCCTCGACCGGCGCCGGCGTCGTGTTCAACATCTCGCTGGAGAACAAGGTCACCGCCGAGCAGGCGCTCAACCTGATCGTGGGCATGGTCGGTGACGCCGTCACCTGGACCATCAAGCACGACGTCGTGCTGATCACGACCAAGGAGAAGGCGCGCGGCAAGCCGATCATCATCAACCACGACGTGCAGGACCTGATCTTCGGCCTGACCGACTTCATGGGCCCGCGCATCAACCAGATCCGCCTGATCGACAAGATGACCGACGACGACGGCGGCGGCCCCTTCGGCGGCATCGGCGAGAAGCCCAAGCTGATCGAGCCGGGCGACCTCTCGACGCTGATCCAGGAGAACGTCGCGGTCGGCACCTGGCAGGAAGAGGGCATCTCGATCGACGCCCACGAGGGCTACATCCTGATCTCGCACACGCCCGAGGTGCAGGAGCAGGTGCGCCAGTTCCTCGAGGACCTGCGCCGCTTCAACTCCTCGCTCGTCACGATCGAGTCGAAGTTCCTCACCGTCAGCCAGAATTGGCTGCAGGAAGTCGGCGTCGACTTCCGCGGCCTCGACGGCCAGAACGTCCCGGACGTCACCAACGGCCTGGAGGACATGGCCTCGCGCGGCCTGGACAACGGCGGCTCGGGCACGACCAACGCGGCCGGCCACCCCTCGGCGGGCATCTTCTACGACAACGGCACCAGCGGCGCGATCTACGCCTCGACCGAGAACTTCTACAACCAGCCCCTGGGCAGCGCGATCTCGAACGTCGGCGGCATGACGCTGCAGATGGCCTACCTCTCCAAGCTCGACCTCTCCGCGATCCTGCGCGCGGTCGAGAAGAGCGAGAACATCGAGCTCGTCAACGACCAGGTGCTCTCCGTGCACAACACGCAGCGCGCCTACGTCACGGTGATCAACCAGCGCGCCTACATCCAGGACTTCGACGTCGAGGTCGCGCAGTTCCAGGCCGTGGCAGACCCGCAGGTCAACGTGCTCAACGAAGGCGTCGTGCTCGACGTGCGCCCGACGATCCACCACGACCGCAAGTACCTGACGCTGGAGATCCAGCCGACGGTGGCCAAGGTCGTCGCGCTGCGCAACTTCAGCTCGACCCTGGGCGGCAACACCTCCCCGGTCGAGTTCCAGCTGCCGGAGATGGAAGTGCAGAGCGTGTTCACCACCGCGATCATCCCCGACGGCGGCTCGATCATGCTCGGCGGCCTCTCGCACGTGCGCAACGTCGAGCGTCGCGCCGAGGTGCCCTGGTTCGCGAAGATCCCGATCGTGGGCTTCTTCTTCAAGCAGGAAGGCTACAGCGACGAGAACAAGTCGCTGATGATCCTGATCCGCGCGCGCATCACCGACGTGCGCGACGAGCTCAAGCGCCTCGAATCGACGCGCTGAGCCCGGGACCTTCCGGAAACGGACGCGCAGGCGGGGTCGCTCCCGCCTGCGCTCGTTTGAGCCCCGCGCGCGCGTCGCAGCTTGCCGCCGCTCCCCTCCCCCGCCACAATCCCGGCCGTGGTGCAGCTCAAGGCGATCCTCTTCGACATCGACGACACGCTCTTCTCCACGACGGAGTTCGCGCGCAAGGCGCGCGCCAACGCCGTGCGCGCGATGGTCGAGGCCGGCCTCGACCTGCCCGAGGAGGTCGTCGCGCGCGAGCTGGAGGAGGTGCTGGCCGAGTTCTCGTCCAACTACGAGCACCACTTCGACAAGCTGCTGATGCGCCTGCGCCCGCCGAGCCTGGCGCGCACCAACCCCGCGCTGATCGTGGCCGCGGGCGTCGCGGCCTACCACGACACGAAGTTCCGCGAGCTCGTGCCCTTCGACGACGTGCTGCCCTTCTTCGGCGCGCTGCGCAAGGCCGGCATGCGCCTGGGCATCATCACGCACGGCTGGACGGTCAAGCAGGCCGAGAAGCTCGTGCGCCTGCGCCTGGTGCCCTACCTCGAGCCCTCGGCCGTGTTCATCTCGGACCAGATCGGGATCAGCAAGCCCAACCCCAAGCTCTACGCGCTGGCGCTCTCCGACATGCGCCTGGTGCCGCACGAGGCGATGTACGTCGGCGACAGCCCCGAGCACGACATCGCGCCGCCGCAGTCGCTGGGCATGGCGACGGTCTGGGCCGCGCGCGCGGCCAAGCGCGGGCTGGAAGGCACCGGCATCGCGCCCGACCACGTGGTGCGCGACTTCCGCGAGCTGGCCGGGATCCTGCGCGAGCGCTACGGCGTGCGGCTCGACGCGTTCTGAACGCGCCTCACAGGCCGGCCGCCTCGACCAGGCGCCGGGCATGCCGAGCAGAAGGACTGCACCGCGCGTCGTGCGTGACGCGAGCGGACCTGGAGTCTCAGAGCTGCACGAGCGGGCGGAAGCCGATCCTCGCCGAGGCGTGGTCGGGCGGCGCGCGGTGCCGGAACGCGCTTCGGCAGGCGTCGGGCGCGTCCGCGTACGAGCCGCCGCGCAGGGGACGGCACTTCCCGCTCATTCCCATCGGGGCCAGGCGGACCTTCTCCTGATAGCAGCCCGGATCGAATGCATCCTGGCACCACTCCCAGACGTTGCCCAGCATGTCCTGGAACCCCCAGGGGTTCGGGCGGAACCGCCCCACCGCCGAGGTGTACAACGCCCCATCGTCGAAGTCGAAGGCAGCCGCCTCCACTTGCGCCTTGGCGGCTCGAGACTCCGGGAACTTCTCGCGGAAGAGGACATCGCAGAAGTTGCCGCACCCAAGGCCACGATCCGGGCGGTCGCCCCACCAGTACGCCGACTCGGTACCGGCGCGACACGCATACTCCCACTCGGCTTCCGTCGGCAAGCGGTAGCCGAACGGACTGCAGAACTCCTGCACGTCGAGCCAGCTGACCATGGTCACCGGGTGATCGTCACCCCAGTCGTCGATCGAGAGCAGGGGGAACGGGTTCTTCCACGTGGCCTTCGAGTGCACGCCCCACGATCCGTCCGGGGAGAGGGTCACGCCGATCCCAGTCCGTTCAGCGCCGGTGTGGTGCTGGGTCAGGCGTGCGAAGCCACGCCACTGCCCGACCGTGACCACGTGGACAGCGAGGTAGAAGGGCTGCGTGAATTCCACCCGGTGACGCGGGTGCTCGGGCGCGGCACCGGTCTCGTCCGAGGACCCGCGTTGGTACTCGCCGGGCTCCACCAGCTTGAACTGGATGCCTGTCCGTTGGTCGCGCACGACGCGCGCCCATCCTCCGGATCCGGCTCGCGCATCGATGGCCTCGAAGTCCGCGGGGAGCTTGCCCTTCGGTGCCAGGAAGGCGCTCGCCAATCTCCCGCGAATTCCCGGGCGCACACTTGGAGCGATCTCGCGCGGCCGCAGGTACAGCGCGCCCTGCAGGACGGCGCTCGCACTCGCCGGTCGGGCGGACGGGTCCTTCTCCAGGCAGCGCAGAATCACATCATTGAGGGAACTGGACTCCCCTGCCAGTCGGGGAGGCGGATCGTGGAGCACGGCATCGACGAGGTTGGGGCCGAGGAACGGAGGCTGCCCCGAGACGAGGTGGTACAGGGTCGCGCCGAGGGAGTAGACATCCGAGGCCTCCGTGGGCATCTCGTTGCGGAGGACCTCGGGCGAGACGTACTGGAGCGTGCCCCCACGACGGAAGGCGTTGCTCGTGGCATCGGACACGCTCGACGGGGCTCGTGTGCGGAAGGACAGCCCGAAGTCGGCGACCTTGATCACGGCACGGCCGCTCGCGAGCAGATCTCCCGGCACGCGCGTCAGCATCAAGTTCCCGGGCTTCAGGTCGAGATGCAGGCAGCCGTGCTTGTGGGCATGGTCGATGGCGGCCGCAACCTGCTCGAGAACGATGAGGACTTCGCGGGAGTCCATCCCCTGCATGCGCCCGCGCTGGCGTTCCTTGAGCACCTCGGCCAGGGTCGGCCCCCGAAGGTACTCCATGACCAGGAATGCGATGCTCCCGACTCGCTCGAGCGTGTAGCACCTCACGATGTGCTCGTGTGTCAGCGCGAGCATGTTGCGCGCCTCCCGACGCAGCTGACGCATCGATTCCTCGTCGTGCGTGAGCACATCGGACAGGAACTTGAGCGCGACCTGGATCCCGAGCTCGGAGTCCCGCGCCAGCCAGACCACTCCCATTCCGCCGCGCCCCAGTTCGCGCTGCAGGGAGTACTTCCCCAGCTGCTGGCCGGATTCCAGGCGAATGGCCACGCCTCCCTCGGCTTGCTGCGCCGCCGCGAGTCGACCGGGGCTCGGTCGGACCGGCAGAGGCATGTGGAATTCCTTCAACTCCCGCACGGCTGATCGATCCCCCGTGTTCGGGGTTGCGGGAGCATCAGGATCCACCAGGCGCATCACCTCGCGCAGACGGGCGATCTCCCCAGCCTGCTCGGGGTGGTCCTGGATCAGGGCGGCCAAACCTGCGTCGTCGTGAACGCGAATCCGGGAGAGAGCTTGTGCGAGGATTTCGTCGACTTCCGTGGAAGACATGGCCCGGCTGGGAAGGGGACGGGGGGGAGGACTGGGTGCGAACGACCGGATTCTACCCACCGCGCCGCTCCGGTGCACTTCGACGCGTCCTGGGCGCGCCTCACAGGCCGGCCGCCTCGACCAGCCGCCGCGTCGCCTGCGCCTGCGGGTGCGCGAGCACGGCCTCGGCCGCTCCCTGCTCGACGACGCGGCCCGCGTCGAGCACGACCAGCCGGTCGGCGAGCACGCGCACCAGCGCGAGATCGTGCGTCACGAGCAGCACGCCCAGCCCGCGCCGCTGGCGCAGGTCGACCAGCAGGTTGAGCACCTGCGCGCGGTGCGAGGGATCGAGCGCGGAGACCGGCTCGTCGAGCAGGAGACCGCGCGGCTGGACCGCGAGAGCGCGCGCGATCGCCAGGCGCTGGCGCTCGCCGCCCGAGAGCTCGTGTGGGAAGCGCGCGGCGAGCTCGGGCGCGAGGCCGACCTCGGCGAGCAGCCCGGAAGGCTCGCGCGGGAGCGCGTGCACGCGCAGCACCTCGGCCAGCGCGGCGCCGGCGCGCTGGCGCGGGTCGAGGCTGGCATAGGGATCCTGGAAGACCAGCTGCAGCCCGTGGCGCTCGCCGTGCACGACCAGGCGGCCCGACGCGAGCGGCACGTGGCGCGCGACCGCGCGCACGAGCGTGCTCTTGCCCGAGCCCGACTCGCCCGCGACGGCCAGGAACTCGCCGGCGCGCAGCGCGAGCGTGACGCCCTCGAGCGCCGCGCGCGGAGCGCCGGGGTGGCGCACGTGCGCGTCGAGGAGCTCGAACAGCACCTCGCTCACGCGCGCACCTCGTCGGCGAAGAAGCAGGCGCTGCCGGCCTCCAGGCGAGGCTGCTCGACGTGGCAGCGCTCGCGCGCCAGCGCGCAGCGCGCGGCGAAGGCGCAGCCCGCGCCGCGCTGGAACGGATCGGGCAGCGCGCCGGGGATCGCGGCGAAGCGCCGTCCGCGCGGCGTGCGCGCCGGATCGGAGGCGAGCAGCGCGGCCGTGTAGGGATGGCGCGGCGCGCGCGCGAGGTCCTCGGCGCGCGCGAGCTCGACGATGCGCCCGGCGTAGAGCACCGCCACGCGCTGCGCGTGGCGCAGCGCGAGCCCGATCTCGTGCGTCACGAGCAGGAGCCCGCGCCCCTCGCGCGCGGCGAACGCGGCGAGCAGCCCCAGGATCTCGCGCCCGAGCACGGGATCGAGCGCGCTGGTCGGCTCGTCGGCGAGCACCAGGCGCGGCTCGGGCGCGAGCGCGAGCGCCAGCAGCGCGCGCTGGCGCATGCCGCCCGAGAGCTGGTGCGGGTAGGCCGCGAAGACGCGCTCGGGCTCGCGCAGCCCGACGCGCGCGAAGAGCTCGAGCGTGCGCGCGCGAGCCGTGTCCGCGTCGACGCCGCGCACACGCAGCCCCTCGGCGACCTGCGCGCCCACGCGCAGCACCGGGTTGAGCGCCGCAGCCGCGTCCTGGAAGACCAGGCCCACGCCCGGGCCGCGCAGCGCGCGCAGATCCGGCTCGCCCAGACCGACCAGCTCGCGGCCCGCGAGGCGGATCGAGCCCGCCTCGATGCGGCTCGCGCGGCTGGAGAAGAGCTGCGCGATCGCCGCGAGCAGCGTGCTCTTGCCCGAGCCCGACTCCCCCACCAGCGCCAGCACCTCGCCGCTCGCGAGCTCGAGGTCGATCTCCTCCAGCGCGCGGAAGCGCCGCGCGCCGCGCGCGTGGCTGACCGCGAGCCCGCGGATCTGGAGCAGCGCGCTCACGCCGCGCCCCCGCCGCCGCGCGGATCGGCGAGCTCGCGCAGCTCCTCGCCCAGCAGGTTCCAGGCGATCACGGCCAGCGCCAGCAGCGCGCCAGGGAAGAGCACCATCCAGGCGTGTTCGGTCCCGCCGCGCACGAGGCCGCCCAGCGAGGCGGCCGGCTCGGCGAGACCCGCGCCCAGGTACGAGACCGCGCTCTCGACCAGCATCGCCGTGCCGGCGAAGAAGCTCGTGGCCACGATCAGCGGCGAGAGCGCGTTGGGCAGCGCGTGCACGAGCACGATGCGCCACTCCGAGAAGCCCAGCCCGCGCGCGGCGAGCACGAACTCGGCCCCGCGCAGGCGCAGGAACTCGGCGCGCAACAAGCGCGCGATCGAGGTCCATCCGCCCGCCCCGAGCACGAGCGGGATGGTCCAGAGCGAGCTCACGCCCGAGCCCACGCTCGCGACCAGCAGCACCAGGAAGAAGAGCGGGAAGCACAGGAACAGCTCGATCAGGCGCGAGAGCACGAGATCGGTGCGTCCCCCGCGCCAGCCGGCCAGCGCGCCGACCAGCGTGCCGATGAGCAGCGCGAGCAGCGCGGCGACCAGCCCGATCCCCAGCGAGTTGCGCGCGCCCCAGACCACGCGCGCGGCGAGATCGCGCCCCTGCGCGTCGGTCCCCAGCGGGTGGCGCAGCGCGGCGTTGCGCGCCGGCTCGCCCGCGCGCACCTCGACCGGCACGGGCGGCAGCTCGAGCTCCCCGGGCGCGAGCGTGCGCGCGCGCTGCTCGTAGTGACCGGCCTCGTCGATGCGCGCGCTGGCGAGCCAGGTCGGCGGACGCCAGGCCTCGCTGGGGTTGGTCTCGGCCGGGCCGAAGGGGATCGGCGCGAAGAGCGCGCTCTCGCCCGCGTGTCGGCGCTTCCACTCGCCGGCCGCGACGAACGGACGCGGCGCGGCGAGCGCCTGCCAGCCCAGCGCGAGCAGGAGCAGCGCGAGCGGAACACCGAGCGCGACGCGCACGCGCCAGCGCGAGGCGGCCCACAGCGGCGCGAGCAGGATCCAGGGCGAGAAGAGCAGCAGCGCGCGCCCGCTCGCGTCGAGCGCCTCCAGGGCCGGGAAGCGCCAGCCCTCGCTCGTCGCGATCCACAGCGGCGCGTCGTTGGCGACCAGCGGCGCCGCGGCGGCCAGCGCGTGCAGCAGGCACACGAGCGCGATCGCGAACCACAGGCCCGGCCGCGCGCGCCAGCGACGCACGATGTTCGCGAGCTCAGCCATGGCGGATGCGCGGATCGGCCCAGGCGTAGCACAGGTCGGCGACGAGCAGCGCCAGCAGCGTCACCAGCGCCGAGAGCGCGGTGACGGCCTGGATCACGGCGTAGTCGCGCTCGAGCAGCGCCTCGTAGGCGTAGCTGCCCATGCCCGGCAGGCCGAAGATGCTCTCGACGATCACCGAGCCGGAGACCAGCGCCGGCAGGATCAGCGCCGCGAGCGTGATCGCCGGCAGCAGCGCGTTGCGCAGCGCGTGTCGCCACAGCACGGCGCCGCCGGAGAGACCCTTGGCGCGCGCGGTGAGGACGTACTCCTGCGTCAGCACCTCGAGCAGCGAGGCGCGCACCTGGCGCGCGAGGTAGGCCAGCGATCCCAGCGCGAGCGCCAGCACGGGCAGGATCGCATGGCGCACGAGATCGAGCGTGCGTTCGAACGCGGACAGCTCCGCCGCGCCCGGCGAGTGCAGCCCGAGCACCGGCAGCCAGCCCAGCCCCGCGGCGCCGAAGCCGAGCACGAGCAGCAGCGCCAGCCAGAACCCCGGCAGCGAGTGCAGCGCGAAGAGGACCAGCGCGAGGCCGCGCTCGCGCCTGGATCCGCGGCGGACCGCGCTCCAGGCGCCGAGCGGGATCGCCAGCCCCCAGGCCAGCAGCGCCGCGCACAGCGCCAGCGGCGCCGTGACCGCGAGCCGCCGGCCGAGCTCGTCGACGATGCGCACGTGCGGCCGATGGAACTCGCTGCCCAGATCGAGCGCCAGCAGCCCGCCGAAGGCGTGTTCGCCGCTGCCGCCGAACCAGCGGTGGCCGCGCGGCGAGAGGTCGAAGGGCCCGAGGAAGTGCAGGTACTGCACGAGCAGCGGCCGGTCGAGCACGTGCTCGGCGCGGAAGCGCGCGATCTCGGCCGCGTCGATCGAGCCGCCGCCGGGGTCGGGGACGGCGCGCAGCGCCGGATCGCCGGGCGCGAGATGCACCGCGAGGAACACGACCAGCGTGATGCCGAGGAAGCTCGGCAGCATCCAGGCGAGGCGCCGTCGCAGGTAGGAGCCCATCTCGAGCTCGTCCTAGCGCGACTCGCGCGTCGGGCGCGTGCCCGGGGTCCCGGCCGGCCAGTACCAGCGCCGCGCGACGTAGTTCGGGTCGGGGCGCACGAACTCCACGCCGCGCAGCTTCTGGCTGTAGGCGAACTTGCGCGGCGGCGAGAAGCCGAAGAGGTACGGCTGCAGCTCGTAGATGCGCCGCTGCAGCTCGTGCCAGGTGCGCATGCGCGTCGTGCGCTCGAGCTCGGACTGCCCGCGCTCGATCAGGCGGTCGACCTCGGCGTCGGCCAGGCCCGCGAAGTTCTGCGTCGGCCCGCTGGCCGTGCGCGAGTGGAAGACCGCCTCCGGATCGCTCTCGGTCGGCAGCGCGTAGCCCGTCAGGTACGCGTCGAACTCGCGCTTGGCGGCGCGCTCGCGCGCCGTGCCGAACTCCAGCAGCAGCGGCACGACGCGCACGCCGATGCGCGACCAATCGTTCTGCAGCGCGACCACCATCGCCTCGCTGACCGAGTTCCCGCTGTTGGAGAGCAGCTCGATCGAGAGCGGCGTGCCGTCCTTGTCGAGGAAGCCGTCGCCGTCGTGGTCGCTCCAGCCGGCCTCGGCGAGCAGCTTCCGCGCGCCCCCGAGGTCGAAGGGCAGCGGCGCCAGCGTGCGGTCGTAGGCCTCGCTCTCGGGCACGCCGTGGCCGGTGACCTGGCTGGCCAGGCCGCGGTAGCAGCTCTTCTTGAAGGCCTCGAAGTCGAAGGCCATCGCCAGCGCACGCCGCACGCGCACGTCCTGGAACGTCGCGCGGCGCAGGTTCCAGGCGACGAAGCCGTAGGCGCCGCTGGGCGCCCAGGCCTTGACGAACTTCGAGCGGAAGAGCTCCGAGCTGGTCGCGCTGCCGAAGTAGTCCTCGGTCGAGAGCCGTGCGAAGACGTCGATCTCGCCGTTGAGCAGCGCCTGGAAGGCCGCGGCATCGTCCTTGACGTAGAGCCAGTCGATCTCGTCGAGGTAGCCGCCGCGCTCGGGCGCGAAGTACTTGTCGAAGCGCCGCGCGACCAGGCGATCGCCCTCCCAGCTCTCGAGCCGGTAGGGTCCGAGCCCGACCCAGTCGTGGTTGTGCGGGTTCTTGTTGATGAACTCGGCCTGCTCCGCGTCGCTGGGCTTCCAGGCCGGTTCCCCGGGCCGGGTGAGCTCGTAGAGGTGCGCGGGCAGGATCGGCATGTCGCCGACCGAGGCCAGCGCGCGGAAGTAGGGCTTGTCGTAGCGCACGCGCACGGTGTGCGCGTCGGGCGCGGAGATCTCGACGATGCGCTCGTACTGGCTGCGCTTCGCGCCGCAGTTGACCTTGGGGTTGCGGTACACGAGCGCGCTGAAGACCACATCGTGCGCGTCGAAGGGCACGCCATCGTGCCAGAGCACGTTCGCTCGCAGGTGGAACACGAACGAGGTCGGGTTCTCGACCTCGTAGCTGGAGCACAGGTTCGGCACGAGCTCGAGCGTGTTCCAGTCCTCGGTCAGGAGCGTCTCGTTGAGCTCGAACAGGATGCGGCGCGTGACGCCGGTCGACTCGAGCGCGTAGTTGAGCGAGGGCGGTCGCGACTCGAGGTGGATCGTCGCGCGCCCGCCGTAGGCCGGCTCGGGCAGCGGCGGCCGCACGCCGCGCGCGTCCGGCGCGCGCGCGGGGTGGAACGTGTCGATCCCGCGCCAGGCTTCCTCCGCGGCCGGAGCCTCCGTCCCCGAGGAGGCCGAAGCCGAGGCGACGCGCGGCTCGGCCGGGTGCCGGACCAGCAGCCAGCCGCCGCCGGCCAGCAGGAGTGCAGCGCAGAGCATGGGGATCGCCAGACGCATCGGTTCGTGCCGGGGGCCGCGGGCAGTACCCGCTCTCCAGGCGCGAGAGTACGGTCGGCGCCGTGCTTTTTCACGCTCCGCACGCGGCACGCGACGCGCGCCGGGGGTGAACTCGCCTTCGCGCGAGCGTATCCTCGCCCACGATGCCGCGCGGAGCACTGATCCTCGTCGCGGGCACGCTTCTGGGCGCCGCGCTCGTGGCGCTGGCCGGCGGCGGAGCCCGCCTCGACCCGCCCGACTTCGCCTTCACCAACCCGGGCGAGGTCGCGTCGCTGGATCCCGCCGCGGTGACCGGCGTGCCGGAGATGAAGGTCGCGCGCTTCCTCTACGAAGGGCTGGTGGTCGCCGACCCGCGCACGCTCGAGCCGCGCCCGGGCGTCGCCGAGAGCTGGGAGATCTCGCCCGACGGCCTCCGCTACACCTTTCACCTGCGCGGGGATGCGCGCTGGTCCAACGGCGACCCGGTCACGGCCGAGGACTTCCGCTACAGCTTCGAGCGCCTGCTCGCGCCGGCGACGGCGGCCGAGTACGCCGGCCAGCTCTGGTACGTGCGCGGCGCCGAGGCCTACACCAGCGAGGTCGACGCGGCGGGCCGCCCGGCGCACGAGTTCTCGAGCGTCGGCATCCGCGTCGCCGACGCGCGCACGCTGGTGCTCGAGCTCGCCGCGCCGACGCCCTTCTTCCTCGACGTGCTCGCCGGCGTGCCGCTGATGCCGGTGCACCGCGGCAACCTCGAGGCACTGCAGCGGCGCTTCCCGCAGAGCTGGCGCGTCGAGTGGCTGCGGCCCGAGCACCTGGTCACCAACGGGCCGTACGTCGTCGCGCTGCGGCGCGTCAACGACCGCATCCGCTTCGTCAAGAACGAGTTCTACTGGGACGCGGCCGAGGTCGCCTTCCGCAGCGTCGACTGCCTGGCGGTCGAGCACCTGGAGACCGCGCTCAACCTCTACCTGACCGGCGCGGTCGGCTGGTGCAACGACGTGCCGGCCGCGGCGCTGGACGCGCTGCGCGAGCGCGCCGACTTCCATCACGCGCCGTACCTCGCCTCGGGCTTCTACCGGCTCAACACCACGCGTCCCCCGCTGGACGACGTGCGCGTGCGGCGCGCGCTGGCGCTGTGCGTCGACCGCGAGGCGCTCGCGGCGCGCGTGCTGCGCGCGGGCGAGTCGCCCAGCTGGTCGCTGCTGCCGCCGGCGATCCGCGGCGCGCGGCCGCAGCTCCTGCGCCACGGCACGCCCGGGGAGGACCTGGCCGAGGCGCGCGCGCTGCTCGCCGCCGCGGGCTACGGGCCCGGCCTGCGCGCGCTGCCGCCGATCGAGATCCTCTTCGCCACGCAGTCGACCAACAAGGACGTCGCCGAGGTCGTCGCCGACGGCTGGCGGCGCGCGCTGGGCGTCCAGACGCACCTCGCCAACCAGGAGGCGCGCGTGGCGCTCGACTCGCAGAAGAACCTGCGCTACGACGTCTCGCGCTCGTCCTGGGTCGGCGACCATCCCGACGCGCTGGGCTTCCTGGAGATCTTCGTCTCGGGCAGCGTCAACAACCGCACCGGCTGGTCGAGCGCGCGCTACGACGCGCTCCTCGCACGCGCGCGCAGCGCACGCGATCCCGAGCGCGCGGCGCTGCTCGAGCAGGCCGAGGCGCTCCTGCTCGAGGAGCTCCCGATCGTGCCGCTGTGGTCCTTCGTGACGCGCAACCTGGTCGATCCGGCGCTCGAGGGCTTCGAGGAGAACGCGCTCGACGTGCACGTGCCGAAGTTCTGGCGCTGGCGCCCGGGTTCCGCGCGCGCGGAGGCCGCGGGCCGGTGACGCGCTTCCTCCTCTCGCGCCTGTGCTGGTTCGCGTTGACGCTGCTGGCGGTGGTCACGCTCGCCTTCGCACTGATGCGCGCCGTGCGCGGCGGCCCCTTCGACAGCGAGCGCCCGCTGCCGCCCGCGATCGAGCGCAACCTGCGCGCGCGCTACCACCTCGACTGGCCGCTGTGGAAGCAGTACCTGGAGTACGTCGGGCCGCTCGAGCTCGACGAGCACCGCGCCGAGTTCCTCGGCGGCGACGGCACGCGCGTGCTCGGCGGCGTGCTCACCGGCGACTTCGGGCCCTCGTTCCGCTACCGCGACTTCAGCGTCAACGACATCCTGGCGCAGTCGCTGCCGATCTCGCTGACGCTGGGCACGCTGGCCCTCTTCGGCGCGCTGCTGGTCGGGGTTCCCTGCGGGCTGTGGGCCGCGCTGCACGCGGGCCGTCCGCTCGACAGCGGGCTGCGCCTGTTCGCGGGCCTGGGCATCGCGCTGCCGAGCTTCGTCACGGGCAGCGCGCTCTTGTACCTGTTCGCGCTGCGCTGGCCGCTCTTCCCCGTCGCCGGCTACGGCAGCTGGCGCCACCTGGTGCTGCCCGCGCTGGCGCTGGGCGCGCCCTTCGCCGCGTACGCCGCGCGCATCGTGCGCACCAGCGCGCTCGAGGTGCTGGCGCAGGACTACGTGCGCACCGCGCGCGCCAAGGGCCTGCCCGAGGGCCTCGTGCTCTGGCGCCACGTGCTGCCCGGCGCGCTCCTGCCGCTGCTCTCCTGGCTCGGACCGGCGGCCGCGGGCGTGCTGACGGGCAGCCTGGTGATCGAGCGCCTCTTCGCGATCCCCGGCACGGGCACGCACTTCGTGAACAGCGCGCTCAACCGCGACTACACGCTGGCGATGGGCGTGACGATCCTCTACACGACGCTCGTCTACGGGTTCAACCTGCTGGTCGACCTCGCCTACGGCTGGATCGATCCGCGCCTGGCGGCGGGAGGACGGCGGTGAGCGCGCCCTGGCGCTGGACGCTCGGATCGTCGAGCGCGGAGGAGCTGCTCGCGCGCGCGCGCAGCGCCCCGGGCACGAGCCCGTGGAGGGCGGGCTG
Source organism: Planctomycetota bacterium (assembly GCA_044229935.1). GTDB lineage: Bacteria > Planctomycetota > UBA1135 > UBA1135 > JADJLZ01. Next base: position 59,134 of record JBGASC010000019.1, on the reverse strand, counting down.
GCGCCGCGTGCGCTCCAGCCGCGTCGCGAGCGCCGCGCTGGCGCTGCTGGTGCTGCTCGCCTGCCTGAGCCTCGCCGCGCCGCTCCTGCCGCTGCCCTCGCCCGCGGCGATCACGCTGCACGATCGGCCGCTGGCGCCGGTCTGGCCCTGGCAGGAGTTCGGCGCGCACGGCTTCCGAGCCGAGTACTGGCAGCTCTCGTGGATCGACGCGCGCCTGGTCGAACTGCGCCAGGCGCTCTTCGGCGACTGGCAGTTCGCGCACTGGCTCGGCACCGATGCCAAGGGCCGCGATCTCCTCGCGCGCCTGGTCTGGGGCAGCCGCACCTCGCTCGAGGTCGCGCTGCTCGCCTCGCTGACCAGCCTGGTGATCGGCGTGGGCTGGGGCGCGGTCGCCGGGCTCGCCGGCGGGCGCGTCGACAACCTGATGATGCGCTTCGTCGACCTGTGCTTCTCGCTGCCGTTCGTGTTCCTGGTGATCTTCCTGATCGGCATCGTCAACGAGTACCGCAGCGAGCTCGCGGCGCTGGGCCTGGACCGCGAGTCGGTCTTCTTCCTCGTGCTGGGCGCCTTCACCTGGCTCTCGATGGCGCGCGTGGTGCGCGGCGAGGTGCTGGCGCTGCGCCAGCGCGAGTTCGTCGAGGCGGCGCGCGCGCTGGGCGCCTCGCGGACGCGCATCCTCGTGCGGCACATGCTGCCCAACGTGCTGCCGGTGGTGCTGGTCTACCTGACGCTGACGATCCCCTCGGTGATGCTGACCGAGGCCTTCCTCTCCTTCCTCGGCCTGGGCGTCGAACCGCCCAAGGTCAGCTGGGGCCTGCTCGCCGTCGACGGGGCGGAGGCGCTGACGCCGCTGGGCTTCGACTGGTGGCTGCTGGTCTGGCCTTCGCTCGCGATCGCCGCCACGCTGCTCGCGCTCAACGTGCTCGGCGACACGCTGCGCGACGCGCTCGATCCGCGCCAGCGGGGAACGGGCTGAGATGGCGCTGCTGGAGGTCGAAGCGCTGGAGGTCGAGTTCCGCTCTGCGCGCGGCCCGCTGCGCGCGGTGCGCGGCGTCTCGTTCGCCGTCGAGCGCGGCGAGACGCTGGCGGTGGTCGGCGAGTCGGGCTCGGGCAAGTCGGTGACGCAGCTCGCGCTGCTGGGACTGCTCCCGCCGCGCACGGCCGCTGTGCGCGCACGGCGCCTCTCCTTCGACGGGCGCGATCTCGCGGCCCTCTCCCCCGCACAGCTGCGACGCCTGCGCGGCCGCGAGCTCGCCATCGTCTTCCAGGACCCGCTCAGCGCGCTGCACCCGCTGCTGACGATCGGCGAGCAGATCGCCGAGGTGCTCGAGGTGCACGAGGGGCTGTCGCGCCGCGCGGCGCTCGAGCGCGCGGAGGCCGCGCTGGCCGAGGTCGGCATCCCCGCGCCGCGCGAGCGTCTCGCGGCCTACCCGCACCAGCTCTCCGGCGGCATGCGCCAGCGCGCGCTGATCGCGATGGCGCTCGTGGCGCGCCCGCGGCTCCTGATCGCGGACGAGCCGACCACCGCGCTCGACGTCACCGTGCAGGCGCAGCTCCTGGCGCTGCTCGGGGAGCTGCGCCGCGCGCGCGGCATGTCGCTGGTGCTCGTGACGCACTCGATGGGCGTCGTCGCGGCGATCGCCGATCGCGTGCTCGTGCTGTACGCCGGAGCCGTGTGCGAGTCGGCGCGCGTCGAGGAGCTCTTCGCGAGCCCGCGCCATCCCTACACGCGCGCACTGCTCGGGAGCGTGCCGGATCTCTCGCGCGCCCCCGGCAAGCCGATCGAGCCCATCCCCGGGCAGCCGCCCGATCCCGCCGCGCTCGGGCCCGGTTGCGCCTTCGCACCGCGCTGCCCGCGGGCCAGCGCGCGCTGCCGCGCGGAGGATCCGCGCTTCGACGCGGCGCTGGGCGTGGCCTGCCACCATCCGGAGGTCGCATGAGCGCGCTGCTCGAGGTGCGCGAGCTCGTGAAGCACCACGTCGTGGCGCACGGCGTCGTGCGCGCCGTCGAGGGCGTCAGCTTCGAACTCGCGCGCGGCGAACGGCTGGGCCTGGTGGGCGAATCCGGCTGCGGCAAATCGACGCTGGCGCGCTGCCTGGTCGGACTGGAGCGTCCCAGCTCGGGCTCGATCCGCCTCGACGGCGACGAGCTCGCGACGCTGGACGAGCGCGGCTGGTTCGCGCTGCGCCGGCGCATCCAGATCGTCTTCCAGGACCCGCTTTCGGCCCTCGACCCGCGCCAGAGCGTGGGCTCGATCGTCTCCGAGCCGCTCGCGATCCACGGCCTGGGCACCGTGCGCGAACGGCGGCTGCGCGCGCTCGAGCTGCTCGAGGCCGTCGGACTCTCGGCCGCGCAGGCGGCGCGCTTCCCGCACGAGCTCTCCGGCGGCCAGCGCCAGCGCGTGGGCATCGCGCGCGCGCTGGCGCTCGAGCCCGAGCTGCTCGTGCTGGACGAGCCGGTCAGCGCGCTCGACGTCTCGATCCAGGCGCAGATCGTGCGCCTGTTCGCCGAGCTGGCGCAGCGCTTCGGCCTGGCCTACCTCTTCATCTCGCACGATCTGGCCGTGGTGCGCGAGCTGTGCTCGCGCGTGGCGGTGATGTACCTGGGCCGCATCGTCGAGAGCGGCCCGTGCGCGGACGTGTTCGCCGAGCCCGCGCATCCCTACACGCGCGCGCTGCTCGCGGCGGTCCCCAGCGCGGATCCGGCGCGCGAACGTGCGCGAGATCGCGAGCTGCTCGGCGGGGATCCGCCCTCGCCGCTCGCGCCCCCGACAGGTTGCGCGTTCCATCCGCGCTGCGCTCTGCGCGGGCAGGTGCCCGACGAGCGCTGCGCGCGCGAGCGGCCGGCGCTCGAGCCGCACGGGGCACGGGACACGGCACGCGTCGCCTGCCATCTACGTCCTTGAGCTGGGACGAGCGCGCCGGGAACCCCCGCTACGCTGGGCCATCCTCTCGGAGACCACCATGACCATCGAACGCTGGCTGCGCCTGATCGCGGGAACCTTCGTCCTCCTGAGCCTGGCCCTGGGGTACTTCGTGCACCCCGGCTGGTTCCTCTTCACGGCCTTCGTCGGCCTCAACCTGCTGCAGTCGGGGTTCACCAACTGGTGTCCGATGATGAGCTTCCTGCGCCGCTTGGGGGTCCGTCCGGGCTAACCCACAAGCCCTGGCATACTTGCGTCTTCCTAGGCCTGAGGCTGGCTTTCCCGAGAGAAGCTGGGCACGACCGTGCCTTGCACGGACGGCGAAGAAAGTTGGTTTTTAGAATGTTGCAATCAGGCGACTTCCGGTAACGTGGGCGCTGTGGCTGGCCCTCGATCCGGGGCCTCCCGGTGGCCCCGCGCTCGGTGCCCCGGCCCGGAGACCAGGTTTGGCCCCGATAAGCAACACCATCCAACAAGGACACCTGACATGACTTCTCGATTCCACAACTTCGTCCTCGCGGGCCTGGCCTCCCTGGCCCTCGGTAGCGCTGCCTTCGCCGGCGGCACCCACGAGCCGGGCAGCCTGCTCGTCTTCCCCAGCTTCGACAACACGCGTGGCACGTACACCTACCTCACGGTGACGAACACGAACGACGACCAGGTCAACGGGACCGTCAAGGTCGAGTACGTCTACCTGAACCGCTGGAACTGCCAGGAGTTCAACCGTACGCGCACCCTGACCCCGAACGACGTGCTCACGGTCGTCACCAAGTTCGACAACCCGAACTGCGTCGAGGGCTACTGCTACGTCTTCGCCAAGAACGTGACGACGGGCGCCGCGATCAAGTTCGACCACCTGATCGGCACCGCGCGTTTCGTGGGCTGCGATCCCACGGACGACTACGAAGTGCAGCCGTTCGTGTACAAGGCCGCGGCCGGCCTGGCCGAAGGCGCGAGCACGGACGTCAACTCCAACGGCCTGCGCGACATGAACGGCTCGGAGTACGAGCAGGTCGCCGACCGTCTGCTGTTCCCGCGCTTCAACGCGCAGGATGACACGGACAGCGCGGAGCTGGTGCTGATCAACCTCACCGGCGGCGGCGCCTTCACGGCCGTCGTCAACTTCCTCGTCTACAACGACAACGAGGAAGTGTTCTCGGCTCAGACCAGCTTCCAGTGCTGGAAGAGCTGCCACCTGAGCGGCATCAGCAACGTGTTCGACGAGAGCTTCCTCGACACGACCAACAACGCGGTCGGCGAGTACATGCTCGGCGGCGAGTACGGCTGGTTCCGTCTCAACGGCTTGATCGCGAACTCGTCGGCGGCCTCGTTCAACGACCCGGCCATCCTGGCGGTCCTGATCGAGAAGAAGTCCGGCGAAGCGCCCGGCACCACGATGCTGAGCGAAATCGGCGGCGGCACCGGCGCGGTCCTGCCCTTCTCGGAAGGCACGCAGTCGAACGGCAGCCTGCTCTCCCTGAGCATCTTCGGCAACTGATCCGCCGGAGACAGGTGTTTCCCTGCGGGGGGCGGCGCTTCGCGCGCCGCCCCCTCGCGTTTTTCCCGGGCGTGCTTGTGGTCCGCTCGCGGCGGCCGCTAGCCTGCGAACCGAGGCAACCCGCAGCTTGATCCAGGCCGACCACGTCACACGCTGCTACGGCGAGCTCGTCGCCGTCGACGACGTCAGCTTCGGCATCGGTGCGGGCGAGATCGTCGGCTTCCTCGGACCCAACGGCGCGGGCAAGTCGACGCTGCTGCGCATGCTCGCCACGTACCTCGAGCCCACGCGCGGAAGCGTCCGCATCGCCGGGCACGACACGCGCAGCGCCGCGCTGGCTGCCCGCACGTCGCTGGGCTACCTGCCCGAGCACAACCCGCTCTTCGAGGGCATGCGCACCGAGCGCTTCCTCGACTTCCTCGGCCGCGTGCGCGGCCTGTCCCCCGCCCGGCGCCGCGAGCGCCGGGAATGGTGCGCCGAGCGCCTCGGGCTCGCCGCCGTGTTGCGGAGGCCGATCCGGGAGTGCTCCAAGGGCTACCGCCAGCGCATCGGCCTCGCCGGCGCGCTGCTGCACGACCCGCCGGTGCTGCTGCTGGACGAGCCGACGCACGGGCTCGATCCGCTGCAGGTGATCGCCTTCCGCGAGTTCCTGCACGAGATCTCTCCCGGACGCGCGATCCTGTTCTCCAGCCACATCCTCGCCGAGGTCGCGGCCATCAGCTCGCGCCTGCTGGTGCTGCAGGCGGGCCGCCTGATCCTGGATGGCGCGGTGGAGCAGCTCAGCGCGCGCGCCGCCGCCGAGCGAACCGATCTCGAAGGCTGGATCGTGCGCGCCGTGCAGGAACGGGGCGGCCGGGTTAGCATGGCCTGAGCGATGCCGTTCTCGCCCTCGGAGTCCCCTCTGGCCGTGCAGGGCCTGTTCGAGCGCGAGCTCGCGGGTGCCGCGGAGGCAAGCCCGACGCGCGAGTACGTGCTGCAGCCCCCGGCGCCGCCCCTCGTGCGTGCCGCGCCGGCGGAGACTCGCGCCGGCAGCTGACCCTTGCGGCCCGGCCGCGCGATCCTGCATCGTGAGCGGCGCTTGAGTCCGGACCCCATCACCCCGCCCGTCCGCGCGCTGCAGGGCTGCGCGGTGGTGTTGCAGCGCGAGCTGGCAGCCGCCTTCGACTCGGCGATCGCCTACGTGGCGACGATCGCTGCGCTGCTGGCCTCGACCAGCGTGTTCATGAACGAGTTCTTCCTGGCCGGGAAGCTCGACCTGGGCCCGTTCTTCGACCTCCTGCCGCTGGTGCTCGTGCTCTACGCGCCGGCGCTCTCGATGCGGCTGTGGTCCGAGGACCTGCGCTCGCGCACCTTCGAGCTGTGGATGACGCTGCCGCTGCCGCCCTGGGCGGTGGTGCTCGGCAAGTACCTCTCCGGCGTGGTCCTGCTGGCCCTGTTCCTCGCGGGGACGCTTCCGCTGGTCGTGCTCCTGTGCACGCTCGGGCAGCCGGATCTGGGCCGCATCGCCGCCGGCTACGCGGGTGCCTTCCTGCTCGGGAGCCTGTTCCTCGCCGTCGGGTCGCTCTGCTCGGCGTTGACCGCCGACCAGATCGTCTCCTTCCTCTCGGCGGCCTTCGTCTCGTTCGCGCTGGTCTTCCTGGGCGACGAGCGCGTGGTGGCCGTGGTCGACGGCGCGCTGCCGGGAGCGAGGCTCGGGAGCTTCCTGGCGGACCACCTGGCGGCCGTCGGTCCCTACGAGAGCTTCGTGCGCGGCGCGCTCTCGCTGGGCTCCTTCGCCTACTTCGCCGGGCTGTGCGCGCTGCTCGTGGCGCTGACCACGCTCGCGGTGCAGAGGAACCGCGCGTGAGACCGCGCGAGCTCCTGCGCCTGGGCCTCGTGCTCCTCGTCGCGGGCGCCTGCGTGCTCGGCGCGGCCGGACTGCTCGAGCGGACGGGTCTCGCGCGCGAAGGAGTGCGCGGAGCGCGCGCCCTGGGCCTGCGCCTGGGCGCGCTCGACGAGGACGTGCGCCTGACCTGGTTCGCCAGCGACCCCGCGCGCTGGGAGGGCGAGTACCGCCACCTCGAGCCGGCGCTGCGCGAGCTGTTCGCCACGCTCGAGCGCGAAGGTCGCGGGCACGTGCGCTGCCTGCGCGTCGACCCCGAGTCCGATCCGGCGCTCGCGGCGCACGCGGCGGCCCTGGGCCTGGCCCCGTTCCGCGCGCGCAGCGTCGAGCGCGACGGCTGGCGCGAGACCACGCTCTGGTCCAGCCTGCGCATCGTCGTCGGCGCGCGCGGCGCGGCGGCGATCGAAGGCCTGACGCCCGAGAAGCTGCCCTGGCTGTGCGAGCTCGTCGACGCCGACGTCGAGCAGCTGCTCGCCCCGCGCAAGCCGCGCGTGCTGCTGGAGAGCGAGCTCCCGCTGGCGGGCCTGGAGCGCGCGCTGGCGCGCCGCGCCGATCCGGTGCGCGGCGAGTTCGACTCGCGCGCCGAGCTGGTCGCCGATCCCGACCTGCTCGTGTGGATCGCTCCGCGCGCGCCCGACGCGCGACACCTGGCCGTGCTGCAGCGCCTGCTCGAGCGCGGCCGCAGCGTGGTCATCGCCGGCGACACGACGCGCACGGCACCGATCCTGCGCGCCTTCGGTCTGGTGCCCGAGCCGCGCGTCCTCGAGGAGGCTCCCGACCCGCAGCACCCCGAGCGCGCCGCGACGCCCGATCTCGTGCGCTCGATCGGCGAGGACCAGGACTTCCGCCGCCTGGGCGGCCAGCCCAACGGCACGCTCGTCTTCCGCACGCCGACGAGCTTCGTCCCCGACCCCGCGCGCCTCGCCGAGCTCGCGCTCGACTTCCACGCGCTCGCCGCGAGCTCCGCGCGCACGTCGCCGGCGCACGCCACGCTGGCCGCGCTGCTGGAGCCGCACGATCCCTGGCGCGGCCGGCTGGTGGTGCTGGCGGCCTCGACGCCTTTCGAGGACGAGTGGCTGGACCAGGCGAGCTTCGCGCACCGCGCCCTGCTCGACGTGCTGCTGTCCGCGCTGGCCTCCGACGAGCGGCTGGCCTTCGCGCGCGTCGCCGCACGACAGCCGCCGCCGCTGGCCGAGCTCCCGGGCGGACGGCGCACGCTGGCGCGCGCGCTGGTCGTCGGCCTCGTGCCGCTGGTGCTGGCGCTGGTCTGGCTGCTCGCGCGCTGGCGCCGCGCCCCGCCTGCTCCGCGCGCACGGCCGCGGGCGCTGGCCCGTCCGCTGGCCCTCGCGTGCGCAGGCCTCGCGGCGATCCTGCTCGCGCGCGCGGCGCTGCCGGCCGAGGTCGCACTGGACTGGACGCGCGAGGGCGCCAACAGCCTGCCGCCCGAGCTGGTCGAGCTCGTCGACGCGGTCGCCACGCCTGCGGATCCGCTGCGCGCGACGCTGCTGCTCTCGCAGGACGAGCTCCTGCCGAGCGAGTTCAAGCCCGAGCTGCGCCGCTTGCGCGAGCTGCTCGCCGCGCTCGCCATGCGGAGCGGCGCTCTGCGCGTGCAGCAGGAGCGCATCGACGCGCTCGACGCGCAGGGGCGCGCGCGCCTGGACTCGCTGGGTCTCGCGCCGCTGCGCGTGACCTCGGCGCGCGACGAGACGGCGCTGGTGCGCGAGATCGCGGCGCACCTGCTGCTCGAGCACGGCGCGCGGCGCGAGGTGCTGGCCTTCCCCGAGCGCGCGAGCTTCGCCGACCTCGCCTTCCGCCTGGGCTTCGCCTGCGAGCGCCTGCGCAGCGGCCAGGGCGTGCGCGTCGCCGCGGCCTGCGACCGGCCGCGGCTCTCGCCCGCCGAGAGCCAGCTCGACTACGAGAGGCACAAGCTCTTCGCGCCCACCGGCGGCGACGTCTATGCCCTCGCGCGCGCGCTGCTCGCGCTGTACGACTTCGAGCTCGAGCCGATCTCGCCCGACGCCCCCGCGCCCTCGCGCACACCCGAGCTCCTGCTCTGGCTGCAGCCGCGGCGCGAGACCGGCCCGATGCTGGCCGAGCTCGAGCGCCAGCTCGCGCGCGGCGGCAAGGCGCTGGTGGCAGCGCAGCACTACGTCGTGCGCGCGCGCGAGCAGCGCGAGGGCACGCACGAGCCGGCCTGGTGGCCCGAGCCGCAGTTCTGCGACCTCGAGCGCGGCCCGCTGGCGGAGCTGGGCGTGCGCCTGGTGCCGGAGGTCTTCTTCGACGCGCAGTGCAGCACGGCCGACCTGGAGTCGCGCAGCACGCGCGCGGGACAGGGCACGCGACTGGAGCGCACGCAGGGCGCCAACCCGCTGCTGGTGCGCGTCGCCGCGGACGGGCTCGCTCCCGGCGAGGCCGCGACGCGCGCGCTGGGCGAGCTCGTGCTGCCCTTCGCCAGCCGCATCCAGCTCGATCCCGCGCGCCTGGCCGCGCACGCGCTCGAGGCGCGCACGCTGCTCTCGAGCTCGGCGCAGAGCTGGAGCCTGGAATGGAAGGGCGGCGACCTGCCGGCCGCGAGCTTCTCCCCCGCCGGCCAGCGCTTGCTCGGCGCCGAGCCGCTCGCCGTGCGCCTGCGCGGGCGCTTCGGGAGCGATGCGAGCGCGCCGGCGGGCGAGCTCGCGCTGATCGGGTGCTCGCAGATGTTCCAGGACGCGTGGATCGAGCGCGCGGGCGCGGAGAACGGGCGCCTGCTGGTGCAGACCACGGCTGCGCTGACGCTGCCGCCGCGCGTGGCGGGGCTGCTCGCGCGACGCAACGTGCAGAGCGGCCTGGGCTGGATCGAGCCCGCGCAGCGCGCGCGGCTGCGCCTGGCGGCGATCGGGAGCGCGCCCGCGTGCCTGCTCGTCTTCGCGTTTCTCTGGCAGATCGCGCGCCGCCGCCGGAGGGCCGGCGCATGAAGCGCGTGCTGCTGGCGAGCCTGGGGTTCCTGGCGCTGGCCTTCGCGCTCGAGCGCGCGCTCGGCCGGCACGAGGGCGCAGACGCCGCGCGGATCGAGCGCCTGCTCGAACTGCAGGGCGGCTCGACCGCCGGCGTCGCGGCGCTGACGATCTCCGGCGCGCAGGCAGGCGAGCTCGTCTACGTGCGCGCCAAGGGCCTGTGGCGCTCGCGCGAGGCCTCGGGCGCGGTGTGCGAGCCCGAGGCGGTCGAGGCCCTGATCCGCGCGCTGACGCAAGCGCGCGGGATCGAGCTGACGCGCGATCCCGCGCGCGCCGGGCGCTACGGCTTCGGCCCGGACGAGCGCCTGGGCCTGGCGCTGCACGGCCCGAAGTTCCTCGAACGCGACGACCGCGACACGCTCGCCGCGCTCGAGCTCGGGCGATCCTTCGACTCGGGGCCGTCGGGCCGCGCCTGCGCCCGGCAACGCGGCAGCGATTCGATCCTCGAGCTCGACCGCGATCCGCGCCGGCTGCTCGCCTCGACCGTGTCCGGCGTTCCGCCGCTGGTCGACACGCGACTGCTCGCCGGCTGTTTCGGACCCGGCTTCGTGGGCTTCCGCGCCATGACCTTCGCCTACGCGGACGGACGCACCTTCGCGCTCTCCACCGTTCCCCCCCCGAGCGCGGATGCGCAGCCCGAGTGGACGCTCGAGCGCGGTTCCGCGCGCGAGCCTGCGATCGTGTGGCGCGTCGGCGGCTACACGAGCCTGTGGATCCGCGGCCGCGCGCGCGACTACGAGAACCCCAAGCAGGCCGCGCAGCACGGGCTCGACGCGCCCTGGCTGCGCATCGTGCTGACGCCCAGCCAGGGCGAGCCGATCGAACTGCGCCTCTCCGAGCTCTCGCCCGGCAACGAGGCCTGGCTGTGGAACCGGCGTACCAACGTGCTGATGCGCATCGAGGCCGATCTGTGGCGCGATCTGGGCGCCGAGCCGGTCGACTTCATCGACACCGCGCACGCCAACCGCTGGGAGCGCTGGCTGACGCGCTGAACCGCGCCTCGCGCGCTCAACGCTCGCCGAAGTACCAGCGCGGCCGACGCGCGCGCTTCAGCCCGAAGGCCTCCGTGGCCTGCCTGCGGATCACCTCCAGCGCCTCGTCGGGCGAGTCGGTGAAGACGAGGCGCCCCAGATCGGCCGCGTCGATCGTGCCCGCGCGCACCATGCCCTCCAGCAGCTCGCGCAGGTCGCGCCAGTACTCGACGCCCATCAGGATCAGCGGGAAGTTCGAGATCTTGCCGGTCTGGATCAGCGTCGCGGTCTCGAAGATCTCGTCGAGCGTGCCGAAGCCGCCCGGCAGGACGACGAAGGCGTAGGAGTACTTCACGAGCATCACCTTGCGCACGAAGAAGTGCCGGAAGGTGACGAAGCGGTCGAGGTAGGGGTTGGGCTTCTGCTCCTTCGGCAGCTCGATGTTGCAGCCCACGCTGCGTCCGCCGGCCTCGCGCGCGCCGCGGTTGGCGGCCTCCATGATGCCCGGGCCGCCGCCGGTCATCACCGTGAAGCCCTCGCGCGCGATGCGCGCGCCCAGCTCGCGCGCCAGCTGGTAGTGCGGATGCCGCTCGTCGAAGCGCGCCGAGCCGAAGACCGTCACGCACGGGCCGAGGAAGTGCAGCTGGCGGTAGCCGTGGATGAACTCGAGGAAGATGCGCAGCGCGCGCAGGAACTCCGAGCGCCGCCGCGCCGGGCCCTCGAGCAGCACCAGGTCCTCGGGTCCGCGCGCGGACTTGCCCCATTCCGTGGATCCTGCCTCCAGCCTCATGGCTGGACGGCCTGCACGAGCGCCTTCTCGAGCAGATCGCTCACCTCGAGTTCCTTCGCCCAGCTTCGCAAGTAGGCCATGTCGACGCGGGCGTGCCAGTTGCGCAGGACACCGAGAACATCGTTCCACTGACGCTCCGACACGCAATCGCCCTGGCGGTACCACGCCAGCTTCTGCAGCACGATGTCCTCGGGAGTCGGCATCCATGCCTCGCCCGCCGGCGTACGTCTCACTTGGATCAGGCGGGCGCGCTCGAGTTCGCTCTGGAAGAAGCAGCACAATGCGCGCACGTAGACATCGACTTTGACGAAGCTCGCACGGAGCACCATGGTGAACATCCGTGTGCCACGCACCGCCTCCTCGACGAATTCGGGCTGCACGAAGAACTCCCCGCCTGCGCGCCGCACCAGCGGCGCGACATGCTCCGGGCGAAGGGCCGCTGCGATGTCCACATCGTGCGTCGAACGGCTCTCGCCATAGAGGGAACTCGCCATCGAGCCGCGGATGAAGTGTCGCACACCCAGGCTCTCGAAGAGCTCCGACGCGAGCACGGCCACGTCCAGCTCGTTGACCGCCATCAGGAGCGCTCCGCATCCGGATCCCAGCCGTAGGCGAGGATCATCGTGTCCCTTCCCAGTCGCCGGGCAGCCTCACGCAGGCGGAGCTCGTGCTCGTCCGCCTGCGGGTACAGCAGCCTCAACCCTTGCAAGCTGAGCTCGCGCGTGGCGTCGATCAGGCGTTGCATGCGCTCCATTCGCTCCGCGGAGTCGAACCCGGCGAGCCTCTCGTGCAACAACTCGTCGGCCCACACCTCGGCTGCGCATCGTTCGGAACGACGCTCGTGCGGCGGCAGGTGCTGGAGCATGCCCGCACATTATGCCAACGCGGACCACTGCTATACTGCGCGGCCCGTACAACCATGATCATCCAGAAGTTCGGCGGCACCTCGGTCGGCGGCGCGGATCCCATCCGGCGCCTGGGGCGCATCGTGCAGTCCTCGCTCGCGCGGCGGCCCGTGGTGGTCGTCTCGGCCGTCGGCGGCGTGACCAACAGGCTCTTCCGCATCGGCGACCTCGCGCAGCAGGGTGGCGAATGGAAGGGCGAGCTCGAGACGCTCGTCGCGCTGCACCGCGAGATCGCGCGCGAGCTCGCGCTCGACGCCGCCCCGATCGAGCGGCTGCTGGTCGAGCTGGGCGACCTGGTGCGCGGCATCGCGCTGATCCGCGAGCTCACGCCGCGCACGCAGGACCACCTGGCGAGCTTCGGCGAGCGGCTCTCGGTGCGGCTGGTCGCGGCGCACCTCGCCAGCCTGGGCCTCGCCGCGCGCGCCTTCGACGCCTGGGAGGCGGGCCTCACGACCGACGGCCGCTTCGGCGGCGCGCGGCCGCTGCCGGAGAGCGAGGCGACGATCCGCGCGGCCCTGGCCGGGACGGAGGGCGTGCCGGTGATCACCGGCTACATCGCGAAGGACGCGCGCGGAGCGATCACCACGCTCGGGCGCGGCGGCAGCGACTACTCGGCCGCGATCTTCGGCGCCGCGCTGGGCGTCGAGGAGATCCAGATCTGGACCGACGTCGACGGCGTGATGAGCGCCGACCCGCGCCTGGTCGAGGAGGCGCGCTTCGTGCCCACGCTCTCCTTCGCCGAGGCGGCCGAGCTGGCCTTCTTCGGCGCCAAGGTGCTGCACCCGGCGACGATGGTGCCGGCGATCGCGAAGAACATCCCGATCCGCGTGCTCAACAGCTTTCGGCCCGAGTTCCCCGGCACGACCGTGGTCGGGCGCCTTGCCAGCGACCAGCGCGCGGTCAAGTCGATCACCAGCAAGGAGCGCATCGCCGTCGTCAGCATCGTGGCCGCGCCGATGCTGCTGCAGTTCGGCTTCCTCGAGCGCATCGCCGACGTATTCGCGCGCCACGAGATCGTGGTCGACATGATCGCGACCAGCGAGGTCTCGGTGGCGCTGACCACCGACGCCACCGCGCGGCTGGAGCCGGTCTGCGCCGAGCTGGCGCGCTTCTCGGAGGTCAACGTCGCGCGCGAGGTGGCGCTGGTCTCGGTCGTCGGCGAGGAGCTGCAGGACTCGCTCGCGATCCCGCGCGCGATCTTCGACGTGCTGGACGAGCGCGGCGTGCGCGTCGAGATGATCAGCTACGGCGCGACGCGCAACAACCTCTCGCTGGTCGTGCCGCGCGAGCGCGTGCGCGAGGTCGTGCGCGCCCTGCACGCGCGCCTGTTCCCGCTCGATGCGCGCGCGCCGCGCGCCGGAGCGGCCTGCGGCAGCGCCTAGGGCGCGAGGGAGCCACGCGCCGCGCGCGAGGACCATGATCCTGCTGCTCGACAACTACGACTCCTTCACCTGGAACCTGGCCCAGGCGCTGGGCGCGCTGGGCGCGGAGGTCGAGGTCGTGCGCAACGACGCGCAGAGCGTCGACGCGCTGCTCGCGCGCGAGCCCGCGGGGCTGGTGCTCTCGCCCGGGCCGGGCCGGCCGGCCGACGCGGGAGGCATGCCCGAGCTGCTCTCGCGCGCGCCGGACGAGCTGCCGATCCTGGGCGTGTGCCTGGGCCATCAGGCGCTGGTCGAGCACTGCGGCGGCGCGCTCGAGCGCGATCCCGTGCCCGTGCACGGGCGAGCGTCGCTCGTGCACCACGCCGGGGACGCGCTCTTCGCGGGGATGCCCAACCCCTTCCGCGCCGGGCGCTACCACTCGCTGCGCGCGCGAGCGGACGCACTGCCGGAATGCCTCGCGCTCACCGCCTGGACCGCGCAGGGCCACGTGATGGCGGTGCGCCACCGCGAGCTTCCGCGCGTCGGCGTGCAGTTCCATCCCGAGTCGATCCTGACGCCCGAGGGTTCGCGCCTGCTGGCGAACTTCCTCGCCGCTTGCGCGGCTCCCGCGCGGGTGCGCGCATGAGCGCCGCGCGACTGGAGTCGATCCTCGCCAGCGTCCGGCAGCGCGCAGCCGAGCGCCGCGCGCGCCAGCCGCTCGAGCGCCTGCGCGAGCTGGTCGTCCCCGACTCCTGGCGCCGCGAGCGCTTCCTCGTCGCGCTCGAGAAGCCCGGCCTCGCGCTGATCGCCGAGTGCAAGCGCCGCGCGCCCTGGAGCGGCGTGCTGATCGACGAGGCCGGACGTGCGGGCACGAACCCCGTGCGCCTGCCGGTGCCGGGTCCGCGCTGGTTCGCGCACGTCGCGGCCTGCAGGCAGGGCGGCGCCGCGCTGCTCGCCGTGCACACCGAACAGGACCACTTCGGCTGCGCGCTCGAGGACCTGCAGACGTGCGCGCACGCCGGTCTCTCGCGGCTGCGCTGCGACTTCGTGCTCGACGAGGGCATGCTGCTGGAGAGCTGTCTCGCCGGCGCCGATGCGCTGCTCCTGATCGCCGCGCTGCACACGGGCGCACGCCTGGTCGAGCTGCGCGAGCAGTGCCGCGAGCTCGGCCTGGCCGTGGTGCTCGAGGTGCGCGACGAACGCGAGCTCGAGTCCGCGCTGGCGCTGGAGCCCGAGCTCGTCAGCGTCGACGCGCGCGACCTCGAGACGCACGCGCTCGATCCCGCGCGGGTCGAACGCCTCCTCGCGCGCGTGCCCGCGGGCGTGCGCACGCTGGCGCGCGGCGGGCTGGCGCGGCTGGAGGATCTGCGGCGCGTGCGCGCCGCGGGTGCGCGCGCCGCCCTGGTCGGCGAGGCGCTGCTGCGCTCGGACGATCCGGCGCGCCTCCTGGCCGGCTGGAAGGCCGCCTTGGAGGCCTGAGGCGCGGCCCGGGGCCGCCGCGGCATCGCGCGAAAGGGCTTTGGGGTGCAGGGCGGACGTGCCCCCGGCCGATCGATTCCTTGAGATGCTCGTCCGCCACTTCATGACCCGCCGCGTGATCTCGGTGCACGAGAGCCTGCGCTGCCGCCAGGCGCTCGAGCTGATGCACGCGAACCAGATCCGTCGCGCGCCGGTGCTGCGCGGCGAGAAGCTGGTCGGCATGCTCAGCGAGCGCGACCTCCTGCGCATCCTGCCCGGCACCGTCGGCGAGCTCGACACGCGCCGCGGCCTGGAGAACGAGCACACGATCGTCTCGCAGGTGATGGCGACGCGGCTGGTGACGCTGCACCCCGAGGAACACCTCGAGGACGCCGCGCGCAAGATGCTCTCCTACAAGATCGGCGGCATGCCCGTCGTGCAGGACGGCCGGCTCGAGGGCATCCTGACCGAGTCCGACGTCTTCCGCGCGCTGGTGCGGATGACCGCCTCGCAGGGCGAGCTGCGCGTGACCTTCGCGCTGACGCCGCGCGCGGAGGCGCCGCTGGATCCGATCCTGGTCGCGCTGCGCCTGGGCTTCTCGATCCGCGGCTACCTCGTGCACGAACGCCCCGGCGGCGAGGAGCTGTGCATGCTGCGCCTGACCGGGACACGCAAGCGCGAGCTGGTCGAGGCGCTGCACACCGCCGGCTACACCGTGATCGAGGTCGCCGACTCGCAGGCCGGCTCGAGCGAGCGGCCCGCCGCCTAGGCTCCGCTCCGCCGCCTAGGGTTTGCGCAGCACGAGGTCGGCCATCGTCGGCGCGAGCGCGAAGCTCGCGCCCGCAGCTGCGCGCGCGCTCCACTCCGCGCGCCAGGCCTCCAGCTCCTGCGCCGCGTAGCCGCCGCGCTCGACCAGCTTGGGCAGGTAGGCCAGGAAGAACTGCTCCATCCAGCGCCACTCCAGCGAGCCGACGCCGCCCAGGCGCGAGCGCGTCTCGAAGCGCTCGACGCGCAGGCCGTTCTCGCGCGCGAACCCGGGCAGGATCTCCATCACGTCGATCCTGCTGCCGCCCTGCTTCCAGCTGGCGAGGCAGGCCTCGACGCCGCGCGCGAAGACCGCGCCGTGCGGCAGGAGCTTCATCGCGCCCCAGTCGAGGTAGTCCTGCACCAGGATCACGCCGCCCGGACGCAGCAGCGGCACCAGGCGCGCCAGCGCCGCCCCCGGATCGGGGAGCCAGCAGAACAGCCAGCGCGCGTAGACCGCGTCCAGGCTCTGCGGCGGGAGCTCGAGCTCCTCGACGCGCGCCTCGAGAGGCTCGATCTGCGGCGCGCCGCGGCGTTCGCGCTCCGCGCGCAGGAAGCCGAGGAAGCGCGCGCTCGCGTCGCAGGCGATCACGCGGCCCGAGCGGCCGACGAGCTCGGCCAGCTCGAGCGAGGTGAAGCCCGGACCGCAGCCCAGGTCGAGCAGGCGGTGCCCCTCGCGCAGCCCGGCGCGCGCGGCGAGCTCATGCAGCGGCGCGACCCAGACCTCGTGCTGGAACTCCAGGCGCGCGAGCTCGTCGCGGTCGGTGCCCAGGATGTACTCGCGCTCCTCGCCCATGCGAACCGCGCACTCTAGGCAGCGCGCGCTCAGGCCGCAACGAGCCGGCAGCTGGTGGCCTTGAAGACCAGCGTCACCTCGACGCCGGGCGCGAGCTCGAGCTCCTCGACGGCCCCCTGGGTCAGACGCACGCGCAGCGGCAGCTCGCCCGCCAGCGCGTCCAGGCGCAGCTCGCCCTGCGCTTCGTGCAGCCCCAGCACGCGCGCCGCGAGACGGTTGCGGGCCGAGAGGCGCGGCAGCACGCCGCGCGCGACGAGCACGTCCTCGCTGCGCAGCGCGAACACGGCCGGCGTGCCTTCGGCCAGGCCCGCGGCGGGGACCTCGAGAGCGACGCCGCCGGCGAGCACCAGACGCCCCCCGCGCACCGTCCCGCGCAGCAGGTTCTCGAAGCCCGGCCCGTGCTGCGCCGCGAGCACGGCGGCGCTCGCGCCCTGCGCGCGCACGCGGCCGCGTTCGAGCACGACCACCTCGTCGCACAGGACCTGCACGTCGGTCGCGTCGTGCGAGACGAAGAGCAGCGGCACGCCGAAGCGCTGCCGCACCGCGACGAGCAGCGCCAGCGCGCGCCGCCGTCGCTCGTGGTCCAGGCCGGTCAGCGGCTCGTCGAGCAGCAGGAGGCGCGGCTGCTGCAGCAGCGCGCGCGCGAGCGCCACGCGCTGGCGCTCGCCGCCCGAGAGCGAGCGCACGTCGCGCGCGAGCAGCGGCTCGAGCTCGAAGACGGCCAGCAGCTCGCGGTCGAGGGCACCGGCCGCCTCCAGGTTCTGACGCACGTTCCAGTGCGGCAGGAGCAGCGCGTCCTGCGGGACGTAGCCCAGGCGCCGGCGCTCGGGCGGGAGCTCGACGCGCGCCGCGGAATCGAAGAGCGTCTCGCCGTCGACCACGATGCGCCCCGCGCGCGGGCGGCGCCAGCCCGCGAGCGCCTCGAGCAGGCTGGTCTTGCCGCTGCCCGAAGGCCCGAAGATCCCGGTCGCGCCGCTGTGCAGCTCGAGCGCACAGTCGAGCGCGAAGTCCTGCAGCGGCAGCTCGAGGCGGAGCTCGATCACGCGCGCCCCCGTCCGCCGGAGACCAGGCGCTCCGAGGCCAGGATCACGCCGAACGCGAGCGCGCACGAGCAGGCGACCCAGGCGAGCGCGTGCTCCTCGCGCCCGAGCTGGATGTCCTCGAAGATCGCCAGCGCCAGCGTCTGCGTGCGGCCGGGGATGTTGCCCGCGACGATCACGGTCGCGCCGAACTCCCCCAGCGCGCGCGCGAAGGCGAGCAGCAGGGCCGCCGCCAGCCCGCGCCGCGCGAGCGGCAGCGTCACGCGCACGAACACGCGCGCGCGCGACATCCCCAGCGAGCGCGCCATCAGCTCGCAGCGCGGCTCGACCGCCTCGAAGGCCGCGCGCGCGCTGCGCGTCGCGAGCGGAAAGGCCACCACGGCCGAGGCCAGCACGGCCGCCTTCCAGGTGAAGAGCAGGTCGGGATCGAAGCCGAGGACGCCCTCGGAGAGCAGGCCGCCGCGGCCCAGGAGACGCAGCAGCAGGTAGCCGATCGCCGTCGGCGGCAGCACCAGCGGCAGCGCGACCAGCGTCTCGACCACGCTGCGCAGCGGGAAGCGCCGGCGCGCGAGCAGCCAGCCCAGCGCGATCGCCGGCGGGGCGACCAAAAGCGTCGCCGCGCAGGCGACGGCGAGCGTCACGCGCAGCACGTCGAGCTCGGCGCTGCCCGGCATGCGCTACTTCGCGCCCGGCTTCGGGGGTGCCGGCGCCTCGAGCTGCGGCAACACGAAGCCCAGGCGCTCGAAGACCTGCGCCGACTCCTTCGAGCGCAGCTCCGCGAGCAGCGCGCGCGCCTCGGACGGATGCGGCGCGGCCTTGGGCACGACGGCGACGTAGCGGATTCTCGGCCCCTCGGCGAGCGGCACGGCGTGGACGACGCGCACCTTCTTCGACTGCGCCGCGTCGGTGCGGTAGACGATGCCCGCCTGCGCCGCGCCCGACTCGACCGCGGCGAGCGCCGCACGCACGTCGACCGCGGGCAGCACGCGCCCCTCGAGCGGCTTCCAGAGCTCCTTCGACTCGAGCCAGGCCTTGGCGTAGCGGCCCGCGGGCACGCTCTCGGGGTTGGCGAGGCTGAGACGCTTCACACGCGGGGCGGCAAGCTGGGCGAGCGCGAAGGGCTCGGCGAAACCGCGCCGCTCAGGGTGCTCCGGGTCGAGCGGCTCGATCACGACCAGCTGGTTCGAGAGCAGCACACAGCGCGTCGCCTCGTCGACGAGGCCCTGCTTCGCGAGCTTGTCGACCTCGACTTCGTCGGCCGAGAGGAAGAGATCCACCTTCGCGCCCGCGTCGATCTGGCGCGCGAGATCGCCCGAGGAGCCGAGGTTCGCCACGAGCTTCACCGGGCGGGCCTTCTCGTAGCTCGCGCCGAGCTCCTTCAGCGCGTCGCGCAGGCTCGCGGCGGAGCTGACGAGCAGCTCGGTGCGCGCGGGTTCCTGCGCGGACGGAACGAGGGACAGGACGGCTGCGACGAGGAGTGCCAGCATCTCACATGCCTCCGACGATGACCTCGGTCGCCTTGATGATCGCGAAGGCCTTCGAGCCGACCGAGAGGCCCAGGCGGTCGACCGAGTCGGTCGTGATCACGGCGCCGATGCGCACGCCCTGCGGCATCTCGATCACGACCTTGCTCATCACGTCGCCGCGTGCGAGCTCGACGATGCGGCCGGCGAAGCGGTTCGTCGCGCTGAGCGTGCCGAGGTTGATCTCGGGCTGCGCGTAGGCGTCGCCGAGCAGCTCGGAGAGCAGGCGCAGCGGATCGGTGACAGTCTTCGAGCCCTTCGGCCGCTCCGGCGCGCGCGCGAGCGCCTTCAGGATGCGCTGCTGGTGCGCCGCGGGCTTCGCCACGCCGCGCTCCCACTTGCTGACGGTCATCGCGTGCACGCCGAGCAGCCTGGCGAAGGCGGCCTGGGAGAGGCCGAGGCGCTGGCGCAGGCGGGCGAGGGGCTGGCTCATGGGACTAAGCCCAAGCTTAGCCAGCCCTCCCCTACTTGGCGATCAGGAAGTGCGCCACGTCCTTGGGGCGCATCACGTAGTCACGCCCCTCGACGCGCAGCTTGCCGGCCGAGCGGATCGCGGCCTCGGTCTTCATCGCGACCAGGTCCTCGACCGAGTAGATCTCGGCGCGGATGAAGTGCTTCTCGAAGTCGGTGTGGATCACACCCGCCGCCACGGGCGCCGTGTCGCCGCGGTGGATCGTCCAGGCGCGGATCTCGATCTTGCCGGCGGTGTAGTAGGTCTGCAGGCCGAGCAGGTCGTAGGTCTTGCGCACGAGCTTGTTGAGGCCCGGCTCCTTCAAGCCCGCATCCGCCAGGAACGCGCCGCGCTCCTCGGGCGGGAGCTTCATGATCTCGCCCTCGATGTCGCCGCACAGCGCCACGAACTCGCAGCCGTTCTTCTCGGCGTAGGCACGCACGCGCTGCGCCAGCTCGCTCTTGCCGTCCATGTCGTCGTCGGCCACGTTGGCCACGAACATCACGGGCTTCATCGTGATCAGGAAGAGCGGCCTCAGGGCCTCGCGCTCCTCCTTCTTCCAGGCCACCTGCCGCAGCTGCTTGCCGGACTCGAGCTCGATCCGGGCGCGCTCGTAGACCTCCTTCTGGTAGGCCGCTTCCTTGTCGTTGGCCTTGGCCTTCTTGGCGACGCGCTCGAGGTTGCGCGTGACCGTGTCGAGGTCCGCGAGCGCCAGTTCGATCTCGATGATCTCCATGTCGCGCACGGGGTCGACCGAGCCGGAGACGTGGATCACGTCGCCCTTCTCGAAGCAGCGCACGACGTGCAGGATCGCGTCGCACTCCTTGATGTTGCCGAGGAACTTGTTGCCCAGGCCCTCGCCCGTCGCGGCACCCTTCACCAGGCCGGCGATGTCGACGATCTTGACGCTCGCGGGCACGATGCGGTCGGTCTGGATGAAGCCGTGGATGATCTCCAGGTTCTCGTCGGGCACGTCGACCACGCCGACGTTGGGCTCGATCGTGCAGAAGGGGTAGTTCGCGCTCTCCGCGCCCGCGGCGGTGATCGCATTGAAGATGGTGGACTTGCCGACGTTCGGCAGCCCGACGATGCCACAGGCGACGCTCATGAGGGGGATTCCGGCCGGAAAAAGGGGCCAGAATCCTACCCGGACGGCGCGCGCCTGTCGCGGGTGAGCCTCGCGGCGCTCACTGCGCGCGCGGCAGGCTGGGCAGCTGGCCCAGGACCGAGCTGTAGAGCTGGCGCGAATCGCGCAACAGGTTCTGCCACTCGGCCGTCAGCGGCTGGTCGACGCGCGTGGCGAGATCGAGCCCGGTGCGGGCGAGGCCGACGACCAGTTCCGGCGCGCTCGGGCGCGAGGGCGCGACCTCGCTCTCGCGCGGCCAGAACGTCCAGGCCAACAGGGCCGCGGCCGCGAGACCGGCGGCGAACACCAGCGGACGGAGCGTCCGAGCGCGCGGCGCCTGCAGCGCCTCGCCCTGGTCCAGGCGAGCCCGCACCCCTGCCGCGATCGTCGGCGGGGCTTCGCGCAGCTCGCGCCGAGCCTGTTGACGCAGCCGGTTCTCCAGTTCGTGCTTCATCGGATGGTCTCCATCGTCGTGCGCTGGGCGAGCGGCGCCGCGCCGGCGAGTCCGCGCGCTTCCAGATGCCGGCCGAGTTCCCCGCGAGCGCGGAAGAGCATCACGCGCACCGCGATCGCGCTCTTGCCCAGGATGCGGCCGATCTCGGCCGCCGGTCGCTCCTCGGCGTAGAACAGCCACAGCGCCGAGCGCTGCTCCTCGCTGAGCACCTCGCGCGCCAGGCGCCAGAGGCTGTCGCCCTCCTCGCGCGCGGCGAGATCGTGTCCGGGATCCATCTCGCAGCCCGGCTCGGGTGCGTCCGCGCCGCGCAGCGGCTCGCGGCGCTCGCGGGCGCGGTCGGCCGCGACCGAGCGCGCCACGGCGTAGAGCCAGGTCGAGAAGCGCCACTGGTCGCGGTAGGTCGCGAGCCGTCGCCAGGCGCGCACGAAGCTCTCCTGCGTCAGCTCCTCGGCCTCGTGGTGCGAGCGCACGCGCTGCGCGAGGAAGTTGTACAGCCCCTTCTGGTGGCGCTCGACCAGCAAGCCGAAGGACTCCCGGCACCCGGCTTGCGCGCGGGCGGCGAGAGCCTCCGAGTCGATCGTCGCGGGGCGCGTCACGGCGCTAGCGCGGCTCCTCGCGCGGGGGCACGACGGCGTGCTTCTCGTGCGGCTTGTCGTGCGACCTCTCGACCTGCTTGGCAGGCTTGGTATCGCTCGCCGGCGCGCGGTCCTCCTCCGCCAGCGACTTGATCTTGCGCAGCTCGTCGAACAGCGCGTGCGCGCCGTACTGGAAGCGCATGTGCATCGACTCGCCCAGCGTCTCGGTCGTGATCGCCTGCGTCAGCCGATCGACGATCTCGCTCGTCTCGGTCTCGTTCTGCATCAGGCCGGGCAGCGCGAGCAGGCCGTCGAAGACCTTCTTGAGCTTGATCGCGTCCTCGTTCTTCTCGGCGCGCAGGCGCACGTCGAAGAAGACGCTGCCGGCGTTCTCGCCCAGCTCCAGGCGAATGCCCTTGGTCAGGCGCGCGGCGGCTGAAACCCCGACTGGCGACCCGTGCCCGCCCAGTCCCAGATCGTCGAGCACGCCGTTGGCGGCGACGAAGGCGAAGGTCCCGGCCGAGGGCGCGAGCACGAGCTCCGCCGCGGCGTCCGTGGCCAGCGCCGGGCGCTTGTGGTCGAGCACGTCGAGCGCCAGCTGCAGGGCGGCCGCGCTCTTGGCCAGCACGATCTGGCGGCGATCGCTGCCGGTGCCGTTGACCCAGGAGAAGCCGCCGCCGTGGCCGCCGCCCCACTCGATGCAGGCGCGCTCCCCGATCGTCACCGGTTTCGCGCCGAGCTCCTTCTGCCACTTCACCAAGGCGGGCTCGATGTGCGCGCTCGCCTGCACGAGAACCACACCCATGTCCCCGTCGCGGGTCGATCCGTAGGCGGTCACCGAGTACACGTCCTCGAAGATCTGGATGCCGCTCGCGGCCGCGAACTCGGCCAGGCCCTTCTCGATCGCGCCCTCCTTGTCCTCGGCCTGGATCTCGCGGAAGAACTGCGTGCTCTTGAAGGCCTCCAGATCCAGGTGCGCGATCCACTTGGCCTGGCCGTCGACCTGCGAGCGGTCGAGGCCGCCCGCCAGGGCCGGCAGGGAGACGAGGGGCAGGACGATCAACGCGGACAGGAGCTTCATGGGGTTCTTTCCTCGAGTCCTCGAATCGGAGGACGCGCCGAATACGGGCGGGCTCGCGGTTGCGTTACCGCCGCGCGCCGTCATTCTGGTGGGCCCTCGAACGGGCAGCATGGCCATCCTTTCCCTGCGTGGCGTCCGCCAATCCTACCAGGACCGACCGCTGCTCGCGGGCGTCGACCTGACCCTCGAACCCGGCGAGCGCCTGGCCCTCGTCGGCCACAACGGCTCGGGCAAGTCGACGCTGCTCTCGATCCTGGCCGGCAAGCACGTGCCCGACGCCGGCGAGCGCGCCGTGCAGCGCGGCGCGCGCATCGAGTACCTCGAGCAGGAGCCCGCGCTCGACCCCGACGCGAGCGTGCGCACGATCGTGCGCGGCAGCCAGCACGAGCTCTCCGAACACAGGATCGAGGAGCTCTGCTCGCGTCTGGCGGTGCGCGATCCCGACGCCTTGTGCCGCACGCTCTCCGGCGGCGAGCGCCGCCGCGCCGCTCTTGCGCGCGCGCTGCTCAGCAAGCCCGACCTCCTGCTGCTCGACGAGCCGACCAACCACCTCGACGCCTTCGTCACCGACTGGCTCGAGGACCACCTGCTCGAGACGCGCACCGCCTTCGTGCTCGTGACGCACGACCGCTACTTCCTCGACCGCGTCGTGACGCGCATCGCCGAGCTCGACCGCGGCCAGCTCTTCCTGTACGAGGGCGGCTACGGCGACTACCTCGAGCAGCGCGCGGCGCGCCTGGAGGTCGAGCAGAAGGACGAGAGCTCGCGCCAGATCCTGCTGCGGCGCGAGACGGCCTGGATGCGCCGCGGCGCGCCGGCGCGCACGTCGAAGTCGAAGTCGCGCATCCAGCGCTACCACGCGCTCGCCGGAGACAAGCCCGTGCCGCTCGCGAGCGAGCTCGAGCTCTCGATCCCGCCCGGCCCGCGCCTGGGCTCGCGCGTGCTGACGCTGCGGGGCGTGAGCAAGGGCTTCGGCGCGCGCACGCTCGTGCCCAGGCTCGACCTCGAGCTCGGCCCGGGCGAGCGCCTGGGCATCGTCGGTCCCAACGGCGCGGGCAAGAGCACGCTGGTCAAGCTGTGCATGGGTCTCCTCGAACCCGACGCCGGCACCATCGAGCGCGGCGAGACGGTGCGCTTCGCCAGCGTCACGCAGGACAAGAGCGAGCTCGACCCCGCGAAGACCGTCGTGCAGGAGATCGCGCAGGGCCAGGAGCTCGTGCGCGTCGGCGAGAACGCGCTGCGCGTCGAGACCTACCTCGAGCGCTTCCTCTTCCCCGGCCCGCGCAAGCAGCAGCTCGTCGGCAAGCTCTCGGGCGGCGAGAAGAGCCGCGTGCTGCTCGCGAAGCTGCTCCTGCAGGGCGGCAACGTGCTGGTGCTCGACGAGCCCACGAACGACCTCGACCTGGCGACGCTGCGCGCGCTCGAGGAGTCGCTGCTCGCGTTCGAGGGCAGCGCGCTGGTGATCAGCCACGACCGCTGGTTCCTCGACCGCGTCGCGACGCGCCTGGTGTACCTCGACGGCGAGGGCGGCGCGCGCTTGTTCTACGGCGACTTCAGCAGCCTGCTCGAGACGCTGGCGCGCGAGCGCGAGGCCGCCAGGCCCCAGCGCGAGGAGAAGCGCGAGGTGCGCGAGGAGAGCGAGCGCGCGAAGAAGAAGGGCCTCGCGCCCTGGCAGCAGCGCGAGTACGACGGGCTGCTCGAGAAGATCGCGGCGCTCGAGGCGCAGGAGACCGCGCTCGCCGCGCGCCTGGCCGATCCCGTGCTCTACACCAGGCCGCGCGCCGAGATCGAGGCCGCGCAAGCGGAGCACCACGCGCGCGCGCAGGAGCTCGCGGCGGCGATGGCGCGCTGGGAGGAGCTCGAGAGCTTGCGCTGAACGCGGCGCACGCGAGCGAGCGCCGGCTCAGGGAAGTCGTGCTGCCAGCACCGCCAGCGGCCAGCGCACGTTGCGCCGCGGTCCCTGCGCGCGCCAGCGCGACGAGAGGTCGACGGCGAAGCTCTCGAAGCGCGCGCTCCCGCCGCTCCGGCGCAGCGCGTGCACGCCCGACCAGGTGCCGACGTAGTCGAGGAACTGCGTGGCGCTCCACTCGCGACGGATCTCCAGCGGCGGCAGGACCAGCGGCTCGAAAGGGAACTCGAGCGAGCGGTAGCCCTCGACCACGTGCGCGCGCTCGCTCGGCCAGTGGTCGGCGAGCACCACGTCGTGGAAGTGGTCGACCAGCGGGTCGAGGTCGGCTCCGATGCGCGTCTTGCCGTAGCTGACCAGCGCCAGCAGCGCTCCCGGCCGCGCGACGCGGCGCGCCTGGGCGTAGAAGCGCGGCAGATCGAACCAGTGCGCGGCCTGCGCGGCGACGATCAGGTCGGCCGAGCGCGGCGGGAGCGGGCAGGCCTCGGCCGGGGCGCAGCGGTACTCGACCGCGGGGTGCGGCGTCGCCTGCGCGAGCTGCTCGGGGCTCGCATCGGTGGCGAGAACGCGCGTGAAGCGCTCGGCGAGGAGCGTCGAGAGCTGGCCCGAGCCGCAGCCGGCGTCCCAGGCGAGATCGCGCGCGAAGCACAGGCTCGCGAGCACGTCGACGAGCTGCGGCGGGTAGCTCGGCCTCGCCGAGGCGTAGCCGGCGGAGTCGTGCGAGAAGTGGTCCGGGAAGCTCATCGGCCGCCGCCGTGCGCTCGAACGTGCCGCGACGACGAGGGACTTCCGCTCATCCCGCCTGCGCGACGCAGTCGATCTCGACCAGCACGTCGCGCGGCAGCTCGCTGACCGCGACCGTGGCGCGCGCGGGCGGCGTGTCGCCGCCGAAGTAGCGCCCGTAGACCGCGTTCATCGCGGCGAAGTCGCGCATGAACCTGAGGTAGACCGTGCACTTGACGACCTTCGAGGTGTCGCTGCCCGCGGCTTTCAGCACCGCGGAGAGGTTCTGCAGCACGCGCTCGGTCTGCTCGCTCACGTTCTCCCCCACGACGACCCCGCTCTGCGGATCGAGCGCGATCTGGCCCGAGCACCAGATCCAGCCGCCCGCGCTGATCGCCTGGCTGTAGGGGCCGATGGCCTGCGGTGCGTCGGTCGTGGCGATCTTCTTCCTCGGGCTGCTCATCGTCGGTTCCTGTGGCTCGCTCCCGTCGGAGCACTCGTGGGCGGAAGGGTCAGCGCTTCTTGCGGGCGGGGATGATGGTCTTCTTGCGGCCGCAGCGCTCCTCGAGCGCGCGCAGCACGTTGGGCGGGACGAAGCTGGAGGCATCGCCGCCCAGCCGCGCGATCTGCCGCACCAGCGAGGCCGAGATGTGCGCGTACTCCGGCGGCGGCGCGAGCAGCACGGTGTCGACGCCGGGCAGCAGCGCGCGGTTGGTGCGCGCCATCGAGATCTCGTAGTCGAAGTCGGTCCCGCTGCGCACGCCGCGCACCAGCACGTCCGCCGACAGGCGCCGGGCCGCGTCGACCACCAGGCCCTCGATCTCCACCACGTCGACGCCGGGAAGGCCTTCGAGCGCCTCGCGGAAGAGGCGCACGCGCTCGTGCGGCTGGAACAAGCCCGGCTTGTCGGGGTTGTGCGCCACGGCCACGGTCACGCGGCCGAAGAGCGCCTGCGCACGGCGCACGAGGTCGAGGTGGCCCAGCGTCACCGGGTCGAAGCTGCCCGGGAACAGGGCGTGGTGCCCGCGCGCTCGTTCGCTCATGCGGGGCGAGATCGTACGGATCTTGCGCGTCGAGGCGCAACCTTGGGCCCTTCGAAGCGTCTCTGTGCGGGAGCCCTCGCACATGCGACCTTCGACCACGCCTCCGGCACGCCCGCTCGTCGGGCTCGCGCTCGCATGGGCCGCAGGCTCGGCCGCCGGATCGACGGACCTGCTCACGCCCTCGCTGGCGCTCGCCGCGGGCTTTATCCTGCTCGTCGTGGCCACGCTGCTCGTGCGGGGGCGTGAGCGCATCGCGACCGTGCTGCTCGCGCTGGCCCTGTGCGCGGCAGCACGGGCCGCGGCGACGCCCGCGCGCGGCGCGGCGGACGAGCCGGAGCGCGGCACCTGGCGCGTGCGCGAGCTGGTCGAGAACGAGGAGCGGGCCGCGCCGGGCGGGGCGCGCCGTGCGAGCGCGCTCGTGCCGGGCGTGGTCGAGGACGGCGCCGAGGTCGAGCTCGCGCCGGAGCCCGTGCTGCGTCAGCCCGCGCGGGGCCCGCGGCCCGATCCGCGCGCGGGGAACGTCTTCGCCGCCAGCGCCGCGGGGCCCGTGCGCGAGCTCCTGCCGGACGAGGTGGTGCGGTTGGAGCCTGGCGCGGGCTTCCTGCACCTGGGTCGCGCGCTGGCGCGGCTCCGCAGCGCCGCGCGCGCGCGCCTGGAAGCGCTCGAGGACGCCCAGACGCGCGGGTTGTGCTGCGCGCTGCTGCTGGGCGACACCTCGCTGCTCGCGCCGGAGGAGCAGGACCTCTACGTGCGCACCGGCACGTACCACCTGCTGGTCGTCTCGGGCACGCAGGTGGTGCTGCTCTCCTGGCTGGTGTTCGCCCCGCTGGCGCGCATGCTGGCGGCGCTCTTCGCCGCGCTCAGCGGCGGCCGCGCGCGCGAGGACCTGCTCGCCGCGCCGCTGATCGCGCTCTACGTCCCGCTGGCGGGCGGCGAGGCGCCCGTGCTGCGCGCCGCACTGGTCTTCGCGCTGGTTCCCTTCGCCCCGCGCTCGCGCGGCGCGCACGTCGCGCGGCGCTGCGACGCGCTGACCCTGTGGAGCGCCGCGCTGGCGGTCGAGTGCGCCTGCGACCCGCGCGCGGCGGCCTCGCTCTCGGTCGAGCTCTCGTACGCGGCCGCACTGGGGCTGATCGCCTGCAGCGGACCGCTGCTCGCGCTCGCAACCGAGCGCCTCGGCCCGCCTGGGCTCGCGCCGGTCGACGCGTGGGGTCGCGCGCGGCCCGAGTGGCTGCGCGTCGCGAGCGCGCTGGCGGATCGCGCGCTGCGCCGGGCGCTGGTCGCCTCGAGCGTGGCGGTCGTCGCGACCGCGCCGCTGGTGCTGGCGCGCTTTGGCGAGCTGTGCCCCACCGGCGTGCTCTCGACGGTCGCGCTGCTCGTGCCGACGACGCTGCTGCTGGTCGCCTCGGCCCTGGTCGCCTTCGTCGGCCTGCCGCTCCCCGGCGGGTGGCTCGAGCTGCCCTCGCACGCGTGCGTCCTGCTCGCGCGCGCCTTCGATGCGCTGCCGCTCTCGCCCTGGATCGCCCCGCCGCGCCCGTTCGTCGCCTGGGTCGCGCTCGCGCTGCTCGGGCTCGGGGCGCTGCGGAGCGCAGAGGTGCTCTCTCGCGCGCGGCGCTGGCGTGCTGGCGCGGCGCTCGCCGGCGTGCTGCTCCTGCCCTGGACCGCTGCTCCGCCGCGTGCCGAGGTCGCGGCCTTGGACGTCGGTCACGGGACCTGCCTCGCCGTGCGCGAGCCCGACGGCTCGGCCTGGCTCTTCGACGCCGGCTCGCGCGATCGATCGGGCCTGGGACGCGGCGCCCTGCTGCCGCTGGTCGCGGATTGGGACCCGGGGGACGTGCGCTGCGTGCTCTCCCACGCCGAGCGCGACCACGCCGGCGCCTGGAGCTGGGCCTGCGAGCGCCTGAACCCTCGGCTGCGGGCTGGTGCGGATCCCGCACAGCCGGGCGAGCGGGAACCGCACGCTCCGGCCCCGCTCGACCTCGCCGGCCCCGGCGTGCTGCAGCTCTGGTCGGGCCCCGTCAGCCGGGGCTGGCTGGTCCGTGGCAGCGCGGGAGCTGGCAACGAGGGCTCCCGCAGCCTGGTGCTCGAGGAACAGGACGAGCTGCTCTGGCTCAGCGGAGATGCGGAGGAGGAAGGCCTGGCTGGCTCCCTGGAGGCCTGGAAGGGGCCCGAACGGCCGGTCCGTCTGCTGCTCTTGCCTCACCACGGATCCGACCTGCCCCGCCTGGGCCCCTTGCTCGAGCGGCTCGCCCCGCGCGAGATCTGGATCAGCTCCAGCGGCTGGCCCCCGGCCGCGGCCGAGATCCGCCGCCGCGGCCTGCCCTGGCGTTGGACCGCTCGCGACGGCCCGCTGACGCTCGAGCTCGGCCCCCGCTGACATGGCACGTTTCCTGCACCCTTGCGCCGCGCCCACGGCAGGGTGGATTCTGGCAGGAGCCCCCGCCGCAGCCCCACGAATGTCCATCACGCCCTCGATCCTCGCACGCGCGCTCGGCCTCCTCGTCGCGCTGCACGCGCCGCTGTGCGCCGAGTCGCGCCCCGCGCCGGTGCGCGAGCGCGCCCAGACCGCAAGCACGCAGGCGAGCGACGAACGCGCCAACGCGGGCGAGGAGCGCCGCGTGCTGACGCTCTCCGACGGGCGCAAGCTGCGCGCGCTCTCGCGCCAGCGCGACGGCGTGTGGGAGGTGCGCGAGCGCGAGCTGTGGCTGGTGCTGCCCGCCGGCCTGGTGCGCTCCGCGCGCACCGAACGCGAGCTCGTCGCCAGCCTGCACGAGCTCTCCAGCCGCATCCCGAGCGACGACTGGCCGCGGCGCGCCGCGCTGGCCGAGTGGATGGTCGAACAGGGACTGCTGACCGAGGCGCTGCAGGCGCTCGATCTCGTGCTCGGCGCGCAACCCGATTCCGAGCCCGCCCGCGCCGTGCTCGCGCGCGCAGCGATCCCGATCGCGTTCCCGCGCGTCTGCGACGACGAGGACAGCACGCCGCGCGAGCGCATCGACGCGCTGCTGCGCTTCGGTGCGCAAGGTCGACCCGCGCTGCGCGAGCTGGCGGCGGCCAGGCTCGCCACGCTCGCCGAGCCGTCCAGCGTGTTCGACGCGCTCGTGCGCGACTGCACCAGCGGCGTCGTGACGCGGCGCGCCTTCGCCGTGCTCGCGCTGCGGCGCCTGTTCCCGGGCAAGGCGGCGCGCGAGCTCCTGCAGCGCGCGGCCTTCGATCCCTCCGACGAGGTGCGCGAGGGCGCAGCCCTGGGCTTGCGCGCCGTGACCAACCCGCAGCGCATCGTGCCGCTCGTGCGGCTGCTCGGCCGCGACGATCCCGCGGCGCGCATCCACGCCGTCGAGGCGCTCGGCACGCTCGCCGACGCCGCGGCGCTCGAGCCGCTGCTGGTGCACCTCGCGCGCCTCGCGCCGCAGTCCGCGGCAAGCGGCGGGGCGCCGCGCGCGCACGTGCTCTTCGGCAGCCAGGTGGGCTACCTGCGCGACTTCGACGTGCAGATCGCGCAGGGCGCCGCGATCGCCGACCCGATCCCCGACAGCATCTCCGACGCGACGCAACTGGACGTGCGCGTGGTCGGCGTCGGCGTCGAGAGCATCACGCCCGCGGCCGAGCGACGCGCGATCTGCCGCGCGCTCGCCGACATCAGCGGCGAGAAGCCCAGCGAGGACCCCGAGCGCTGGTTCGCCTGGTGGAAGGCCCGCGCCGAGGCCGCGGCGAAGCCGGCGCCGACCTCGCGCTGAGCCCGGCTCGCCCGTGGTACACGCGCATCGATCCCGCCGCCCGCGACGGCAGCCCGCGCGCGGCTACAGCCTGGCCTTGATCTTCTCGTAGATCTGGCGCGAGACCGACTCGTCGCCCCACACGCCGACGCGGATCGTGATCTTGGTCTCCGTCTCGGTGTCGCGCTTGAGCGTGATCGCGATGTCCTTGTCGAGCGCGCTCTTGCCCTCGACACGTCCGTCGAGTGCGCTCGCGTCGCACCTGGTGACCTTGATCTCCAGGTCCTCGAGCACGCGCCGCGCGGCCTCGGCGCACTTCTTCGGGCTGGCCGGCAGGCGTGCGTCGAAGTCGCCGTTGACGTACATCGCCCCCGCCGCGCCGGCCGCGCCGGCGACGAGCAGCACGCACGAGGGACACAGGGCCGAAAGAGCGAGGACCAGGACTGCGGTGCGCGCGATCTTCATGGGGATGCGCCGAGCATCCGATCGCCGCGCGGGCGATGCAAGGCTCAGACGGCCGAACCCGCCGCGGGCGCGCCGAAGCTCGCCTCGACCAGGCCCTTGAAGCCCTGCACGGCGACGCGCTGCAGGTAGAACGCGAGGCCGCGCTCGCCGCCGAGCTCCTCGCCACCGCCGGCGCGCCCCGGACCGCCGTGGATCATCGAGGGCAGCACCATCCCCGGCGCGAGCGACTGCTCGGCGGACTTGTCGCTCGCGAACCACACGCGTCCGTGCCAGGGACCGGCGAGCGCGAGGTAGCTCTCGCACCACTCGCCGGAGTTGGAGTACGCGCTGGTCACCAGGCCGCCGCCGCCCAGCGCGACGACGCGCGCCGCTTCGGAGGCCTCCCCGGAGTACGGGAGCAGGCTGGCACAGGGTCCGAAGACCTCCTCGGCGTGGAAGGCCGCGTCGGTGGCCGCGCGCGCCGCGACCAGCGTCGGCGCGACGAACCAGCCGCGCGGGTGCACGGGCTGCGTTCCCCCGCAGACCAGCGCACCGGCGCGCGAAAGGCGCTCGATGCCCGCACGCACCTCCTCGAACTGGCTCTTCGACGCCAGCGGCCCCATGCGCGTGGCCTTGTCGGCGGGATCCCCGACGACGATGCGCCCGAGCTCCGCGACGAGATCCGCCTGCACCTCGGAGAGGCGCGCGGCCGGAACGAGCACGCGGCGTGTCGCCGTGCACTTCTGTCCGGTCTTCTGCGTCAGGTCGAGCACGACGTTCGCGAGGAACAGGTTGTAGGTCTCGCTGCCGGCCTCGACGTCGGGCGCGAGGACCGCGGCGTTGAGCGAATCGGCCTCGACGTTCAGGCGCACGTTGTGGCGCACCAGCGCCGGGTGCGCTCGCAGCTTCGCACCGGTCGCCGAGGAGCCGGTGAAGGCGACGCCGTCCTGCGCTCCGACGTGGTCGAGCAGATCGCCGAGGCTGCCCGCGATGAACTGGTAGCTGCCCGCGGGCAGCTTGCCGCTGGCGACGAGCACCTCGGCCACGCGCCAGGCGACCAGCGCCGTCGGCGTGCCCGGCTTCTCGATCACGGGCACGCCGGCGACGAGAGCGCAGGCCATCTTCTCGAGCATGCCCCAGGCCGGGAAGTTGAAGGCGTTGATGTGCACCGCCGCGCCCGGCCGGCGCACCCAGACGTGCTGGCCCCAGAAGCGCGCCGTGCGGCCCAGCTGCATTCCAGCCCCGTCGACCAGGAACGCCCGCGCGGGGAGCTTCGAGGCGAGCTCGGCGTAGGCCATCAGCGTGCCGATCGCGCCGTCGATGTCGAACTTGGCGTCGCCGCGCGTCGTGCCGGCGTTCTCGACCGAGACCGCGATCAGGTCCTCGCGCTTCTCGTGCAGCGCTCCCGCGAGCGCCTTGAGCAGCTCGCCGCGCTCGGCGAACGAGAGCCGCGCCAGCGCCGGCCCGCCGACCCCGCGCGCGTGCTCGAGCACCGCGCGGGCATCGAACCCGCCGGAGCGCACCTCGGCGATCGCAGCCTCGGTGGTCGGATTGTGGAGCGGCGTGGGAGCGGAGCTGCCGCTGGTCCAGCGGCCGAGGACGTAGCTCTGGAGGGTGTGCATGGAGGCTCTTCGGGGTCGCGGGGGCCGCGTATGCTAGCGATTCGACCGACGCGCGCGAATGCCGGCTCCCCGCGCGCGAACGGGGCGCGCCTCGCTCCCCCCCTGGCTCCCCCTCTCGCCATGACCGCCTCCCACTGGCCCCTGTTCGGATTCGGCTGCCTCGTCTTCATCGGCATCGGCGTGATGCTCGCGGTCGCGACCTACTTCGTGTTCCGCAGCGGCGAGAAGGGCTCGACCAAGCTGACCGCTCCGGCCGGCTGCCTGGTCGGCTGCGCGCTGCTCGCGATCGCGGGCGTCGCCGGCCTGGGCGTGGTGTTCGTGCTGGCGCTGCACGCCAAGCAGGAGCTGGTGCGCCACGGTCCGTTCCGGAAGTTCGAGCTGGAGCTCGAGCCGCCGCGCTCGTCCGTGGGCCCGGCCGCCCCCGGCGAGACGCGCACGCAGCACGCGCGCCTCACGATCGAGCTCTCCTCGGCCGAGGGCTGGGCCGAGGTCTCCGAGGACGTCTCGCGCTGGCTGCGCGCGCACCTGTCGACCGACATCGGCGTGCACGCGGAGACGAGGACCGGGGCAGGCGGGGCGCGCACGATCCTGACCTTCGACGTCGACGTGCCCGAGAAGGACCTCGACGGGCTGCGCCGCGACCTGCGCGAGATCCTGCCGACGCTGCGCCTGCCCGCGCACGTCTCGGCCGAACTCAAGGACGATTGACCCGCGGCGCGCCGTATCGGGAATCGCCCCGACGCGGCAGACTCTGGGGGCCATGCTGCACAGCCTCCTCGCCCTGGCCCTGGTCACCAGCCCCTCTCCCAGCGACACTCAGGATCCCTGCCGCGCCGCGGAGCACGCGCCGGCTGCGCTGCTCGACTTCCTCGACTGCGGCGCCACCGGCACGTGGACGATCGCGCTGCGCGCGAGCGAGACCCACTTCCAGGGCCTGGTCGACGGCGCGCAGAAGCTGACCAGCACGGACGTGCTGGCGCAGGGCTACGGCGAGGTGCCGCACGCGCTCTCGCAGCGCTCGCAGACGCTCGAGCTGGGAGCGACGCCGAGCGAGGGCTTCACGCTGCGCGCCGCGCTGCCCTTCGTCGAGAACCGGCTCGACGCGAAGCTCGCCAGCGGCGAGCGCTTCCACGTGAGCGCCCAGGGCCTGGGCGACGTGCAGATCGGCGCGGGTCTCGCGACCTCGAGGTCGGAGACGGAGCACGTCGCCGTCGGGCTGACCGTCAGCGCACCGACCGGCTCGATCACCGCCAGCGACGCGCGGCCGGGCGCGAGCTCGGGCAGGCTCGAGTACCCGCTGCAGCCCGGCTCGGGCACGTGGGATCTCAGCCCCTCGCTCGCCTGGCGTCTGCACGAGGAGTCGTGGAACTACGGCGTCGATCTCGAGGGCACGCTGCACAACGGTCACAACGGCGAGGGCTGGGCTCGGGGCGACCGTTTCGCCGCCGCGGGCTGGGCCGCGTACGAATGGAGCCCGGGTCTCTCGGGATCGGTGCGCCTGGCCGCGCAGCGCTGGGGCAACGTGCGCGGCTCCGACGCGGAGCTCGATCCGACCGCGACCCCGGCCGCCGATCCGCGCAAGCAGAGCGGCGAGCGCGTCGATGCGGCGCTGGGCCTGAACTGGATGCCCGAGGGCGGCTTCCTCAAGGGCGGCCTGGTCGGCCTCGAGCTCGGCAAGCCGCTGGCGCAGGATCTGGTCGGGCCGCAGCTCGCGGCCGACTGGTTCGCGACGCTGGGCGTGACGCTCTCGTTCTGAACCCGCGCACCGTGCATCGCCGCGCCGAGCGCGCTACGCTCCGCGCGTGAGCACGCTTCCTCCCGGCGCACGCTGGCTGCCCCCGAACACGTTCTCCGGCGAGGTCGCCGTCGTCACCGGCGGCGGCACCGGGCTGGGCCTGGAGATCTCGCGCGGCCTGGCCGCTCTCGGCGCGCGCGTGGTGATCCTCTCGCGCAACGCCGCGCACCACACGGTGCTGCTCGACGAGGCGCGCCAGCGCGGCTGGAGCTGCGAGGCGCGCGTGCTCGACGTGCGCGACACCGCGGCGGTGCGCACCTGCGCCGACGCGATCGTCGCCGACCACGGCAAGGTCGACATCCTGGTCAACAACGCCGCGGGCAACTTCGTCTGCCCAGCCGAGCGCCTCTCGGCCAACGCCTGGCGCGCCGTGCTCTCGATCGTGCTCGACGGGACCTTCTACTGCTCGCAGCACTTCGGCCGGCACATGATCCGCGCCAAGCGCGGGCAGATGCTGAACGTCGTCGCGACCTACGCCTGGACCGGCATGCCGGGCGTCGTGCACTCCGCCAGCGCGAAGGCCGGCGTGCTCGCGCTGACGAAGACGCTCGCCGCCGAGTGGGCGCCGCACGGCATCCGCGCCAACGCGATCGCGCCCGGGCCGTTCCACTCCGCCGGCGCGCAGCAGAACCTGTGGCCGAACGCCGAGGTCGAGCGCGCGATCCGCGAGCGCATCCCGCTCCAGCGCTTCGGCACGGCCGACGAGGTCGCGGCGCAATGCCTGCACCTGCTCTCGCCGGCCTCGGCCTACATCACCGGCGAGTGCCTCGTGATCGACGGCGGCGCCTCGCTGGGCAACCCGATGTGGAGCGACCCGGGGAGCGTGCGGTGAACCGCGAGCAGTTCCCGACCGAGCTGGCCAACCCCAGGAGCGCGGAGCTCGACACGCTCGACGCGAGCGCCGCCTTCGACGTGATGAACGCGGAGGACGCGAGCGTCGCGCAGGCCGTGCGCGCGGCCAAGGGCGAGATCGTGCGCGCGATCGAGCTCGTCACGGAGCGGCTCGGGCGCGGCGGACGCCTGTTCTACGTCGGCGCGGGCACCAGCGGCCGACTGGGCGTGCTCGACGCGAGCGAGTGTCCGCCGACCTTCTGCACGAGCCCCGAACTCGTGCAGGGCGTGATCGCTGGCGGCGAGGCGGCGCTGACGCGCTCGTCGGAAGCCGCCGAGGACGACCGCGGCGCCGGCGCACGCGACCTCGAGGCGCGCGGCGTCGGCGCGCAGGACGTCGTCGTCGGCCTCGCGGCCGGCGGCACGACGCCCTACGTGCACGGCGCGCTCGCCGCGGCCAAGGCGCGCGGCGCCGCGACGGTCTTCTTCGCCTGCGTACCGCGCGAGCTCGCTCCCGACGCGGCCGACGTCTCGATCCGCGTCGTCACGGGGCCCGAGGTGCTCGCGGGCAGCACGCGGTTGAAGGCCGGCACCGCGACGAAGATGGTGCTCAACATGCTGACGACGCTCTCGATGGCGCGCCTGGGCAAGGTCTACGGCAACCGCATGGTCGACGTCGCGGCGAAAGCGAACGCGAAGCTGTGGCAGCGCGGGATCGGCCTGGTGGCGGAGATCGCCGGTTGCGACCGCGCGCGCGCCGAGGAGCTGCTCCACGCGGCCGATGGCAGCGTCAAGGTCGCGGCGCTGATGGGCCGCAGGAAGATCGACGCGCACGCGGCGCGCCTGCTCCTCGAGCACGCGGGCGGAAAGCTGCGTCAGGCGCTCGGCGGCTGAGCGTGCGGCCTTCGCCGCCGCAGCGTCACTGGATCTCGCCCCGCGGCTTCGGCGGAAGAACCTCGGCCGCGGCCTTGCGCTTGGCCTTGCGCTTTTCGATCGGACCCGGGATGTAGTAGCCGACCTTCGAGAAGTCGACCCACGCGATCACCGCCGCGCCGATCGTCGTGTTCGGATCGGGTCCCCTCTCGATCGTCACGAAGCGCAGCTTGACCCAGTGCCCGCGCACGTCGAGCACCTCGCCGTCCTGCAGGCCATCTCCCCGCCAATCGACCGAGAGCTTGCGACCGGGTTCGACCTCGGGCGGTCCCTCCGGCGGACGCGGCGCGAGCATCGGGCCGGGTCCACCGCGCGGTTCCTGCGCCGGGTGCGGCGAACCGACGGCGGTGATCACGAGCTCGTGCGGCTCGCCGGGCTCGGCCGGTTCGCGCTCGTTCACGCGCTCGGTGACGATCGCGCCGTCGGGAGTGTTGTGCATTCGCACGACCTCGACCTTCGACTCTCCCGGCGCGGGCGGCGGAGCGTTCTCCGTCGCCTTGCAGGAAGCAACGAGAAGGAGCAGTGCGGTGAAGAGCGTGCGTTGCATGGAGACCTCCGGCCCCATTGTCCTCATCCCTCGAAGAAGGACAACTGTCCCCTGCCCTGCGGCTTCTTCATCCAGGCCCAGTAGCTCGACATCGGCTTGGGTTCGCGCATCCAGGACTGGTCGGGCTCGGGGTCCTTCATCACGTCCTTCACCGGCCGCAGCCGCGGCAGGAGCTCGCTCGAGAGCGTGCCCTTCTTCGTGCGCCACTTGACCACGCCGGCCTTCTCGATCGCCGCGACGACCTGGTTGGTCAGCGTGCAATCGCCCGCGACGTAGTCGAGCACGAGCTGCGTGTTGCCCGCGCGCCACTCCAGCGGCGCGCGCTCGGCGCTCATCAGCTTCTTCTGCGCGATGCCCATGCCCTCCGCGACGGCGGCGAGCCCGATCGGGAAGCCCTTGAGCGCCGCGAACTGGAACATCGGGTCGTAGAGCTCGAGCGCGATCTCGCCGGCGAGCGGCAGGTCCTGCGCGACGTGGCCGAGCCAGCGCAGGTCGAAGGAGAGACCGTTCCAGGCGCACACGCGCGAGCCCTTGCGCTGCTCCGCGCGCAGGTACTCGAGCACGGCGTGCGCGGTCGCGGCGTCGAGGATGCCCGCCGGCTGGCCGCTCGCGTCGCGCGCGTGCCAGTGGCGCACGCTCCCGCCGTGTATCGCCGCGGCGGCGACGGAGATGTCGAAGGGAGCGTAGCGCTCGAGGTCCTCGCCGGGCTGGAGCGTGAAGACGTTCGCGATCTCGATGTCGAAGCTGACCAGCTGCATGAGGGCAGTGTAGCGCGCGCCGCGCTCAACGCGCCTTGAGCACGAAGCGCTGGCCGCTGGTCGCGCCGGGCCGGAGCGCGATGCGCCACTCGACGCTGACGCGCCCCTCCTTCTCCACCACCAGGCGCTCGACGCGCGAGGGGTCGTAGACCTGCACGAAGAAGGTGCCGGCGACGTCGCTCTGCGCGCTCTCGGGGAGATCGCTGGGGAGCTGGTCGCGGTAGACGACGCGCGCCGTCGCGCCCTCGATCGGCTGGCCCTGCTCGTCCTCGATGCGTCCCTGCAGGATCGCGCTCGGCTGCAGCACGACGTCGCGCCAGGGCTGCACGCCGGCCCAGGAGTCGAGCACGATGCGCGCGCCGAAGAAGTTGTTCTGCGTGCGGATCTCGGCCAGCGCGAGGCCCGGCTCGATCGTCTCGGCCGGCCAGGGATAGCGCAGGATCACCTCGCTGCCCGTGCCCAGCGGCTCCCAGCTGGCGAAGCCGTTCGCGGGCAGCACTTCGGGTTCGCCGACGTAGGCGATGCGTGCGCTGCCCTCGGGGCGCAGGTTGCGCACGTGCGCGAACAGGGCCGGCGCCTCGCCCAGCGGCGCGAAGGACTCGGGCGGACGCACGATGCGGAAGCGGAAGGTCGGGCCGATGCGCGCGCGCACGACGAAGACCTCGTCGGGCGCGGGCGCGCTCTCGAGGCGCCGCGGCTCCCCGGCGACGGCGCGCTTCGCCGGGCCGTCGACGAGCGTGATCCACGTGCCCAGGCCGAGGTCGGCGCGCGTGCAGGCGAACTCGCCGTCGGCGCCGCTCGTGCCGCTCCAGTGCCGCGCAGGACCGTCCAGGTGCACGATGAGGCCCGCGACGGGCTCGCCGGTGCGCAGGTCGACCACGCGTCCGCGGGCCGCGGCACCCGGCACGGGCGCGGCGTTCGCAGCGCCCGCATCGCGGATCGCCTCGGCGCGCACGGGCTCGGCCTCGGGCTCCTGCAGCACGACGGGCGTGCGCTCGTTGTGCTCGGGCACGGGCGCGTCGAGCGTGGGCGGCGGCGGAGCGGCCGCGGGTCGCAGGAGGTAGACCAGCACGGCCGCGAGCGCCAGCACGAGCGCGACGACGAGCGCGATGCCCAGGCGCGAGCGCATGCGTCGGCTCAGGGTCGCGCGAGCGCGAGCTCGCGCCGCACGGCGGCGAGGAAGGGCTCCCAGTCGAAGGCCGGCCCTGGATCGGTCTTGTTCGCCTGCACGTGGTAGTGGCCGA
Source organism: Planctomycetota bacterium (assembly GCA_044229935.1). GTDB lineage: Bacteria > Planctomycetota > UBA1135 > UBA1135 > JADJLZ01. The sequence goes on along the minus strand of JBGASC010000019.1, from coordinate 20,944 downwards.
GGATGCCGTGGAAGGCCTCGAACTCGGCGTCCGGCAGCACCGCGCGCGTCACGCGGCCGTCGGCCGCGCGCGGCGCGTCGGGCGCGAGCCGGGGGAACACGCGGCACAGGCCCGCGGCGAGCTTCTCGAGCGCGGCGTACTGCTCGGGCGTGAAGTCGTACTGCTCGAGGCGCTGGCCCTGGACCTCGCCCGCGACCTTCTCGCGCCGCGCCGGGCGCGCGACGAAGCCGCGCGTGCGCACGCCGCCGTCGCCGACCGCGGCGGGCGGCGCGAGGTACGGGCCGTCGGCGTCGACGGCGTACCAGCGGCCGAGCAGCGCGTCGTCGCCGGGCGCGTAGGCGCCGAGGTTGGCGATCTCGACGCCGATCGAGCGCGGGTTGGCCTTGGTCGCGTGCCAGGCCTGGTCGGCGAGGTCGAGCGTCTGGTAGAGCGTGCCGTCGACGTCGAGCAGGAAGTGCACCGAGAGGTTGCGCTCCTGCAGCACGCGGAAGCAGTTGCGCGAGACGCCGCAGACGTCGAAGTGCAGCACGAACTGGTCGACCAGCTCCTGCAGGCGCGCAAGGTCGCGCGAGCCGGGCTCGAGGAGCACCTCGTCGCGGCCCTGCGCGTCGCGCCGCACTCGACCGGGCTGGTAGCAGAGGATCTCGCGCGCGACCTCGCCGGGCTTGGGCCGCGCCTCCAACACCTTGCGCGAGGCGTCGTAGCCGGGAAACTCGTCCCAGGTCACGACCGGCGTGCCGATCGACACGCGCTGGCCGCAGACCACGATCTCGTCCCGCGGCGCTCGCACGCTGGACGCGATCGGCGCCGCCGCGCGGCATCCGCACAGCGCGAGCGCCGCTCCCAGCGCGATCCAGCACCCCATCCGCAGCATGTCCTCACTCTACCGGCCCGCCCTCCTGCTCGTCCTCTCCCTGCTCGCGTCCTGCCGAACGATCGCGCCGTCCCGGCCCGAGCCCGAGCTCGCGTTCGAGATCCGCGCGCCGCGCGCCGACGATCCGCGCGTGCAGCTGACGCTGCGCACGCACGCGGCTCCCGACGGCAGCTGCGCGCTGGAGCAGAAGGGCGACTGGGGCGGGAGCGCGGACAGCTCGGGCGACCTGCGCGAGCTCGGCGCGTTCGGAGCGGACGGGCGCGCGCTCGAGCTCGAGACGCTCGGCCACGGGCGCTGGAACGTGCAGGCCCGGCCGGGCGAGGCGCTGCGCGTCGAGTGGTCGATCCCGAAGAACGAGATCCTCGCCAGCCCGACGCACCAGGACCACTACCGCGCCGCGCTGACCGAGGAGGTCTTCCACGCGATCGGCAACCACCTCTGGATCGCGCCGACCGCGCTGGCGCAGGGCCGGCCGGTGCGCATCGCCCTGGACTGGACGGGCTTCGAGGCGCTCGGCTGGAGGACGCTGTGCTCCTTCGGCAGCGGCGCGCACGTCGTCGTCGAGCGCCCGCTGGACGAGTTCCGCCAGGCGGTCTTCCTGGCCGGACGCTACCGCGTGCTCGAGCGCTCGATCCGCGGCCGCACGCTGTGCGTCGCGCTGCCCGAGCAGGGCCTGCGCGTCGATCCCGAGGCCTTCGCGGACCTCGCCGCGCGCGTGGTCGAGGCGCAGCGCGCCTTCTTCGACGACTGGGACTACCCGTTCTACCTCGTCAGCGCCGTCGCCACCGGCCGCGAGGATGCGCACGGAGCCACGCTCGGCGGCACGGGGCTGACCGACTCGTTCGCGCTCTTCCTGCAGCGCGGCAGCGACGTGCGCGAGGGCTCGCCGCTGTACGCGAACGTGCTGCACGTCCTGGCCCACGAGATGTTCCACAACTGGTGCGGGCGCTGGACGCCGATCGCCGAGCCCGAGCAGCTGTGCTACTGGTTCAGCGAGGGCTTCACGGAGTTCTTCACGCGCCGGCTGCTCCTGCGCAGCGGCCTTTCGACGCGCGAGGAGTACGCGCAGAGCCTCGAGCGGAGCCTGCACGAGTACCAGCGCAGCCCGCGCCGCAACGCCCCGAACGAGGCGATCCGCGAGGGCTTCTGGAAGGAGCGCGAGCTCGGCGAGCTGCCCTACCGCCGCGGCGATCTCGTCGCCGCACGCCTGGACGCCGCGATCCGCGCGCACAGCGGCGGGAAGCACAGCCTCGACGACTTCCTGCGCGAGGCGGTCGCGCTCGGCCGGCGCGGCGAGAAGCTCGACGTCGAGACGCTGCTCGCGCGCATCGCGCGCTGGACCGACGCCGCGCTCGCGGCCGAGCTGCGCGCGGTGGTCGTCGAGGGCGCCACGCTCGAGCTCGCGCCCGACACGTTCGCGCCCTGCCTCGCGATCGAGCCCGCGCTGGTGCCGGGCTACGAGCTCGGCTTCGACTTCGAGAAGAGCCGCGCGGCCAAGGCGATCACGGATCTCGTCCGCGGTTCCGCCGCCGAGAGGGCCGGACTCGCCGAGGGCCAGACGCTGGCGGGCTTCCGCGGCGAGATGCGCGCCGACCGGCCCGTGCACGTCGATGTGCTCGTCGACGGGGCGCGCCGCGCGATCGAGTACCTGCCGCAGGGCGCGGGCGAGCGCCTGCCCTGCGTGCGCGTCGTCCCCGGCGGCGCCTGCGACGTGCTCTGAGGACAGGCCGCGCGCGCGACGCTAGTCTCGCGCGCCATGAGCGCACGCACCGGCTTCGAGAGCGACAACCAGGCGCCCGCCCACCCCGCCATCCTCGAGGCGCTCGTGCGCGCCAACGTCGGGCACGCGCCGAGCTACGGCGAGGACGAGTGGACCGCGCGCGCCGAGGAGCGCTTCCGCGCGCACTTCGGCAGCCGGACGCGCGCCTTCCCGGTCTTCAACGGCACGGCCGCCAACGTCCTCGCGCTCGCGGCGGTGACGCGAGCGCACCAGGCGATCCTGTGCGCGCGCGCGGCGCACGTCGACGTCGACGAGTGCGGCGCGCCCGAGCGCTTCACGGGCTGCAAGCTGATCGCGCTCGACACGATCGACGGGAAGATCGCGCCCGCGGCGATCCTGGCCGAGCTCCACGGGCGCGGCGACCAGCACCGCGTGCAGCCGCGCGTCGTGACGATCTCCAACACGACCGAGCTCGGCACGCTCTACCGGCCGCACGAGCTGCGCGCGCTGGTGGAGGTCGCGCACGAGCACGAGCTCCTCGTGCACGTCGACGGCGCGCGCCTCTGCAACGCGGCCGCCGCACAGGGGCTGGGGCTCGCCGCGCTGACGAGCGAGGTCGGCGTCGATCTGGTCTCCTTCGGCGGCACGAAGAACGGGCTCCTCGGCGCGGAGGCCGTGCTCCTGCTGCGACCCGAGCTCGCGCCCGACTTCGCCTGGGTGCGCAAGCAGGGCCTGCAGCTCGCGTCGAAGCAGCGCTTCCTCGCCGCGCAGCTCGCGCGCCTGCTCGAGGACGACCTGTGGCTCGCGAACGCGCGCCACGCCAACGCGATGGCGACCGAGCTCGCGCGGCGCCTCGAGGCGATCCCGGGCTTCGCGCCGAGCCGGCCGGTCGAGGCCAACGCGGTCTTCGCGCGCCTCCCGCGCGCGGCGATCGAGTGGCTGCAGCGGCGCTGGCGCTTCCACATCTGGAGCGAGAGCTCGCTGGAGGTGCGCTGGATGTGCGCCTGGGACACCCGGCCCGAGGACGTAGAAGAGTTTTCCGACGATGTGCGCAGGGCGCTCCAGGCCGCGCCGGACACCCGCACTCGTCGCTGAGGAACTACGCATTCGCGCGCCGGCCGCGCGCTCCGCCTGCAGGCGTTTCCGGGGATAGAGTTCGACGGTCCTCCCTGGTCCTCGCGATCCCCTGAGACTCACCATGTCGCTCTCCCGCACGCTGGCCTGCCTCCTCCTTCCCCTCTCCCTCGCCGCCGTCGCCGGCGCACAGACGACCGTGCACCTGCGTGCCGAGATCGATGGCCGCAGCCGACTGATCCTGAGCGGCGGCACGGCGCAGTGGCAGCACTTCGACGCGGCCGCGCCCGGCCGCATCGACTGCAACAACAACACGCCGATGGAGGCGACCTGGATCAACGGGGTCGCCTGGTGGCCGACCTGGTCCGACCTGCCCGACTGCGAGAACCGCGATTGCGGCGGCTGCACCTCGGACACGACCACGGGCATCACTCCGGCGCTGCCGCTCTCGGGCTTCGACGCCTACGTCAACCCGATCGCCTGCCGCGGGCAGGTCGCCATCGTCGAGACGCCCAGCGCGGGCAACGGCTACCGCGTGGTGGTCGAGTTCGACGACAACGCCTGGGCCGGCGCGGACTGGTACGACATCGAGCTGGTGGTGCCCGACTGCGGCTTCGTCACGCGCTACTGCACGGCGGCGATCAACTCGACCGGCGCGCGCGCGACGCTGGGCGCCTCGGGCAGCTTCTCGGTGACGAGCAACGCGTTCAACCTGCAGGCCTACAACTGCCCGGCCGGACGCGCGGGCATCTTCGTGTACGGTGCGCAGCCGACGCAGATCCCCTTCGCCAACGGCTACCTGTGCATCAGCCCGTTCTACCCGGGCCTGTACCGCGCGGGTCACCCCGTGATCGTCAACCAGTCGGGCGCCGCCGCGCTCCCCGTCGACCTGACGCAACTGCCCGGCACGGCGCAGATCACCGGCGGCACGACCTGGAACTTCCAGTTCTGGTTCCGCGAGCCGGTTGGCGCGGGTTCGAACCTGAGCGACGCGATGCGCGTGACGTTCTGCCCCTGAGAGACGAGGACCCCGAGTCCGAAGCACGCATGCCGCCGGTGCGGGGTGAGCCCGCGCCGGCGGCCTGTTTTCACGCGCTCAGGCCAGCGTTCCGCCGCAGGACGAGCCCGCGCCCGCCGTGCAGCCGAAGCAGTGCCGCGCGGTGACGATGCGCCGCGTCCCCAGGCGCGCCGGATCGAATTCCTCGAGGTGGCGCGGCGCGCCGAAGCCGGTCTGGAGCCCGAGCATCTGGTTGAAGTCGCAGTCGAAGAGGCGCCCGTCCCAGCCGACGCTGATCGTCGTGCGGCACATCACGCCCGCGGCCGCGGCCGGGTTGAACGCGGCGACCAGCTTCTCCAGGTAGCCCGCGAGGTTGCCCGAGCGCTCGAGCCAATCGAGGTAGCGGCTGATCGGCATGTTGGTGATCGTGTACAGCGTCGTGAACTCGATCCCGTGCAGCCGGCGCAGCTCGCGACGCCACTCGGCCTCGAGCGCACGCTGGCTCTGGCCGGGCAGGAACGCGCCGGCGGGGTTGGTGACCAGCACCAGCTCGAGCCCGCTCCCCTCGCGGCCGTAGCCGACCTCGTTGAGCCGCCGCAGCGCCTCGAGCGAGTCGGCGAAGACGCCCGCGCCGCGCTGGCGATCGGTGGACTCCGCGCGGTAGTGCGGCAGCGAGGCCACGACCGCGACCTCCTCGTCGGCCAGGAAGCGCGGCAGGTGCGCGTAGCGCGGCGCGAGCAGCACGGTCAGGTTGCAGCGGTCGAGCACGCGCCGGCCCAGGCGCCGCGACTCGCGCACGAGGTACTCGAAGTTCTCGTTGAGCTCGGGCGCGCCGCCGGTGATGTCGACGGTCGGGATCGAGCTCGAGGCGAGCACGCGCAGCGCGAGCTCCGCCGTCGCGCGCGACATCTGCTCGCGGCGCGTCGGCCCGGCGTCGACGTGGCAGTGCGCGCAGGTCTGGTTGCAGAGCTTGCCGACGTTGATCTGGAACACCTCCAGGCCCGTCGCGGTGAGCGGCGCGAGGCCGGCGCGCTCGAGGTGGCGCTCGAAGCTCCCGCCGCGCGCGTCGGCGAGCTCGACCGCGGCGAGGCGGCGCAGCTGCTCGGGACCGGAGGCGAGCGGCGAGCGCGCCTCCTCCAGCGTGGGGAGCGTCTTCACGCGCGGCGCCTCAGAGCGAGAGCTGCTGCGCCGTGTTGCGCATCTGCACGCCGTGGACGAGCGAGGCCCCGCCGCGGATCGCGGCCGCGACGTGCACGGCCTCGGTCAGCTGGTCCAGATCGCAGCCCTTGCCGAGCAGGTCCTGCGTGTACGCGTCGATGCAGTACGGGCACTGCACCGCGTGCGCCACGCCCAGCGCGATCAGCGACTTCTCGCGCGCGGTCAGCGCGCCGTCGGCGAAGACCGCGCCGTACCAGTCGAAGAACTTCTTGGCCAGCTCGGGCGCGTTGGCGCCCATCTCGGGGAACTTCGACAGGTCGTGACGGTGGTAGTAGTGCTCCATGGGGGCTCCCAGCATCCCGGGCCTGCCGGGAACCGGCAAGCGTCGCGCGGGATACGCGCGCCGAATCGCCGTGGGACGCGATTTCCTGCGCGGGAAGGCGCGACCTTGCGGCCGCGCGAGCGTCTCTGGAGGTGGATGAAGACCGTGCGCGTCCTGGGAGCCTCGTTGTCCGGCACCGCGGCCGAGCTCGTCACCGTCGAGGCGCGCTTCGAGTCGCGCGAGCGCGGGCGCACCGAGATCCTGCTCACCGGCCTGCCCGATCCGGTGCTGCGCGAGTCGAAGGGTCGCCTGGAGAGCGCGCTCGAGGAGAACGGTCTCTCGCTGGGCAACGGCAGGCTGTGGCTCAACCTCGTGCCCGCGGCGCGGCGCAAGTCGGGTGAGAGTCTCGACCTGCCGCTGGCGCTCTCGGCCGCGGCGGCCAGCGGCCATTTCGACGCACGTCTCCTGCGCGGCAGCCTGTTCCTGGGCGAGCTCGGCATCGACGGACGACTGCACGGCGTTCCCGGCGGCCTCGCCGCGGCGCTGGCGGCGCGCGAGCGCGGCCTGCGGCGCGTGTTCGCGCCGCCGAGCACGGCCAGCGAGGCCGCCGCGGTCGCGGAGCTGGAGGTCTTCGCCGCGCGGCACCTCGCCGCGGTGCTCGCGCACCTCTCGGGCAGCGGCACGGCACTGACGCGCCTGGTCCCGCAGCTCGACGAGGTGCCGCCCGCGCCCGAGGGTCCCTCGCTGGACGACATCCGCGGGCTCGACGAGGCCAAACTCGCGCTGGCCGTCGCGGCTGCGGGCTCGCACGGCATCCTCTTCCTCGGACCGCCGGGCGCGGGCAAGAGCATGCTCGCGCGGCGCCTGCCGCGCCTGCTCCCGCCGCCGAGCTTCGAGGAGCGCCTCGAGATCACGCAGGCGCTCTCCGCCGCCGGGCGCTGGCCCGGCGGACTGGCGCACGCGCGCCCCTTCCGCGCGCCGCACCACACCGCGAGCTACGCGGCGATGATCGGCGGCGGGCTGCAGGCGACGCCGGGCGAGATCACGCTCGCGCACCGCGGCGTGCTCTTCCTCGACGAGCTGCCCGAGTTCCGCCGCGAGGTGCTCGAGGCCCTGCGCCAGCCGCTGGAGTCGGGCACGGTGCTCGTCAGCCGCTCGGCGCGCCAGGTCGAGCTGCCCTCGCGCTTCCAGCTGGTCGCGGCGATGAACCCCTGCCCCTGCGGCTACCTCGGGCATCGGCGCGTCGCCTGCCGCTGCCCGCCCACGTTCGTGCAGCGCTACCGCCGGCGCATCAGCGGCCCGCTGCTCGACCGCATCGACCTGGTGGTCGAGGTCCTGCCCGCCGAGGTCGACGAGCTGGCGCTCTCGCCCGCCGCGCTGCGCGAGCTCGGCCAGCCCGCCGGCGCGCTGAGCGAGGCGCAGCTGGTCGAGCGCGTGCGCGCGGCGCGCGCGCTCGCGAGCGAGCGCCAGGGCCCGCGCACCAACGCCGACCTCGACGCCGACGCGCTCGACCGCTGCGCGCCGCTCGCGGGCCCCTCGCGCACGCTGCTGGAGCGCGCGACGCGCGCGCGCAGCCTCTCGGCGCGCGCGGTGCAGTCGCTGCGGCGCGTGGCGCGCTCGGTCGCCGATCTCGAGGGCGCGAGCGAGGTGCGCGCCGAGCACCTCGCGCAGGCGCTGGCCTTGCGGGCGCGGCTGGCCTAGCGTGTGCGGCCGAGGTCCCGCATGAGATCCGCACTCGCCGCCGCGTTCCTGCTCACCGCCTGCGTCTCCTTCGCCGCCTGCGTCTCGCTCGCCGAGAAGCCGATCCGCGCCGAGGTCGCCGGGCGCGTGCGCATCGACGGCCTGCGCGGGGAGCGCGTGCACCTGGTCAACCAGGGCCCGGGCGAGCTGCTCTTCGAGTTCGTGCGCGAGGGCGCCGCGGCGCAGCACGTCAAGATCGCGCCGGGCCTGGGCTGGGACTTCGCGCTCGAGGACCTGCGTGCGATCGTCGTCGAGCATCCCGGCGAGGGCGCGGGCCACGTCGAGCTGCGCATCAGCGGACGATCAGGTGCAGGGATCCGCGTGACGCCGCTCGGCGGGAAGTAGCGCGCGACACGTCGCGCGCAGGCGTCCACCATCTGCGCACTTGGCCGCAGGGCTGGATCCTTCCCTCACCCTCGCTGCCTGGATAGTCTCCCGTCGCGACACGCCCTCTCGCGCCTGATGAACGTCTCCACCCCATTCCGCTCCCCCCTCGGCCTCGCCGGGATCGCTGCCGCCGCGCTGCTCGGCGTGCTCGCGGGAACCGGGCTGTTCACGTTCTCGTACGCCGAGGGGCTCTCGTACCTCTCGAACGATCCGCGCGCCTGCGTCAACTGCCACGTGATGCGCAACGAGTACGACGGGTGGCAGAAGGCCACGCACCACTCGTTCGCGACCTGCAACGACTGCCACGTGCCGCACGATCTCGTCGGCAAGTACGTCACCAAGGTCAAGCACGGCTGGCGCCACAGCAGGGCCTTCACGCTCAACGACTTCCACGAGCCGATCCAGATCCTGCCCGAGGACCTGGAGATCGTGCGCCGGAACTGCCTGCGCTGCCACGGCGAGCTCGTCGGCGAGCTCGCGCCGCCGCAGCACGCTTCCGCCGCCGCGAGCGGACAGACCGACTGCATCCACTGCCATGCCGCGGTGGCCCACGGGCCGCTGCGCTGATTCGAGCCCCCATGAACTCCTCCCGTTCCGGACGCGCCGCCTTCTGGGCCGTCGCCATCCTCTCCGCGCTCGCCACCCTCGGCGTGATGGCGCTCTACCGCAACGTCGCCGAGCACAAGGAGGAGGCGCGCCACGACGTGCTGCGCCTCGCGCCGCTCGACGAGACGACCACCGACCCCAAGGAGTGGGGCAAGAGCTTCCCGCGCGAGTACGACGCCTACCTGCGCACGGTCGACATCGAGCGCACGCGCTACGGCGGCAGCGAGAACATCCAGAAGCTCGACGCCGATCCGCTGCTGCGCACGATCTTCGCCGGCTACGCCTTCTCGATCGACTACCGCGAGGAGCGCGGCCACGCCTACATGCTCTCCGACCAGCGCGAGACCGAGCGCGTGACGAAGAAGAAGCAGCCCGGTTCGTGCCTGCAGTGCCACGCCTCGAACCTGGTCGCCTACCGCAAGCTCGGCATCGAGAACGGCGCGGCCGGCAAGCTGACCGACCCGCTGCTCTCTTCCGAGGGCCTCGCTCAGCTGCAGCTGGGCTTCGTCAAGATGTGCGCCATCCCCTACGACGAGGCGACCAAGAAGGTCGAGCACCCGGTCGCCTGCCTGGACTGCCACGACCCGGAGACCATGGCCGTGCGCGCCACGCGCCCGGGCTTCCTCGCGGGCATCCGCGCGCTGGCGAAGTCGAACGAGCCCGTGCCGCACCTCCCGAGCATCGAGCTCTGGCGCAAGGGCTCGCGTGCGCGCGACTACGATCCCAACCAGGACGCCTCGCGCCAGGAGCTGCGCTCGATGGTCTGCGGCCAGTGCCACGTCGAGTACTACTTCAAGGGCGAGGGCAAGCTCGTCACCTACCCCTGGGACAACGGCCTCAAGGTCGAGGAGATCGAGAAGCACTACGACGACGAGGGCTTCAGCGACTGGACGCACGCCGACAGCGGCGCGAAGGTGCTCAAGGCGCAGCACCCCGAGTTCGAGATGTGGAGCCAGGGCATCCACGCGCGCAGCGGCGTCGCCTGCGCCGACTGCCACATGCCCTACAAGCGCGAGGGGGCGCTCAAGTTCAGCGACCACCACGTGCGCAGCCCGCTGCTCGAGCCCGCGCGCTCGTGCCAGATCTGCCACCCCTATCCGGAGACGGAGATCCTCGCGCGCGTCGCCGCGATCCAGGACCGCACGAAGAAGCTGCTCGACGCGGCCGAGCACGCGACGGTCGACCTGATCGGCGCGCTGAAGACGGCCAAGAACGCCGGCGTGGCCGACGCACAGCTCGACCCCGCGCGCAAGCTGCAGCGCCAGGCGCAGTGGCGCACCGACTTCGTCGCGGCCGAGAACTCGATGGGCTTCCACGCGCCGCAGGAAGCCGCGCGCATCCTGGCCGAGGCGATCGACCTCGCGCGGCAGGGACAGATCGCGCTGCTCGAGGGCGCGAAGAAGTAGCGCGGAGCTTCCGCTACCGCACTGTCACGCCCCTCCCTCCCGCGCGGCTGCTACGGTTCCGCGCGCAAGGAGATCCATCGTGTGGGCCGTGATCCTGACCGTGCTGTCGTCCGTCGCGGGCGTGTACCTCTACCTGCGGCTGTCCTGCTACTTCACCGAGCGGAGCTTCATGCTCGCCTACCGCGGCGCGATGTTCCGCAGCTCTTCGCACGGCGAGGCTCTGCGCGAGGCGCTGCGCCTGTTCGAGTGCCGCGCGCCGTTCAACCTGCTCAGCTCGGCCGAGCTCGACCACGCCTGCGCGGCGCTGGCGGCCCTGCACGAGCCGCGCATCGTGGCGCGCATCGTACGGCTCCTGGATCGCGGGAGGGATGCGAGCGTCCTGCGCAGCGAGGCCTTCCTGCGCGGGGTGGTCTTCACGCACAGCTGGATGCCGCGCTGAGGCGGCAGCGAGAGCCGCGCGCGAGCGAGAGGCTCGCCGGGAGCGGGGAGACACCCGCGCGCGCTAGACTGGGTGCATGAGAACTTCCCTTCTCGCGACGGCCTTCCTTCCCCTCCTCGCGGCCTGCTTCTCGCTGCCGCACGCCGACATCCGCACGAGCGTCGAAGCGACGCTGCGCATCGACCAGATCTCCGGCACCGAGCTCACGATCGCGAACCTCGGCCCGGGCATCCTGTACCACCGCTCGTTCGACGCGCAGCACCACGAGACCGAGCACGGCTACTTCGCAGCCGGCGTGCGAAGCGAGATCTCGATCGCGGGCGTGAGCGAGATCCTCGTCTGGCCGCAGCAGTCGGGACCGACGGAGATCGTCGTCCGCATCGCGGGCCCCGCGGGCGGCAGCGTGCGCGTGCTGCCCGCGCCCGACGCGCACCCGCAGCCCATCCGCGACTGAGCTGCGCGGCTACTCGTGCCGCAGCGCCTCGACCGGGTCCATGTTCGCGGCGCGCCAGGACACCGGCCCTGCAGCCCGACTCAGTGTGGGGTGCAGGGGCAAGATAGGCAGATGATCTACTGGTAGTCGAACGAGCCGGGAATCGACCCACAGTCCCCGATCTGGAGCTCGATGCAGTCCCAGTTGCCATCGCAGACAGACGTAAACCTCCCGATGCGGGTGTAGTCCTTCGAAGGAGGAGTCCAGCCGGTACCCCCGTGATTCACGGTAATGCACTTGTCCAGCGCGTTGCCATCCCAGCTCACCGCGATTCCGACCCTGCAAGGCGTGCAGGTCTCGCAGAACGGCGAACCATCGCCATTTGTCGGGGTGCCAACCACCACGATGAGTGCAAGGCCTGGATGGGTGCCCTGATGATCGCCCTCGATATGGCCCGTGCAAGTGGATGGGCAATACGGCTGCTGTGCGCCGACGGACCACCCTGGTAGTGCGAGAAGCGCGCTGAGACTCGCAAGGCAGGAACTCCACTTGGTCATGATTCTCATCCCCGTTCTCGAATACACGTGTTGCGCGCATCAGAAGACCTCAACGCGCGCCGCCAAGCAGCGCCAGCACCTCCTGGCACCTGATCTTGGTCTGCTCGATCGTCTCCACATCCAATTCGAAGTTCTGCTGGTCCGATCCGGCCATCCCGAGCGACTGCAAATCCTCGAGCGATTTCGGTCCTCCCGAGTTGGGTGAGTTCCAGACCTTCATCATGGCGTCGTACTCGGGAAATTCGCCGCGCCGGAACTTGTAGATGCGGCCATTGGTAAGGAACACGAAGGAGTCGCTCTCCTGCGGAAGCTTGTGCGGGCCATCAGGCGAGGGAATGGACGTGCCGGCCTTGTCCATGATCACCGAGATACACTCGCACATCAGTCGCTGTGCCGCCCAGAACCGATCTCCTTTTGCTGCAGCCTCGAGTCGGGCCATGTCAGCCGTCAAACGCTCCCGCAGCTTCTGGTCTTCGCTCTTCGCGGCTTCCTGCACGGGCTTCATGCTCTGCTGTGCAACGCCGCCCTTGAGTTCCGCCTCAGGCTGTGGCTGAGCCTGTACTGGCATGGAGCGCCGGTCACTGTCCTCGGGCAGGACTCCGACAGGCTTCGCTTCCGATTCGCTTCGACGTGGCGCGCCGTCAGATGTGGTTCGATTTGGCGCTTCTTCGCGACTGGAGGTCGAGTAGCGGCCGACGAAGAACCCGGCCCCTGCCGCGAGCACAATGAGAGCTGCAAGAAGAGGCTGCGAGCACATCTTCATGCTCTGGCTTCTACCCCCCCCCCCCGAGAGGCTGTCAAGCGGGTTCTCAAGAACACCTCCGGACGCTGTCGGCCGACGGCCCCCGAACTCGCCGCTACTCGTGCCGCAGCGCCTCGACCGGGTCCATGTTCGCGGCGCGCCAGGCCGGGTACAGCCCGAACACCACGCCGATCAGGGCCGAGATCCCGAACGCGAGCAGCGGCGCGCTCGGCGTGACGATCGTCGGCATGTTCGCGGTGCGCTCGACGATCACCGGGATCAGGAGCCCCAGCGCGATCCCGAGCAGACCGCCGCCGACCGAGAGCACGACCGTCTCGACCAGGAACTGCGTCACGATGTGCCGGCGCTTGGCGCCCAGCGCGCGGCGGATGCCGATCTCGCGCGTGCGCTCGGTCACGGTCGCGAGCATCACGTTCATGATGCCGATGCCGCCGACGAGCAGCGAGATGCCGGCGATCGAGCCGAGCACGATGTTGAAGGTGCGCTTGGTCTCCTCCTCCTTCATCATCAGCTCGAGCGGCACGACGACCTCGTAGTCGCGCTGGTTGTGGTTGCGGCGCAGCATCTCCTTGGACGCGTTGGCCACGAGCTCGACGTGCTCGGAGGCGTCCACGGCGGCGTAGATCTCGTGCAGCTCGACCTGTTCCATCTCGCGCGAGCCGCTGCGGATCTTGACCTGGATGTCGCCGAACCACTTGTTGCCGGTCTCCATCGGCAGGAAGACCTCGCCGGTCACGTCCGCGCCGGCCTGCGGCGGATCGGCCGAGAGCGGCACGCGCGGCAGCATCACGCCGACGCAGGTGAAGTACTCCGCGCCGACCTTGATGTCCTTGCCCACGGCGGAGTCGAAGGGGATCAGGTAGCGCGCGACCTCGAAGCCGAGCACGCAGACGTTGGCGACGGTGCGCTCGTCGTCAGGCGAGAGGAAGCGGCCCTCGCAGATCGGCCGGCCCGTGACGTCGCGGTACTGCCAGGTCGTGGCGAGCACGCGCGGGTTGAGCGCGCGGGTCTCGTAGCGCACCTCCTGCTGCAGCACGCGCACCGGCACGGCGCGCGTCACGGCCGGGAACGAGTCGCGCACGCGCGCGAGATCGGTCTCGGTCAGGCCGTAGGAGGCCATGCGCGCCTGCTGGCCGCCGGTGACGAGGTCCTCGGGCGGCTTGACGCTGCGCAGGATCACGTTCTGGCTGCCGAGCTCGCGGATCAGCTCCTGCGCGTGCTTGGAGGCGCCCTCGCCGATCGCCAGCATCGCGATCACGCTCGAGACGCCGAAGAGCACGCCGAGCGTCGTGAGGATGCTGCGCAGCTTGTGCAGCAGGAGGCTCGAGATGCCCAGGCGCACGGTGCGCATCAGTCCGCTCTTCACGCCTTCACCCCCTCGCGGTTGTGCAGCACCTCGGCGATGCGGCCGTCGGACAGGCGCAGCGTGTGCTCGGCGCGACGCGCGACGCTCGGCTCGTGCGTCACGAGCAGGATCGTCTTGCCCTCCGCGTGCAGCTCGTCGAAGAGCGCCAGGATCTCCTGTGCGGTCTTGCTGTCGAGGTTGCCCGTCGCCTCGTCGGCGAGCAGGATCGCGGGATCGTTCACGAGCGCGCGCGCGATCGCGACGCGCTGCTGCTGGCCGCCCGAGAGCTCGTTGGGCTTGTGGTCCAGGCGCTGTCCCAGCCCGACGCGCTCGGCGAGCTTGCGCGCGCGCTCCTCGGCGTCCTCGGGCGGCTCGTCCCAGTAGAAGAGCGGCACGAGGATGTTCTCGAGCACGTTGAGCTGCGCGATCAGGTTGTAGGACTGGAAGACGAAGCCGATGTGCTGGCCGCGGATCTCCGAGAGCTCGTCGTCGTCGAGCGTCGAGACCTCCGTCCCGCGGATCCTGTACGAGCCGCTCGAGGGCCGGTCGATGCAGCCGAGCAGGTTGAGCAGCGTCGACTTGCCCGAGCCCGAGCTGCCCATGATCGACCAGTACTCGCCGGCGCGGAACGTGAACGTGAGCCCGTCGAGGGCGCGCACCTCGTTCTGGCCCATGCGGTAGACGCGCCGGACGTCGGTGAGCTCGACGACGGGCTCGCCGGCCCGATCGCGAGCCGCATCCTTCGCTCCGGCGGTCATCCGCTACTTCCCGCCTCCGCCGCCGCCCGAACCGTCGGCCGGCTTCTCGCCGCCGCCGTTGCCGCGCCCGCCGCCGCGCCGACCGCCGCCGCCGGGGCCGCCGAAGTTGCCCGACTTCATGTTCTCGAGGAACTGCTTGCGCTCGTCCTCGCTCATCGCGTCCCAGCGTTCCTTCATGCGGCCCTGCAGCTTGCTCGGGTCGAAGTTGGCGGGATCGAAGTTGGGGCGCTGGCGCTGCGCGCCGTCGCCGCCGGGCATCGCGGGCGCACCGTTCCCGGCCCCCGCGGCGGGTTTGGGCTGCATCTCGCCGGGCTGCACCGCCGCGGCCTTGGGCATGTCGCCGGGCTTCTCCTCGGCCTGCGCGGGAACGAAACCCGGCGGCGGCGCGAGCAGGACCTCCTGGTTCTCGGAGAGGCCGTCGAGCACCTCGACGAACTTCTCGTTCGAACGCCCGACCTTGACCTTGACCTGCCGCGGGCCGGCGGGGTCGTGGACGAAGGCGGTGGTCTCGCCCTTGTCGAGCACCACGCACTGCACGGGCACGTAGAGGCAGTCCTCGATCTGCGCCGAGAGGATCTCGAGCTTGCACGACATGCCCGGGCGCATGTCGGCATAGCCCTTCTGCTGCTCGGGCGTCGGGTTCTCGACCGCCTTGATCGCGACCGTCGCCGGGTAAAGGCGCGTGTTGGGGTTGGACCACCAGCTGCCCTTGTCCGGCAGCACCGCGACCTGCTGCACCTCGCCGGGGAACTCGACGCCGGGCAGCGCGTCGACCGTCACGCGGCAGGGCATCCCGGGCGAGACGAGCTTGAGCACGCTCTCGTGGACGCTGCCCTCGGCGACCATGCCGCCGGTGCGCGGGATCTGCATGATCTCCTGGCGCTCGCGCACGGTCGTGCCCTCGGCGATCGGCGCGTCGTTGCCCATGCGGCCGCTCTCGACGCGCGCGTAGACCACCATGCCGGCCGTGGGCGCGCGGATCTTGGTCTTGGCGAGCTGGTCGACGTACTTCTGCAGCTTCTCGGTCTCGAGCTTGAGCTTGGCTTCGCTCGAGAGCTTGCCCGACTGGTAGTCGGCGATCATCGCCTCGGCCTTGAGCTTGGCGCGCTCGAGGCCGCGCTTGGCCTCGGCCAGGTTGGCCAGGAGCTCGGTGCGCTTGCGCGGGTCGTCGTACTTGACCAGGAGCTCCTTCGCCAGCTTGGCCTGGTCGAGCGAGACCTGCGCGCTGGTGAGGTCGTACTGGTCGCGCTCGAGCTCGGTCTTGGTGAGGAAGCCCTTCTCGCTGAGCGTGCGCGACCAGGTGGCGGTGTTCTCGGCCTGCGACTTCTTCGAGTCCGCGAGGACGATCTTGTTCTCCGCGTCGCTGAGCTGCTGCTGGCGGTCGCCTTCGTCGTACTTCTGCAGGTCGAGCTCCGCGAACTTGAGCTTGCGCTCGGCGGCCTCGATGTCGCTCTTGTTCTGGCTGTCCTGGATGTCGTACTGCGCCTTGGCCTTGGTGTAGGCCGCGTCGGCCGACTGCTGGCTGATCTCCTGCGCGACCTTCTTCTCGATCAGCGAGGAGGAGTCGAGCTCGCAGAGCAGGTCGCCGGGCTTGACCTGCGTGCCCTCCTTGATCAGCGAGATGATGGTGGTCTGGCCCTCGATCTCGCACTTCACGCTGGCCGCGTCCTTGGCCGAGAGGTTGCCGCGCACGAGCACGCTGATCGTCAGCGGCCCCTTCTTGACGCGCACGCCCTTCATCTCGACCGCGACCTGGGTGCCGAAGAGGCCGGCGGCGCGTCCGCCCCACCAGCCGCCGGCCGCCAGCGCGGCCAGGACGATCCAGATCCAGGGACTGCTCTTCTTCTTCGCCATCGCTAGCCTCCGGCGGGAACCTGGCCCGCCCCTCCGCCGCCCGGTGCGGGCGCCTGCAGCAGTGCTTCGTCGGCGTGGATGCCGTCCTGGTCGACGCGCAGGATCTCGAGGTCGCGCCAGACCGCCAGCCGCGCCAGAGTGTAGTCGATCAGGGCCGAGGTCGCCGCGTTGCTCGCCGTCAGCAGCGCGTCCTCGGCCTCCAGGCGGTCGCGCGTGTCGGCGCGGCCCGCGTCCATCTTGAGCTTGGCGCTGTCGAGGCGGCGCCTGGCGAGTTCGACCGCGTTGAGCTGGATCTGGTAGCCCTCGCGCTGGCTCTGCATCGTGCGCAGCTCGTCGCGCAGGTCGCCCTCGATCCCGTCCTGGCTGGCCTCGCAGGCGCGCGCGGCGGCCTCGAGCGCGATCAGCGCGCTGCGGTATCCGTTGCGCTCGGGCACGAGGTCGATCGGCAGCTGCCAGGAGAGCGTGGTCGACCAGCTGGTGTCGCGGAAGTCGTAGTCCAGCGGCCGGCCCGAGCCGCTCGCGACGTCGGCGTTCACGGCCAGCGTCAGGCCCGAGCGCAGCTGGTCCTCGGCCACCAGCACCTTGCGCCGGCGGTCGTCGAACTTGTCGAGCACGGTCAGGTGGTCGAGGCGGTGCGCGATCGCGAAGGGCAGCGCGAGCTGCTCGGAGATCTCGCCGCCGGCGGCCTGCTCTGCGAGCTCGTCGAGCGCGGTCTTGTCGAGCTCGATCTCGTACTCGATCGGCAGGCCGAGGAAGAACTTGAAGTCGTCCAGCTGCGTCGCGAGCCGGGCGCGCGCGCCGATCAGGTCGTTGCGCGAGCGCAGCTCGTTCTGGCGCGCCTGGCCGACCTCGATGTCGGAGAGGCGGCCGGCCGCGGCGAGCGCCTCGTTGCGCTGCGTCAGGTCCTGCAGGCTCTTGTAGTTGGCCGCCTGGTTCTCGACCGCCTTCATGCTCTGCAGCAGGCGCCAGTAGCGCGTCGCCGCATCGACCGCGTAGGTGCGCCGGTAGCGCTCGTAGGTGCGCACGGCGTAGACCAGGTTGCGCTCGGCCTGCGTCAGCGGCTCGAGCACGATGCGCTCGCCGAAGCCGCGCAGCAGCGGCTGCGTGATCGAGAGCCCGAGGTTGGTCGTCGGATGCCAGCCGTCCTCGAAGGTCAGCGAGCGCGCGATGCTCGCGCCCAGGTCGAGGGCCACGCTCGCACCGGAGCCGAGCACCTTGGTCAGGCCCAGCCCCGCGCCCACCCCGGCGTTCTCCGCGGTGCCGCCGGTCCCGTCGACGTTGGCGTCGACGCCGGCCGAGGGCTTCCAGTGGAACTGCCAGCGCTCGAGCGTCAGGTCCAGCGCCGAGAGGAAGAGCGTCTCGCGCTGCGTCTGGTAGTCGCGGCTGTTCTCCGCCGCGATGTCGAGCACCTGCGTCAGGCGCAGCGCCGGGAGCTGCTGCACCTCGCCGCGCAGGATGCGCTTGCGCAGGCTGTCCTCGGGCGCGTCGATGCTGAAGGAGCCGGGGAAGCCCAGCTCCGCGCGGCGCTTGGCGACGAGCTCGTAGCTCTCGCGATCGGCGTCCGCGCGCTGCTCCGCGCTGCTCTTGCAGGCGCCGAACAGCAGCGGGAGACACAGGAACCAGGGGCCCGCGGCGGGGGCTCGCGGACGGGACACGGACGCGCGGGGACGCATGGGGGCAGCGTCGCAAGCGTAGCAGATCGGGGCTCGCCCCCGTTCACCGCGCCGGGATCCGTCGCGGCTACTTTGCCGAATCCGAACACGCTGCAGGACGCGCGCGCGGACCGGCGAGATCGACCACGTGACCCGCGGCGCGCAGGTACTCCTCGGGCTCGATGCGGCGCGCGATCGGGCCGCCCTCCTGCGCCTGGAACGAGACCAGCTCCGAACCGGCGAAGGTCCAGCGGCCGGCCAGCGTGCCGTCGGTGCGCGCGAGCTCCAGCGTGCGCGTGCGCACGCCGCTCGAGGGCGCGTAGACGGTCGAGATCCGCCGCGGCACCAGCGCGGTCTCCAGCGGATCGAACACGTACAGCTCGCCCGCGGCGAGGTGACCCTGGCGCGCCAGCTCGAGCAGGTAGAGCGGGAAGACGGCGCCCTGGCGCGTGTCGAGCGAGCACTGCACGCGCTCGTCGCGCTCGAAGGCCTGGCAGCGCCACTGCTCGGGCTCGCTCGCGTGCTCCAGCGTCAGCGTGCGGCCGGCCGCGGTGCCGATCTCGCGCCAGACCAGACGCGGGCCGCTGTCGTCGAGCTGCTCGACCAGCCGCACGCGCCAGCGATCGGCGGGCTGCGGGCGCAGGAAGACGTACTCGCACTCGAGCACCATGCCGTGCTCGTTCTCGCGCCGCAGGAACTCGGCCCAGCCCAGCGGGTCGCCGCCGGGCGCGCGAGAGGGCGCCTCGAGCACGAAGCACTCGCGCCGCAGCGTCTGCACGGGCGGTGCGGGCTCGGACTGGATCGGGAGCAGCGCGAGGAGGGCGAGGAGCATGCGGCTCGTCCGGCATCGGCGCCCCAGGCCGCGGGCTTGAGCGCATTCCGCGCGCGGATCAGTGCTTGGGGGCCTCGAGCGCGCGCCTTCCCTCGATCGGCAGGCTGGCGCGGAAGACCTGGTGCGTGATCCAGTTCTTGACCTCCTGCTGCAGACGCGAGACGACGTCCGGATAGAGGGCCGAGACGTCCTCGGTTCCCGCTCGACCGGAGGCGTGGTCGTAGAGGGCGACGACCGGCAGGTCGCGGTGCGGATCGCCGGCCGGGAACTTCGAGCGGTACGGGTTCCAGATCATGCGCCAGCGCGCGTCGCGCACGCTGAAGATGCGCTGGCCGGTCTGCGTGATGGCCGAATGCGCCGCGAAGCGCTGCGAGGGGTGCGCGTCGGTCAGCGCGAGCAGCGAGCGCCCGACCACGACGCGCGGCCGCGGCAGGTCGAGCAGCTCGACCACCGTCGGCAGCACGTCGGTCAGCTCGACGGTCGAGAGCATCACGCGCTCGCCCGTAAGGCTGTCGGGGTGTCGCAGGATCAGCGGCACGAGCAGCTGGTCGTCCTGCAGCTCCGCCGCCAGGGCGTTGCCGCGCTCGCCCAGATCGAAGCCGTGCGTGCCGGCGAAGATCAGGAGCGAGCGCGACCAGAACTCGGTCACCTCAGCGCCGCGGCGGTGGTAGTCGAAGGCGTCGCGCAGGAACGAGGTCAGCCTCCCGAGCACGGCCGCGATGCGCCCGTCGTAGAGCTCGCTCAGCGCGACGCGGTCGGCGGGATCCAGCGGCGGATCGCCGCGCTGCACGCGCTCGAAGAAGGCCGGCGAGCCGTCGGCCGGGCCGTGGTAGCGCGGGTCGAGGAAGCGCCGCGGCCACATCTCGGGCTCCTCGAGCTGGCTGGTCGGGATCTCCTCCCAGGGCGGCTCGAGTCCGGAGAGGTGGATCCACAGGAACACGCGAGCGTGGTCGCCGAAGTCGCGCTCGAGCCAGCTGCGCGCCAGCGCCAGCGTGTCGGCGTCGCTGGCGCAGGCGTGCGCCTCGTCGAAGCCGCGGCCGAGCGCGGAGAGGATGTCGACGCGCGGTTGCGTGACGAAGGCCGCGCTGGCGAAGCCCGCGGCGTGCGCGAGCTCGGCCAGCGTCGGCAGGTCGCGCGGCAGGCGCGAGCGATCGTCGAGCACGCCCGTCTCGACGGGCGGACGGCCGGTCAGGAGCGCCGCCAGCGACGGAAGCCTCAGCGGCGAGGGCGCGAAGGCCTGCGCGAAGACCACGCCCGAGGCGGCGAGGTCGTCGAGCGCGAGCGCGCGGCCTTCGAGGCGCTGGTGCGGGTCGCTGGGGAGCGCGCTCGAGGGCCGCGAATGCGCGTAGCACGAGAGGTGGTCGGCGCGCAGACCGTCGCAGGTCACCAGCACGAGGTTGCGCGGCTGCAGACCCGGGCGCGCGGGATTGCAGCCGGCGAGGAGCGCGAGCGCGATCGCCGCGAGGGCGCGGAGGCGGCTCATGCGCGCAGCTCCCGCACGAGCCAGGCGAGGTAGTTCGCGCCGACGTGCGACGGATCGAGGACCACGAATTCGGGCACCTCGTAGGGATGCTCCCGGGCGACGAAGCCCTCGAGCTCGGCGAGGCGCTCGGCGCTGGTCTTGATCACCAGCAGCACCTCGTTCGCGCTCTCGAGCGCACCCTGCCAGCGGTAGACGCTCTCGACGCCGGGGAGCAGGTTGACGCAGGCCGCCATACGGCCTTCGACCATCCTGCGGGCGAGCGTGCGCGCGGCGGCGAGGTCGGGCGCCGTCACCAGCACCACGCGGATCGTCTCGGCGAGCGCAGCGGACATGCGCGGCATCCTAGAGCGCGAGATCCGCGGCGGGCAACGCTACACTCGCGCGTTCCCCCCACCAGGCACCCATGGCGCTCCTCACCAAGCCCGTTCTGCTGGTCCTGCCCTACGTCCCCAAGTCGATCATGCGGCGCCTGGCGGCGCGCTACATCGCGGGCGAGACGCTCTCCGAGGCGCTGGCGCGCCTGAAGTCGCTGGCCGAGCTCGGC